>JBKECF010000107.1:0-1204 GCA_047974375.1 Lachnospirales bacterium
GTTATGTCTTCTAAATTTTCTTCTGCAGATTTCTGTCCAACTTCTGGATTACCACCTGCGCCTAGTCCTTTTGTCAGCTTTGATCCAATCTGAAGTTTTGCTTCTGCTTTTGAAACATCAAGATCTTGTTTATCTGTATTTACTGCAACAAAGTTTACATTTTTTAATCCCGCGTCAATCATCCTGTTTACAGCATTACAGCCACCGCCACCAACACCTACAACTATGATTTTCGCCTTTCCTTCGTTATTTATTTCAAACTCTAAAAAAGTTCCAGCCATTTATATTATCCTCCTGCCAAAATATGGTTTCACAAATATATCATCATTATATCATATAAAATGAAATTTTAGTAGTAAAAAATACTAAAATTTATTCCACCGTTGGTGTAAATGAACAGTATTTACCTTCCACTATTCTAACTGTTCCACGCCTTATTCCTTTGGTGTATAAATCATATAGTATGTCACGTAAGTTTCCATTTGTCATATTGAGTAAAACCTCTCCTACATCTCCCTTTACCGATAAACCATCGTAAACATTAGCTACTACCTTTTCTTTATCAATTCTTATGCTTTTAAAAAACAAATCGTTTTCCCTCGCAGTTTTTATAATGCTTAAAGCCTTTGCAAAGTCTTCTTTTTCTATCGGCTCCAAACTCTTCCCCTTGTCCATGGTCTTAATTGTTATTCCTGTTACCTGTGTAAGCTTTTGATTTTCTTTTTTTAGTCCAAGTACAACTCCTTGTTCATCTAATATAACAAATTTTCCTCCATATGGTAATGCTACACTTGGTACTCTTTCTTCTATCTCTAATACTATTTCATTGGGAAGATTTTTATTTACTCTGACACTTGAATAATATGGATTTTTTTTCATTTTTTTGACTACTCTACGTTTATTTATAGCAAATAAATTATTTCCCTTTTTTATGCCCGCCTCTTTTAGTACCTGTTCTTTAGTTATAGTATTATTTCCAGTTACTTTTATAGTTTCAATATCAAAATAATCTAGAGACATTAAGTATATACTTCCTATAATAAATAGTACCAACGCAAATAAACGTAAAGTGTAATTTTTCTTACGTCGCTTTTTTACTCTTCTTGTTGGTTCTTTCTTCTCCCCATCATCAATAGTGTAGTTCATATATTGTTGAGCATTTTGATTTTCCATTATTTCTTCTTCCATTGAATGATCTCTTATT
>JBKECF010000092.1:0-1282 GCA_047974375.1 Lachnospirales bacterium
ATAACTAAAGGCATAATTATTCTAAATAAAGTTCTAAACCTACCACATCCATCAATATATGCTGCTTCCTCTAATTCTTTAGGAAGACCATCAAAAAATGAAGCCATTAATGAAACTGTAAAAGGTACTTGCGTTGCACTAATGGCCAAAACTAGACCTAAATGTGAATCTGTCATATTTAGTTTTCTTAAAATAGTGTATAAAGAAATTAAACGGCTAATAACAGGCATCATTTGTGCAAATGTAAATGTGGCAAAAAGCCATCTATTCCATTTAAAATGAAATCTACTAAGAGCATAGCCTCCAAAAACAGAAATAAAACATATAATTATTGCTGCTGCTGCCGAGACAATTATATTATTCTTATAATAAACTAAGAATTTTCCATCATTTAATAAAGTTTTGTATCCATCAACAGACAAAATTTGAGGCCATAATGTTGGTATCATATTATAAGATTCAGTATTAGTTTTTAAGGAAGTTGCCAACATCCAATAAACAGGGAATAACAAAAATGTAAAAATAAGTAGTAATGTAAAATATTTTGCAAAACTACCAATAATTGTCAAAGCACGTTTATTTTTCAATATTAACCCTCCTTAACCCTTTTCCATTTTAAAAAAACGATTAAAAACAAATACCACTATAACCATAAGCAATAACCATACTGTAGTAACAGCTGCACCAGAACCATAATTAAAATTAATAAATGCCTCATCATAGGACAAAACAGCAAAAGTAGTTGTAGCCCCATTTGGTCCACCATTTGTTAATGTGGCAAAAAGAGGATATTGTTTAAAATTTTCAATTATACACATAGACATAGTAACAGCTATGACACTTTTAATATGTGGTAGTATTACGTTAAATAGACATTTCCAATAATTAGCTCCATCTATTTTTGCTGCCTCTATTATGTCATCAGGTATACTTTGCATTCCCGAAAGCAAAAGTAAAGCAATTAAAGGAATTTGCTTCCATAATGCTGCAATTATTACACCCCAAAGAGCCGTATTCGAATTATTTAACATACCAAAATCCGTAATAGCACCATCGCTAAAAATATTTACTAAATATTGCAATAATCCATAGGGATTAGCATATATCCAAGCCCAAAGCAAACCAGCAATTACTGTAGGTATAACCCAAGGAATCATCATAATACTTCTAAGAAAACGTGCCCCCACTACTTCCGTATTTAAAATCAAAGCCAAAGTCATACTAATTATAAATGTCAAAACAACTGTAATTGCAACAAATACAACGGTAATTATTGTTGCCG
>JBKECF010000117.1:0-1332 GCA_047974375.1 Lachnospirales bacterium
TATTTAATAACTAAGTTAATTAATACAAAATTGTATTAATTATAATTCATAAAATCTTCAAGATTTAACTAGTGACATTTTGTCACTTTTAGTATAAACTATTCTCAAGTGACAAAGTGTCACTATTTAAAAATAAAGGAGAATACATATATGTTTCTAGCAATAAAAGAAATGAATTACTCAAAATTAAGATATACATTAGTGGTTGGGATTATCCTACTCATTTCATACGCTGTTTTTATGCTCTCTGGTTTAGCTAACGGTTTAGCCACAGAATTTAAACAAGCCGTCGTTGATTGGGATAGTCAGACCGTTATTCTATCAGAGGATAGTAATAAAAACTTAGCTGCCTCACAACTAACCGAAAAAAACTTAGAAGATGTCACTAGTCAGAAAAAAGCTCCTCTTTCTATCTATAACGGAGCAATTGATAACTCTGATAGTAAAATCGATATTGCCCTTTTTGGGACAACAGCAAATGCCTTTTTACTACCTAATATCTTAGAGGGTGAAATGTTTCAAAATAGTCGTGAAATAACTATCTCTAAAAATTTGGCCAATAAAGGCTTTAAAATTGGAGATACTATTAAAATGGGTAGTGATAATATTCCAATGAAAGTGGTTGGGATTACACCAGAAACTTTTTATACAGTAGCACCTGTCATCTACGCCTCTTTAGATGACGTTGCTAAGATTAAGTACGGTAAAGATTTTAAAGCTAATGATGATGCTCAACCGATAAATGCTATTGTTACAGATACAGAAAAAAATACTCTAGACAAAGAAGCAACACCTAAACTTCAAGCTTTAAAAACAGATGAGTTTATTAATAGCTTACCAGGTTATGCTGCACAAAATTTAACTTTAAATTCAATGATTTATTTCTTATTTGTCATTGTAACATAGATTATTGGGATTTTTATGTACGTAATGACCTTAAAAAAAACAAGTATTTTTTGTGTTATGAAAGGTCATTGAATTTGAAATGGTTTCTTTATTAATTTATTAATAAAGCAATCTTTTATTATTTGTTTATTTGTTATTTTCTTAGGCTTCTCATTAGCTTATGGAACAAGTTTTGTCCTACCAGATGTCATGCCGTTTAGCGTTTCGTTAAACTTATGGAGCATTTATAGTGTCATCCTACTAATTGTAACAATTATCGGAAGCTTATTCTCAATTCGAACAGTTACTAAAGTAGATGCAATGAAAGCAATTGGAGGTTAAGATAATGAAAAGTATGCTATTAATGGAAAACATTACAAAAACATTTAAACAAGGTAAACAAAAAATTAGTGCTTTAAAACAAATAAATTTAGATTTTAAACAAGG
>JBKECF010000045.1:0-1091 GCA_047974375.1 Lachnospirales bacterium
CTAAGAAGCTAAATACAAATGAAAAAGAAAAACTTAATCGGCTTTGTAATAAATGTGAGAAGCTAACATTTATATTTTTTTCAAATTTAGAAAACCGAGATAAGACTATACGAAACAAATAGACTCTAATTAAAGAACTAGAGAAGTTAGAGCATTATGAAAATTTTAAGGTGGAGTACATATTAAACAAATTTAGATATTTTGATATATGTGCAGTTACCAATATAAAAGAAAATACTGAAGACAAAATTATAACATTTAAAATTAAATTATAAGGAGCGTGGTTTTTATGTATACTAAAGGATTTACTTAAATGAAGCTAAATATTATGTCTCAAAAAGAATTATAACAAAAATGTTAGCAAGAGGAGAGCTAACGGAAAGCGAGTTTGAAGAACTAGATAAATTAAACGCAATTTCTTTTAATGCTATAGTAAAAGATTTATTATAGCATTGTTTATATTGATTATTAAAAAATTTGTAAGAAGTAGTACATAAACATATAAGTTAAACAGATAATTAGTACAGATAAGATAATAGATATGTAAAGATAAATTTGGTATTGTTGAAGTATCCAAAAGAACTTTGGGAAAATAAGTAAAGGAGAGGGTTTATATGGCTAAAGAAAAGCAAATTAAAGTTATAAGATCACTTAGCGAATTACAAGACACAATACCAAAATTAAAAGTTTGTACTTACTGTAGGGTTAGTACAGATTATGAAGAACAGGAAAGTTCGTACGAAACACAGCAAAAATATTATAAAGAATTAATTGAAAATAATTCTGAATGGGAGTTTGTAAGAATTTACGCAGACAAAGGAAGTGGTAAAACTATTACAAACAGACCAGAATTTAATAAAATGTTAGAAGATTGCGAAGATGGTGTTTATGATAAGCTAAAAGTACCCTAAATTCTAATTGAGAATTCCTCTAGAGGAAATATATAATAACCCTATGAGAACTCATAGGAGGCTAGGGGATGATAAGTTTAATGGATAAACAAAAAATAATAATAGATGGCTTTTTAGGTGGAAAATCTCAATGGGGGATCCATAGAGAAACTGGAATAGATAGAAAAACAATCAGAAAAT
>JBKECF010000050.1:0-1026 GCA_047974375.1 Lachnospirales bacterium
TTAAATATAAAGGCAATTCCAAATTTGAGTTATAAATAAGAAAGCTTAAACCGTCCGTAAGCCCTATGTTGTACCCACCGTTATTAAAGTGAAACGTCATCCCACCTTTGGTACAAAAATAAAATTGAATGTATTTCTTTTCAATTTTTCGGGTCAATGTATCGGTAAAAGCTGTGTAATTATCAATATAAGAAACATATATATCAGCTTCCGGCCAGTATTCACTTACCTTACTTTTATGGGTATTTTCCAATTTGTTTTCCATAAATGACATCCATCACAAAATCATACAAACTTACAAAACTCTATTCTGAAAACACATTTGCCAAACAATTTTAAGTTTTTGTTTAGAATTATTCTAAAAAGATAGATTTCAACCGATAGAGGTATTTTTAATAAACAAGCGTTATTTTATAAACCGAAAGCCTTTTACTTTTGTTTATTGAATTTATGATGGATAAAACCAAATCAATAAAAAGTTTCTTTTCAATCGGAGTTAGCTATGAAAAAGCAGATGCAGAAATACGCGGTAAATTTACATTTTTCCCGGATGCTGTTTCTTCTTTTGTCGAAGAAGGAAAAAAAATAGGCATTGATAACTTTTTTGTTGTCTCAACTTGTAACCGTTCCGAATTCTATGGCTTTGCAGAAAGTCCTGAATTTATAATGGAGCTTTATTGTAAGTACACAAACGGCTCCATTGAGGAAATGAAGAAAGTCGTTTCCATTCAAAAAAATGACCAAGTGATTGAACATTTATTTAATGTTGCCGAAGGTCTGAATAGTCAAATTCTGGGAGATTTTGAAATCATTGGTCAAATTAAAATTTGGTTCAAGCGATTTAAAAAACATGGATCTTCCAGTGCTTTTTTGGAGCGATTGGTAAACACCGCCATTCAAATCAGCAAAAAAGTCAAAACGGAAACAACGTTAAGTAATGGTGCGGCATCTGTATCTTTTGCTGCTGTTCAGTATATTTTAGCTACGCAAACCGATATTTCCAAAAAAAATATTCTGTTATACGGC
>JBKECF010000051.1:0-1808 GCA_047974375.1 Lachnospirales bacterium
AACCAGATAGAGTTATTAGTAAAAATATTAAAAACTCAAAAGTTGCAAGAATATATGGTTGTCACATGAACAATCAATTAAAAGATGCAGGAGAAAGATATGTAAAAGAATGGTTACTTACTGTTTTAGATTATGATGAAAATGGGAATAAAATTACTGTAATAGATAAAATTTATTCTATCAGAATACTTGAAGAATTAATTGCTTATAATAGAGATGGAAACTTTGATGCTGTTTCAGCTTTATTTATGTGTATGTTTCAAGTACAAGAAGAAGTATTAGGAAAAGTTTTTAGTGAATCGAAAGAAAATAAGAATGCAAAAAAACTTATAGAAATGATGAGTAGAATGTATAAAAAGAATTAACTTTGTAAAAAATTTATTAAATGGAACAAAATAAACCTAAAAAAAATGAAAGGTTAAGTACCAGTCAGAAAAATGCCAATAAAAAGCAATGGTATAAAGATAAAGCAGATGAATTAGATGCAGAACATAATGGTCTGACTATTTCATATGGTGGTATTTCAGATTATAAGAGAATGCAAGTTAATTATAACTTGTTCAATAATATTTTAGACCTCAAGGACTTTGAATATGTATGTAAACCTTTTGGAGCAGAATCTGGAGAACTTCCAGCCACTATGGTAAATAGAGATATTTCTTCTGCAAAGATTAAAGCTCTTTTAGGTATGGAGATGAAAAGACCATTTTCTTGGAAAATTGTTGCTACAAATCCTGAAGCTACAACTAGAAAAGAACAAGAAGAGTTTGGTATGATAAAAGATTTTGTTGTGTCAGAGATTCTTGGTCCAATTAGAAAAGAAATAGAAATTTCTAAACAAGCAGAAAATGCAGGGAGACAATTAACAGATGAAGAAATTCAAGCTATTCAAAAACAAATAGACCAAGAACTTAATGCTAGAACACCTGTAGAAACAAAAAGATATATGGAGAGAGAACATCAAGACCCTGCTGAGGTTAAGTCTCATCAACTACTTGAATATCTTATACAAAAAACAGACAACAGAAGAAAATATAAAACTTCATTTAAACATTTAAGTTTATCTGCAACAGAAATAATGTATGTTGGAATTCTTAATGGTGAACCTGAAGTATGGAATGTCAATTCTATGCTTGTTAATGCCCATTTATCAGGACTTTCTCCTTTTATAGAAGATAGTGAAAGAATGTCTGTAGAATATAAAATGACTCCTTCTGAAGTTGTTCAGTATTTTGGAGATAAATTAACCACAACAGAAATTGATAAGATTTATTCAGATTATATTATTGGTAATTCTGAAGATGATTTATTTCATATAGCAGAAATGAATGATACTTTAGATGGTCAATACAGAGATTATAAAAATCTTAGAGTAGTTCATACTCTTTGGAAATCTTTGAGAAAACTTGCTTTTCTTACCTACAGAGATGAAAATGGTAAAAAACAAATGATGATAGTTGATGAGAAATATCAACTTAATCCTGAAGCAGGAGATATTAAAATTGATTATGAATGGTTACCTGAAGCTTATGAAACTTGGAAAATAGGACCAGATATTTATGTAAATATGAGACCTATTCCAGGACAGTTTAAAGACCTAGATAATCTTTATCAATGTAAATTTCCTTATTATGGAGTTAATGTAGATGATATGAACTCTGTTCCTACTTCTCCTATGGACAGACTTAAAGTATATCAATACTATTATAATATTGTAATGTATAGACTAGAATTACTTTTAGCATCGGATAAAGGTAAAAAAGTAATGATGAATATTGGAGCTATTCCTGATAGTGCAGGAATTGATT
>JBKECF010000073.1:0-1192 GCA_047974375.1 Lachnospirales bacterium
TAACCTTCAACATCACCTTCTCTAGGTATTAACCTCCTCCCATCTGCGCGAGCAGCATCAAGAGACTCGACAACTACTTTCCATCTTGGAATAAACATGAGTATACTTATGAAAACAAAAAGCGCTATATTAAAAACATGAAAGACACTTCTTCCAAAATTATTTTTAAAATCTATTCTATCTTGCATTAATTTTCCCTCCTTATATTATATAATACCTCTACCACGAACTTTTTTACTTGCCCAGTTACTTCCTAATACAAGTACCAAAGAAATAAGTGATTTAAATAAACCAACAGCAGTAGAGAAACCATAATCCGGTGTTGTTGCTATAATAGAAATTCTGTCAATATAAGTTTGAATAACATCTGCAACATCAAGTACAAGATCATTGTATAATACTAAAACAGATTCAAATAAATTTAAAACTTTTTGAAGGTTTAGAATAAGTACAATAACTATAGTTTTCATTAGCAGTGGTATTGTTATCATTTTTACTTGTTGCCATCTAGTAGCTCCATCAATATTCGCAGCTTCATATAACTCTGGTGAAATACCTGCAAGAGTAGCTAAATAGATAATTGTTCCCCAACCTGTTTCTTTCCATCTACCAATAAAATAGTAAACAGGACGCCACCAAGTATCCTCGGCCAAGAAATAAATAGGTTCATCTATAATACCAAAATTAATTAAAACTCCATTTAAGAATCCTGTTTGTGGAGATAGTACAATCATAAAAATAGAAGCAACAACAACCCAAGAAAGAAAATGTGGTACATACACAATAGTTTGGAAAAACTTTTTCATTTTTAGATTGTAAATCTCATTTAGCATAAGAGCTACTATAACAGACAAAAATGTTCCTAAAAATAGATTTGTCATAGAAATTTGGATAGTGTTCTTAAAGGCAGTCCAAAATCTTGGTGTAGCCCATAATCTAGTAAAGTTATCTAAACCAATATATGTTGGTCCTCTAAAAGGAGAATACTCAGTAAATGCAAATCTAATACCTGTCATAGGTATGTAATAGTAAAGCACTACCATTATAATAATTGGTAAAAATAAAATATAAAAAGGTATATATTTTTTTAATCTTGAAATAAATCTTTTTTTATTTTTTTCCTTTTCCTTTGGCGTTAATGAAATTTTTTTAGTTTTAGCCATATATTTCCCTCTTTCTAAATGTAATCCTA
>JBKECF010000112.1:0-4232 GCA_047974375.1 Lachnospirales bacterium
TCTTCTATCGTATCGCGAGTAGTTCCAGGAATATCAGTAACAATAGCTCTATTTTCCTTTAGTATGCTATTCATAAGACTACTCTTTCCAACATTAGGTTTTCCAATTATAGATACTTTAAGTCCCTCTTTTATAATCTTTCCAGTTTTTTCTGTATCTAAAAGTTTAACTATTTTTTTATCTATTTCTGATAATTTTTTTTCTAACTCAAAATATACAATTTCTTCTATATCCTCATCTGGATAATCTATATTAACAGTTATATTTACGAGAATTTCCATTAGTATATTTCTCATTTCTTTTACATTTTTACTAATGCTACCATCTAACTGCTCTATAGCTACATCAAAAGATCTATCTGTTTTTGCTTTAATTATATCTATAACAGCTTCTGCCTGAGACAAATCAAGCCTACCATTTAAAAAAGCCCTCTTTGTAAATTCTCCTTCTTCAGCTAATCTTGCACCCATTTTAATAGCCAAGTTTAAAGTGTTTCTCAATGATATAATACTTCCGTGACAATTTATTTCAACTATATCTTCTCTCGTATACGTATTTGGACCTTTCATAAAAACAGCTAAAACTTCGTCTACAATTTCATCCGTGGCAGGATCAATGATATTTCCATAAGTCATCTTCCTATTTTCTATAATACAAGAAGATTTGAATATCTTATTCAAAATTTCTTTTGATTTTTCTCCACTTATACGTACTATTCCTATTCCACCTTCTCCATAAGCCGTAGATATTGCAGCTATTGTAGATTCCATAATTATACCCTCACAATAATAAAAGCCCGTGTCAAAAACACGGGCAATTTTCCTTACTTTAATTCTATTACAAGTCTTCTATAAGGTTCCTCACCTTCACTTCGTGTTTTAATTTTATCATTTTTCTGAAGTGTAGCATGAATTACCATTCTCTCATAAGGATTCATAGGTTCAAGTTTAACACTTTTACCGGTTTTTACAACCTTGCCAGCTAAACGCTCTGCGAGTTGTTCCAAAGTTTTTTCTCTCTTTTCTCTATAGTTTTCTGCGTCTAAAACTACTCTAGTATATCCTTCTTTTTGTTTATTTACAACAAGACTTGTTAAATATTGAATGGCATCAAGAGTCTGCCCTCTTTTCCCTATTATATTCCGTGCATCTTCACCTTCAATATCAATATATATACTTGTTTCATCTATGAAAGTTTCAAAGTTTAATTTTAGTCCCATTTTAGAAGTTGTATCTTTAAGAAAGTCAACAGCTTCATGATTTTCAACTTTTTTGAGATTTTCAGGTTTTGTAGACTTTTCTACTCTAGCTTCTTTTCTTATATCTATACCCTTTTTTAAAGGTTCTTTTTCTTCTTTTTCAATAGATTTATCTATCTTCTCTACTCTAACAAGAGCTAATTTAGAACCTAACCCAAAAAAACCTTTTGATGGTTCTTCTATTATATTTATCTTTACTTCTTCCCTTGAACATTTTAAATCTTTTAAAGCTAGTTCAGTAGCAGTTTCAACGTCTTTTCCCCATTTTTCTGAAAAATCCATTATTTCTTACCTCCCTTTGCTTTTTTTCTATCATTTGCCTTTTTCTTTAAAGTATTCATATGCAAATTAAAAAATATTTGTAAAAATTGGCCGAAAAACCAATAAAGAGCTAATCCAGCCGAGTAAGTTCTTCCCATAAGGAAAATCATCAGTGGAAATACATATCTCATAATTTTCATTACTCCACCCATATCTGCAGTTGCAGCATTTGAATTTTTTTGAGATATACTAAAAGATATAAACGTTGATATACCAGCTAATATAGGCAATATCCACTTATCTGACTGGCTTAAGTCTGGTATCCATAAAAAAGACTCATGAACTGCATATAACATTTCAGGATCTGATATATATTCCATAGGTGTTCTAAATAAAGCAAACATACCAAACAAGATAGGCATCTGTATTAAAACAGGTAAACAACCGCCGGCTGGATTAAATCCCTCCTCCTTATACATTTCTGCTATCTTTTTATTAAGAGTTTCTTTATCATTTGCATATTTTTGCTTTAATTGGTTTGTTTTTTTTGTTATTTCAGCAGTACCCATGCTGGATTTCATTTGTTTTATATATAAAGGATATAGACAAGTTTTTATAATAACAGTAACTAATATAAGCGTTATGCCGTAGTTCCCTATTATATTATAAAAAAACAATAATAAATATCCTAAAGGCTTTGCAAATAATCCTATAATTGTATTCATTAATTCCTCCAATTATTCTTAAGGTAAAGGATCATATCCTCCCGGATTAAAAGGATGACATCTTAATAACCTTTTAATTCCTAAAAAACTACCCTTTATAACTCCATATTTTTCAATTGCTTGAATAAAATATGTAGAGCACGTAGGATAAAATCTGCAATTTTTAGGAAACCATGGAGATATAAATTTTTGGTATCCTCTTATAAATAGAGTAAATATCTTTTTCAAAATTATCACCTTCTATTATTCTTAAACATTGCAGTCCTTTTTATTGCAGATTCTATAGATTTTCTAACATCTTGACACCTGCAACTAATAATTGTATTTCGAGCTATAAAGATAACATCGTATCCAGAAAAATTAAAATTCCCAATTTCTCTAACACTTTCTTTCATAAGTCTTCTAGCTCTATTTCTCTTTATCGCATTTCCTACTTTTTTACTAGCTAAAAAAGCTATACGATTATATGGCAAATTATTTTTTTTGTAAAAAACTACAACGTATTTATCTCCTACCGATTTTCCTCTTTTATACACGTTATTAAAATCACGTTTTCCACTCAATATATTTTTTTTAACCATATTCTTAAGCAGTTAAAGATTTTCTGCCTCTAGCTCTTCTTTTAGCAAGAATGTTTCTACCACTTTTAGTTTTCATTCTTTTTCTAAATCCATGTTCTTTCTTTCTTTGTCTTTTTTTTGGTTGATAAGTCATCTTCATAGTCAAGCACCTCCTTAATTTTCTAATATGTTTGTGCCTTAATCTAAATCACAATATAAGTGCACATGCTTTGTTATTATAAGTTCTAATGCTTAAAAAGTCAATATTTTTAAACAGTTTTCAATACAATTTATAATAAAAAAATATTTATTATATTTTTTTATTTATTTTTTTCAATATATAGTGTAGTTGTTAATACTATTAACAACTTTATTAACAATCTGTGGATAAATAATAAAAACAAAATTACTTTTATTGTTTTTTTTATTCTTGCTTGTGGATAACTTTGTTGATATTATAGTTAGTATATGTTAAACAAAAGAGAGGCTTATTATAATATGAATGAATTCAAAAAAAAGTGGCAAGATGTATTACATTTACTAGAACCAGAAGTTACAGAAATAGCTTTTACAACATGGTTTTTGCCTTTAAAATTTAAATCAATTGACAAAAAAAATAACACACTCTATATATTGTGTGATATACCTTTTGCTATAGATACTATAAAAAGTAGATATATGAGGCTTTTAGAAGGATGTACCGAGGCTATTTTTAAGAGAAAATATAAAATAGAAATACTTTTAATTGATGACATAAATAATAAAAAAGAAGAAGTAACTGAAATTTCAACAACTTCAACTATAAATCAAGATTTTGAACAAGAACTTATAATAAATCCAAGATATACTTTTGAAAATTTTGTAGTTGGATCAAATAATGAATACGCATATACAGCTTCCCTTGCAGTAGCTGAAAATCCAGCATCTTCATATAATCCTTTATATCTTTATGGAGAATCAGGTCTTGGTAAAACTCATCTTATGCATGCTATAAGTAATTACATATTTAACAATTATCTAAATAAAAAAGTACTTTATGTTACAAGTGAAATGTTTACAAATGAATTTATATCTGCATTAAGAATAAAAAAAGTAAATCAATTTAGAGATAAATATAGACAAATGGATGTATTATTAATAGATGATGTTAAATTTTTTAAATATAAAGATGCTGTTAAAGAGGAGTTATTCAATACATTTAATACTCTTTATGATAATAATAAACAAATAGTTATATCAAGTGATAGACCTCCAAAAGAACTTGAATTAGATGAAAGATTAAGACAAAGATTTGGATGGAATATAGTAGCAGATGTAAAAAAACCTACATATGAAACTAGAATGGCTATACTTGAAAAGAAAGCTGAACAAGAAAATCTAATTATAGATGAAAATATTCAGACAGTATTAAATATGATAGCTACAAGA
>JBKECF010000047.1:0-1067 GCA_047974375.1 Lachnospirales bacterium
AGAATAGAATAAAGTGGTCGAGAGTTGTATAAGAAGAGGGAGTTTTAGAGATGGTAATAAAAAGAGAAATCAGTATGCTGATATTTAGCATTATTGTTGGTTGTTTAGTTGGTGCATTAGAAGTAGGTTTTGGGAAAATCTTATTATTAGTAACAGACATACGAATTGATTATTTTGGTTATTGGATATTATTGCTTCCTATAACAGGGCTTATAATTGTAAAATTATATCGTTATGTTAGTCCTAAATCACAAGCAGGAATGGGGCTGATTTTTAAAGTAGGACAAGGTGAGGAAGAAGATATTCCTTTTATGTTAATTCCTTTAGTTGTCGTCACTACATGGCTGACCCACTTATTTGGGGGAAGCGCTGGTCGAGAAGGAGTGGCGGTACAAATAGGAGCAACATTATCATCTTGGCTTTCAAAATTAAAGGTGTTTTCTATTTTTAGCGCAGAAAATTTTTCTAAAACAGCAGTTGTTATAGGTATGGCTGCTGTGTTTTCAGGCCTGTTTCAAACACCCTTGGCAGCTACTTTTTTTGCACTAGAAGTTTTAATTATTGGGAAATTAGAGATGAAGTTAATGTTGTATGCAGGAGTTGCGTCCTACACCTCCTTTTTCGTCTCTCAAAGGCTTAATTTAGAGAAAAGTAGTTTCACTATTAATCAAGTGGTTGAGCTTACTCCTCAATTAGTAGTTAAATTGTTAGTTTTAGGTTTTCTTTTTTCCTTGATAGGACTTTTATTTTCTATGGGGTTAGAGGGAGCTAAAGGGTATTTTGTAAAAATATTGCCCAATCCATACCAGAGGATAGTTATTGGAGGTTTCTTGGTTGCAGTTACTGTCTTATTCTTACATGCTGGGCGTTACGGAGGTTTAGGGACTAATTTAATAGAGGCGAGTTTTCAAAATGAAGTGATTTATTCTTATGACTTTATCTTTAAACTAATTTTGACTATCTTAACTTTAGCAGTTGGATTTCAGGGTGGTGAGGTAACGCCTCTATTTGCAATTGGAAGCTCTTTTGGTGTTGTGATAGCTGGATTATTTGGTCTTCCAATTGAA
>JBKECF010000070.1:0-1255 GCA_047974375.1 Lachnospirales bacterium
CTTTTTAGCACCAGTCTTAATAGGTGCTGAGGTTTTTGGTTTTGAATGGACCCCTTATTTCTTTATCACTATGCTGACTGCTTATCATTATAATTTCAATAGATCTATTTATGGTAAACAAAAAAGTTTGATTGAAAAGGTTAATCCAAAAAATTAGTTAAAACAAAAAGAAGTTGGTTTAGGCCAACTTCTTTTTGTTTTACCTCATAAAAATTGTTGAAAACGCAGTCGTTGTTTTGTCGATGAGAGTGATAGTGAAAATATTCACTTACATAAGTTACTTAAGTATTACTTAATTACATATTGTTAAATAATTCACTAACTAGTTGTATGATTAGTTTATCAAAAGAACAAAGGCCTATTCTTTTAATAATATAACTTGTGATAAAAAACACAACTGGAGGAAGAAAATGAATTTTGGGGAAATTATTAAAACGACATTAACAGATATGAATATTATTAGTGCGATTACTTCGACAATTTTTATTATTTTATTAGGATTTTTATGTAGAAAGAAAGGAATTTTTTCTGACCAAGTAGGAAAAATTTTAACTAAAGTAGTTCTTAGTGTAGCTTTACCAGCGTTAGCGTTTAATGCATTCATGCAAGATATCGACCCAGAGATGTTAAAACAAGGAATGAACGTTTTAATTTGGGGATTACTCATTTATATTATTTTGATTTTTGTTTCAAAGCCCTTATTTATGAAATATAAAGGTGACAAAGAAGATACTTTGAGAGTGTTAACTATTTTTGGCTCAACAACTTTCTTTGGGACACCAATTGTTAGTGCTATCTACGGACCAGTAGGCGTTATGTTCAGTTCTATTTTTAATATTGGGTACAGAATATTCTTGTATTCATACGGCTACATCAAAATGAGTGGTTTGAAAATGGAGCTTAAAAATATTAAAACAATGTTCTTAAATCCTATTGTACTTGCAACTTTTGGTGGACTATTCATCTGGGTTTTCCAAGGATACCTCCCACAAGTAACAGTTGCTGGAGTAGATGGTGCTGTCTAACAAGTAGCATTTTTAAGAATAGATCAAACAGCAGTCTGGTTATTTAAACCGATGACTTATCTTGCAGGTTTGGCTTCACCACTTGCATGGTTAGCAATTGGGGCAACATTAGGTGAAGTGAGTTTTAAAGATGCCGCAACAGATAAAACTTCTTGGTATTACAGTTTTGCTAAAGTTATTTTAGTTCCAGCATTAAACATTGTTTTATTAGCTATTTTAAGTATTACTGG
>JBKECF010000119.1:0-1245 GCA_047974375.1 Lachnospirales bacterium
ACAGTCTTTCTTGACACCTTTTTAATATATTTGTATCTTATATGAATAGATAAATGCTAAATAAAAAGATAAATTTCCATTTCAAAAGAGTGAGGGACTTCAAACAAAATACCATTATTTGGTGAGGATAAAGAGGCTAAAAAAAGTAAAAGTGCTCAAATACTTTCAAAATCTTGTAGTATAGAGATTTATGGTATTTTTAGATTGTAGATTATAACTAGATTTAAAAAATGAAAGGTATGGTGAAAGTTGATAACATCAATGGTTATCTAAATAAAATATCATGTCAAAACTCTAGTTTTATGTGACCTGTTAACTCTTAGTCCGTTGGTTCGAGCGCCCCACACAACCCATCTGTTAAGGAACGTTGATATGTAGACATTTGTAAGGTGTCTGTATATCAGCGTTTTTTTTGTATTTAGGATTAATCTAAACCATGATTGAGGTGTTTAACTAAGAAGTAAGCTTATTTCAGCTTTTAAAATCTCTTTTATTGAAGATAGTGTTTTTTTATTAGTTATTTATCCTATTTATTAAAAAAATTCTCATTTTTTATAGGAGTAGAAATCAAGCTATACAAAATGTTTTTTTATTGAAATAAACAAACATTAGTAAGCGGATACAAAATGATTTTAAATAACAATAAAAGGAAGCGGTTTCTAAAACCACTTCCTAATCTACCTCAGCACAAGAAAGGTTTTGTAAGGGAAGGGGAAAACAAAACTTGTGCTTTTGGTATTAGCCGAATAAATTAAATAAATTAACTTATACCAATAGCTTAAAACATAACGATGCAACTGACAACATAAAAGCTTGTTTTTTTGTTTAATGAGAAAGGAGTTAAAGTGAAAAGCCGTTAAATCAACCTTATCTCGAATTCATATTTTACTTATCTATAAGCAGAAAGTGGTAAATGTTATTAAAAACAGACGAAAAGTTAGTGTTAACTCAAGAATGTCTGTGATAAAATTTTAGATAGAATGAAAAATGTTGTATACTGATAGTGAGTCAAAAAGAGATGATTAAACTCAAGGAGGTTTTTAGTATGAAGAAAATACTAGTAGTTGATGATGAAAAACCAATTTCAGATATTGTTAAATTTAATTTAAGTAAAGAGGGATATGAAGTATTTACAGCATTTGATGGTGAAGAAGCTGTGGAAATGGTGAATGAAGTTGAGCCAGATTTAATTTTATTAGATTTAATGCTACCTAAAATGGATGGTTTAGAAGTTTGTCGTGAAGT
>JBKECF010000037.1:0-11570 GCA_047974375.1 Lachnospirales bacterium
TATTACTATATTTGGTTGTTCAGACTTACTTGGTTGAATTTATCCATGGGAATATGCTATTGACCAAGAGCTAGATTTAGGTGTTGCCAAAATAGCATCTCTTATTGAAGAAGATCGTAATAAAGATCCGAATTTATTAGTAGTAGATTCTGGTGATACAATTGAAAGTAACATGATAAATCTATTTAATGGTGATGAAATTCACCCAATGGTTAAAGCCTTTAATATGTTGGGCTATGATGCTTGGGCAACTGGAAACCATGAGTTTAATTTCGGTTTAGACGTATTAAACAATGCCATAGGCGATTTTGAGGGAGTGTCTATTTCTTCTAACATTTTAAAAGAAGACGGTTCTTATTTTGTTGACCCATATATTGTAAAAGATTACGATGGCGTAAAAGTAGCATTTATAGGCATGGTAGCTCCACATGTAAAAAGATGGGAAGCTTCTACACCAGAGCATTTTAAAGGTTTAGATTTTATAGACCCAGTAAAAGCTGCACAAAAAGCTATGGATTTAATAAATGAAAAAGAAGATGCAGATGTAGTAATAGGTGTTTTCCATTTAGGAATAAGCGGAGAGGGCTATGACCCAGAGTTAACAGACAGTGCAAGCATTATTTTTGAAGAAGTAGAAGGTTTCGATGCTGCTTTTTTAGGCCATGCACATTCTACTTTTGGTGATGCAGATGACCAAGTATTTTCAGGTGATACAATAGTAGTTGAACCGGGCTTTGCTGGTGCAAACCTTGCTAAAATAGAAATAGATGTTGTTAAGACAGATGATGGCTACGACGTAGTAGATAAAAGAACAGATTTATTGGAAACTACAGGTGTAGAGCCAAGTAAGGCTGTTTTAAAAGAATTTAAATATGTAGACGATAGATCTAAAGAGGCAGCTTATGAGGCAATAGGCACAGCTACAGAGGAGTTTTTACCACAAGAAAACTTTAAAGGCATTCCTGTTGCTCAAATTCAAGATTCGGCAGTAATAGATTTAATTAATGAGGTTCAAACTTTCTACAGTGGTGCAGATGTTTCAGCAGCAGCATTATTTGATACAAAGTCTAATTTAGAAGCTGGTGAAATCCAATTTAAAGATGCAGCATTAATTTATAAGTATTCAAATACCTTACAAGGCCATAAAATATCAGGTAAAAATTTAAAAGAGTATATGGAATGGTCAGCATCTTTTTATAACACAGCAAAAAAAGGCGATTTAACAGTTAGCTTTAATGAAGACATAAGAGGCTATAATTACGATATGTTTTCTGGCGTAAATTACAAAATTGATATATCTAAGGAACCAGGAAATAGAATTGTAGATTTAACTTTTAAAGGTAAAGCTATTACAGATGACATGGAGTTTGTGTTAGCTATAAATAACTACAGAGTAGGTACACTACAAGGCTTAGGCTTATTACCTGAAGATGGTTCTAGCATTGTATATGATTCAACAAGCACACCTACACCAGAAATGCAACGTCTAATAACTAAATATATAAAAGAGGAAAAAGCTGGGGTTATATCTCCTAATGTAGACAACAATTGGAAAATTAAAAATGCACCTATAAAAAAAGATGGTTTTTACGCTCAATATTTAGTTAATAACGATTACATAACAATTCCAAAATCTGAAGATGGTAGGACTTTGAATGTTAAATCTTTAAATGCTTTGGAGGCTTTACCAGCAGTTGAAGAAATAGAGCTTTTACAATCAGGAAAATTAACAGACAATGAAAAAGAAGCAGTAATAACAGCTATAGAAAATAATTTAATTAAAAACTATGGTGAGTTATATGAATTTACATATTTAGTTTTAACAGCAGACGAGGCTATAGAAAATACAAAAGATACAACAAAAGAAACTGCAAAAGATGTACCAGTTGAAGAAGTAAAAGAAGAAACTATAAGTGCTGAAGTAACAGCAGAGCCTGTTTCGGAAAAATATATAAATAATTCAGCTATTGTTTTTAGAAGAACTTACGTAGTGCAAGACGGTGATACGCTAAGTGAAATAGCTGAAAAATATCATGTGGATTTAGACGTTTTAAGTGAATTAAATGGTTTAAGTAATCCAAATATGATCTATACATGGAATGAATTAATACTAAGATAGGCTAAAAAATAACACAGATAAAGAGGACAACATGAGCAAAAATAATTCAACTCACGAAAAATTTAGTAGTCGAATAGCAATAATAGCAGCAACTGCTGGTGGCGCTGTAGGCCTAGGCAATCTATGGAGTTTTCCCTACAAAGCTGGCGTAAATGGTGGAGGTACATTCGTTGTAATGTATCTAATTAGTGTACTACTAATAGGAGCACCTGTAATGCTTGCCGAGTTTATAATAGGCAGAGCAGGACATGGCGGACCTATGGCGGCTATAAGTAATTTAGATAATAAAAAATCTCCATTTATGGCAGCGTCATGGCTTGCTACTTTTACAGCCTTTAGCATTATGTCATTTTACTGTGTAATAGCAGGCTGGGCGGTTATTTACTTTATAAAAGGTATAAAGAACGGTTTTAGTTCTTTTTTAAGTAACAATTCAGCGGAATTATTTAACCAAACAATTTCTAATACACCAGTATCAACTATAGGCCAGCTGATTTTTATAGGATTGACCGTAGCAGTGGTTCTATTAGGAATTGAAAAAGGTATAGAAAAGCTAACTAAAGTAATGATGCCATTGTTGTTTATAATCATTGTATTAATGGTTGTATATAGCATGACATTGTCGGGGTTTAATGATGCCCTCAGGTATTTATTTACACCTACAGCTGTACCCGATAAAAATATTTTAGAAATAAGTTTAGCAGCTATGGGACAATCTTTCTTCTCACTTTCTGTAGGAATGGGGGTGTCCATGACCTACGCACGTTATATAGACAAGAAAGAAGATTTAGGTAAAATAACTTTGCAAGTTGCCGTAGCCGATACTACTATTGCTTTATTAGCTGGCCTTGCTATTTTTCCTATAATATTTACAACTCCTGGGATAGAGCCAACAGGTGGTGCAGGCCTTGCCTTCATTTCTCTGCCTGTAGGCTTTGCTCAAATGCCCTTTGGTAGGTTTATAGGTATTTCATTTTTCTTTCTATTAATAGTAGCAGCTGTTACTTCCTCAGTGGCTTTACTAGAATGTGTAGTAGTTGCCGTAATGGAAAAAACTAAAATAAAAAGGACCAATGCAACTATTAGCGTTGCTGTTTTAGCAGCTGCCCTTGGGGTATTGTGTCAAAAAGGCTTGAATTTTTCTTTGCCCTTACTTACATCTATAGTAGGTACAGACACATCTGGTGCGCCCTATGCTTTTTTGGAGCAACTAGATAAATTAACAATGGAATGGACTATACCTATTGCAGCTCTAGTATTTACTATTTTTACAGGTTGGAGATTAAAGCCTGAAATTTTAAAGGAACAAATTAGCAACAAAACCCTAGCAAAAGTATTTTCAATATATATAAAATATGTTTCACCTATACTTATATTGATTTTATTTGCAGGTGTGTTTTTTGGCATAGTGGATTAAATTTTAAGGGGGAAACTATGAAAACTATAGTAAATGGTAAAATATATATAAATGAAAACTTTGTAGAAAAAAATCTTGTTTTTACTGACTCTATAATTGAAATAACGGATAGTATTCCGGAAAATAGCGAAATAATTGACGCCAAAAACAATTACGTACTACCAGGTTTTATTGATGTTCATGTTCATGGATATGGTGGAAATGATACAATGGAAGGTACAAAAGAGTCTTTGGAAAATATTCAAAGGAAAATAACACAAAATGGTGTTACATCTTTTTTACCTACCACAATGACAATGGACTTAGAGAAAATTGAAAAGGCTTTAGAAAATATAAAGGCTTGCAAAAATAATAATATAGGAGCAAGAATTCTAGGTGCACACCTAGAAGGACCTTTTATTAATAGCAAATATAAAGGCGCTCAACCGGAAGAATTTATTATAGACCCTAACATTAAATTAATGGAGAAATATAGAGATATAATAAAGATTTGCACGGTTGCACCAGAAAAAGAGGGCTCTCTAGAAATGATAGAAATGTTCCCAGAGGTTAATTTTTCTCTAGGTCATAGTGGTTGTACTTACGACCAAGCAATAAAAGCCTATGAAAAAGGCGCAAAAAGTACTACCCATTTATTTAACGCAATGACTCCACTACATCATAGGGAACCTGGTTTAGTTGGGGCAGCGCTTACTGCTGATTGTTATTGCGAATTAATAGCAGATACTATACATGTAAATAAAAATCTTTTTGATTTTATAATTAAAAATAAAACTATGGATAAGCTGTTATTAATTACGGACTGTATGGAAGCAGGAGGCTTAGAAGATGGGGAATATTCCCTTGGTGGCCAAAAAGTAATAGTGGAAAATGGTAAGTGTATGTTAAAAAGTGGAACTATAGCAGGTAGTACTCTTAAACTTATTGATGGCTTGAAAAATCTTACTACTTATTCAAAGAAAGATTTAGTAGACACTATAAAGGCAGTTACTATTAATCAAAGTAAATATTTAGGCATTGACAATATAGGCACTTTAAATAAAGGCAACTTAGCGGATATTGTTATAATGGATGACAAGTATAATATTGTTTCTACTTTTGTAGGTGGAGAGCGATAAAGTTAAATATAAAGGGGCTAGGTTAATTCTTTTTTGGGGGGCTATTTCAAGCCAGCCCCCTTTGCTCTATAACTTAAATAATATTATTGTTTGTTAAATCGAATTTTTTAATGCCGTTACTTGTATAAATAATTAACATCTCTTCTTCTAGTTTAAAAGAAATATAGTCATCCACAGTTTTTAATATCTCTTTGGTATCTCCATCAATTATATCTAAATTAAATGAAGAACTATCTTTTTCATTAATATTTATAACAAAATACAGATTTTTGTGCTTATAAGTATAATTTTCGCTAACTTTTTTAAAGTAATCAGAATATTCAATAGTATTATCTAATTCACCATATTTATAATACTTTTTTGAATCACTTATATATAATTTTCCATTTACAAGAATTAAATCGCCACTTTTTAAATTTTCATAAATCAAATTAGGTGTATCATTAAAACTTCCGTATTTTATAAATTTCAATTCAAAAAAGCCTGTATCTTCGTTATATAATGTATAGTATATTTTATCATTATATACTTCACCACCTGTTATATATCCTTCTGTGTTGTTATAAATTTTATACGTCGAATACCCATTATCAAACTCAATTATTTTAGATAGTGGTAAACCCTCTTGTTCATAATTTGATTCCATAAAAAGCATTATATCGTTATTCTTGTACAATGGAAACAACGCCAAATTAGCTTTATTTTAATTAATTTCATATAGTTTTTCAACGCTTTTATCTTTTAATTCAACTACAGAAAAATTATTAGTAGTACTGTTTCCTTCTGTATAAATATTGCTAATATCTCTAAAAGCATAATCTACTAAATTAATGTCATCAAATAATCTTCTTGTGGAAAAATCTTGAATATTATATTCAATTATACCATGTTGAAAAAAACATATACATATATATTTTCGATTCCTAAACTTTCATTTACATTAACAGTATTATCGTCTTTTCTAGCCATATAGACAGTCGGTGAAAAAGCTAATATAATAAAAAAAATTAATATTATAGATTTCTTCATTTTATACACCTGTACTATAGTTTGTCGAAATGTTCAATTAGGCTAAATTCATCATCTGTCATTGACACATCATCAGATATATATATACTTGTGAATTTTCATAATTCACTCCTTCATTTATGGCATTATTTTCAGATGCATAAACTGACGAAAAGCTAGATGAAGTAAGTAAAACACTTAATCTTAAAGATAATAATTTTTTCATAATAATTTTCTTCATAATTTAAAATCTATAAATATTGTTTCAGTAAAAGTATATCTTCTAGTATTAACAATTTTTTCTATATTTTTTAATTTTGTTTTATAATTTTATATCGTTTTTCTATAAAAGGGGCTGACTTGAAATAGCCTCTACCAAAAGAGCTACCCTAAAATAGAATTAACCTATTTCAAGACAGCTTCTTTGTTTTTAGTATGTGTAAACTAAAGTATATTCACCGGACCCGACTTCACAGAAGTATCCTGTTTCGTCTTTAGTAAAGTCTAACGAGTCATTATTTAGAATTTCTTTAGCATTGTCTAAAACAACAGTTGCTGAAGCATTTGGTGGGATAGTTATTTTTAAAGTAACTGTATCCTGATAATCCCAGCGAATTTTATATTTTCCATAAATGGAGTCAAAATTTCCATCTACATAATTTAGTCCACCACCTATACGAGGTCGAATTATTGCGTGTTTAAAGCCAGCTACATTTTCATCAACTTCTAAGCCTAGCATAACTCTATAAAACCATTCCCCAATAGCTCCGTAAGCATAATGATTAAAGGAGTTCATGCCAGGGCTCCACATTGTTCCGTCAGGCTTAATTCCATCCCAATGCTCCCATATAGTAGTTGCTCCCATTTTCACTTGGTACAACCAAGAAGGGAAATCCTCCTTTAATAATAGGTCGTAAGCCTCTTTTAATGCATTGTTTTCACTTAAAGCGTGGCAGAAATAAGGTGTACCTACAAAACCTGTAACTAAATGGCCATTTTCTTTATCTAATAATTTTTTCAAACTATCTACTGTTTTTTCAATTAAATTTTTCGGCGTTAACTTAAAATACAAAGCTATTATGTGGGCTGTTTGGGTTTGTGCCGTCATTGTACCATCACTTGTAAAAAATGTTTCTTGAAATTTATTTACAATTGAACTATATAAATTGCAGTATTTTTTATAATCTTCTGTTTCACCGAGAACTTTTGCTATTTTAGAAAAAATTCCAGTTGAATAGGCAAAGTAGGCGGTACAAGTTAAATCGTTAGGCGTAGCACCGAAATAGCTGCCTTCTTCAGCATCTAAAGCCACCCAATCCCCAAATTGTAATTTATAATTCCAAATATAATCTGTGGAATGGGTTTCCATGAAATTTATCCATGCTTTCATACTTTTGTATTGCCTTTTTAATATTTCCTTATCTCCATACATTAAATACATTGTCCAAGGCACTATTACGGCAACATCTGCCCAAGCCGACGCAGAGTGTTCCCCTTGAGAAAGAAGCCAGTTCCCTGCTGTTCTACCTTCTTCAATATTAGGCACAACATGGGCAACTCCACCATCTTCAGTTTGGTCAACAGCAACATCTACCATCCATTTTTTGTAAAATGTATAAGAGTTTTTTAAATACATTGCTGTACGGCAAAATATTTGTGCGTCACCAGTCCAGCCGAGCCTTTCATCTCGCTGAGGGCAGTCTGTTGGAATGTCTAAAAAATTGCCCTTTAAGCCCCATAAAAAATTATGGTGTAATTGGTTAAGTAATGGGTTTGAAGTTTCTATAGTTCCAGTGTCTTCCATTTCTGAATGCATAACCTGAGCTACAAAGTTATCTTCTTTTATTTCACTAGGGTAGGAAATAATTTTTGCATATTGAAATCCCATGAACGTAAATATTGGATTAAAAGTAACTTCTTTATCACGGTCAAATATATATTTAATTGTGGTTTTAGCCGCTCTCATATTATCTAAATAAACATTTCCGTCTTTGTCTAATACTTCAAAACACCTAAGTTCTATAATATCGCCAACTTTTCCCGTTGCTGTTATTTTAAGCCTGCCTGTTAGGTTTTGGCCGAAATTTAAAACTTTTTCATTTTTCGGAGTAATGATTAATTCTTTACATGGTATTTCTTCTATAACTTTAACTCTAGAGCCACTTTGGGGACGTATTATATCATTATTAAAATCTACTATATCTACATTTCTCCATAGTTCAGATGGCTCAGTTTTTGTGCCAACTTCACACCAGTTTTTTATTTCTTTATTAGCATCGTAGGTTTCGCCGTCATATATTTCCGAGAAAATAACAGGGCTGTCTACACCTTTCCAGTTTTCATTAGTATAAATACTTCCTTTAGTACCGTCGGTGTAGTTTATAATAATTTTCATGGAAAATGCAGTTTTTTCGCCATAATTATTTCTAGCTTTTGTTAAACCAATTACACCCTTATACCAACCAGCTCCAAGGAGAGCACCGGCACAGTTTTCGCCTTTTTTCAAATAATCTGTTACATCATAGCTTTGGTAAAGTAAGTTTCTATTGTAAGATGTCCATCCTGGTGTCATTTCATCATTACCTACTTTTTTACCATTTAAATAAAAATTATATAGGCCTAAAGAAGTTGTAAAGCCATAGGCACTTTGTATAGTTTTTTCAATATTAAACTCGCCACGTAAGTATGTGCCTTTAGATTCATTAATGTAATTGCCTATTTCTGCTGATATAAATGGGCTACACCATTTTTCTTCTAAAGAAGTAAGGAAATAAAAAACATCACTCCAAGGGGACGTTTCACTATTATCCGAAATTTTTACTTGGCAGTAATATTTTGTTGCTGGTTCTAATTTTAAATTTTCAAAAGCTATTTGAGCAGACTCACTGCTTTCTTCTGATTTTTCAAAAAAAATATTTGAAAAATCTTCACATTTTGAAATTCGTAGTTCATAACTTTTTTGAATAACATTTTTTTTATTGCTTGCTATAACCCAACTAAATTGTGGAGTTCCTTCTATTCCTGTTGGATTAAGCTCATAATTTATAAATACCTTTAAAACTTTTAACATAAGTCCTCCTAAGTAAAATCTTTTAAGTTGATACTATAAGTTAATTTACTTAATTTCAATATAATATTAAGTGATTTATATTAAAAAATACTTAAGTAAAAAACACTCCTCGCTTATTATAAGTGGGAGTGTTTTTATTAAGCTCTAAGCCTCTTTTAAAACTTTCATTTTTCTGCATAAGTAGCAAAAAGGAGTATCCACCAAAGCTACAACTGCCATTATAAAGTAACCTGTAATGAATATAGAAAAAACAGTTTCAGGCTCGAAAGCCCAATCCAATTTTATTATACCTAGGTTTATTTTTCCAAAAGCTAAGTATGCAAATAAAAAGTTATTTATAAGTTGGCTAAGTAATGTAGAACCGTTATTTCTAAGCCATAAATATTTTTGCTTGTCTTTGCTTTTCTCTGTAGTTTTTTCCCATATAAAATGATACATGAAAATATCTACCTTTTGTGCTATGTAATAAACTAGAACACTAGCCATAGCAACACGAAATCCTGCAGTAAAAAGAACTTGAAAAGCACCAAAGGCAAAGTCCTCACTAGAAGGCGTAAACATAAGCCAGAATTGAGAAAATAACATATAAATAATAGTTGCTATTACACCTAAATGCATGGCTGTGCTACTACTTTCCTTACCATATCTTTCCCCAAGTACATCTGTTGCCAAAAAACTAGAGCCAAAAAGTACATTTCCCAAAGACATATTTATACCAAAGGCATTTACATTGACCAATACTTCAATGTTGGCAAAAATTGTTGCTACTACAATCCAAAAATAAAGGCCTACTTTTCCGAAGTACCTTAAAAGTACAGCCATTAGCCCTAAATATGCAGGCACACTTAATATTATTAACAATTCATTACTCATAACTTCCCTTTCTTCTTTAAGATATAAACCTCATGAACCAAGGTTTTTTACATTCAAGATTATAACATAAAAGTTAATATAAAAACATATGCTACAGAATCTACAGCTGAAGTAACAGATGCAGATAATTTATATTTATCATCAAATGGTGCAGATTACGAAAAATATATTAAAAATATAAATACATCATTTATGGGTGGCGACGCAAGTGATATAATTGCTATGGATGTATTACCTTTTTATAAGTATGCCGATAATGGCTACTTAGCAGATTTTAATGAAATTATAAGTAAGGATACATCTTTTATTGCGGAAGATTATTTTAGTAATATATAAAGCTATGGTGTATAAAAATGGTATCTATACAATGCCATTAGATGTAAAAGGCTATATTTATAGTACGAATAAAGAATATGATGAAGATTTGCCCAGTGGATTAATTTCAGATAGCATACCAAATGGAGAGAAAAGCGTTTTAGAAAATAAAGAGGCTAATTTTAAATCACAAAAATTCGAAGATTTGTTAGTATATGTAAAATCGTTAGTTGACAATAATACAATTCCATTAAAAGAAGATGAAAATATATACTCCTATTACCTGAACTACGATTCCATTTGGTCGCAGCAATTAATGATGCCTTATTTTGGCGAAATTTCTGAATATAATGACGAAGTTTTGGCTCAAAACATCAATGGTAAACCTTACTTTACAGCACCACATTCCCTAAGTATTAACTCAAAAAGTGAAAATATTGATATTGCTTGGGATTTTATAAAGTTTGCTTTATCAGAAGAGGTGCAATCGTCACCTCTGATTTTCCCTATAAATAAAAAAGCACTAGAAAATGGATTTAAAAATAATATTGAGTTTATACTTAACGATGCAGAGGAAAGCGGCCTTGAATTAACAGATAAAAGTAATGTTATATCAGAGGAATATGTGAATAAACTTAGCTATTACTGTAAATCTTTATCTGAATATGTATTTAAAGATGCAGTGATAAATAGTATTATAGGAGATGAGGTTATGATATATTTTTCTGGCGAACAAAATATTGATATGACGATATCAAACATCCAATCCAAAACCGAAATATATTTACATGAATAAAATAGCATATAAAAAAACAAGGTATTATATATTATGTTAGCACCTGCCTTGATCGGCTTTTGCTTGTTTTATATTATACCTTTTTTGGTAATTATTCCCAGTATATTTTATAGTGAAATAAATGGTTTTGAAGGAATTGAAACTTTAAAAGAATTAATGCAAAATAAACTATTTTTGTTGGCTTTAAAAAATACTATTCTATTTTTAGGGTGGATAATTCCGCTATCTATTTTAGTACCATTGATATTATCGATGGTACTAAAAAATGTAGGGCGAAAATATGTATTTTTATTAGTTATACTTTTAACGCCCATGATTATCCCATCATCCTCTATCATATTTTTTTGGAAGAATATGTTTGCTGTAAATGGTTTTTTTAACTCATTTTTAAATCAAATAGGTATAAAATCGATAAATTGGTTTCAAACAGAATATGACAGAATAATATTTGGAGTGATTGGTTTGTCTACATTTTTTTGCACAAATTTTATTCTGTTAGCAATAATGAACTTAAATATAAATAATGCAGTACATACAAGAATTCCGTATTTGTTTCACGGTCATATTTACATTGAGCCTCTGCCCCTCTGGACACCCAACTCTTTGCAAAAAATAAACCCTGCCGGAACTACTTTTTTGCACAAGAGTATACCAGAGGGGCTACTCAATATAAATATGCTTTCGCGACATAAAAACTAATCCTTTTCTTATTAAAACTTCTTTAACATACGTCACTTTTTGATAATCTATAATCAATAGGTGTTTTATAGTTTAGTGAACCATGTATACGTTTATAGTTATACCATAATACATACTCTGAAAGTTCTTTCTTTAATTCTTCTAAGTTCTTAAAT
>JBKECF010000072.1:0-1110 GCA_047974375.1 Lachnospirales bacterium
TAAACTAATTAGTTTAACTAACTATTTTGTTTTTTTAGGAGGAAAAAAATGATAACAACGATAAAAAATCGGCAAAGATATCGAACTAATCTAGAAAAAAGTTTTAAGATAGCTTGTATTAACTTAGTGGCTTTTCTAATCCTTTTCGTAGTGGAGTTGTTAATTGCTGTCACAAGTGACTCTAAAGCATTACTAGCAGCTAGCTTTAACAATCTTTCTAGTGTTTTAATAGCAATAGGAATTATTTTAGGGCAGCTATTATCTTTAAAAAGCCCAAGCCATTCTCATCCCAAAGGCTATCAAAAAATGGAAACAGTTACGAATTTACTTAGCTCTCTTTTTATGCTAGTCATGTCAGCCTATATTTTTATAACAGGAGGTCGGGACTTAATTTATACTTTCAAGGAGGCAACAGTGGATGATAGTTTGCTACCAGTTTTTGTAGCTATAGGAGCAGGCATTTTTATGTTAGTCATTTATTTTTACAATAAAACTAATTATCAAAAAATTGGAAGCAGTGGTTTATTTACTCTGATGAAAGACACCCTAAGTGATAGTATTATGAACTTAGGAACAGCAGTTGGTATTTTTTTGGCTGTTAAAATTAATCCAGTATTTGACAGTTTAACAGCGCTATTTTTAGGCTTGGTTCTGTGTTATATGTCTTATGACGTGGTTAGAAATAATGTGTTTCACCTATCTGGTGGGTTTAGTCCTAGTATGATAAGCAATTACTATAATGTTATTGAAGAGGTAGCAGGAGTTGAGAAAATTATTGATATTACTGGTACAAAATATGGTGATGCGATTGTGGTAGATGTTGTTGTCGAAGTATCAGGGGAAAAGAGTGTTTTAGAGGGAAGTCTGATTGCTGATAAAATTGAAGAAGAATTAACACTTCGCTTTGATGATATTTTTGATGTTGATATCCAAGTAAAACCTAAACGAGTTTTAAGAAACTAATCCGTCTTAATAATCGTTTGGGTTTTAGTTTTATTAGAAATTAGAGAGAAATCAGCCTGTAGAACAGGTGATTAAAGTATTTTTTATTAAAAGTCAAAAAGAAGAGAAAACGTTTTTTACTAGGGGAGTTTATTAGTTTATACCCAT
>JBKECF010000084.1:0-2115 GCA_047974375.1 Lachnospirales bacterium
TGCTAAAGGCAATGCGTATTTAAAGCCATTATTTGATGATTTAAGTTTAGGCGTTACTTATGAAGAGAATGAAGACTTTGCTAGCCAATTTATAGCGTATATCGCAGGTGAATATCCAGAAGATAATAATATATTAAAGGATAAGTTATATGAGATTTCTAGTGAGGCTTTTGGAAAGACTATTTCATGTCTCTATGAGCAAATAATTGCGGCTTACGAATATGAAGAAACACATTCTGAGAGTGAAGATGATAGTCTTAGTTCTTTGAGGATTTTTAGAAAATAAGATAATGAGGTAGCTGATGAATAAAAAAAATAGTTTTTACTTAATATTAGTTTTTTTACTTGGATTTCTTGTAATATGGAATGAGCTTCGCCAAGTGAATTTAAACGAATTTTTATTAGAAGTCACTCATGTTAACTGGACATTCATCGGGATAGCAGTAGTCCTTATGTTAATTCATTGGGGTGTTGAGGGGAAAATCACTCAAATGTTTTTAAAGAAAACTAACCCAGAATTTTCTTTTACGACTGCTTATCGAGTACCTTTAATTCAACATTTGTTTAATGCAATCACACCTTTTTCAACAGGAGGACAACCAGCACAAATTGTTGCACTAGGAACCTCTGGTGTTGACTATGGTGTGGCAGCATCGGTGTCACTTATGAAATTTGTAGTCTATCAAGTGTGGGTTGTTATTAATTTTGTTGTCTGTCTTATATTTGGGTTTCATTGGGTATCTAGTAATTTCAATAAACTATCCTACTTAATAATACTAGGATTTATTGTTCATTTTGCAGTTGTTTTTTGTTTATTACTTATTATGTACTGGCATAGTTTGGCGAAAAGAATAGTCCTTGGTTGTTTTAAATTTTGTTCTAAGTTTAAAATAGGAAAAAAAATAAGCCGTTACCAAAATTCAGTAATGGAGAAGTTAGAAAGCTTTTATGAACAAAGCCGTGTCATGAAAGGCTCGACTAAGTTGATGATTAAAACTAGCTTAATGACTATCCTACAACTGGTTATATATTACATTGTTCCTTATTTTATTTTGTTAGCTCTGCATATTGAAAACGTCAATTTTTTTAAAGTAGTAGTTTTTCATGCTTTTATTATAATGATTATCTCCTTATTTCCTATTCCAGGTGGAACTGGTGGGGCAGAGTATAGTTTTAGTCTATTATTTGGAACCTTTGTTGTAGTTCCTGGAAAGCTAGTTTTGGCTATCTTTTTATGGCGTATTGTCACTTATTATTTGGGCATAGTCTTAGGATTATTAGCTTTAGCCATTAACCCAGCAACTAAAAAAAAGGTATCTAGTATTTAATAACAAAAGTGATTGAATAAAAGCTGGATTTCTATTTAAATAAATTGTGAAAAAATACATAGAAAGTGTCATTTAATTGAGAATATAGCTCTAATTTATCTTAGTTTTATTAAGATAAATTAGAGCTTTTTTTGCATTTGTAAGAAATTAATAACGATGTTATTAATTTCTTATAGAATTCTTAAAATATTTAAAAATAGATATAGAAAAAATAACGTGCGTAAAGCTTATCTTTACTTACTTAGTTCATTTTTTATATTATTTTTATAAAAAATGAACTGTCGTTACGCCCTTAAATAATTACTATAAAAACAGATAGTCAAATACACGTATTTTGTATTTTAAAAAAATTAGTTTATTTACTCTTAGACGAATTTATACTAAATATTGTTCTTTTATTTATGAATTTAAAAGGAATGTATTTAAAAAATTAGATAACGACAAATAATTAATTACGAAGTATTTCAAGGAGAGTATATAATATCATATTTTAAAAATATGATAATGAGTCATATTTTTTGAAAAAGGAGTGAGGTTGAAGGTGTTGTATTATTTTAAAAAAGGTAAAATTATTAACAAAATTAATAATTTCCTATTAGTTATGTTATTAATACTGGGTATCTGTGGACTGACAAAAACAGTTGTTTATGCAGAAAATGATGGTCTGGGTACAGATAGTTTTAGTGGATTAGTTATTGATGAAGACGTTTTGAATGACCCTAGTGATATGGATGTCGTTGTAAGAAACTTAGATGAGAGTAAGTACACAGTCTATAGAGTACCATAC
>JBKECF010000103.1:0-32877 GCA_047974375.1 Lachnospirales bacterium
TTGTGTGTATGTGTCTTAGGGATTTTAATGCTATATCCTTTAATATGGATGTTTATGAGTTCCTTTAAAGATACAAATACTATTTTTGCAACAGCTACTCAACTTATACCTAAGGATATTACACTGGATAATTATATAAATGGTTGGAAAGGTTTTGCGGGGATTTCATTTGGTATATTTTTTAAAAACTCTTTATTTATTTCAATAGTTGCAACTATAGGTACTATAATTTCATCGGCATGTGTTGCCTATAGTTTTTCAAGATTTAGGTTCAAAGGTAAAAAAATACTATTTGCAGCTATGTTAAGCTCTATGATGTTACCAGCACAAATATTAATGGTACCACAATATTTATGGTATCAAAAATTAGGTTGGGTTGGTTCATATATACCGTTAATCGTACCCTATTATTTTGCAATACAAGGTTTTTTTGTGTATATGATGTCAACATTTATATCAGGTATACCTATAGAATTAGATGAGGCAGCAAAAATAGATGGATGTTCTTATTACGGAATGTTTATAAGAATTATATTGCCACTTACAGTACCAGCGTTAATAACAAGTACAATTTTTTCTTTTATGTGGAGATGGGGAGATTTTATGTCAGCTTTACTGTATATTGACGATGTTAAAAAATACCCTATGTCATTAGCATTGAAACTATTTTCTGATCCTAGTTCATCATCGGATTATGGTGCGATGATGGCAATGTCAATTTTATCTTTAATTCCAATTTTTACAATTTTTATAGTATTTCAAAAATATTTGGTAGAGGGTATTTCTACATCTGGATTAAAGGGTTAATATTTTTTTATAAAAAAGGAGAATTTTATGAACATAGGTATAAATAGCGTAAAAGATATTAAGGTAGCATATATTGGAGGCGGTTCAAGAGGCTGGGCCTGGAAATTTATGGCTGACTTAGCTTTAGAACCAACTATGTCAGGCGATATATATTTATATGATATTGATGAAAAGGCAAGCAAAAATAATGAAATAATAGGTAATATAATTACAAATAAATCATCAATAGGGAAATGGAAATATAAATCTGTTAATAATATTGAAGTTGCATTAAAAGATGCAAATTTTGTTATAATATCAATTTTACCAGGAACTTTTGATGAAATGTATAGCGATGTACACGAGCCGGAGAAATTGGGAGTTTACCAGTCCGTTGGAGATACAACAGGTCCGGGAGGAATAATAAGAGCATTAAGGACAATTCCTTTATATGTGGAATTTGCAAAATTAATAGAAAAAATATGTCCGTCTGCTTGGGTTATTAATTATACAAACCCTATGACCCTTTGTGTAAAAACTTTATATGAAACCTTTCCGAGAATAAAAGCTATAGGTTGCTGTCATGAAGTATTTGGAACGCAAAAATTATTAGCACAAATGTGTAAGGAATTTTTAGGCGTTAAAGAAATAAATAGAAATGAAATAAATGTTAAAGTAATGGGAATAAATCACTTTACATGGCTTAAAGAGGCAAGTTATAAAGGGCAAGACCTTTTTCCGATGTATAAAAAATTTGTTGATACTTATTACGAAAGTGGATATGAAGAAGAAGATAAGAATTGGTTGAACTCTCATTTTGATAGTGCCAATCGAGTTAAGTTTGATTTATTTAAAAAATATGGATATATAGCAGCGGCGGGAGATCGCCATTTGGCTGAATTTATGCCAAATACAGAGTATTTAAAGGATGAGGATACAATTAAATCATGGATGTTTAGCCTAACTACAGTTGATTGGAGAAAAAAAGATTTACAAGTTCGTCTTGAAAAAAGTAGGAAGTTGGCAAATGGAGAAGATGAGGTGGACTTAGAAGCTTCTGGTGAAGAGGGCGTTCTTATAATGAAAGCTTTGCTAGGCATAAAACCATTACTAAGTAATGTTATAATGAGGAATACAGGGCAAATAAGCAACTTAAGTATCGGTACAATAGTTGAAACTAATGCGTATTTTTCAAAGGATAAAATAGAAACTGTTGATGTTGGAGCTATACCTGAAAAAGTACTTGAACTAATTGTACCACACATAGAGGTAATTAATTATGTTTATGAAGCTGCAATAAAGCAGGACAAGAATATAGTAGTTAAAGCTTTTTTGGCTGACCCTATGTTTAATTCTAAGTGTAAAGATGAAGAAAAGACTAAAAATCTTGTAGAAGTTATGCTAGGAAATACAAAAAAATATCTTCCTAAAGAATGGAAGATATAATATATATGTTAAAAACAATCGAGGTTACATACTGAGATTGTTTTTTTTTACGCATTATAAACAAATCCAATAAAAATTATTAAAAACTTATAAAAAATTGCTTGGAATGCAATATGTCTGCAAGAAATAAATATTAATGTGACAAATGTAATGGTAAACTCGTGACAAAATGCAATGTAAAATATAGTTTATTTAGAATATTATGTATATATTAGATAGTTAATTGTTTTTTAGAGGAGGATAGTATGAAAAAGAAAATTTTAGCAATGTTATTAGTAACAGCTTTTCTAACTGCTGGGTGTGGTTCTAGTGGAGAAAGTACTAAAGGGGAAGGTTCTGAAAAAAACGAAACAATGCAAAATAAAAATGATGAACCTAAAGAGGATGTGGCTAAAGACGATACAGGTTATAAGTTTGGATATACTTGTATGGATGGCACAAATCCATTTTTTGTTACTTTAGAAAATGCTATAAGAGAAGATGTAGAAGCTAATGGAGATACTTTACTTAGTGTTGATCCGGCTAATGATGTTACACTGCAAATACAACAAATCGAAGACTTGATAGCACAAGATATTGATGCAATGTTTTTAAATCCTGCGGAAGCAGAAGGTATTTTACCGGCATTGGATCAGCTGAAAGATGCCGGAATTCCAATAATTAACTTTGATACAGAGGTAGCTGAATTATCTTATGTAGAGGCTTATGTAGGTTCGGATAACTATAATGCAGGTAAGGTTTGTGGTGATGACCTAGTAGAGAAAGTTCCAAATGGTGGAGATATAATAGTTTTAGATTCGCCAACAATGAATTCAGTTGTTGATAGAACAAGTGGTTTTTTGGATGCTATTGAGGGAGAAGGCTTTAATATTGTGGCACAACAAGATGCAAAGGGTAATTTAGAGGTTTCTATGGGTATAACAGAAGATTTATTACAAGCTAATCCGAATGTTGTAGCAATTTTTGGTGGTAACGACCCAACAGCTCTAGGTGCTCTTGCGGCAGCAAATGCAGCAGGTATTACGGATGCAATGATTTATGGTATTGATGGATCTCCAGATATAAAGGCAGAGCTAGCAAGGGAAAACAGTTTAATAGAGGGTACAGGGGCTCAATCACCAGTTCAAATTGCTAAAACTTCTACAAAGGTTATGTACGAATATTTAGCAGGCAACAAAGTTGAAGATAGATATCCTGTAGAAACTTTTTTAATTACTGCAGACAATGTTAGTGAGTATGGTACGGATGGTTGGCAATAATATAATTTAAAAATGGGCTATGGGTAGATTGAAGCTTTACTTACCCATGGTCTGTTTTAAATTTGCCTATAAGAGGTGATAATTTGAATAATAAATTATTAGAAATGGTTGGTGTGCATAAATCATTTCCAGGGGTGCATGCTCTAAAAGGTGTTGAGTTTGAGCTAATGGAAGGTGAAATTCATGCATTACTTGGCGAAAATGGAGCGGGAAAATCTACGCTTATAAAAATTCTTGGTGGTATTTATGGACTCGATGAAGGTGAAATTTTTATAGAAGGTAAAAAGAGGGATATAAGTGGAGTTAAGGATGCTCAGAATGAAGGAATTTCGGTAATTCATCAAGAATTGGTTTTGGTGCCGCATATGACAGTAGCTGAAAATATTTTTTTAGGTAGAGAGCCTATGATAAATGGATTTATAGACAGTAAAGTTATGGTCAATAAGACGCAGGAACTACTAGATACACATAATATGAATATATGTGCTAAAGATGTAGTTGCCAAACTTACTATTGCTCAAATGCAGATGGTCGAAATTGTAAAAGCGATTTCATTTAATGCTAAAATTTTAGTTATGGATGAACCTACTTCATCTATTTCGGACAAAGAAGTAGATATTTTGTTTGGTATGATGGAGGAACTTGCAAATAGAGGTGTAGGAATCATTTATATTTCACACAAAATGAGTGAAATTTTTAGTATATGCCATAGAGTTACAGTAATGCGCGATGGTGAATATGTGGGTACAACTTTGGTATCTGATACGGATAAAGACAAATTAATTGCTATGATGGTAGGTCGTGAACTTACAAATTATTATAAACGTGATTATTTTGATACAGATGAAGTACTAATGAGATGTAGTAATATATCTGATGGTAAGTTTTTAGAAAATGTGTCCTTCGTGCTAAAGAAAGGGGAAATACTAGGCTTTGCCGGTTTGATTGGTGCTGGTAGAAGTGAGTTGATGAAATGTATTTTTGGCCTTGAAAAAAAATTTACTGGGGAAATTGAGGTGGAAGGAAAAATACTATCAATTAAGTCGCCAAATGATGCGCTAAAATATGGCTTTGCTCTTGTACCAGAAGATAGAAAAAAAGAAGGATTATATAAAGCACAGAATGTTAGATTTAACTCTACAATTGAAATTTTAGGAGAATTTATTAGAGGTGTTTTTGTTAACAAAAATAAAGAGAAAGAAATAACTGATATGTATATTAAAAAAATGCGAACTAAAACTCCTTCTCAACTGGAAAATATAGGAAACCTCTCTGGTGGAAATCAGCAGAAAGTTTTAATTGGTAGGTGGTTAGCTACTAAACCAAAGATATTAATCTTAGACGAGCCGACAAGAGGTGTTGACGTTGGTGCCAAATCTGAAATATATAGTATAATGAACGATTTAATTAAACAAGGTGTTTCTATTATAATGATTTCTTCTGAGTTGCCTGAAATTATTGGAATGAGCGATAGAGTTTATGTAATGGCAAATGGCAAAATAAAGGGTGAGCTAGGTCAAAAGGATTTAGAGCAGGAGAAAATAATGCGTTTAGCTGCTGAGTAGGAGGGAATAAAATTGTATAAAACATTTAAAATAAATAAATTAGATTCGGTGAAATGTTATTTTAAGGAAAATTTAGGCATAATTATAGCTTTAATTGTATTGTGTGTATTTCTGTCTATAAATCCAACCACTACAGAAGCGTTTTTAACTTCTAGAAATTTTTTTAATGTATTAAGACAGATTTCAACTAATTTAATTTTAGCTTGTGGTATGACAATGGTAATTATTTTAGGCGGAATAGATTTATCTGTTGGTTCTATTATAGCTTTAGCTGGATGCGTGGCAGCAGGAATAACTGCAAGGTATAGTATGCCTATTCCAATTGCTATATTATCTGGGTGCGTTGTTGGTCTTATTGTGGGAATGTTTAATGGTTTGGTTATTTCTAGGACAACTATTCCAGCTTTTATAGTTACACTTGCTACAATGAACATAGCAAAGGGTTTGGCATATGTTTATACTGGAGGCTCTCCTGTTCGGGTTATTTCAGATGAATGGCAGTTTATAGGTGCGGGGTATATAGGACCTATCCCCACTCCCGTGGTTATTTTAATAGTAATATTAGTTATAACAGCACTTATTATGAATAAGACAAAAATTGGCAGGCATATTTATGCTGTAGGTGGAAACTCGGAAGCTGCAAAGTTCTCCGGTATAAAAGTTCAAAATATAAGGTTTTTTGTCCATGCATTTTCTGGTCTTATGGCCGGTATAGCTGGGGTTATATTAGCATCGAGAATGTATTCTGGTCAACCAACAGCAGGAGATGGAGCTGAAATGGACGCCATAGCAGCGGTAATTGTTGGTGGAACTAGTATGAGTGGTGGAAGTGGTAAAATAGGTGGGACTATAATAGGTGGTCTAATCATTGGGGTATTAAACAATGGTTTAAACCTAATGAATGTTAATTCTTTTTGGCAATATGTCGTAAAAGGTACAGTAATACTATTAGCGGTATGCATTGATTATTTTAGAGGTAGGAAAGAAGATTAGGGTTATTAGTTTTTTTATGCTAGAGTTTATATGAGGTGAAATATGAAAAAAATTTTTTTGATTATAATTATAACTTTAGCGTTTTTTTTAATAAGTTGTGGTATAGATGATGGAATGTTAAAAATAGGTGCTACATACATGGCTATGAGCAACCCATATTTCGAAGAAATGAATGATACAATTAGGCATGAGATTGAACTTAGAAATGGAGTGTTAATTACCAGAGATCCTGTATATAGCAAGGAGAAACAAATAGAACAAATATATGACATGATAGATTTAGGAATAGATGCTTTAATATTAAACCCAGTAGACTATGCAGGAATGGATGAGGTGCTACGTGCTTGTAATGAAAAAGACGTACCTGTTTTTTGTGTGGATACAACGGTTGAAAATAGTGAATTAATAGTAAATAGTATTTTATCTGATAACTATGATGCTGGGGTTAAATGTGCTCAAGATTTATTGAGAAAGGCTTCAGGAGGAAAAATAGTTATTATAAAAAATAAGATTGTGGATTCAACTGTTAAAAGGGTAGATGGATTTTTAGATACTCTAAAAAATAATAAAAATTTTGAAGTCATTGAAATTTATGATAAGGCGTCGGAGTTTGAGGAGTCTATGCTAGTAATGGATAGAATTCTTATGAAAAATATTGATTTTGATGTAATTTTTGCTAGTAATGACCCTACAGCCCTTGGAGTTGTGGCTGCGTTGCAAAAAAATAATATAAGTACAGAAGGTATGATTTATTGCGTAGATGGATCACCTGATGGTAAAAGAATGGTAAAAGCGGGATATATTGAGGCTACTTGTGCGCAGTATCCGAAAGAAATAGGAACAATAGCTGTAAAGAAGATATATGATTATTTTGATGGTGTAAATATACCTCGAGAAATAACTGTACCTGTAAAGCTGCTAACAGAACCTATATTATTAGAAGATGAATATAATAATGAGTGGTACAAATGAAAGATAGGATTAATTTAATAAGATTTATAGCGTTGCCATTTAATTTGGTCATAGTTTTTTTTATTGTATTTATAATATATTGGGGAACCAATGAGATTTGTAATAGCTATACTGCTAATAGTTTTATAAGTATGGTAAATGCATTGCCAATAAATGTTGAAAGAATATTCGTGTATATTATAGTTATGTTTTTTTTTCTATTTATTTCATTTTTCGCTAGAGAAATATCTGGAGATATTAGTGCTATTTACAAATATATTCTGATTTTTTTTGAATGCTCAATAAGTGTGGCAATAATTTATACGTTGGATTTTAACTACAATGGTATTTTATTTTGGACTTTTTCAAGTATTCTTTTTGAAATTAAATCTGATAAGTCTAGGTATATAGTTGGGTTTGCATTGATATTTTTATTATTTGTTACAAACTATGAGCTTATTTCTAAATTTATTGACCTATATAGGTTTAGTGACTATATTAATGCTTTGAATAATAGCAGCATACTATATATTACTTATAATGTTTTAGTTTCCGTAAATATGGTTACATTTATAATGTTCTTATTTTTGCTAATCCTCAAAAAGGATAATATTATTTTAGAGAACGAATTGCTATACAAAAAGCTTTTTAGCGTAAACGAGGAATTACTTAGTGCAAATGACGAGTTGAAAAAAGTTGCGCATATAAGAGAAAGTATGGGTGAAACAAGAGAAAGAAATAGATTGGCGAGAGAAATCCATGATACTTTAGGTCATTCATTAACGGGCATTTTAGCGGGCGTTGAGGCATGTATTATTACAATAGATGAGGATATAGAATATACGAAAAAACAGCTTACTACGATTGAAAAAGTTGCAAGAAGCGGGATAATTGATGTACGAAATTCTGTTAGAAAACTAAAGCCGGATTCTCTTCATAAGGTGACTTTAAATCTATCTATAAAAAAAATTATTGATGATTCTGAGAAGTTGTCTAATATGGAATTTGAATTTACAAGCAATATTATGAATGAAAAATTTTGTGAAGACGAGGAAAATGCAATATTTCGCCTTGTTCAAGAGAGTATAACAAATGCTGTAAGATATTCCAATGCATCTAGTATGAGCATCACAATAGAAAAAATAAAAAACATTGTTACAATAAATATAAAAGATAACGGTGATGGCTGCGAAGACTTAAAAATGGGGTTTGGGATTAAGCACGTTGAAGAAAGGATAAATATGCTAGGCGGTAGTGTTTTTTTCGACGGAAGTAATGGTTTTTCAATTAAAGCAATAATAAGTTTAAGAGGTGGGTTAAATGATTAAAATTTTAATTGCAGAAGATCAGGAGATAATTAGAGAAAGCTTTAAAATAATTTTAGGTAGAAATGAAAAATTTGAATTGATTGATACAGTGTCAGACGGTAATATGGTGCTTGAATCTATTGGGAAAAAAAGGCCAGATGTTATTTTGATGGATGTTCGCATGCCAAAGATGGATGGTGTTCAGTGTACTAAATATATTAAGGAGAATTACCCCGAAATCAAGGTTATTATTTTAACAACTTTTGATGATGAAGAGTTTATTTATGATGCATTTAAATATGGAGCTGATGGTTATTTACTTAAAAGTTTAACAAAAAAGGAGTTGGAAAAAGCTATTACAAAAGTCTACAATGGCGACTATGTAATAAATAGTCCGGAGGTAATGAATAAGGTGGTAAATATGTTTAGTAGATTTGCCAAATCAGATTTTACGCATTCTATGAACGTGAAAAATATAGAGAGTATTACAGATACAGAGTGGAAAATAATATATAGAATTAAATGTGGTGAGTCAAATAAAGAAATTTCCCTCAATATGAACTTATCTAAAGGTACTATAAGGAATTATTTAAGTAGTATTTTGAATAAGTTGGAATTAAGAGATAGGACGCAACTTGCAATTTGGGCTGTACAAAGTAATGTGAGGGAACAGTGAAAAAGAGAATATTATGCATTATATTAACACCATTATTATTATTTTTTTATACCAAGCTACCTTGTAAATCTATAGAGTTTGGTGTTTATATTATAAGTGATAGGGATTCGAAATATGAAAATCAAAATGCTTTTTTAGATAGGGTTATAGATGATTTTGAAAAGAGTTACAATATAAACGTGCATTATTATAGTGGGATAAGGGAGGAAGATTACTCGGAGTGGTTATGGCAGCAAATATTAAAAGGGAAGACACCGGATGTATTTATGATTTTGGAGAATGATTTTAGCAAGCTTGTGTCTTTAGGCGTTGCCGAGAATTTGAATACATTTATCAATAATGATAACTTAAATATAGAAAAGTACTATAAGTCTGTTTATGAAAAGGGAAAGGGAAAGGATGCAAATTTATATGCGCTACCTTTTGAGGTTGAACCAAAATTAATGATTGTAAATAAGACTTTACTTAAAAATAATAACATTAACATTCCGAATCAGGATTGGACTTGGGACGAGTTTTATGAAATATCAGAACGCATAACTAAGGATGTTGACGGAGATGGAGTGCTGGATTATTTTGGAAATTTTAATTATTCATGGGAAGATGCCATGTACTCCAACAGCTATACAATTAAAAAAATGGAAGACATGTATAGCATGTTTCTCACTGATGAAGTTATATCTAGCGTTGTTTTTTATAAAAGGTTAAATAAATTAAATGGTGGCTATAAAGTAACTCAAGACAATTTTGATTCTGGAAATGTAGCTTTTATGCCGCTTTATTTTTCTGAATATAAAACCTATAAAACATACCCATATAAAGTGAAAAAATATGATAAATTTGAATGGGACTGTATAACTATGCCAAAGGGTTCTCAAGGTGATAATTCCTCAACAGTAAAAACCATATTAATGGGAATTAGTAATAGCTCTAAGAATAAAATGATTGCTTATGAGTTTTTAAAATATTTAACCTTTGATGAAGATGTACAAACTGCACTATATACGGAATCTTTTGGTTCATCTGCTTTAAAGACAGTAGTGAGTTCGGATTATGCAGATCAAATTCTTGAAGGATTAAACTCCGATATTGAGCCTGTTATAAATAGTGAATTGCTAAATATAGTGATGGAAAAAAGTACTGCTGCACCTAATTTCCCTCAATACAGTGAAATTATTAGCTATGCAAATGGATACATTGTAAATATAGATGATAATATTCAAAGAGAGTTATATATAATGCAAGAGAGCATAAATAATATTTTAGATAATAATATTGATTAGTTATTTAAGTTTTATAGGGTTTTATTATTTCAATGTTTATTGGAAATAAAATGAGGAGCGATAAAAATGTCGAAAATTAATGAGGTTTTTAAAAAGAATGATGAAATTTTGCAGCTTATACCTACATGGGTACCAAGGCCTTTTAATAGACCGGGAAGAAGATTGCGACTTCATCCAGATGATTATTTTGCCTTTGGAATGGAAAGAGGCGCAATTACGGAACGTTGGTTAAGTTCTATAGTTTCTTCGGAAACCAAAGGTGCGGGAAAGTATGAAGGTATGAGTTTTGTAAATATTGATGATAATATAGATAATAAAATATTGTTTAAAGATTTTGTAGATGAACTAGGGGAGAAATTAATAGGCGAAGAGCTAATGAGTAGATATGGAACTTGGCCTATGTATTCGAAATTCTATGACTATGATATGGCGCTTTTTCATCATATACATCATGGTGATGAAGCTTGTAAAGAAGTTGGTGCTAAAGCGAAGCATGAACATTACTATTTTCCTAAGCAGTATAATCAACATTTAGGCAAGATGCCAATTACTTATTTTGGGTTTGATCCTTCGGTTTCTAAAAAGGAAGTAATAAATCGATTAAAGGATTATAGTGTTAAGGATATAAGGATAACTGAACTTTCTAGAGCCTTTAGAATGGAACTTGATACAGGGTGGTATACACCAGCAGGAGTAGTACATGCACCAGGTTCCTTATGTACATATGAACCCCAGTGGAATAGTGATGTAATGGCGGTTTGGGAAAATATAGTAAATGGTGAAGTTTTTGAATTTAGTGCTTTATCAGGGTATTTACCGACAGAAGAAAAGAATAGTATTGAGAAAATATTTGAAGTAGCTGATTGGGAAAAGAATACATGTAGTGATTATAGAGAACGATATTTTAGGCGTCCTGTAATAGAGGTTTCAGAAAATTCCTATGTTCAAAAGTGGATTGTTTATGGCAATGATTATGTTGGCGGTAAGGAACTTGTTATTTATCCAGGTAAAAAAGCTTTGGTTAAGGATTCTTGTGCTTATGGATGTGTTGTAATACAGGGGCATGGCAGGTTTGGTAAATGTGATTGTGAAGCTCCAACAATGATTAGATATGGTCAAGCAACTGCCGATGAATTTTTTGTTAGTAAAAATAAATCTATAAGAGGTGTAGAAATAATAAATTTATCTAAATATGAACCTTTGGTAATATTAAAGCATTTCGGACCGGATGGAAACATATTAAGAACTTAGAGTTCAAATAGATTATAGTGAAGGGAGAAATAAATGTTAGTAACGTTAAGTAGAATATTGAAAGATGCAATTAAAAATAAGTACGCTGTAGGCGCTTTTAACGTAACAAATCTTGAATCTGTTATAGCTGTTATTCGTGGGGCGGAGGCTATGAATACAGGTGTTATATTGAATTATGCAGAAGTTCACGAAATGTTTATACCAATAGAAGATATGGCGCCTATTATGTTACATTATGCTAGATCAGCTAAAGTTCCGGTATGTGTACATTTAGATCATGGTACTAGTTTGGAAATGTGTATGAAGGCTATGAAACTAGGGTTTACTTCGGTGATGTTTGATGCGTCAAGTGCTGAATACGAGATAAATGTTAGAGAAACTACCTTGATATGTAGGGTTGCACATAGCGTTGGAGTATCTGTTGAGGCAGAACTTGGTCATGTGCATACTTCGGATATAGGTGCATCAGAGGGGAAAAATCAGGAAGACTTAGAACTTTTAAAGAGTAATGAAGATATGTATACTGATCCTGATTTAGCAAAAGACTTTGTTGAGAGGACAGGAGTAGACGCATTAGCTATCGCTTTTGGAACGGTGCATGGTATTTATAAAGAAAAACCGATTTTAGATTTAGATAGGATTACTGACATTAAAAATAAAATAGATATACCTTTTGTAATGCATGGTGGATCTGGTCTTAGTAAGGACGGGCTTCAAGGTGCGATAAAAAATGGAATAAGAAAAATAAACTACTATACATATATGTCGATGGCTGGTGGTGTTGCTGTAAAAGAAGTGATTAAAAAAAACCTAGAAAATGATAATATTTTCTTTCACGATATTTCCTTAATTGGAATAGATGCTATGCAACATAATGTAATAAATGCAATGAAAATATTTCGCATGTAGAAAGGGAGCTATTTTAAAGTTTAAGGGAGGTGCGAATTTTGAATATTAAAACTGGTATTACAATTGCTGGTTCTTTGCTGACTGATGTTTTTTATAAAATAGAAACCTACCCTATAGAGGGGAACTTAACTAATATTCAAGAAGTAGAATATAACATAGGTGGGAGTGGTAATTTAATTCTAGATCTTGCAAAGTTAGATTCAGAGCTTAAAATTAATGTTAGTAGCTTAATAGGTGATGATTCTAGTGGGGAAATGTTATATGAGAAGTTATCTGGATATGAGAATGTTTCTCTTGATGGGCTAATAAAGGATGGAAGAAGCTCTATAACATTAGTTATGAACGCACAGGATACTAAACAGAGAACTTTTTTCTTTTTGCCTTCTTCAAGTGATTTGTATTGTGAAGAATATATAAACTGGAATAAAATTAACACAAAAATATTTCATCTGGAATATTTGTTATTAATGGCAAAAATAGATGAAAAAGACAATGTGTATGGAACTCATGGTGCGAAAATTTTATATGAGGCTCAAAAAAGAGGGATGATTACTTCTATAGATGTAGTGTCCAAAGATGGTACAAGGGCAAAAGAGATTGTGTGTCATGCGTTAAAGTACACTGATATATGCTGTTTTAATGAGATTGAAGCACAAACTACTACAGGAATATTAATGTTAGATAAATATAAAAATGTTGATAAATGGGCAAAAGATACATTAGAATGTTTGAAAACTTTAGGTGTTTCAACATGGGCTGTTATTCATATGCCGGAATGTGGATATGGGTACGATTATAATAAAAAGATTTTTTTGAAAATTCCAAGTTTTAAATTGCCAAAAGGCTTTATAAAGGGAACTAATGGAGCTGGTGATGCATATTGTAGCGGGATTTTATATGGCGCATATAAAGATTTTGACCTAAAAAAAGCGATGGTTCTAGCCACAGCATGTGCAGCTTGTTCACTTTCATATGAAAATGGAATAGATGGTATTAAACCTATAGAAGAAACATGGCGATTTGCGGAGTTATATTTATAGAATTAAGGATGTTTGCTAGAGTGAAAAGTTCAAATAGTGGTTATAGATTTCATTTTACATGAAGATTAAAAAATAAAAATACTAGTAAACGGACCTTTCCGTCAGTGAGGGCTTGTACCACCACTGAACGGTGAATTTGGTCGCATACTTGGTTGCATAGTCGAGCAGAAAGCAAAGCTTTCGACCGGATTCGAGCGATAAAGCGGAGTTTTATGACCATAGCAGTTTACGTAGTAAACGATCAGATGTATGCATTGAGGTGGGGGTTTAATTCTTACCGATAAATAAAATTTTTATAGACCTAAAACTTACGGGCGATATATTGTTTTACGCCATGAATTTTAGGTTTTTTCTTTGAAGAATTAAATTGGCGCGATTTCTTCTAATAAATCCAATAAAAACTTGACGTACATAAACTAATTATATATAATAAGTTGAATGTCTATTGAGGTTTCAAGTAGATAGTACGCAATAGGAGGTGTATACAGTGAAAAGAACTTTTCAACCAAAGAAAAGACACAGAGCAAAAGAGCATGGCTTTAGAAAAAGAATGAAGACTGCAAGTGGAAGAAAAATATTAAAAAGAAGACGTCAAAGAGGTAGAAGACAACTAAGTGCTTAATCCTATAATTTAACCCCTTATTTTTGGTGGTTTGTCTTTGGCTAAATTTTGTTGAAGTGGAGGGGCAATCCCTCCGCTATATACATTTTTTTCCATAAGTTCAGGGTGTATCAAAAGTTATCTTTTGGACACTCTATTTTTATATTGGGTAGTATAATATGCTCGTAAATAGAGCAATTTAGTAAGGTGAGGTATGAATAACACTGTATCGCTTAAAAAAAATTATGAATTTCAAAACGTATATAAAAGAGGAAAATCCATTGCTAATAGAGACTTAGTAATGTATGTATTCCCGAATAAAAAGAATTATAATAGATTAGGCATATGCGTTAGCAAAAAAGTAGGTAATAGCGTTGTACGTAGCCGTGTTACTAGATTAATTAGAGAGAGTTATCGACTTAATGAAAATTCATTTAAATGTGGATATGATATAATAGTTATAGCAAGAGTGACTATAACAGGAAAAAAATGTAAGGAAGTATCGAAGTCTTTATTACATTTAATGCATAAGCAAAAGATTATTCTTTAAAAATGGTCGTATAAATTTGAAGGGGTAAACATGAAAAAAATGTTTTTATATGTATTAAAATTTTACAAAAAAATAATTTCCCCATGTTTACCACCAGCTTGTAGGTTTTATCCTACGTGCTCGGAATATACTTATACAGCTATAGAAAAACATGGAATAATAAAAGGCATTTATTTAGGAGGAAGAAGACTAGCCAAATGTCACCCTTTTAACTCCGGTGGAGTTGATTTTGTACCAGAAAAGTTTGAGTTATTTAAGAAAAAACGTAGGTAATGCCTACTGCAACTAGGAGGATATTTTGTTCGGAAATTTATTATTAAACAACATGGGCAAAGCTTTGCTTAGCAAAAGTGAAGTTATTATGAAAGACCCAGGATTTACAAAATTTATAGTAGATATACTCGGTGTAGTATTAGATGTAATATACAATATTGTTCATACAATTGCTATACCGAACTCTTTAGGTTTTTCAATTATTTTATTTACAATATTTATAAGGGTGTTAATGGTTCCTCTGGCAGTAAAGCAGCAAAAGTCTATGGCTAAAATGCAGGAAATACAGCCTATAGTTAAAAAAATACAAGATAAATATAAAGATAATAAAGACCCAGAAGTGCAAAAGAAAATGCAAGTAGAAGTGCAAAAGGTATATTCAGAAAATAAAGTAAATCCACTAAGTGGATGTTTACCGCTTTTTATACAAATGCCAATTTTTATTTCTTTAAGTTATATTATGAACAATGCGTATATGTTTGTAAATAAATTAGGTGATATATACTATCAGCTTTCTGACATTATAATAAATGCAACTAATAAAGCTACAGATTCAGCATTTTTAGAAGTTTTTGTGCCAATAGCTAACTCGAAGCTACGTCCGGGTGTACGAATAGCTATAGATACCACAGATGGTATGGCAAAATTTTTAAACGTGTTTAGCAATGATGATTGGTTATCGGTAACTAGCTTATTTACTCCGGAAACTACACAATCTATACAAACGTTATTTACACAAAGAGAAAGTATAGAGATGTTTTTTGGAATTGACTTAACAGGGGTAGCTGGTTTATCATTTCCAGGCATTTTGATACCTATTTTAGCGGGTGTATCTACATTTTTATCTTCCTATTTAGCAATGAATATGAATAAAAATACGCAACAAAATGAGCAAATGCAGCAACAACAAAAAATTATGATAATTGTTATGCCTATTATGATGGGATTTATGACTATAAATCTTTCTGCTGGTGTTGGTTTGTACTGGATAACATCAAGTATTTTCCAAGTATTCCAACAATTATTCTTAAATCATAACATTAATAAAAAATTTCACTTGAAAAATTATAGCGATGAATCTATTGCTCATAAAAAAGAAATAAAGGAACATACTAAAGAAGCTTTAGAAAAAAAATTACACCATAAAAAGAAATAATAATAAATGTGGAGGTATATATGGAAAAAAAAGAATTTGAATCCAAAAATGTTGATTGTGCAGTTAATGAAGCCCTTAGTTATTTTAAAGCTAGTAGTAAAGAAGATTTAGTTATAGAAATTTTAGATGAAGGTGCAAAAGGATTATTTGGTTTTGGAAGCAGGAATGCTAAAATAACGGTATCTAAAAAGTTTGACCCAGTAGCAGAAGTTAAGGAACTTTTAGAGGAATTTTCAGAAAAAGCAAATTTAAAATATACTATTGATATAGATTTTGATGGTAAAGATTTAAATATCTCTTTAAATGAAGGTGATGCCCATGTGTTAATAGGTAAACATGGTGTTACTATGGAGTCTTTTCAGTATTTGTTGAATTTAATGCTAAATACTGGAAAAAATCCATATGTTAATATTTTTCTAGACGTTGAAAACTACAGAGATAAAAGGAAAGAAACCTTAGAAAAATTAGCAAATAATTTAGCGAAAAAAGTTATGAAAACTAAAAGGCCATATAGGTTAGAACCTATGAATCCTTATGAAAGAAGGGTAATACATGTTGCTTTGCAAAATAATAGTGATATAAGAACTACAAGTGAAGGTAGAGAGCCATACAGAAGTGTGGTAATAAATTTAGCATAAAACAAAAGAACCATAAAAATTCCTTTAAGTGAATTTTTATGGTTCTTTTGTTAGTTCATTCATAATGCTACTGTATATCATACTTACATTTTTTTTCCACGTGGAGCAAATTCTTTCTGCTTGTTCTTTAGTTGTAACAGAAAGTTTGAGCTCCATAAGAGTTGTATTGTCTTCATACGAACCGCACTTTACAATATAGCCACTATTTTCACCTTCAAATTTATCAATGTAATAGTGTGCTACATTCTCATATTTACGTTTTATTTCAACTCTATTTTCCTCAATGTAATGTTTAATATTACAAGTAATATTAGATGGTATTTCAGCTTCAAATTGATTTAAAACTTCAGTGCCACGAGCTGTAATAACATACCTAGTCTTATTTTTATCTTCGACTGAACCTTTTTCTTTTGCCTCACGTTCAATATGACCAGTAAATAGCATATCTTCTAAGCATTCTTGTAAAGTAATAAAATCCATAAAACCATAGGTGTTTACACATTTAATTATTAAGTCGTAAGACAAAGGTAGATCTATACGATCTAGTAAATATAAAATAAATAGTTTGTTTTTAAAATTATCATGCTTTGCTGTATTCAATATAACCACTCCGTATAATTTTTGCGTACCCACTTATTATACACTATATTTCCTTAAATGCTAATATTTTTTTAAAAAATAATATTAGTAACTATAATTAATTATACCTATATCTTTGTGCTGTAGGTATAATTAATAAGTTAAAGCCCCGTTCTTCAGGGATATTTTCCAAAGTTAGGGGCTTTAATTTTTTATTGACTTATATCGTCATCTAAAATATCATCACTTAAGTCTATATCTAATTCATCTTCGATGTTTATTTCTTCTTCTACTGGCTCAGTTTCTTTTTTTTCTGCTACTACTTCTGTAACTTCAATTTCTGGAAGTAAAGACATACCGTGGTGCTCACGTACTTTATTTTCTATTTCACGCATCATCCAAGGTCTATCTGTTAAATAAGACTTAGCGTTTTCTCTACCTTGACCTAGCTTCTCATCACCGTAGCTATACCAAGAGCCACCTTTGTGTATAATATCTAAATCAGCACCTTGGTCAACAATGTCGCCGACTAAAGACATTCCAGTACCATACATAATATCAAATTCTGCTACCTTAAAAGGTGGTGCTACTTTATTTTTTGCTATTTTAGCTTTTGTACGATTTCCTATTACGTCTGTACCTTGTTTAATGGCTTCTCCACGTCGTATTTCAATACGAACAGATGAATAAAATTTAAGGGCACGACCACCAGTTGTCACTTCGGGGTTACCATAGGTAACTCCTATTTTTTCACGCAATTGGTTAATAAAAATAATCGTACAATTTGTTTTACTTGCAAGACCTGTTATTTTTCTGAGGCCCTGGCTCATTAATCTTGCTTGTAAACCAACATGGCTATCGCCCATTGTGCCTTCTATTTCAGCACGTGGTACAAGAGCTGCCACGGAGTCAATTACGATTAAGTCAATTGCACCAGAGCGCACCATTGCTTCTGCTATTTCCAGTGCTTGCTCACCATCATCTGGTTGAGAAACATAAAGTTCTTCTGTATTTACACCTAGGGCTTTTGCATAAACCGGGTCTAGAGCATGCTCTGCATCTATAAAGCTACAAATACCTCCGGCTTTTTGCGCTTGTGCCACACAATGAAGAGCAACTGTAGTTTTACCAGATGACTCTGGACCGTACATTTCTATTATACGGCCTTTTGGCAGTCCGCCCACTCCTAAGGCTACGTCAATGCTTATAGACCCGGTGGAAATAACTTCTATATTTTTAATTTTTTGCCCATCGCCTAACTTCATTACAGAGCCTTTGCCGAATTCTTTTTCAATATTGCTTAGGGTATCTTTTAATGCTTTTTCTCTTTCGGAAACAGCTACCTGAACGGGTGTTGTTTTTTTTGTTTCTTTTTTAGCCATTGTATGCTCCTTTAAAATAATCGGGGGTATGTAAAGTCCTTTGGTGGGCGTTCACCATTGTACTGATAATAATCTATTTTAATCATTCCATTGTATAGTTTTCTTTTGCTATCTGCTTCTCTACCGTACAGAGATTGAAACTTTTCTTCTGACGTAATAACGCAAGAAGACCAAGTTCTATCTTTAAATAAAATTCCCATATCTGTATAAAGTTGAAAAACGTCTTTAAGTATACCTATTCTTTCGCCATAGGGTGGATTACATATAGATATGCCATACTGGCAAGGTAGTTTTAATTCGTTAAATGCCTTTGTCTCAAAATGAATTAAATCGTCTACACCTGCATTATAGGCGTTTTCTTTAGCTATTTCAATAGCTTTTTTATCAATGTCATAGCCTAGAAATTGACCGTTATAGTCATGATCTATTTCCTTGAAGGCTTTTTTTCTCTCTTCCTTCCATATACTTTCGGGTATAAAATCCCATTTCTCAGAGATGAATTTCCTCTCTATACCCGGTGGAATGTTTCTTCCTTTCATGGCTGCTTCTATTAATATGGTGCCTGAACCGCAAGTAGGATCCATAAGTAGACGGTTTTTGTTCCAATAACTAAGTTCTATAAGACCGTGGGCAAGAGTTTCTTTTAGGGGAGCTTCAACGGACTTATCCCTATAACCTCTTTTGTGCAGACCATCGCCAGTTGTATCTAGAGTAATGGTAACGTTGTTTTTTAATAGTGCAACTAGTATTTTGTAGGTTGCTCCTGTTTTGGGGTACCTTTCCAAGTTGTACTTCTCATTAAGTTTTGTAATAATTGCTTTTTCGGCGACGCTTTGGCAAGCGGGAACGCTGCTTAATTGGGATTTATTAGATTTACCAGTAACTATAAAGTTTGCATCTTTAGGTAAGAAAAAAGACCAGTCAATAGCCTTAACTCCTTGGAAAAGGTCTTCAAATTCTAGCGCTTTAAACTCATTTAAAACTAAAAGAACTCTATCGGCACTACGCAAATATATATTGCTTTTAACTAAGGTATTTAGAGAGCCTGTATACATGATTTTGCCATCTTCAGCATGTATATTTTGAAAGTCTAGGTTTTTGACCTCACGTTTAACTGTTGATTCTAGACCAAAAGTTGTTGTTGCTATAAATTTATATTCCATATTTAATTTCCTTTATCATAACACATATTTTTGTTTTTATAAATTTTTTCGAAACTTTAACGGTTATGTTCGAATACTTCTGCAGTACTACTTCCGTTGTTATATTTAATATTTTTTTGCTCTAGTAAATCGCAATATACATTGCAAGTTATGTATATAAGAATTGATTGCATCTTTATATGTATAAATAACATAAATATATACATTAGAATACATATAGGTAAGATTAGTATAATAAGTTTATGTAAAAAAACGAATAAAGATACTGTAGCAAAAATAAGTAAAATAATTATTAAGGCATATTTAAGTACAATGGTTATAAATGCTCCTAAAATGCCTTTAAATGTTTGGTTAGTATTTTTTGTTAAATGAATACTTTGCTTAATATATTCTGTTGCACTTTGCCCAGGCGCATCTATGGCTAAGTATATGCTAGGTGCTATTCTATAGTATAATGATACGAAGCTATATAATACCACAATTATTATTGATAATATAAATACCATTAAGAAAACAAAACCTGATGTGAATATAGATAAACCTGCAAAATTTAAAAACATAATTATTAAGGATACAATAAACATTGCAAGAAAACTTAATAATAAACTAAGTATGTAATTTGCTAGAAGTATAATTATCCCTGTTATAAAAATTGTTACTCGATTTGTACACTTGTTAAAATTATAAATTTGTTTCCAAGTAACTACTTTGTTACGATAGCTATCTAGGTAGAAGGTGATGAAAGGGTGTGCAAAAAAATAAATAACAACAAAAGGTATTAGGAGAGCTAGGAGTATCAGTAAAATTGTAGCTAATACTTTACTTAGGAATCCTTGTAGTAATGCTAAGAATGCAATTATGGTGAACAAAACAAATGAACCAATTGCTAAAACTAATAATAGAGATAATAGTGCCTTTATAATTTCTTTTTTATTTAGGTCGTACTTTGTTTTAGCAATATTAATAAGTTTTTTTCTGTAAGAAATATAATGCATGAAGACCTCCTGTAAAGTTATCTGGTTTATATATTAAAAATACTTGTCTAATTATATTATAAAATTAAAAAAATAAATAGTTGAAGTTGAAGTTTATAGAATTTAAATATAAAAAAGACTACTGAATAAAATCCAATAGCCTTCTTATATTTTTATAATTTCTAACCAATACCACCGTAGATACAACCGAGTATAAATACAATAGCGGCAATTGGAACATAAACATATTTACCTAATATGCCAAACCATTTGCTTACAGGTCTTTTTGCACCTATATTACATTCTTCAGTAATTTTTTCTTTTCCAAAGAACCAAAAGATCATTGCTGCACCAAGTACAGCTCCAAATGGAATTACGTAAATAGTAATTATATCCATCCATTTACCTAAATAAGGTTCGTATTCAATAAAGAGTCCAACAAAAAGAGTTAAACCACAAACGGCAAAAGTTGCAAATTTACGATTCAATTTTAATTTTAATTGAGCTGACTCAATAACTACTTCTAACATATTAATTAAACTAGATATACCAGCAAATACAACTGATATAAAAAAGAATATAGCAAATATCTGTCCGCCTGGTAATGTTTGGAATACTTTAGGCAATGTAATAAAAATAAGTGGTGGACCAGCTGCTACGTCTAAATTGAAAGCAAATACAGCAGGGATAATTGCGAAAGCAGCAACTAATGCGGCTGTTGTATCAAAAACTGTTGTAAGCAGTGATGATTCAATTATATCCTCATTTTTATTCATATAACTACCATATATAATCATACCTGAACCAGTTATAGACAAGGAGAAAAATGCTTGCCCCATTGCCATAACCCAAGTCATTGGATTGGCTAAATATGACCAATCTGGAACTAATAAATATTTATATCCTTCCATAGCTCCATCTAAAAAAGCTACTCTAATTAAAATTATTATAAAAAATATAAAAAATGTTGGCATCATAACTTTAGTTGCTTTTTCGATTCCTTTTGTACCAACTAGTAAAACGATTAGAGCTATAACTAATACCATGGAGTGCCAAAATACATTACCGAAAGGTCCTGTCATGGAACTGAAATAAGTTGCTGTGTCCTCAACTTTCATCCATGAACCTGTAACTGCCCCTGCTGCGTATTTTATAATCCAACCAACTATTACTGAGTATCCAATGGCAATACCTAAACTACCTATTAATGGAATACTTCCTAAAAATTGACCGCCATTGATACCTTTACTTTTCATCGCTGCCTCGTAAGAACCAACAGTGCCTGTACCAGTAAGACGACCCATTGCAAACTCGCCTGAAAGACCAACATATCCAAATAAAGCTAAAAATATAAAGTAAGGTATTAGAAACGCTGCCCCGCCGTATTGGCCTAGCCTGTATGGAAACATCCAAATGTTTGCCATACCAACGGCCGAACCAACGCAAGCTAAAATGAAACCCATTTGAGAACTAAAGGTACCATTCTCAACTTTATTATTTGTTGTCATAAGCTTACCCCACACTTCTGATTAAAATCCCCGATATTTACAATTATTAACTTAGTGGTTCAAATCTAGCATTAAAGAAACGTAACATTGGTGGTTCGTATGTGAATTTAAGCCCTTTAATAGATTTTCTATTTTTGTAAAGTTCAATACATGCGTCTGCTACTATGTCCATATGTCTGTATGTATAAACACGTCTAGGGATTGTTAACCTTACAAGTTCAAGTTTTGGCACATGGTTTTCTCCTGTTTTTACATTACGGCCAGCAGAGATAATTCCACGCTCCATAGAACGAACGCCACTTTCAATATATAACTCAGCAGCAAGTGCTTGTGCTGGGAAATTTTCTTGTGGTATATGGTCAAGAAATGCCTTAGCATCTAAAAATACAGCATGGCCACCAATAGGCTGAACAACTGGAACGCCAGCTTCTATTAATCTATCCCCTAAGTATCTAACTTGTTTAATTCTATGTTCTATATATGCTTCGTCAACAGATTCTTCAATTCCTGTTGCCATAGCTTCCATATCTCTACCAGCTAAGCCACCATAAGTAGGCATACCTTCAAAAACAACTACCATTTCTCTTGCTCTTGTGTACATTTCGTCGTCGTTCATACATAAAAAACCACCAATGTTTACAAGACAATCTTTTTTACCAGACATTGTACAGCCGTCTGCGTAGCTCATCATTTCTTTTAAAATATCTTTTATAGATTTGTTTGCAAATCCTTCTTCACGTTCTTTTATGAAGTAAGCGTTTTCAACACATCTAGTAGCATCATAAAAAACTTCTATATCATGTTTGTGTGCTAAGTCGTGTACTGCCTTCATGTTTTCCATTGAAACTGGCTGGCCACCAGCAAGGTTTACTGTTACAGCAAGACAGATATATGGAATTTTATCTGCTCCTACTTCGTCAATTAGAGCTTGCAATTTATTTAAATCAATATTGCCTTTAAAGGGATGAGATTTTTGTGCATCGTGTGCATCATCAATTATTATATCTCTAAAAGTTGCACCGTTTGCCTCTTGGTGAAATCTAGTAGTAGTAAAGTACATATTTCCAGGAACATAGTCACCTTGTTTAATTTTTAGTTTTGATAAGATGTTTTCTGCTCCACGACCTTGATGTGTTGGTATTATATGTTTGAAGCCGTAGTACTCTCTAACAACGTCTTGTAAACGTAAAAAGTTCTTGCTTCCAGCATAAGCCTCGTCGCCCATCATCATTCCAGCCCACTGTCTATCACTCATGGCAGTAGTACCTGAATCTGTAAGTAAGTCAATGTAAGTATCTTCGCTGTTAATTAAAAATGTGTTATAACCTGCTTCTTTACAAATTTTTTCTCGTTCTTGGCGAGTATTCATTTTGCAAGGCTCAACAACTTTAATTTTAAATGGTTCTGGTGGATAATTTTTTGGATTAAACATAATATGCCTCCTTAAATTTAAATGTTATAATTAATTTTATTTTTATAATGCATTATGCATTACGTATAACGCATTATCATGTTACTTATTTTACAAGTTTTTGTCAACAGCATATAAAAAATTTGTGCAACATAATATTTACATAATATTTTTTTGTGTATATTGCGTTTTTGATTAACTAATAAATAGGATACATAATATTTTTTTTATGCATAACAGATAATTTATTTTTTAGTCTATATACATTTTTGATTGTTAAGATTAATTAATTATGTTATCTTAAGGATAACTTACATATTAAATCGAGGTGCTATTGTGTTAAAAAAATCATTAAGTGAACAAATTCACGAACAACTAAAAAAAGATATAATCCATCAGAAAATAAAACTTGGAGAAAAGTTAATAAATAAAAATTTGCAAGAAAGATTTGGCGTAAGCTCCTCTCCTGTAAGAGATGCAGTTAATAAATTATACTTTGATGGTTTATTAACCAGTGTAACGCAGGCTGGTGCTCAAGTAATCGAGTTAGATGAAAAGAATTTCCGTGAAACTAATGAAATTCTCTCGATGTTAAATTGTGCTACAATGAAAAAAGCTTTTAATAATAATATTAATGAACAAATCAAACTTTTAGACGACTGCATTAAAATGCAACTTCTTAACATAGATAATGAAGATTATTATAAATATGATTATAAGTTTCATAAAACTTTTTTTGACTATGGGGATAATGAAAAATGTAAAGAGCTTTTTAAGACTTATGTTGCTTTGCATGAATTGTTAGTTAGGTATTATCATAAAGGAGTTGAGAGTAAAAGAATTGCTATTGAAGGGCATAAAAAAATTATTGCAGATTTAAAAAGTAACAATATTAATGAGGCGTGCAAGGAAATGGAAAAGCATTACACGCTTTCCAATAATAAAAATTTAGGACGATAAAATTCTTAAACACCATTTACAGTATTAGGTTAAGTGGTGTTTTTTTATTAGCTTTAGTTTATACTATATTTACAAGACTATAGAACTATAGATTAGGATATTTGACTCCGGCATCAAAAAATGTTGGTACTATACAATTAACTAACAGCTGTTTTAGAGTACATCCAGTAGAATGAAACATAGGGGAGGTTAGTGGCATACTCGCAAGTTATTGTATTGCTGAGAATGTATTGCCTGTAGATGTTTATTTTTAAAATTATTTGTTAAATTGTCAATTTGCATTACAATTTTTTTGTAGAATTTTTTGAGAAAACACTTGACAAGTGTAAAAATGCATGTTATTGTTGTGACAGTTAATTTACTAATGCATGTAATGATTCTGAAATAAGATTTTTATCGTAAATACGAACTTTTTAGTTCCAATACTTTAATATTATTTTTAGAATTAATTGATTGAGGGTAATGGCTTAATCAATTTTAAATTTTGTAGCAAAGACTCATTACCTTTGTTACTTTGCGTTGAGGGTAATGGCTCAACGTGAGTTAATTTACTAATGCATGTAATAGCAAAAAACCCTGTACTGTTGTACAGGGTTTTTTGTGTTATAATGCTTTTAAAAACAATTTAGTAATAAAAAAGACACAAACTTAAATATTAGGAGGAGCTGTGGAAAATTATTCTTTAGGATTAGATATTGGTATTGCATCAATAGGCTGGGCGGTAATAGGATTAAATGAAAAAACTGAACCAACGCATATAGCGGAAACAGGTGTGGTTTTAGTAGAGTCAATGGAAGATAAGGAAGGTAATTTAGCCAATGGCAAACGACGTGCTGAAAGAGGTGCAAGAAGGACAGGCAGAAGAGAGAAGTTTCGTATACTAAGAACAAAGGACCTACTATCATCAACTTTAGGTATAAATGATTATGAAAAAATTTATGGACAACATAAATGTGTTTATGAAATTAAAGTTAAGGGCTTAGAGGAATCCCTAACAAAAGAAGAATTATCTGTAGCTTTATTACATTATGTAAAACATAGAGGTTTTAAATCCAATAGAAAATCTGACGATGCAGATAATGAAGATGGTAAAATTTTAACTGCATTAGAACAAAACGAAAAAAGGTTAAATGGAAGGTATATATCACAATTAATTTTAGAAGAGTTAGATGGGATAACACCTATTAGAAATGCTGGTGGAGTTTACAATTTTTCTTTTAAAAGGGAAGAATATAAAAAGGAAATTGTAGCTTTGTTAGATAAGCAAATAGAGAGCAATGTAATAAATGAAGATTTTAAAGATTCGTTTATTGAAATTTGGGAAAGTCAGCGTGATTTTTCCGAAGGACCAGGAGGAGATTCTTGTTATAAAGTAGAGTACGGGAAGGTATTTGGCTATTGTTCTTTTAGACCAGATGAATTACGTGCGCCTAGATTATCACCTTCGCAAGAAATAAATTCTTTATTAGGAAAGTTAATAAATATTAGATATAAGCATATTGATAGTATCGACAACTATGTATCCCTTACGCCGGCACAAATAAAAAAAGGATTGGATCTATTATTAAGTAAAAGTGAGATTAAGTATAGTCACGTAGTGGATTTAATAATGAAATATCCTGATGATGTTCAGTGTTCACTACTAAAAGATGATATAAAAAATAAAGTAAAGAAAAAAGAACTTAGAATTATGTTTAAGAGTGTAAAAATTAGTAAAATGGATTATGGAAAATTAAAAAGAGAAAATCCAAATGCGGATGATAGAGAGTTTCAGTGTTTAGTGCAAGGCAAGGTTCAAAGCATTACTTTACTTAAACTTACTGGCATAAATGAAATGAGAAAGGCTTTTAAAGCTTGTAAGAAAGAAGAACTTTTCAATGATTTATTAACAAATGATATAAAATACCTTGATGACATAGCTAAGTGCTTTACATTTTATAAAACAGCTAACAGGATTGATACATATTTTAAAGGGATAGAAACGGAAAGAGTTAATTTCGTAAGCGATTTAGATTGGGGTATTTACCCTGTGGTTATAGAACAAGTTATACCTTTAATAAAATCTAAGGAGTATAAGGAATCGGCGTCTTTAAGTCTATCTTTATTGTATGAATTAAATGAATTAATGGTAGATGGTATTCCATATCATGATGCCATGAAGCAACTTGGTTACGAACATAATACTGTAACAAAAGAGGTAACTCCTAAGAAAAAATTACCTCTTATGGTTAAGATTTTAGATGAACAATATAAAAATGAAATATCTAATCCTAGGGTTGTAAGGGTACTTTGTAGATTACAGTCTTTAGTAAACAGTGTAATAGATAAGTATGGCTCGCCGTATTTTATAAATATAGAGGTAGCAAGAGATATAAACTTAAAGAGGGGCAAACGTAGCATCTTAGAAAATGAACAACTTGAGAATTTATCTAAAAATGAGCGTATAAAAAGTAAACTATCTCAGGAACTAGGTATATCATATAACTACTTGAGTAAGTATGATATAGAAAAGTACAAGCTATACGAGGAACAAGGGGGTATTTGTCCTTATTCTTTGAACTCTATTTCATATTCCGATATATTAAGTGCTGATTATGAAGTGGATCATATTAAGCCTTTTAGCCTATCTAATGACAATACTTATAATAATAAAGTTTTGGTTTATAAAAAGGCTAACCAAGAAAAGAGTAATACTGTGCCACTTGAATATTTTTCAAAATCAACTAACCATGATGAAGACTTTATTAAAAGATTTAAAAATTATGTAAATAATGCTTATTTAATGAGTGATAATAAAAAAGCGAATTTACTAATGAAAAGTGCTAATGACATTGAAAAGGGAATGACAGAAAGAGATTTAGTTGAAACTAGGTTTATAACTAAATACATTATGGACATCTTTAATAGAAATCTAATTTTTGCAGATAGTGTTAAAACTAATAATGTAGCTTATGAAGTTAGAACTATTTCACAAAAAGCAGGCTATGTGAATATGCTAAAAAAAGCTCTAAGTATGGTAAGTTTAACGCATTCCTACGAATCCTATAACTATGAAGTAAGCTATTTATGGAAACTAAATAACATAGGGATAAAAAAAGTGGCTAATAAATGGGAAGCAACTTTTAGCGTAATTGATCATAAAAATGAAAAAAGAACAGAGGATGTTAGCTTTAAAGAATTAAATATAGGGGATAAAACTCCTAATAATATAGTCTATAAAAATGAGATGTTAACACTTTTGTGTGATAATCTTCATAAAATAGATATAGACAGATATATAGGAACAACTATAGTTAAGCAACATAAATCTTTATTAAATGCATTTGATGAAATAGAGAAAGATAATTCTTTATGTGTAGTTGTGCATAGGGAATTGGATATAACATTAAAAGATGTTTTAATTTATAATATGTCTTTGCTAAAGGCGGAACTTACAAAAAAAGAAATTAAAAATAGGGATAATCATTTACACCATGCTTTAGATGCTTGTTGTATTGGTGCGCTGACTAGGAGTCAAAATACTAAAATAGTTAAATATATGAAAGATAGAGAAAAGATACTAGAGGCATTAGGTAATTATAAACCTTTACAAGTAAGCAGTGGAGAAGCTTATGTTTTAAATTTTGAAAGTGAATTTAATGAGCTAATTGTAAATAAAAAGAACCTAACTTTTTATGGCGCTAAAATGATTGCAGATGGCATAATTATTGAAACTCAAAGTGAGTTTCTTGAAAAGGAACATTTGTTTTTGGGAGGTATGTTCCCTGAGCCTTTTGTAGGCTTTAAAAATGAAGTATTGGCATTTGTCTATGAGCAAGATTTAGTTACACAAAAAAATATGATTAATGACCAAAAATGCAGATCTTTAAAACCGTTAATACCTGTAGTAAAACAAAAGCGAAGATATGAAATTAAGGATGATGGTATTAATTTTAAAGGATTGCATAAGGAAACAATTTACGGAATAACAAAGGATGGAACTTTTTTAACAAAGAGAGTAAGTATAAGCGATCTTAACAGTAAGGCCATTGAAAAAATTGTATACAAAGATACTACCAATAAACATGTATATGAAGCTTGTAAAAATTGGTTGGAAAATAAAATTGGGGACTATCCTAAATTAAGTAATGGTAGGGATATTAAAAAGGTAACAATAACTAGTAATGATGCTGAACGCGCCTTTAAAGTTGAACGTGGGTATGTTTTGGGCGACGGCATTGCGTATATTGACATATACGCTCACCCTACTTCAAATAAACTGCATGCTTGCGCTATGTTTACTTTTCAATTGGTGGAGAAATATAATAGTGGAGACTGTGAAGTAGCATTATGGTCAGGTAGTAATAGTAAAAAATATAAGTTAAGTGAAATTGAAAGTGATTTTACACATTTATGTAAATTGCACCCAGGGGATTTAATTGAATTAGAAAAAAATGATGGATGTAAGGGTTTGGTATATGTAGTAGGTTTCACAGGTGGTAAATTGGAAGTACGTGATTTGTTAGGTGATAACTATAGGATATCTAAAACAATGGGGAGTAACTCTAAGACTCAAATTTTCATATCAATTAGCTCAATAAAATCTATACAAAAGAAGAAGATAAACATAAGAGGAGATATTAAATGAGTTTTAGACAAGTAATAGTAAACTCTGCAGAGTATCTTTCTCTTGACCATAATTCATTAGTTGCGGTTTATAATGATGATAAAACAAAAATACCCATAGAAGATATTGCGATTATTTTAATAGAAAATAATCGCACTTCTATTACTGTTGATTTAATAAATAAATGTACAGAAAATAATATTGTAATAATTACATGCAATAAGAGGAAATTCCCCCAAAGTATAATTATGCCTATGATTAATCATTATAGATATTTAGAGAATACATACATGCAATTAGAAATGAATACTGTTAAAAAGCAAAATTTATGGAGGGAAATAACTAAGATGAAAATAGGTAGTCAATCTAAAATATTACAGTTATGTGACTGCCATATAGATGACATCGAGGAGTTGGAAGTTTTAAAAAAGGAAGTCCAGCGTAATGACAGCACTAACAGGGAAGCTGTAGCGGCTAAAGTATTTTTTAGTTCAATACATGGAGATGAGTTTAAAAGGTTTACAGATACAAATATAAACGCGGCTTTAAACTATGGGTATACTGTATTAGTTAGTTCTATAGTACGTCAACTTGTTTCTTTTGGATTAGATCCTAAGCTAGGATTTTGGCATAGTTCCAAATCTAATAATTTAAATTTAGCCTATGATTTAGTTGAACCTTTTCGACCTGTGGTTGATTACTATATTTTTAAGCATTACGAAGAAGTTATAGACGGACTTTCGCCTTTTGTACGTAGAGGGTTAGTATCTTTACTTAATGCAAATGTAGAAGTGGAAGGTGATTTATACAAGTTGCAAAATGCTATTGAACTTTTTGTAAAGCGAATTATGCAAATAATAAGAAAGGAAAAAGAAAATCTGCTTGCTATAGATTTTATAAAAATAAAATTTTATGAGTTACAGTAGTAAATATAGAAATATGAGATTATTAGTTATGTTTGACCTTCCTAGTGTGAAAGTTGCTGACAAAAAAGAATATACTAAATTTAGAAAGTTTTTAATAAACGATGGATATGAGATGGTTCAGTATTCAATATATTCTAGGTTTTGTAGAAACCATACCGCTCTAGAAAAACATAAAAATAGAGTGATATGTCATAAACCTTTACGTGGCGAGGTTAAATTTTTAGTTATAACAGAAAAACAATATTTATCTATGCATACAGAGTTTTCTGGCTTTAGTGATTTTGAGCTGAAAGTAGGTGCTAATCCTATAGTGGAGGTTTAATGAATATAAAAATTAGTTATAAAGGTACTATAAAAAATATTGATTTTGGAAATATTAATTTAATTTTAGGTAGAAATGGCAGTGGTAAAACAAGTATTATAGAGCATTTAATTGAAGGATTAAATGGTGAAGCTGAATTTTGTACAGTAGATGGATTAAAGCCAACTAAAAATGATTTTAATATAATTTATATTGACGCTAAAAGAGACTTAGACTCTGAAGTTGCTTTGAAGGCTAAGTCGAATTTTCAAAAGAATATTTTTAAAAATTTATTAATTAATCATGGTGATGAACTTGAGGAAATAACTAAAAAATTCATTGTCGAAGTTAATAACTTACTTGAAGATGACCTGGGTTACAATTATAATTTGAGTCAAGGTAAAATTAAAATTTCAAGTAGAAATGTTAAAAAGCTGGATACTGTGCTGTTTGAGTTGGAAATTAACTCAAACAGTCAGTCAGCCTATGAAGAGTTTTATATTAGGCAACATATGAGTAGTTTAAATAAAGACAAGTATACATTTATTTTTATAGATGACATTGATAGGTACTTGGATTATGATGTAATTCAATCAATTTTTAAAACAATTCCAAGAAAAAATTGTTGCATAATCTGTACAACTAATAAAAAGAGTATCCTTTACGATGTTGAATTTTCTTTTATATGCAATACAAGGCTTGAAATAATTGATTTAATGGAAAAGTCGAAATTAGTGCTATTTAAAGAATACTTGCAATCAGAAAATATTAAGATGACATTAGATGATTATATTATGCAGAATGAGCATCTGTACTATGATAATGATTATTTTGATTTTTTTCAAAAAAATAAAGAAAAAGTAATTATTTCCTTAAATTATTAAAAAATTATCCTAACTTTATGAGATTTTTTTGAATTAAAAGCTTGTAAAGTTGGGGTGTTTATGATAATATGATCTTAGTTAGCTTCAGACTCATTACATTCATTAGTAAATTAACTCCTGTCAAACAGTTTCAGGACTCAAGGCGGGGCTTCAGACTCATTACATTCATTAGTAAATTAACTCCCTTTTCCTTGAATGCAACCATAACTATCGTTTCAGACCCATTACATTCATTAGTAAATTAACTCTCGCTTGAATATTACTTCCCTGCTCTGCCGGTTTCAGACCCATTACATTCATTAGTAAATTAACTCAGCAAAAAGAACTAAACAATGCGAAGTTAAGTTTCAGACCCATTACATTTATTAGTAAATTAACTCAGTTTTACTTATATTTTAATATTTTTTTAGGTTTCAGACCCATTACATTCATTAGTAAATTAACTCTAATTCTTGCAACGTTTAGTTGTTCAATTAGTTTCAGACCCATTACATTCATTAGTAAATTAACTCATAGCAACAGCCATGAGCCTAGCCATACTAGTTTCAGACCCATTACATTCATTAGTAAATTAACTCAGTGTTCTTTGTTGTATGTAGCTGTAACGTGTTTCAGACCCATTACATTCATTAGTAAATTAACTCCAGAAAATGTTGAACTAGAACTAAGAAAACGTTTCAGACCCATTACATTCATTAGTAAATTAACTCAAAATACTAATTCAAGATACTGCCGTGCCTGTTTCAGACCCATTACATTCATTAGTAAATTAACTCAATTCTTTTTCCTAATGCTTTTAGTTGAGTGTTTCAGACCCATTACATTCATTAGTAAATTAACTCACACTCCTTACCAATCATTATTAATATGTAGTTTCAGACCCATTACATTCATTAGTAAATTAACTCACAAAAAGGTGACAATACAACGGCAACCGTGTTTCAGACCCATTACATTCATTAGTAAATTAACTCTTTGAAACCCGTATTCAACACCAAAAAAAGGTCAAACCTTTAATTTTAGGGATTTGACCTTTTTTTGGCGCTATTTTGTAGTCAAGGATAATTTATGAAATAATACTTGAATAATTGGAATTTATTTAATGTTATTAAGTTAAGACCTAAGGAGGTGTCTATATTTTTTAAAATTACACCAAGAAAAAAGAAAAATACTACTTATTATCATGTCGATTTAGTAGAATCATATCATGAAGATGGCGAAAATAAGCATCGAGTTATTGCTAGCATTGGTGTTGTTTCAGAAGACGAAGCTGAAAGGCTTAGACATGTGTTTTCTAAATCTAAAAAACTGATAGATGATTTATCTATCAGTTCCGCCTTTTCTTATGGTGCATTTTACTATTTATTTAATTATATTGATAAACTTGTATTTGTCAACTGAAATTTCCTCTATATTCTAATCCAAAAATCCTCTAGTAAAGATAAAAAAATTATTGCTCTTCTAACCAAAGCTGAGTCTCTTTTAATCTGTAAGAATTA
>JBKECF010000003.1:0-1626 GCA_047974375.1 Lachnospirales bacterium
ATATATCCATAAAAACCAATGGTAATATATACACAGAACTTAAAAACCATTGCGTTTATATAAATAGTAATAATAATAACTTAAGCTTAACAATTAAGTTTACAAAAGAAGAAGCTATAGAACCAACAGATAATAGTCAAATAATTAAAAATACAATTAAATATTGGAATAACTTTTGGGAAAAGAGTGGAATTATAAAGTTAAACCAAAGCAGTGATAAAAGAGCTTTTGAATTGGAAAGACGAATAATATTATCACAATATTTATTAGCCTTAAACTCTAGCGGCTCTACTCCACCTCAAGAAACAGGTCTAACTTGTAATAGTTGGTACGGAAAAATGCATTTAGAAATGTACCTTTGGCATTCTGCTTGGCTACCATTATGGAACCAAAAAGACATGTTAGAAAGAAGCTTGAATTGGTATATTAATCATTTAAAAGAAGCCAAAGATAATGCAAAGATTAACGGGTACAAAGGTGCAAGATGGCCGAAAATGATAGCAACAGAAGGCGTAGATTGCCCATCACCTGTTGCCCCATTATTAGTATGGCAACAACCTCATGTAATATATATGTTAGAAATGTGTTATCGCCAAGAGCCTAGTTCGACTTTACTTGAAAAATATTGGATTTTAGTTGAGGAAACAGCTATTTTTATGGCTGATTATGTTGTTTGGAATGAAAATACAAATTGTTATGACATACTAGCCCCTGTAATTCCAGCACAAGAATGCCATAAAGAAACAGAAACTCATAATCCAGCCTTTGAATTGGAGTATTGGCGTGTAACTATGGATATTGCCATTGATTGGGCAAAAAGGCTTAACAAAAATATAGATGATAAATGGTTGCATGTAGCACAAAACATGGCTATGTTAACAGAAAAAAATAATGTTTATTTAGCTCATGAAAAATGCCCTACTACCTTTACAGAATTTAATAGAGATCACCCATCAATGTTATGTGCCTATGGCCTATTGCCAAGTAATAGAATAAACGAAAAAACTATGGAAAACACATTAAACTTAGTAATAGACTGTTGGAACTATCCAACAATGTGGGGTTGGGACTTTGCCGTTATGGCAATGACGGCAGTTAGACTTAATAAGCCTGAAATAGCCATAGAAATATTATTAAAAGAAACGGAGAAAAACTGTTATTTAATAAGTGGAAACAATATGCAAATTTCCAGAAAAGATTTACCTCTATATTTGCCAGGAAATGGTTCTTTGCTTTTAGCTGCAGCAATTATGGTAGCAGGATATGATGGTTGTTCTACTGAATATCCAGGTTTTCCTAAAGACGGAAAATGGGTTGTAGAATATGAAAATATACATAAATTTATGTAATTAAGGAGTTATTATGGAAATTGTTAATAATCAAGTGAAAAATTGTAAAATTGCCTATATCGGTGGGGGTTCAAAAGGTTGGGCTTGGAGATTAATGGCAGATTTAGCCCTAGAAAATGATTTATCCGGAACAATATCTTTATATGATATAGATGAAGATGCAGCCATAAAAAATGCTATTATTGGAAATAATTTATCCAAAAGAGAAGAAGTCCTCGGAAAATGGGACTATACTGTTTCAAAATCTTTAGAAGAAGCCTTAACTAATGCGGACTTT
>JBKECF010000026.1:0-2716 GCA_047974375.1 Lachnospirales bacterium
TATCATCCGTATATCTTTCTTTCAAGTTATGAGGGCTATCTATAGCCACAATTTTTCCATTATCCATAATCGCTATTTTTTCACACACTTCTGCCTCATCCATATAATGCGTAGTTAAAAATATAGTCATACCATTTTCTTTTTGTAATTTCACTATATAGTCCCACATATGCGATCTAGTCTGTGGGTCAAGACCAGTTGTCGGTTCATCTAAAAATAAAACTTTAGGTGTATGAAGTAAGCTTCTTGCTATCTCAACACGTCTCTTCATCCCTCCTGACAACGTTCCTACAATTTTCTTCTTCCACTCTTGAAGATCAACTACTGTCAAAACATAATCTATTCGTTCATTTATTTTATCTTTAGGTACATCATAAAAATCACAATGCATCTTAAGGTTTTCTTCCAATGTCATCTTAACATCTAAAGTTGATTCTTGAAAAACTACACCTATGGAGCTTCTCACCTTATCCTTTTGCTTTACAATATCATATCCATCTATGAGCATGGTTCCTTCTGTCTTATCAAAAATTGTGCACAAAGTATTTATTGTAGTGCTTTTTCCAGCACCATTTGGACCTAGAAATGCAAAAATTGTACCCTCTTCTACACTAAATGAAATATCATTTACAGCTGTAAAATTTGCATATTTTTTAGTAAAATTTTTCACTTCTATTATATTTTTTTTCATTGTTTTTTCCTCTCGTACTTTTATTTAGCTCACAAATAATATCACACCTATATGTTTTTTTCAATACAATGAATAAGCCAATAAAAAAGCAACTTTACTTAACTATAAAGATGCTTTAAGTACACATATTCTATTTATGCAAAAATGCTGATACTCTTTTGTATAAAAAAAATGTAATAAGTCCATTTACTCCAGCTTTTATAAGGTTAAACCCTGCTATAAAAGGTATTAATCCTCTGACTACTTCGCTAGGCACTCCCATAAATATTGGTGTTATAACCAAATTGGCTGGTATCATCACAAGTGCCATAGCCAAGGTTCCATATATAAGAGCACAGGCCGCACTTTTTTTTGTTTTATCTCTTCTATAAATAATACCGGCAACTAGCACAAAGGTTCCTGTTGCCAAAATGTGCATGATAATTCCATATATACCACTAGCGGCACTAACCGTTACTCCTTGAATAATTGATGCCAGTATTGCTATAATCAGCCCTCCTCCTGGACCAAAAGCAAAAGTTCCAATCAAAATAGGTATATCAGCTGGATCATACTCCAAAAATGGAGTAACTGGGAAAATAGGAAAATGTATCAAAGACACCAAAACTATTGATATCGCTACTAACATTCCCATTTTTGCCAGCTTTATGGTATTTTTTTGAGTTATTGGTTTAATAGATATGTTTTCTTTTTTCATTGTAAGCTTCCTCCAAGTAATTATTAATTCATTTTTCTAGCAAGGTCTGTTAAGGTATAAAAAAAATCCGAACCGCAGTTCAGAGTTTAAAGAAAACATTTCAATATATCGCAAAAGCCATTTATTTTATAATGTTCCCTCGTTTCTTTCATCCGGACTATACCGTCGGTACTGGATTTAAACCAGTTCAGCCATATTGGCTCGTGGACTCGTAACTCACGTTCTTCACCACCGGTGAGGAATCTAACCTCGCCCTGAAACAGATACTATTATATTTTTCCCAGTATATCATCAATCTATAATCTGAGTCAAGACTCATTGAATTTTTCCTTTCCTTTATTAATAATTGTATTGTATTATAAAAAAATTGTAGTAAAATATAATAATGCAAATCAAATTATAATTATTTCCCTATAAGGAGGAGTTAATCGTGAGTCAAGCAATCTCAATCATTGTTTTTTTTATGGTAATCTTAGCCATAGTATCAGAAAAAATCCATAGGGCAACCGCCGCAATAACTGGTGCTGTACTTTTATTACTATTTCATGTTCTTGATATAAGTAGTGCTGTAAGTTATATAGACTTCAATACCATAGGAGTTCTAATCGGTATGATGATTTTCGTATCGGTTATTAAATGTTCCGGACTTTTTGAGTATATATCTATCAAAACCGCTAAAATTGCTAAAGGCAATCCATGGAAAATTATGATGATGTTTATATTAGTTACTGCTGTTTTGTCAGCCTTTTTAGATAATGTAACAACAATTCTTTTAATAGGTCCTATGACTATATCTATAGCAAATATCTTAAATCTAAATCCTGTACCATTTCTATTAACACAAATATTAGCTTCAAACATCGGAGGTACTGCTACTTTGATTGGTGACCCTCCGAATATTATGATTGGAAGTGCTGCCGGTCTAAGCTTCATGGATTTTATTATTAATACCGCACCTATCGTTATAGTTATTTTACTAGCATTTATACCTATGGCAAAATTAAAATATGGAAAAACCCTTATAGTAGAGCAGTCATCCATTGATACAGTAATGAAACTTGATGAAAATAAATCCATAGAAGACCCTGTTCTATTGAAAAAAAGCATTGTAATGATTTTTTTAGTAATTTTAGGATTTATGCTACATTCTATCATTAACATTGAATCGGCAACTATCGCTTTGTACGCTGGTGGAATAATGTTAGTTATTGGAAAACAAGATGTAGATGAAATCATAGCAGAAGTTGATTTGAATACTATTATATTTTTTAAAGTGCTATTTGTTGTTGTAGGTGGTCTAGTTTAAACCTGACTAATCAACAAGATTG
>JBKECF010000049.1:0-1195 GCA_047974375.1 Lachnospirales bacterium
TTATCAACTTCAGGAATTGGTGGTCTATTAGCTGCCACAATAGGAACTAGCTTAATTAGTATTAACTGGCGTTACGCTTATGTAGTTCTTGGAGCGATGTTTATTGTTTCATGCTTATTAATATTTATATTTGTACCAGACATGGAAGAAAAAGAGGAAGTAAGCCATTCTGCTCAAATAGAGAAAATTAGTTTTAAGGAAGTTATTTGTAATCGAAACGTGATTTTTCTTTCTTTGGCAATGATGTTACTTAATTTTATTGGTCATGGCAACATGTCTTGGTTACCGACCTATTTATCAGAAAAATTTTCTGTTGAGTTGAAAACAATTGGAACGATTATGGCTTTTAATGCAATCTTTTCAACAATAGCTACTATGATAGTTGGTGTCCTTTTGAGTAAAGTATTTTTAGGAAAAGAAAAACACTTTATTGTCATCTCAGCAATGTTAGTTTCTATTTTATTCTTTATGTTTCCAGGGACGGATTCTATTTTAGGCGCTACTCTGTGTAATATTGCTATTAGTATTCTATTTATTGGTCCTTTCATTGGCATCTTTACTTGGCCTCATAAACTACTAGACCCGTCTATCATCGGAACGGCTATTGGAATAATAAACACCGGAGGCATGATTGGTGGTTTTTTAGGCCCTATGATTTTAGGAAAAATTGTTGATGCAAACGATGGGTCCTTTTATGTAGTTTATATGGTGCTTTCAGTAGCAACTATTATGTGTGGTTTACTGGTTCTAGGTGTAAAAACTAATGAAGCAAGTGAGCTAAGTAAATAACAGCCTATGGAATGTTACAGTCTTGCCATGAAATACATTAAATTGAGATATTGTTTACAGGGAATAAACTAAAAAAATAAAATAAATTTACAAAAGTTATTTTTTACGAAACTTTTACAAAGAACAGACATTATATTTTACATTGACTTGTTACACTCTGTTTGTAGTTAAAACAAACGAACAAACAAAGGAGATTTACAAACTTATGAAAAAAATATTATTGTCTTTAACAACTGTTGGAATTTTATTTACATTAGCCGCTTGTGGTGGTAACGGAGGAACGGAAGAATCATCAAAAGATAGTGCTAAAGAATCTACTTCAAAAACAGAACAAGTTTCTATCACAGCAGTTGGTTCAACGGCAATTCAACCATTAGCAGAAAAAGTAGCAGAAATCTACATGACA
>JBKECF010000053.1:0-41511 GCA_047974375.1 Lachnospirales bacterium
CGCTGTCTTTTTTGGCTTATAATTTAAAAAGAGTAATAAATATAGTTGGAGTTAAAGAATTAATAGCAGAATTAAGAATGATATAGAATCCAAGTTCTGCTATTTTCATTTTTTCATGCTCTAAATATAAAAATTTTTTAAGATCTTCAAATAATTAAAATAAGGTATATTTAAAATTGTTTTTTGACACAGTCTGTCGAGTAAGCAACCAACTCGGTTATGCGGCCGAATTCGCCGCTCAGTGGGGGTACAAGTCCCCGCTGACGGATAAGTTTATTGACTTATTTTTTTGTCACTCATTGAAGAGTTTAACCTATACAACTAAATTACCTTGAAAACTTCAACCAATAGATATAATATAAAAAGCAACCAACAAAATAACTTTTAGCAGGTAAATCATGAGAAGACTATTTAAAAATTTTCAAGTAAGAATAATAACAGTACTACTTATTTCAATAATTCCTATTTTGGCATATGAATTTTATGTATATGCTAAATATAAAAAGATAATAGAAAGTCAAATAGAGAGCGTATTGCAAAACAACTTAAACATGATAGGTGGTCAAATAGAAAATTTATATAGCGACATTATACGCCTATCAAATTTAATTGCATCAGATGATATAATTAAAAATGAATTAAGTAAGAAAGCTAAGTCTAGAAGAAAAATAGAAAATGAATTAATAAAAATTAAGGAAAGCTCTTTATTTAACTTTAAATCTGATGTATTAATTATATCTAAGAAGGGTGAAGTATTTCTTACTACTGAAAATGATGAGTACCTAGGTAGAAAACACAATACAGAAGTATATAACGTTATTAAAAATTCTATAGCTAACTACTATAAAGATTCTAAATGGTACGAAGAAATTAATGAAACTAAAGACGAATATATATGGGTTGCTCCTTACAGGTATATGAGGTTGGGTACTAGATACATAAGCTTAGTAAGAAAAGTATATGATGGCAATAAAAATAAAGTTCTGGGTTACATTATGATAAATGTAGAAGAAGCTAATTTTATAGAATTTGCAAGGCAAGAGGATTGGAACTTTGTTATTTTGTATAATAATAAAACTGGACGTGAAATATTTTCCTATGTAGATAATTTTGTTTATACAAAAGATTATTTGAATTTTAGGCATAAAGATTCCAATAACTTTTATTTAATAGCAGCGACTTTACGTAGTAAGTACTTAGGCGATACAGAAATAATGGGTAAGCGAATTATATTGTATAATCTCCTGTTATTTGTAGTGTTTGCCTTTGTAGCCAGCTTTACAATATTTCATGTAACAAGTCCCTTAAAAGTTTTAATAAATAAAATTAGGAAATCTAACATAGGTCATTATAAAGTTGAAGAAGATGAAATTCTTTTAAAAAATGACATACAAAGTATAGCTATTACATACGACTACTTATTTAATAGAATTGATGAGCTAGCAAAAAAATCTATAGAAGACAATAAAAGGGAAAGCGAACTAAAATATATAGCTCTTCAAAATCAAATAAATCCCCATTTTTTGTTTAATACTTTAAATAATATAAAATTTTCGGCAATGATTTCTGGTGAAGAGCATATAGTTAAAATGATTACAGAACTAGGCAAGTTGTTGGAAATTACATTTAATAATGAAGAAGAAATAACTTTAGGTGAGGAGATAGATTTATTAAAATCTTATATGTATATACAAAATTTAAGGTTTGGAGGCAAATTTTCTTTTTATGTAAATATTAGGGAGGAATTATTAAGCCTAAAAATTTTAAAACTAATACTACAGCCTTTAGTTGAGAATTCAATAAATCATGGTTTTAAAAATAAAACTAGAGGTAGTATATTTATAGACGGAGAGGAAAAGGATGGCTATCTTTATTTAATAATTAGGGATGATGGCGTTGGCTTTAAAAAACAAAATATAGATACAAAAAATAAATTTTCGGGAATTGGGATGAGTAATGTAGACGAGAGAATTAAAATGCGATTTGGTGATGAATATGGTATATATATTGAAGCTGTGAATATAGGAACAAAAATAAAAATGATTTTGCCTATTGCCCAAGAGGAAATATCTAATTAGAGGAATATTACAATATGGGAGATGTTATGTATAAAGTTTTAATAGTGGATGATGAGTTATTAATAAGAGTCGGGGTGCAATCCTTTATTGACTGGGAAAGTAGTGGTTATGAAGTCGTTGCCTTGGCTGAAAATGGTGTAGATGCTTTAGAAAAGTTTAAAATAGAACCTGTAGATGTAATTATTACAGATATAATGATGCCTGAAATGGATGGGCTGGAGTTAATTAAAAATATAAAAGCTATTGATAATGACGTGAAGTTTATTTTTTTAACCTGCTACAATGAGTTTGATTTAGTAAGGGAGGCCTTGCAATTAGGGGCTAATGACTATATATTAAAACTCTCTATGAGTAAGGATGATTTGCAAAAAGTTCTTCTTAAAATTAAAAAAGAGCTGGATTCTGGATGTAAAAAAATGAGAAGTCCGAAAAGTTTTGTGGATATGGAAGATTTATTGCAAAAGTTCATTACAACTACTATTACATATGAACAATTAATAAAAACCTGTGGAATTAGTGCCTTTAAAGAACCATTTTTTGCTATGTATATCTCCATTGATTATTATAATGATTATAGGAAAAATGGTGGTATAGAAGCAGACAATTTATTGAAATTTTCCATAAGAAATATAATAGGGGAAATATCTCGAGAAATTAGAAGTGTAATAGTGGATATGACCCACGGAAATATAATTTACTTTGCTTACAATAGTGATTGCGACAATTGGCATGATTTCGCTGAGAAAGTACAAAATGCATTAAAAATGTATTTGAATTTAAATTGCTCATTGGTTATATGCGACCCTTTTTCAAGTTTAATAGATTTGCCAGAAATAGTTAGAGATTTAGAAATGTATTTAAATTATAAATTTTATGGAGAAAAAGGCGAAATATTAAGTCTTCAGGAGTATAACCTCAGAGATGAACTAGTAGAAATTACGCATGATGTTAAGTGTGAAATGCTTTGTGCTATAAAATCGGCAGACTATCTCATGTTTGAGGGCTTGTTTTGTAAATGTTTTGATGAAATGACTATGGGAAAAAGATATTTACCTGCCAATGTAAAGTTTTTTGCCACAGAGTTAATTTATAGCTTTACGGAGGTAGCAAAAGAAAATAAAATTGAAGTGGAAAAAATCTTTAATATACAAAAGAAACCTTGTAACGAAATTTCTAAATATGAATATTTAGTAGATGTAAAAGAGGCTGTACTTGAATTTGTAAAATTATTGATTTCAGAGTTGGTAAGCTCGCGGGGTAGTAATGAAAGAATAGAAATATTAAAGGCTAAAGATTATATAAATTCAAATCTTGATAGAGAAATAAAACTAGATGAAGTGGCTAATTTTTGTTGCATAAGCAGAACTTATTTTTCTGCTTTGTTTAAAAAAGAAACGGGGGAAAGATTTAGTGACTATGTAAATAGACTCAAGATGGAAAAGGCGACGGATTTAATAAAAAATTATGGAATGAAAGTATCGGAGGCAAGTGCACAAGTTGGGATATATGACCTTTCCTATTTTAGCAAGATATTTAAAAAATATGTAGGTGTTTCGCCAAGTAAAATAAAATAAATTATAAAAACACTGTGATGTTAAAAATTAAATCATGGTGTTTTTTTGTTGTTTTTTAAAATACAAAAAAAATCACAATAAAATACAAAGACTTTATAATCCAAAATAAAATACTATTTTATAAATAATATAATTTTATAGATGAATAAAGATAGTTGATATAATTAAAGTAGGCCTAAATTTTACAATTTTATGTTGACTTTTGGAGATTTTATTATAGGAGGAAGTTATGAGAAAAAGAGTTTTTATATTATTTATTGTTTTAATATTTTGTTTTGGTTGCGGGAAAGCTGGTGAAGATACTGCAAATAAGGATATAAAAAAGGGTGATAGTAAGGAAAAGACCAGTGATGCTACAGATTTATCTGTAATGATATACGATAGGGCAAATGCACCTGATGGAAAAGGTACGGCAGCAGATAACAGATGGACTAACTGGGTTAAGGAAGAAATAAAAAAGGCAGAAAATATAAATCTAACTTATGTTTCAGTACCAAGGAGCGAGGAGGGAACAAAAGTTCCTGTAATGATTGCCTCTCAAACAGGACCGGATTTAATGTTTACTTATGATAGAAATATGGTAATGGATTTTTATAAAGATGGTGGGATACATGATTTAGGACCATATATAGGTAAATACGGACAAGAACTTGTTAACTATATAACTGATGAGTGTTTAGATATGGGTAAAAATGAGAATGGAGAACAAGTAATTATAAATGCTAGAAGATCAACGCAAATTGCGTATAATTATTTTATTCGTCAAGATTGGTTAGATAAGCTTGGGTTAGAAGTTCCGACGGATCCATATGAGTTATATGACGTATTAAAGTCATTTAAGGACAATGATCCGAGTAATGTGGGTAGTAATAATCTTGTGCCAGCAAGTTTTACTGATGTAAATAATGAAAATATTGTAAGATGCTTTTATAATGATATGGATGATGAACGATTAAGGTTCATAACAGACAATAATAATTTGTTGTGGCGTACTTTGGTGGATCCGAAAGGTTCGCTGGAGTTTTTTAAATTTTATAATAAATTATACAACGATGCATTAATTGACCAAGAATATTTTGTTGATACAGGTGGAGCAGGTAGAGTTGATGAATGGTTTACTACAAGTAAATTAGGGTTTTTAGAAGCAAATGTAAATTATAATGTGGATACGGTGCGTGGGTCACTTTTACAGGCGTTGCAAGAAAATGAGCCGGATGCGGAATTTATAGCAATACCATTACTTAAAAATATAAATGATGGCAAAACGTATAATAGAGTCGAGGCTATAACAGGTGTAAATTTTTTCAGTCCTAAAACAAATAAAAATCCGGAGGCTGCCATTAAATATTTAAATTTACTAGCTACTGATATTGGATTTGAAATTTACAATGGATTTGAGGGTGAACATTTTGAATATGATGAAACTGGGATACCTATCCCAATTGACTCAGAATATAATGCAATAGATAAAGATTGGATAAGATATGATTTGTTTATGTTAGGTAATCCAGGATACTTTAGGACTGAAGATGAATTTATAGAAGCTACAGAGAAAGAGAACCTATCTATTTCTAAATATGTAACAGAAAATTATAAGTACGGTGGTGAAGGTGTTCGTCAAGCTCATTATAACTATATATCGCCTACTCAAAGAACCGATACAGTGGATATTAATACATTATTTAATAAATATCATGTTGATTTGACTACTACGTCACCAGATAATGTTGAACCATTATTTGCTGAATTTGTAGAAGAACTTAATAAAACTACAGCACCCAAAATAGTGGAAGAAAGAACGGAGTATTACGACACTTATTTTGGAGAAAAATAATTTTATGTAAGGAGATTAATTTGAAGAAAAATATTTTTTACTACATAAAAAAAGATTGGGTACTTTATTTAATACTAATACCAGTAATTATTTATTACTTAGTTTTCAAATACATTCCCATGTTTGGTATTACTATAGCCTTTAAGGATTATAATGTTTTTTCTGGATTTATGGGCATAGGCAGTGAGTGGGTAGGGTTAGATGTATTTAAAGAAGTTTTTTCTAGGGACATTTTTTGGAATGCCGTAAGGAATACTATTGTACTAAATATGTTGGTACTTCTTGTAAATTTTCCGGCAGGAATCACATTAGCCCTTATGTTAAATGAAGTAAGGAAAGCTAAATTTAAAAAAATAAGCCAGTCTATTCTATATTTACCCCATTTTATATCATGGGTAATAGTAGCCGGCTTGGTATTTAATTTATTTTCTTTAACTAATGGGTCAATAAACAATATAATAATTAAATTCGGTGGCGAGCCTATTCCCTTTTTAATAGAAGAGGGATGGTGGATATTTACCTATGTAGTGTCTAATGTGTGGAAGTCCATAGGTTGGTCTACTATTATATATTTAGCGGCACTTGCGGGAGTGGACGAGGCTTTATACGAGGCAGCATATATTGATGGAGCTTCGCATTTACAAAGATTAATACATATTACACTTCCATGTATAAAAGCAACTATAGTTATGATGTTGATTTTACAAATAAGTAAAATGCTAGCCATAGGATTGGACGCACCCTTACTATTGCAAAATGGTAAAGTTATTGGCGTTTCGGAAGTAATAAGTACCTATGTTTATAAAATAGGATTGTTAAATGTGGATTATTCAACGGCAACTGCTGTGGGTCTATTTCAATCTGTAGTGAATATTATTTTGCTATTTTTTGCAAATGGAGCAGCAAAAGTTATTGGCGAAGAATCTATTATATAGGAGGGCATTTTGAGAGAATATACATTTAAAGATAAAATTTATATGTCTGCCATATACTTTATTATAGTTTTAACGGTTATTATATGCTTATATCCATTTTTAAATGTTGTGGCATACTCCCTAAGTGGTTCAAGTGCCATATTAAGAGGAGAGGTTACTTTTTATCCTATAGACATTCAATTTCAATCTTTTAAAGAAATTTTAAGCAAGGATACTATATGGCGTTCTATGTATATAACTATAGTAGTTACTTTGGGCGGAACGGCTGTAGGTCTTGTATTAACTACACTGGCGTCTTATGCTTTGTCTAAAGATTACTTAAAAGGTAGAAAAGTTTTTTTGTGGATAATATTATTTACTATGTACTTTGGTGGTGGCATTATACCTACATTTTTAGTAGTTAAAGAGCTGAATATGCTAGATACATTGTGGTCCTTGTTTATACCTACAGCCATGAATGTTTTTAATTTTATAGTAATGCGTACCTTTTTTATGCAATTGCCTACATCTTTGCTAGAGGCATCAAAATTAGATGGCTGTGGAGAATTACGCATTTTATTCTACATTGTACTTCCTTTAAGTTTGCCTATATTAGCTACAATAGGTCTGTTCTACGCTGTAGATTATTGGAATAATTATTTTAATGCCCTCATGTATATAACAGAGCCAAGTAAATATACTTTGCAATTACAATTAAGACAATTAATATTTACAGAGGAATTAAGTAATATAAATAGTTCTGTAACAGGTGCATCTGGGGAAGTTTTACAAGGCAACCAAGTTTTAAGTGAGTCTTTAAAATCAGCATCAATAATAGTGGCGACAGTGCCAATCATTTTAGTATATCCTTGGTTACAAAGGTATTTCGTAAAAGGTGTTATGTTAGGTTCTGTAAAGGGGTAATTGTAGAAAAATATCAAATAAAAAATCAAATAATTACTTGAAAACTAGGATTAATAACTATAACATTAAGAAAAAAACAGGAGGGTAATTATGTTAAAGATTGGAATAATTGGTACAGGTGGAATATCGGCAGCACATATTAAGTCTTACAAATTGTTTTCGGATAAATGTGAAATAGTAGCTTTATGCGATATTTTCCCAGAAAAATGCCAAGGTAAAAACAAAGATTTTGGACTTAATGCAAAAATATTTAATGACCACAAAGATTTATTACAAGAGGATTTGGACTTAGTAAGTATATGTACGCCGCCTTCATGTCACAAAGAAATAGCAGTAAACACTATAAATGCTGGTATAAATGTAATAATAGAGAAGCCTCTTGCGGCCTCTTTAGAGGAATGTGACAAAATATTGGACGCCCTTAAAAATAACAAAGTAAAAGCGTCAGTTATTTCTCAAAATAGATTTAGAAATGACGCAATGAAACTTAAAAGTATTTTGGATAGTGGGTTAATAGGCGAAATAGTTAGTAGTACTGTTAATTCCTACTGGTGGCGTGGCCATTGCTATTACGATTTATGGTGGCGAGGTACATGGGAAAAAGAGGGTGGCGGCTGTACTTTAAATCATGCCGTACACCACATAGACATACATAATTGGTTATTAAATAAAATGCCAAAGGAAATAACAGCTTTTATGTCAAATATATCCCATGATAATTCAGAAGTGGAAGACATTTCCATGGCAGTGCTAAAATATCCCCAAACCCTTAGTACCATTACTAGTAGTGTTATACATCACGGGGAGGAGCAATATTTAGAATTTCATGGGAAGGTGGCAAAGGTTTCAATGCCCTTTACAGTTAAGTCATCTAAGAGTTTAGAAAATGGACATCCTACTAAAAATATTGAGTTGGAAGAAAGAATACAAGATTATTACAATAATGTAAAAGACTTGGAATATGAGGGGCATGAAGCACAAATATTAGATGTATTAAATGCAATAAATGAAAATAAAAATCCCTATATATCAGTACAAGATGGAAAAAATACCCTTGAAATAATTACAGCCATCTATAAATCTGCAGCTACTAAAAAAGTTGTAAAATTACCTATACCGCCAGAGGATTTATGGTATACAATAGAAGGAATAAAAAAAGAAACTACATATTTTAATGAAAAGACCAATAGTATTGATAATTTTACTTCACAAGACGAATATTTTTATTAGAAAAGGAGAAGAAAATGGCTAAAGATGGTATGAGTTACGCACCAAAGGGTAAACCTAGTCCCGTAGTTAAGGAAAATGAATTTATTTTTGCTGTCGCTTACTTAAATCATGGTCATATATATGGCATGACTAACGGACTAATAGAGGCTGGAGCGACTATTAAGTATGTATATGATACAGATGAAAAACGAGTAGAAGATTTTTTAAAGGCATATCCACAGGCTAAGGTGGCAAAAAGCTTTCAAGAAATTTTGGGTGATGGGGAAATAAATTTAGTAGCGTCAGCGGCTATAACAAATAAAAGAGCTGATGTAGGAATGGAAGTAATGGAAGCAGGAAAAAACTATTTTGTAGACAAAGCTCCATTTACTACTTTGGAACAAATTGAAAAAGCGAAAAAAGTAATTGAAGAAACTAAAAAGAGATATTTTGTGTACTATTCGGAGTTGATTCATGTAGAGGCTGCTGTGCATGCAAAGGGATTAATTGATGCAGGTGTAATAGGTGATGTAATTCAAGTATTAGGCTTAGGTCCTCATAGATTAAATGCAAAAAACAGACCAGATTGGTTTTTTAAAAAGGGACAATACGGTGGAATTTTATGTGACATTGGTAGCCATAATATTTACCAATTTTTAGAATACGCAAATATTGACAATGCAGAAGTAGTGCGAAGTAATATAGGTAACTTTAATAATCCAAATACACCGGAGCTAGACGATTTTGGTGAGGCTATGTTAGTTGGGGAAAATGGAAGTTCACATTATTTAAGGGTAGACTGGTTTACACCAGATGGTCTATCTACATGGGGCGACGGCCGTGTTACTATTTTAGGTACAAAGGGTTATATAGAAATGAGAAAATATTGTGATGTAGGAAAAAGTAAAGATGGCAACAATATAATAATTGTTACAGGCAATAAGGAAGAATTTGTAAATGTATCTGGAAAAGTTGGCTTTCCTTTTTTTGGACAACTTATTTTAGATATAATAAATAATACAGAAGTGGCGCAATCTCAGCATAGGGCCTTAAAGGCGTCGGAGCTTAGTATTATTGCACAGAACAAAGCAGTTAAAATAAAATAAGCAAAAGGAGCTATGGGTAAAAATTATAAAATTTAGTGATTTTTTCTAGCATAAATATCACATCCTATATTTACAAAATTATATTGCTAAATAGATTTTATCATTAGTTAACTCCTATAAATAAGAATTTGTCGTATATGATTAATATTTTGACTTAAAATCATATTTTTAATCTATTTTAAGGATATCATAGGAGGTATTTTGCTGTCAAATTGGCTTTTTGTTTAATATATATTATAATAATATAATATTTTGGCAATTTTATATAAAAAATATAAAGAAGATAAAAAGTATTACGATTAATTTAGGTTCAAAAAAAGAGATTCGAGGAATTTATATTTCCAAGGAATCTCTTTTTTTTATATATTATTCTTCATTATTTTCATCTTCGCTAGTGCCTAGCACAATTGTTATATCGTAAAAGCCTGCTGTTTCATTTATTTCATGAACTGGTTGTTTAAAGTATTTATAAAGTTCGCTTACGTCAAAATCGTCATTAGTATATATCACAGTTTCTTCTCGTAGTGCGTCAGTGGAATTGCCTATATTAGCAACATTATAACCAGCTGCCTCAAGTTTTTCTTTGGTTTCAGAAGCTAGGTTTGCAACTCTAGAACCGTTAAGTACTTGAATTTTTGCTTTATTAATACCATCAGTCGTAAAGTCTGCGTTAGTATTATAAAAAATTGAGTTAACTTCTTCTTGTATTTCTAAAGTATTTGGTATGTAGTAAGGCGAACCTTCAACTAAGTGTCCAGGTAAAGTAGTTAAGTTAAATTTAGATGAATCCAATATAGAAACATAGGGCAAATACTTAGGAACATCTGACAAAGGGAAGTCTGTGCTAACATATTGGTAAATTGTTGAAATTATTTCAGGTGCATTTTTTATTATATTATCCCTAGATAATACTTGTTCAAAAAACGCTTTCATAAATTCGTGTTGTACGTCAATACGTTCAATATCGGCTAAAGCGTAATCGTGGCGGTATCTAACTAAACCTTCGGCTTGCTTGCCATTTAAAATTTGTAAACCACCATCAATATCAATTGTTAAATCTTGATATGGGTCGTTGTAGTGGTAGCCCTTATCACGCACTTGGAACTCGATTCCACCAACGGCGTCGACAATATATCTAAAGGCTTCTGTATTTATTTCTACCATGTAGTCGATACTTATGCCTAGGCTATCTTCTATATAGGATTTTGTGTATTCGGCACCTTGGTCTTTTGCGTAGCTATGTAATGCGTTTAAACGCATGGTCCTCGGTGGGTAGTATCCATTGGATTTCATATCTGCTATAAAATCGTTTTCTAGAGTAATACGCGTATCCCTTGGTAGACTCATCATATCAATGCTACCTACTTGGCTGTCAAAGCTACCAACTAAAATAACATCTGCAAGAGATTCTGTTTGGTCTAGTCCAATTATTAAAAAGTTTGTTTTTTTAGGAACTTGCAAAATTTGATCCATTAAGTTTGCGCTAGAACTTTCAGTTTCTTCTCCTGTTTCAACTAAGGTATTGGAAGGGACGGACTCTTGAGCGGGTGTTATTTTTACCATAATGTATACAGATAATAAAAGTGCGGAAATGACAATTATAAAACATAATAAAAAAGATAATAAAAATTTCTTTATCATTTTTTACCTCCAAAATTCTTCGTTTTTGATAAATTATTTAAACATAAAAGCTATTCTAGTGCAAATAATTAAAATAGTCAAATTCAACTAAATTTTTTCTCTAATAGAATAGCGTTGGTTTGGCTACCTATAAGTAAAACTATGGCAAGTAAGTTTATCCATAAAACAAAAATTAAATAATTTCCAATGCTGCCATATAGGGAGTTGTACCTAGAAAAGTTATTTACATATACGTTAAAGAGCTGGGACGAAAGTATCCAAAAAATTAATGTAATAAAGGCACCAGGCAAAACATTTTTAAATCTGATTTTTTTATAAGAGGAAAATTTAAATATAATAATTATATTTACTAATACAAAACTAGTAGTAAATATTAAACTAACTAGGGGATATATTTCAAAAATCCCTGTAGGGAATAAATCCAAACTTATAATAAAATTAATAATTATATCGCCGAAGATATAAAGCACAAGAGTAATTATTAAACTTAGCAAAAATACAACAAGTAAGCAAACGCTTAAAAGTCTTCTTGTTATAAAGTTTCTATCATCTTTTATTCCAAAAGATTTATTTATTCCTCGAATTAATGATAGAAAACCAGAGGATGCACTAAATATTGCAAATATTAATGAATATATAATAGCGTTTAATGCATTTGGTTCAGAATAATTAATTGAGGTAGCTATAGAGTTTAACGTATTGCTTGCCTCTGCAGGTATGGCATTGCCATTTAAGCCTTCTAAAAATGTAAGATCGTAGGAGTCTAAATTAATTAGGCTAAACATACTTGATATACATATTGCCAAAGGAAAAATGGCAAGGAGAAGCTTATAAGTTAGTTCGCTGGCTATAAATAACAGTTCATTTCTATTAAATTCTTTTACTAATACTATTAAAAATGTAATTATTTTTTTCATAAACATCTAGTATTACTCCTCATTTTCTTCATTTTCTTCTTTGTACTCGGCAGTATAGCCGCAATCTTCAGAGGAACATGCAATTCTTTTGTTTTTAGTACCCTTTATAACTAATATGCTGTTACATTCAGGGCATTTATCTCCACTTGGTTTGTTCCATGATATAAATTCGCATTCTGGATTATTTGTGCAACCAAAATATAAACGTCCTTTTTTACTTTTTTTACGTATAACTCTGCCGTCTTTACAATATGGACAATCTACCCCAGCATCTTCGTAATAGGGCTTAGTATTTCTACAGTCGGGAAAACCAGGGCATGCCAAAAATTTTCCGTGTTTACTCATTTTTATAACCATGTTTTTACCACAGTTTTCGCATATAACGTCTGTTTCTTCGTCTTTTATTTCTATTTTACTTATTTCTTCCTCAGCTCTTTCTAATTTTGTTTTAAAGTCTGGGTAGAATAAACGTATTGGTTCTTTCCATTCAATTTTGCCTTCTTCTATTTTGTCTAGCTGGCTTTCTAAATTAGAAGTAAATTCTACATCAATTATGTCATTAAAGTTCTTTTTCATTATTTCATTTACAATGCTACCTAATTCTGTTGAGTATAGAACTTTACTTTCCTTAGTTATATACCCTCTATTAACTATTGTGGATATAGTAGGGGCGTAAGTTGATGGCCTGCCAATACCTACTTCTTCTAATGTTTTTATTAAACTTGCTTCGGAGTATCTTCCAGGAGGTTGAGTGAAATGTTGCTGTTTGTCAATTGAGCCTAAAGTAATTTTATCTCCTACAGCTAGGTCAGGCATTTTAATATCCTTATCTGTTTTTTCCTCGTTTGTTTTGTAAACTTTTAAAAATCCTTCGTACTCAAGTATAGAACCAGTGCTGCGAATTCCAATATTACCCGATTTAATATCTACCGTTAGAGTTGCGTATTTGGCTTTTTCCATTTGGCTAGCTACAAATCTATCCCAAATTAATTTATAAAGTTTATATTGGTCTTTGCTTAGGGAGTCTTTTATTTCGTAAGGTGTTAAGTCTACATATGTTGGACGAATTGCCTCATGGGCGTCTTGTGCTTTGCCTCGGCTTTTGTAAATATTACGTTCTGCTGGTAGGTATTCTGTTCCATAAGTGTTAGTTATAAAGTTTTTACATTCTTCATAAGCTGTATCAGATATACGTACAGAGTCTGTTCTTATATAGGAAACTAAACCTATAGCACCGTGGCCCTTTACTGTTACCCCTTCGTAGAGTTCCTGTGCTATTTTCATGGTTTTAGAAGTGGCAAAGTTAATGGATTTAGATGCCTCTTGTTGCATTGTACTTGTAGTAAATGGTGGGTAGGTGTTTTTAAACCTTGTTCCTTTTTTTACATTTTCTACATAAATATTTTTTTTATCTAAACCTTTAAGTATTTCATCAGTACTATCTTCTGTAGTAAGGTCGTAGTTTTCTTTTTTTGTATTTTTAAGCTTTCCTAAAAATTTGTTTTTGCCTTGCTTTAAATTGAAATCCACTGTCCAGTATTCTTCGTTTATGAAGTTTTCTATGTCTTCTTCTCTATCGCAAATCATTTTTAGGGCTACAGATTGTACACGGCCGGCGCTTAATCCCTTTTTTACTTTGCTCCATAGTAGTGGGCTTATGCTGTATCCTACTATTCTATCTAACTCTCGGCGGGCTTGCTGTGCGTCAACTAAATTCATGTCTATTTCTCTGGCTTCTTTTATAGAAGATTTAACGGCTTGTTTTGTTATTTCGTTGAAAGTAATTCTATATACTTCCTTGTCTATATCGAAAAGCTTTAGGGCAAACATCAAATGCCAAGAAATAGCCTCACCCTCTCGGTCGGGGTCAGTTGCTAAATAAATTTTACTAGAAGACTTAACTTCCTTTCTTAGTTTTGCAAGTAAATCACCTTTGCCACGTATTGTTATATATTTGGGGTTAAAATCATCTTCAAAATCTATACCCATGCTACTTTTTGGTAAATCTCTTACGTGACCCATAGATGCTTCTATTTTATAGTTGCTACCTAAAAATTTTTTTAGAGTTTTCGCTTTTGCTGGTGACTCAACTATTACTAAGTTTTTATTAGGTGATTTTTTACTTGTTTTTTTTGTTGCCATGTTTTCCTCCTGTAAATGGTAGTTCCTTTAGATACGTATGTATCGCTGACCAGGTACTTTTTCTATTAATCCTTTTATTTCTAATACTGTAAGTAAGTATTGAACTATGTCTATAGTTGTATTTGATTGAGTACAAATTTCGTTTATTGTTTTTGGTTCTTTATTTATTAATCTGTAAATTACACATTCATTTTCATTTAAATTGTTAAATTCTAAATTTTCCTCTGGCTCATTTCTTTGGGTGTTTAACTCTTTATTAATGTTGTAGTGATTAATTATATCGTTGTAGTCTGTTAAGAGAAAAGCACCTTCTTTTATTAAATTGTTAGTACCTTGGCTTTCTTTGCTCCATATACTTCCAGGTACGGCAAATATGTCTTTGCCTTGCTCTAAACCTTGGTTTACAGTTATAAGAGTACCACTTCGCTGAGATGCCTCTACAACTATAATGCCAGAACTTATTCCGCTTATTATACGATTTCGTACAGGAAAGTAACCAGGCAAAGGATGTGTGCCAAGGGGATATTCTGAAATAACACAACCGTTATTAATTATTTTTTCCATAAGATCACGGTTATTTTTAGGATAGCAAATGTCCACACCACAACCTAATACGGCGATGGTTTTACCACATTCCACAGCTCCTTTATGGGCGTAGGAATCTATGCCTGTTGCCATTCCACTAACTATTATTATATTTTCCTTTGCTAAATCTTTAGCTAAGTCGTAGGACACACGTTTTCCATATTGGCTACATCTTCTTGTGCCTATTATACTAATTGAAAGGCCTTGGGGGATTTTTCCTCTATAGTAAAGCACAATGGGTGGGTCGTAAATATTTTTAAGATGGGGGGGATAGTCGCTACAACTTAAAGTTGTGAATTTTGTATGGGTTCCTAATTTTTCTATGGCTAACTCAATTAGATTTTCCTTTTTATTAGAAATTAATTTTTCTCTATTTTGCTTAGTTAAAAAATTAATATCGAAAAAATCAATGGGGTCTGCAGTGAAAATATTTTTTGCATTGCCGAAATAATCCAATAGTTTTAATTTTTTCCTTATTCCAAGGGATGGAACAAGGCTAAGCCATAGCATAAAATATTTTTCTTCCATGGGCATTACTCCTAGATAAATTTTTTTTCTTACACTCGCTAATAAGAAAATTACAATGCAATAATATTCTTGTCAAGAAATTTTTAAGAATTATCCTTTTAATTTTATGTTGAGATAATGGTTTAGTTAAATAGCCATAGAAGTTTCACCATAAAAAAATATTTTTAAATAAAAAATATTTAAGCTTTATTATTTGATTATGTGTTAGAATGGTAGGAAATAATTTTTGTAAAAGATTCAATATTATAGAATTTAAACTTGGAGGAAAAAATGAGAAGATTTTTTATTTTAGGAACACTAACAGTTTGTTTGTCTAGTATTTTTGCTATGACAACTTTAGGAGATACTTTATATAAATTTAATAAGCCAGAGGAAATATCAAAAGGCGTTACATACATAGACAGTAGAAGAATGACGTCCAATGGATATTTAAATGTTCATGTTTTGGAAGTAGATATTACAGATGAAAACATTGAACTGGAACCAGTAATAAACTTAAGTGAAAAAAGCAAGAAGTCCAGTCTTACAAATTTATTAAATACCAATGGGGCTATAGCTGGTATAAACGGTGACTATTTTGGTATGGCAGGAAAGTTCTCGGCTGCCTTTAGTACAGAAATAAAAAATAGTAGAGTTGTATCTGTAAATACAGGAACAAACGAAAGTGAAAATAATTATGCCTCATTTGTTGTAGACATAAATAACAATCCATTTATTGAATACATGAAGGTAAAAACCAAGTTTACTGTAGATGAAAAAGAAATAATAAATATTTTTAGTATAAATAGAGTAACAGACATGGTATTGCCTATTGCTATAAATCGTGAGGCATTTACCTCAACAGCAGAAATAGATGGAAGGTTTCCAAATTTATATAAATTAGTAGTAGTAGACGGAGTAGTTACCTACGAGTCAGACATTAATAACCTAGGAGAAACTGTAGAAGTTCCAGAAAATGGTTATGTTGTGTTAATGAATGAAAAATCGGCTAAAGACACAGAGCATCATTTTTCTGTAGGACAAAAGGCTGAGTTGAATGTGTCTGCCAATATAAATATTGAAGAAATAAAGAATACAATTGGTGGAGCTGGTCAAATTTTAAAAAATGGAGCAATTATTTACGATACAGGGGACAATGTAAAGGGCACACACCCAAGAACTGCCATTGGTATATCGGAAGATAATTCTAAAGTATATTTAGTTGTTGTAGATGGACGTGGCCAAAGCAAAGGGGCAAGCCATGAGGAAATGGGTAAAATATTAAGTGATTTAGGTGCATACAATGGGATGCATTTAGATGGTGGGGGATCTTCTGCCATGGCGGTAAAGGCTGTTGGTAAAGTAGAAAATGAAATTGTAAATGTACCTTCCGATGGGGGACAAAGACTTATAATGAACGGTCTTGGAGTGTTTTTAAAAGGTGAAGTTGGTGCACCTGCCCGTGTACAATTAGAGGGGGCAAAAACTACTTTAAACTACGAGCCTGTTCCACTTAAGGCATATGTAGTAGATGAGTACAATAGAATTATAGAAACAGAAGCACCAGTGCTAACTGTTAGCCCAGATAATGGCTATATAAAAGATAATATCCTATATCCATCAGTTTTAGGAAATATAGAAGTAGTAGCCATGCACAAAAATATAGGGAATAGTATTTCTGTTCATTCTGGCGAGTTAACAGAAATAATTCCTGTAAAAAAAGAATTGTTTTTAAGGAAAGGTGGAAGTGATACTTTTTCTTTCTATGGAGTAGATGATAGAGGAGAGTTCACAAAAAATGTACCTAGTCTAGATTATACAGTTTTCCCAGAAGATATAGGATATATAGAAGGTAATAAATTTGTAGCTGTAAACGAGGGTATAGGCTATATAGAGGCGAGAAATGGTGATGTGTATAATTATGTGAAACTAACTGTAGGTTATGACAAAGCTGATTTATACGATTTTACAGGTAATGCAACTTTTAGGGAATACCCAGAGAATGTTGTAGGTGCAGTAACTAGTAATACTTTGGAATATACTTTCAATAAAATTGATACAACTGAAGCAGGGTACATGATTTTAGAAAATCCATTAGTAATTGAAAAATCCTATGGTTTGGAAATAGCAGTTAAAGGTGATAATTCCAACAACTGGTTAAGGGCTTTATTAACAGATGCTAATGGCAAGGAAATACGTTTAGACTTCATAAAAAATATTAACTTTGAAGATACCCAAAGTATAATAGGTGCTTTCCCTGAAGATGCAAGCTTTCCAGTTGCATTAGAAAGGATCTATGTAACGGATAGCAATAATGATAAAGCAAACTTCACTGGCAAGGTCGAGTTTTACGATTTAAATGTGCTTCGTGTTAAAAATAATACTTACGATTTTAGTGCGCCTAAATATGTAGATGAATTTAATAAAAATTTTTCTGGAACTTTACCAGCTAGCCCAGAATACGATGTTATGGTACTGGGTAATGTAATAAGTGAAAATGAAACTAACGATGGCTTTAATTTGAGTAGTAGTATTTTAACAAATAAAATTAACGAAAAAATAAATACAGAATCCTATGTTATTACAACTAACAGTTGTGTGCCTGTCACTATTTCTCAAAGCAATGTGTATCAAAATGCCTACAAATTTTATACTTTTAGAGATACAGCTATAAGTGAAATTGTTATAGGAGAAAAAGGTATAACAAATACAAATGTATGGCAATGGGCGTCACTTTTTGATGATATAAAGGAAAGTGGAGCAAAGTACTCTGTAATAGTAGCTGATAGAATGCCTGTTTTTCCAAATAAAGCTGAAGAAGATTTATTTTATGATGCTTTAAAAGAAATAAAAGACATGGGTATAGATGTTTTTTATGTTGCATTAAAAGGTGAAAATACTATAGGAAATAAAGATGGAATAAAATATATAGCTTTAGATGAAGGTGCAATGAATGGTAGTAGCCTTACAAATGATGTAGGATATTTCCAAATGAGAGTCCAAAGTAATGGTGGATTTTATTTTGTAGATAAAATAAGCAATGAATAAAAATCAAGAAGCAGCAATAAACCACAATTTAGGGCCTATGTCAGTTTTGGCTGGCCCTGGTAGTGGTAAAACAACAGTTATTTTAAACAGAATATTAAAATTAATAGAAAGTGGCGTAAAGCCTAATAGAATATTAACCATTACCTTTTCAAAAGCTGCGACTATAGAACTAGAAAAAAGATTTAGTTTATTATGTGAAAATAGATTCAATACTAAGTTCAATACCTTTCATAGTCTTTGTTTTAGAATTTTAAATTCTGTAGATAAAATGAATGTAACCAATGTATTAAGTGATGAATACGAAATTGAAAATGTAATTAACACAATTGCTAGAAATAATAAAATAATTATAGAAGATGTAGAGGAATTAAAAAGTATTTTAAGGGAAATAAGTTATGTTAAAAATGAATTAATTCCTATTGAAAACTACTATGCCCAAAATTTTTCTGTAAATGATTTTAGGCAAATATTTATGGACTATGAACAATATAAAAAGTCTAAAAATTTAGTTGATTTTGATGATATGTTGATAGAGGCACATAGAGCTTTGGAATATGATGTTGTATTAAAAACTTGGCAAAGTAAATTCGATTATATTTTAGTTGATGAATTTCAAGATACAAATACAATACAATATGAAGTGGCTAAAATGTTGGCTGAAAAACATAGTAACTTTTTTGTAGTAGGTGATGATGACCAATGTATTTACAGTTTTAGAAGTGCAAAACCAGAACTACTTATTAACTTTAATAAGTATTTTGAAAATTGTAAAAAAGTTATTTTAGATATAAACTATCGCTCAACCAAGGAAATAATAAAATTATCTAATGTAATTATTAAAGAAAATGAGGTGCGAGTACCTAAAAGAATGAAAGGTACAGCAAAGGAAGGTAAGTTACCGAGATTAATAAAAACCCGTGATACAGATTCAGAGGCAAAGTATATTTGCGATATAATTATTAAATTAAATAAAGAATACAGATTAGAAGATACGGCAATTTTATATAGAAACAATATGCAAGGAAGACCTTTTGTTAAGCATTTAATGGATTTGAATATGCCTTTTCAAATAAAAGAAGGAAGCCCATCTATTTTTGAACACTATATTGCAAAGGATATACTAGCCTATTTAAAACTGTCTATGAACTTTTTAGATGACGAGTCGGCCCTAAGAATATTTAATAAGCCTACAAGATATATTAAAAAAAATTTAATTATGAAGTACAAGGGACAAGGCGTATTAGACTCAATTTTAAAAGATAGAACTCTAGAAAGTTATCAAAAAACTAGAGTGTACGAGTTTAAGTATATATTGAAAAATATATGTAAAAAAAATCCCTACGACGCCATTAGATTTATAAGAAAAACAGGTGGCTATGATGACTATATTTTTTCCTATGCAAGTTTTCGAAAAATAAAACCAAAGGGACTAATAGAAATATTAGATGAAATATTAGAGAGTAGCCAAGGTTTTGAAACCTTTGAAAGTTTTTTTGAATATTGTGAGGAAACTATAAAGGCCACAAGGGAAGCAAAGGATATAAAAAATTCAAAAGGAATAGTACTGTCCACTTTTCATGGAGCAAAGGGGCTAGAATTTGAAAATGTATTTATAATAACTTGTAATGAAGGTGTAGTACCAAGCGATAAAGCTACAACAAAAGAGGAAATAGAGGAAGAAAGAAGAGTTTTTTACGTAGGTATAACGAGGGCGAAAGAAAACTTGTACCTTTCTAGCGTAGAGTACAGGCACGAGGAAAAAGTTGAGCGTACAAGGTTTTTAAATTGTATTGCTAAGTAAGAGTGAATTATACAAAAATTAAATTAAGTGTTAGAATGTTTTTATATATAAATAATGTTAATGTAGTTAAAAAATTATGTGAGGTATAAAAATGGAAAAGAAAGAAACTAAAAAGGCTAAGAAAAGAAGATTATTTGTTAATATAATAGCTATAGTAATTATACTAACAATGGTATTGGGTTTGATTATGCCTTTTTTTGTATAGAAAAAAAGGTAGTGGGGTGGTGATGTTTTGCCGAATGAGGATACACTAGATACTGAAAAGCTAGATAGTGATGATAGTTTAAAATTAAGAGAAGCTGTTGTAGAGGAAGATTTAAATAAATTTATAGATGCCAAGGAAGGTGATAATGCTGAAATTATAAAAGGCAGCGTTAAACCAGAGGTTTCAGCGGAAAAAGATTTAAGGGTAGCTGAGGAAGTCCAAAAGGAAGAGGATAAAAAAGAACCAATTGCAAGGGAAAAGAAAAAGAATAAAATAGCTGCCATTGTAGGTAAATTAATTGCTTTGGTAATAGGAATTTTTAAGGGAGTTGGTAGAAAAATACTTAATGCCTTTAAAAAATTGTCCAAAGCTAATCACAATATAAAAGTCGCATTAATTAAAAGGCTGATTATTTTAACAGTATTTATAGTGGCTGTCACGCTTTTTCTTATAAGCTTTAAAATTGAGAAGGAAATTGAGTCACGAATAGTAAGACTAAATACTAACGAAATGAATAACTATGGAGTAAATAAATACTTTACTATAAATGGCGAAGAAATTGGCATTATGGATTTAAGTATGAGTTCTTCAAATACAATTTTTCGTACTACGGACTTGCAGGGGCTAAGTAATTATGAAATTATGTTAACTGACGATAGAGATAATTTCTATGCAATGGATATGCAATATTTAAACTTATTTGGCAAATCATTAACTAATATGATTGCCTTTGAGCCTATAAAAGATGGTGCCAATAAATTATATTTAAATTTTACAAATAAAATAACTGGTAGTACAGAAGAATTGTGCTTTATATTCAATAAATCTGTTATGCAAAGTGGCGAAAAATATTTTATAAAAGAAGAAAATTCAATAGACGATTTGCAATTGGAATATGCCGAGTTTAGCAAGTCATCAACTGTTATTGGTATGAGTTTAATGGATTCCGAAGCTAAAACAAAATACTCAGGTCCAAGTGAAACTACAGACCCAAAAATATATTTATATGAAGGAAATGATTTAATTCCATCTAGGAATTTAAGGCCATTTGTATCTATGTATAGTGATGGGTTATACTTTCAAACTGCCTTTGCAGAAGTAACAACAGGTAGTAAGGAAGCTCTTTATGCAGTGGTAGAAGATGTGTACAAGAAAATAACCATAGGCAAAAAGATAAAGGTAAGCGACTTAATGACAAATGGCGAAATTGTATTTGAATTTAAGGACTACGACTTAGTTGTGGAGGGCATTGCTAAGTCTGGGGATACAGCTGTTTTGGTTTATCATGTAAAAGATAAAAATAATTATACAGACTATAAATTTCGTGGAGTAACAGACGGCATAGAAGATAGAAATGAAGGGGTTTTAAATGCTAAATTATTAATAAATAATGTAGAGTTTAAAGGCGACCTTACGCAAGGTGAAATTGGTGGAGATTTAGTTTTTACAGATGATAGACTTAAAAAAACTAAAATTTATGACGCAGAAATTTTTATAGAAGATGTGTTTATAAAAGAGCCAAACTACCGCTTGGAAGTACCAAGGGAAACTTATTCAAATGCCGAAGTAAGAGGGGATTTGGAATATATAGAAAAAGCTTTTAACGATAGGCTGGCTGTACGTGTAAACAAAAATGTATTAAGTAATGTAAAGGGATTTGATAATTCTATATTGTATGACGAGGAGCTAGGGAAGTTATACGAGCCTATTAATTCTAAAAATGAAATATATTATAACGCAAGTATAAACAATATAGCCTACGACGATAAATTTGTTTATTGTGTAATAGAAGAAACAGTAGAAAGAAATACAGTAGAGAGTATGATTCTTGAAAAAAGAGTGCACTATGCCAAGTACGATATTTATAAAAAATTAATTGTTGAAGACGCATATACTTTAGTTGAATAGCACAGGAGAACTTATGAAAAAAGTATTTGGAATTCTATTATTTTTAGTATTAGTACCACTTTATAAAGTGGAGGCGGCTCCACGATATGAGTATAATGCAGATTTAAAAAATAATATTTTATTTGTTAAAGAGTTAAATGATAAAGGCGAATATGAATTTACAGATCATTATTTTTTAATATCACCAGGTCTAGTTTATGGCAATAAATCTGTTACACCGTCAGGTCGATACAATATGAAGCCTATTAATGATGGCCAATATACTCCAGATGGAAGTGGTGAATGGTATAGGTTTAGAAGATACAAATCTTTATATGTAAATTATGTTACTCAATTTAGTGGTAATTATTTAATACACTCTACAGCTTATTCCAAGCCTAATTATAATGCTATAAATAAAAAAAATGTTGAAAAATTAGGGGATTATGCTAGTAGTGGTTGCATAAGAATGTTGCCGAGAAGTGCAGCTTGGATATGGCACAATAGTGGTGGCAGTAAATTAAATGTATATTATGGTAAAAAAACAGAAAAAATTAAAGAAATTAAAAAAAATTTAATGGCAGAAAAGCCTTCTATAGAGAACTGGAATTCAACAGTTGTTACTGATAAAACTAAATATTACTATACTTATAAAGGTGACAATTTAGATAAAATATTGGAGGCCTCCGGTTTAACCTTCGACGAACTAAAGTTGTTAAACCCAGAAATAAGACTCCTATCACTAGTTGAAAAGACACCTATAGGGATTGCCATGAATATAGATAGAGAAGAATTAGCTGAATTAAAAAAAATAAACGAACCTAAAGTTATAGAAAAACCAAGTGAAGAAGAAATATCTCAGTCTTAGGTTATGTTGCTTAGTTTGTGTAAGGGGGGAGTAATATTCTACCTGTATTAATGAATATAAAGGAAGATAGTAGTTTTAAAGAAAAAAGCTATAACGCTTTAGATGCTTTGTTTTTTTCTGCATTTGTATATTTGCCCATTGGTAAAGTAGATGTGCCTACATATATTGGCGATGACTTCGTTATTGACTTAAAACATAGAACTTTGGAAGAAATATCTGAGGAAGTGGAGAATAATCCCAGGCTTTTTAATGAAAGATTTAACAATATAAAAGAAGAAGATAGTCCAGTAGAAAGCGAAAGAATAAACTACTTAGGCATAATAAAAGCCATGGGAATGTCAAATAGGTATAAAGATTTAAGGATAATAGACTTTAATGTAAAGCTAGACAACACTTTAGGTCAGGTATGCCAGTTTTGTGCTTTTTTAATAGAGATTGAACAAAATAAAGAGTATGTTGTTGCCTACAGAGGTACAGACAGAACCATGGAGGGCTGGTATGAAGATTCCAAAATGATTTTTCAAGTTCAGCCAGCTCAATATTTGGCATTAGAATTTTTAATGAAAGCCCTTAAAGATTATTCTGGTATTATTCATATAACTGGACATAGTAAAGGTGGAGGTAATGCCCACTATGCTTTTTTAGAAGCAAGTGATTATAGAGATAGGTTGGATTTAATTGCTTTTGATTCTTTATTTTTTAATAAGGATTATGCTGAAATTAATAAGGATAAAATTATAAACTTTAGCAATTCCAATAAGACAAAGTTTATAAATGTGGAGAATTCTTTTTTTGGTGAATTATTGTATGGTACAGAATATTGTAGAGATAAAAAAAATTTGATTTATATTAAATCTGTTGCAACTCATTTAATGCAAGAGCATCAATTATATAATATGCAGCTGGTAGAAGGAGAGTTTGAGGAAACTCTCCTTAGTTACGAAAGTAAATTATTAAGAGATTCTTTCCGAAAGTATATTTGCGAAAATAGAACCGAGGCAGAAGTTTTTTTTGAAACTGTTTTTAATATTTTAGGTTATGACACAAAAGAGTCTGTATTAAATTCAAGAATAAGTAATAAAAATAAAATGGCAATGATAATTAAAAATATTTTAGCTCAAAAAGATGAGAATTTAATGGTTGCGGGTAAAGTATTGAATAATTTATATAGCGAACTAAATCAAGTTTTTGAATTTAATAAGAGTGCCCATATAAATGAAATTTTGGACGAGAGTACAAGTAAAGCTAAAGAGGATAATAGAACCTTAAAGCGTATAATTAATAAATATATTATGGAGGCATTTAATCCGGAAACCATTGACGATGTAAAGCAATTTAAGCTGAATATAGAAGTAGTAGGTAAATTATTAGGTGAGTATTCAGAATACAATGAAGAAGCTGAAAAACTAAAGGAAATATTTAAACGAAAAAAAACCGGACTAATTGATTTTATTAAAAATATAATAAAATGGTAAAGGGGATAAAATGAAAAAAATAATTGCAGTACTTTTAATAACTCTGCTATGGGGCGTAACTGTCTATGGCGAAGCTGATTATACTTTAGACATTTATAACTTCGAGGTACTAGACCAGTTAGCTACAACAAAGCAAACTCTTAGCTATGATGGTGAGCTAATAGAAAATAAATTTGAAAATAGACCATCGAAAGGCAATGATTTTTTAGTAATTGATATAGAACTAAATAAAAAAAATGGTACTGAATATATAAATTTAAATGATATTAAACTTGTGAATAAGGATAAAATTTATAGTAGACAGGATTCATCTATTCTTGCAAACCATAACTATCCGCCATTTACAACAAGTACTGTAAGCTTTGGGGACTATACAGGCAATTTAATTTTTGAAATACCTAAGGGTACAAATACCAAAGACTTATATTTGCAATTAAATAATAAAAAGAAAAATATTAATAGTGTAACAATTTCTAATAATGGACTAGATTTTATTGGTAGTACAAATATTAGCGTTTATAAAAATCTTATTGACGAACAAAAAGAAATTGAAGAAAATTTAATAAGTGAATTCAATAAGGGCAACTATACTTTGTCAAATCCTTTTATAGCATTAGACCCATATAATGTAGCTCCGCTGTCTTCTCTTGTAATGTTCAAAAGCGAAAAGCCAGCAAAGGCAAGCTTTATTGTTAAGGGTAAGGATGAATATACAGATATAGGCTATGATATGAATACCTATGAAACAATTCATCAATTGCCAATATCTGGACTTTATGGGGAATACAATAATGAAGTAGTAATTAAGTTAGCTTTTGAAGATGGAACAGTTAAAGAAAACAAGATTAATATACAAACAGCTCCTATGAAGGATATTTTTAATGGTTATGAGCCTGTTGTTCATAAGAATAATAAAAGTGAAATGGAAAATGGTCTTATTTTTTTAGATTTATCTGTTGCACCGTTAATAGGAATTGATGGTAATGGCGAAATACGTTGGCAAATGAATAATAAAGAGTCAGGCTCTAAAATGACGAGGTTTAAAAATGGTCATTTTATAAGTAAGAATTCTATATATAATTATGATGGCAATAGTTATTTACTAGAGTACGATGTTCTGGGCAAAATTTATAACATTTATTACATTGGTGATAATCATCATGATTATAATGAAATGGAAAATGGAGATATAATATTTGCTAGGGGATCGGGTTTTGGCATATATTCTATGAATGGAAGTAAAGAGAAATCATATTTTGACTATACAGAAGTTTTGCAAGGATTTAAAGACATATACAAGACAAATCGCATTAAAGGAGCAATAAATGATTGGGATCATTTAAATACAACTTTTCCAATAGGCGATGATGTTATTTTGTCTTTAAGAAACCAAGACATGACTATGCGAGTAAATAAAGAAACTTTTGAAATAAAATGGATACTTGCAGAAGATGAAAATGTGCCAGACGATTTTAAAAAATATTTATTAAAGCCTAAAGGCGATGTTAAATTTGCGACAGGACAACATTCACCGGAGGTTATAAGTGCCGAGGGCGGAAAAGTAAATTTATTAGTATATGATAATAATAGGACTTATATTCGTGGAGACGAAACTAAAAGCGACCAATATTCAGGAGCTGTAGAATATGTAATTGACGAAATGGCAATGACTGTAGAAGAAGTATGGAATTATGGCTCTGAACTAGGGAAAGATTATTTCAGGCCAACTCATGGAGATGTGGACTATTTACCTGATACAGGAAATAAACTTTTAACATACACAGCAGGAGAACAGGGTGTAGAGGTTGAGTATTCTTCTGTAGTAGAAGTTGATGAAAATAATGAAATTGTTTTTAATGTAGATATTTATAACCACGAAAACCCAAGGGGTAAGCAGTTTTTATATAGGGCAAGTAAAATGAGCCTATACCCAAATAATTTAAACTTTAATGTATATAAAAATGAAGCGAAATATAATAATCTTCCAACCACAACTAAGCAAAGTTTAAAACAATTTAGGGAAGATACAAAGGATTTAAAAAAGGATATAGTTCATATTAATTCCATAGGAATATCTAAGGATAAAGTATTGAATATAAATTTAATAGATAACTATGAGGGTACAAGCATTTTATTGGAAAATGGAAATAATAAATATGTAAGTGGAGAAATTTTAGCAGCCTATACAAATTATAGTGAAGGTAATATAGATATATCAACTTTACCTTATGGAGAGTATAAAGTTAGTATTTTAGCTGACAATAATGGTGAAAAAATATACACGCCAACAAATTATTACTTCCAAAGTGTAGACCCGAGTCTAGTAAATGCAAAAAATACCTCTATAGAAAAGCAGGAATCTATATATAATAGTTTAAAAACTACTTTTAATAATGGTAACTATACTTTAGAAGACCCATTAATAACTGTTGACCCATACAATTTATCGCCTCTTACAGCTTTGGTTATGTTTGAAACTAGTGTGCCTACTAAAGTGGAAATAACAGTAAAAGGCAAGGATGCAAATAGCACTGAGTACAATAGCTTTAATGAGTATGGTAAAGTTCATGAAATTCCAGTATATGGTCTTTATAGTAATTTTAACAACGAAGTTATTATTAGTACAGTAGATGAAAATGGAAATAGCAATTATTATACCCATTACATACAAACTTCGGCACTACCAGAAGATGCCTACAAAATAAAAGTGAACCAAATAGACAAAGGCAGTGTAGAAAAGGGCTTTGTATTTTTCGAGAGTAGTAAGTATTTTGCTGTAGATAATAATGGGGACTATCGTTGGTACTTAACAAATGAATTTGATGGTAAAAATAGTGCGTCGCCTATTAGAAAACTAAAAAATGGAAATATAGCTGTACTAAGTGATGAGTTTACGGGAGTTTATTATAGCAATGGTATATACGAAATGGACTATATGGGTCGTGTTAAAAAGTTTTATCCTGTTGAACATACTCACCATGAAATTGAGGAAATGCCTAATGGTAATTTTCTTGTGCCAAGTGTAAACCCATCAGGGCGAAAAACTGAGGAAGATTATATTGTGGAAGTAGATAGAAAAACAGGGGAAATAGTTAATACTATAGACTTTTATAATATATTGAAAACGAAAAAAATAGCCGACGACACTTATTTATATAATCAATTCTACTCAACAGCATATGATGAAAAGAAAAGTGATGAGGATAATAAAGCTGCAGCAGAAGCTTTGGCAAAAGAGGATTGGTTACATATAAATGCAATAGACTATATTGAAAAAGATAATTCCATTATAGTAAGCGGACGAAACCAAGATATTATTTTTAAAATGGATTATGGTACCAATGAGATAAAATGGATATTGTCTGACCCAAATGATGACTTTGGCGACCAAGGACATAAACTTTTAAAGCCAGTAGGAAAATTCGAATATCAATATGGTCAACATGCGCCTTCAATGGAGGGTAATATATTGTATTTTTACGATAATGGAAATTATAGAAGTAAAAACCTAAAAAGAATTGTTGCTGGAAAAAATAATTATTCTAGAGGTGTTGCTATTAAAATTGATGAGAAGAATTTAACCTTTGAAGAAGTTTGGCAGTATGGAAAAGACACAGGTTTCCAAACATATACGCCGTATATTGGTGATATTGATAAGTTAGGTAAGGAACACTATTTAATTAACTTTGGCGGATTAATAACAAATAAAGATGGACTACCAAGCGATAATATTTATTCAGGAATGTCTTTAGAAAGTGATACCAGCATACGTGTTGTAGAAGTAATAGGTGATAAAGTTGTAATGGATATAGAAGCAGGCAGCGATTTATATTCCAATAACTATAGAGCCTCTCGCGAAAATATGTATTGATTTATGTGATGATTTAATCTAGTCAAAATTTAAGGAGTGGGTATCTGGCAATAAAAAATATCACCAAGTAAGAAGGTGATATATGAAAAAATATATGAAAATACCGATCTCCTCTGTTAGATTTTTTGGTCTAACTTTTGGAGGTCGGTATTTTTTTCTTCTTTTGGACATTTTCTTTGGTGTTTTAACAAGATAATATCATAAGTGTTTCACAAAAAAAATTTTGATGGAAAAAATATCCTTGCCATTTTTTTTGTATCATTAATATATAAATTAGGTGTGCACTTAAATTTATAGATAAATAGTTAATTTAGAAGTTATATTCATTATATTTGGTGAAATTTATTGTAAAGTAAAGTTTTTATTATTAATCTTATAAAGCTATTTGTAGTTTTAATATTGTTAAATACATTGTCATATAGTACAACAATATACGCAGATGACGTAAGAAATTCTGATGGAATAACAAGACTTGCCGATGCTGAAACGGTTGTAGAATTTGAAGTAATATATATCCCTTATTATATTTTGAAGGTGGTATAGGAAGTCAGCTTTATAATGCAAATACGTATATGTTAAAGGAAAACATAGAAAAGTTGGAGCTACATTATCGTACTTTTTCTGAGATATATAAAGAATCAGCATTGGAGGGGAAGGAAAACTACAGCGAAACGTTAGGTCGATTAATTGTATATTATAATTTTATTAGAAGTCCTATATACTTATTTGATAATTCCTTGTTAGATGTTGAAACAAAAAAATTCACTATTATGTCTAATGATAAACAAAATTATATAGAGTATTCAGATAGAGGATATTTTTATAAGATGTTGTTTTATAAAAATAATTATTATATTTTAACCATGGCTCCAATAGATGAAATCTATGACACTAATGACATGATGAATGTATATGTATGAATATAAAATTTTCGGTTCGTATAATTATTTTAATAAGGATTATTATTTTGAAATAGATTCAAAAAAGGAAGAAATTGTAAATACGTGGAAGGTTTCTGATGTTGATAAAAAGATAATTATGATGTACAGCAAGTTTATTTACGATGAAGATTCAGGCGTATTTGATTTGATTCCAGGTATAAATAATTAAAGCATAGGGAGATAGTATGAAGATTATATTAAAAATTTTTTGTTTTATACCTTTAATCTATATAATATTTTTTTGGATGTGTATAATAGGGATGTTTTTGCCTAAGAATATTGAACCATATATATTTTGTGTAGTAAGTTTATTGCTCATGTATATATATGGATACTTGCTGTCCTTAGATAAAAACTTGATTCCTATTATTATTGGCTGTTTAGTATGCTATTATTGCTTTTATATAGGTGAGGATTTCATAGGCTTGCTTGCTTATAGTGCGGAACTTCTACTTATTCATATGTTTGTTGCAAATGTGTATATAATTATAAAAAAATGTATAAAAAATATAAAGCAAAGCTCTAGACAGTAGTAAAATTTTGTAAATATAGTTTAATTTAAGGAGCAAAAGGTTCTTTCTAAGATTTTTTGGAATGAACCTTTTTTCTTGTGTGTCCGACATGGGTATATTCTAATGGGTTAAATTCCCTAGCGCAGGTTAATAGTGCCATTCGTTTTGGTTTTCATGCATTTTTCTTAAATTGACGACATTGACCGCGAGGGTAGCCATTGAATTCTGTGTTAGCAAATATCTAATAAGAACATAGCTATGATAAATCAGTAAGTTCATATTAAATTTTTGTACCCCTTATATCGAAGGGTGCGTAGGGTGGCATGAGATGACAACTACTCAATTAGTTAGTTTCCTACTTGATTACATTATATTAAATTTATAACTATTCAAAATGCATATTTGAATGCGAAGTCTAGCAGGAAGTGAAGATTCCTATTCGACTTTAGCAATTTTCAAAAAAATTTGCAAATATAAGGTATAATAGGTATTATAAAACTAGGAAACAGCGACTTTTTAAATAAGAATGAAAGAGGTGCAATATGTCTGAACTATACGTCACAAACTTGCTTGAAGAATATGAATTTGTACATATAAATAAATGTGTAGACATAGAGGGCAAAAGAATAACGGTTCCGGATTTAAATCGACCAGCGTTACAACTAGCAGGTTATTTTGACTACTTCGACTCAGAGCGAATACAAATAGTTGGAATGGTGGAATATACCTATTTAGAAAAAATGACTAGCTCCCAACGTAAAGAAGTCTTGGGCAAAATGTTTTCTTACGAAATACCTGTGTTAATTTTATGTAGAGATTTCGACCCATATCCTGAAATGTTGGAAACGGCAAATTTTAATGATGTTCCAATTATTAAAACGGATATGTCTACATCTGATGTAATGGCAGAGGTTACAAGGTGGCTTAAAGTTAAATTAGCTCCATATGTTACAAAGCACGGAGTTTTAGTTGATATATTTGGCGAAGGCGTGTTAATAATGGGTGAAAGCGGAATTGGTAAAAGTGAAACAGCGCTGGAGCTTATAAAAAGAGGTCACCGTTTAGTTGCAGATGATGCGGTAGAAATTAAAAAGGCATCTCAAAGGACTTTAGTAGGAAGTAGCCCAGAAGTTATACGCTATTTTATAGAACTACGAGGCATAGGCATTATTGATGTAAAGCAAATGTTTGGCGTGGAGTCCGTAAAGGCAACGCAAAATATAGATTTGGTTATTATACTAGAAGTATGGGACAATAGCAAAGAGTACGACCGTTTAGGATTAACGGAGGAATATATAAGTATTTTGGGCAACAAAGTTGTTTGTCATAGAATTCCCATACGACCAGGTAGAAACTTAGCTGTAATATGTGAATCTGCGGCCATAAACCATAGGCAAAAGAAAATGGGTTATAATGCAGCAAAAAGCTTAAACGAAAGAGTTCTGGAGAATATGAAATTTTAGGAGGATAATATGTACATAGGTGTTGATTTAGGCGGAACAAATATTTCTGTTGGTCTTGTTGATGAATTAGGTAAAGTTTTATTACAAAAAAGCACTCCAACTTTGGCAAAAAGAGAAAATGCAGAAATTATAAAAGATATGGCAATGCTATGTAAAGATATAATGGCAGAAAAGGGATTAACAGAGGACGATATAAAATGTATAGGAGTAGGTAGTCCAGGTACTTGCGATATTAAAAAGGGTATAATCTTATATGCATTTAATTTAGGATTTGACCATGTGAATTTAAGAGATGAAATGAAAGCTTATTTCCAAAATATTCCCGTATATGTGGCAAATGATGCAGATTCAGCAGCCTATGGAGAGTATAAAGTAGGGGCAGGAAAGGCATACAACTCAATAACTGCAATAACTTTAGGTACTGGTGTAGGTGGTGGCGTAATTATTGGCGGGAAAATAATAAATGGAAGCTATAGCTGTGGTGGCGAGCTAGGTCATATGGTTATAAGCGTAAATGGAAAACCTTGTTCCTGCGGTAAAAAAGGTTGTTGGGAGGCATATTCTTCAACAACAGGTTTAATTAATATGGCAAAAGATGCCGCAATTGCAAATAATGACTCTGACATTTATAAAAATGTAGGTGGCAACTTAGATAATATAACAGGGAGAAGTTTTTTTGACGCTTTAAACGGTGGCGATGCTGTAGCTAAAGATGTTTTTGACGAATATTTAGTATATTTATCGGAAGGTCTAGCCAATGTAATAAATATGCTAGAACCAGAAGTAATAGTAATAGGTGGTGGTATATCGGCACAAGGGGATGTAATACTTAAGCCTTTAAATGAAAAAGTAAACCAACGTGTTTTTGGTGGTAAAGCAAATACTATATTAAAAATAGCTGAATTAGGAAATGATGCGGGCATAATAGGCGCGGCATTACTAGGTGCGTAATGTTTTGGGATAATTATAAAAGTCTTAAAGATGAACCAATGAAAAATCATTGTACCTTTAGAGTTGGAGGTAAGGTGGATGTTTTAGTATTACCTCAGTCTGTAGAAGAATTTATAGAAATACTTAAACATGTACAAGAAAACAATTTGAAATATTTCGTACTAGGCAATGGTAGCAATATAATTCCAAAAGATGAAGGCTTTAAGGGTATTGTTATTAAAACTACAGATATAAAATATATATCCTTAAAAGAAGAAAATGAAGACGTCCTAGAAGTTGCTTGTGGCAATATTTTAAAAACTGTTTGTCTATATGCTTTGGAAAATTCCTTAAGTGGCTTGGAATTTGCCTATGGCATACCAGGGACAGTGGGAGGTAGCATATATATGAATGCTGGCGCCTATGGCGGCGAAATTAAAGATTGTTTAATTGATGCCATAGTATATGATGGTAAAGGTATTAAAACTTTAGCAAATAAGGATTTAAAGCTTTCCTATAGGCATAGCATTTTGCAAGAAAATAATATAGTAGTGTTAAGTGCTAGGTTTAAGTTGAAAAATGGCAATAAAAACGAAATAAAAGCAATAATGGACGAAAATTTATTTAAAAGAAATAGTAAACAACCTGTTAATAAACCAAGTGCGGGAAGTGCTTTTAAAAGGCCTGATGGATATTTTGCTGGCAAGTTAATAATGGATAGTAATTTGCGAGGTTGCTCAATCGGTGGGGCCCAAGTATCAGAAAAACATTGCGGATTTATTATAAATAGCGGAAATGCTACAAGTAAAGATATTTTAGACCTTATAGAACATGTGCAAAATACAGTTTATGAAAAATTTAATGTGTTTTTAGAACCGGAGGTTCGTATTTTAGAGTAGGTGATTATATGGAATTTATTATATTAACTGGAGTTTCGGGAGCGGGCAAAAGTATTTGTCTGAATTTTTTTGAGGATATGGGCTACTACTGTGTAGATAATTTGCCCCCAGCCCTTATGAGAAAATTTGCCGAAATGTGTGATGACAGCGGAGATATACACAAGGTGGTTTTGGGAATCGATATTCGTGGGGGGAAATTATTTAATGATTTTTTAGACGAATTAGAAGAGTTTAGGAAAACTGAAGAATGTAGTTTATTATTTTTGGATTGTGCAGATAGTGTGTTAGTAAAAAGATTTAAAGAAAATAGGCGAGAACATCCGTTATCTAAAGGTGATAGAATAATAAAAGGCATAAATGAGGAACGTGAATTACTACTTACAATAAAGGAAGAGTCGGACTATATTATAGATACAACTAATCTTTTAACAAGGCAGCTTAAGGAAGAGCTTATAAATATTTTTGAAAAAGAGAGACAGGGGAATATAGCTATATCCGTTATGTCTTTCGGATTTAAACATGGTGTACCAAATGATGTAGATTTGGTTTTTGATGTTAGGTTTATACCAAACCCTTTTTATGTAGCTGAGCTTAAAAATAAAACAGGTGAAACAGCTGAAGTACAGGAGTATGTGCTAAGCCATCCTGAAGCGGTTGAATTTTTAGAGATGCTTTGTAACATGGTTACTTATTTGCTACCATATTATGCAAAGGAAGGTAAAAATGCATTAGTAATAGGAATTGGTTGTACAGGTGGCAAGCACAGAAGTGTTACTTTGGCCAATAAGCTATATAGCAAACTTGTGAATGATGGTAATTTAGTAAGACTAAGTCATAATGATATAGAGAAATAGAAGGTTAATATGTCTTTTTCAAGAGATGTAAAAGAGGAAGTAAGCAAAATAAAATTAAATAGGCATTGTGCGCTATGGGAACTACATGGGCTATTAAATAACCATTGTGTAATAGATATAAACCATGGCATTCATATTAAATGTGAAACGGAAAAATTTTTTTTGGCAAATAGAATTTTTTATTTGATAAAATCGGAATTTAATTGTACAATTGATATAAAAATAAGCAAAAAATTTAGGCGAAATAAATATATGTATAATATAAGAGTAAATGACGCATTAAAGATTTTATTAGCTACAAAAATAATTAATAAGAAAAATAAAAATTATTATCTAGATTTTTTTTATTCAGATATTTCTATGGCGAAAAAATGTTGTCAAAATGCAAATTTACGCGGCGAATTTATTGGCTGTGGTTCTTTGTCAGACCCAAATAAGGGATACCATTTGGAATTTGTTAAAAGGGACGTAAAGGATCTAAAAAATATTATATATATAACAAATATCTACAATTTAAACGGTAAAATAGTAAAAAGGAAAGACTACTATGTACTTTATATTAAGGAGAGCGAAAAAATAAGCGACTTTTTAAATATAATAGGTGCCCATAATTTGTTACTTAAATTAGAGGACATGAAAATTTATAAGGATATACGGAATAATTTAAATCGAAAACAAAATTTGGAAATGGCGAACTTAAATAAAACTATTACAGCTGCAGTTAATTATATTGATGATATAAATTATATTATTAAAAATAAGGGGCTGGAGTATCTACCGAAAGACTTGCAAGATTTAGCGGAGCTAAGGTTGTCTGAAACAGATATTACATTAAAGGAGATTGGCGATAGAATGGTACCGCCTATTTCTAAGTCTAAAGTGTACTACAAATTTAAAAAAATTAGTAAAATAGCAGAGAGCATAAGGAGTGTTTAAAAATGATGGAAAAAAGCATTGCAGTAAAACTTGGATTGGACGCAAGTCAGGCGGCGTTATTTGTGCAAACAGCAAGTAAGTTTAAAAGTTCTATTACATTGGAGGTAGGTTCTAAAGAGGCTAATGCAAAAAGCATTATGGGCATGATATCCCTAGGCCTTTTAGATGATTGTGATGTAACTATAAAGGCTGATGGCGACGACGAAAGAGAAGCTATTAGTGCTTTATCTGAGTTTATGTCTTAATGAAACTTATTGATAAAGTAAATAAATCTAAAGTTTTAAAGTTTATAGTAACTTTGGCTGTGGTATTTATTATATTGACTCTGTTTTATATAGCTGGCTATATGGGTGCAGGATTAATGTATAGTTAAAAAGAAGCTACTGGGAAATTGGAAACAATTTCTAAGTAGCTTCTTTTTATGGTTTTATAGTTTACTTTCGTTCTGTACCTTGGAATGCCTCATTAATTTTAAATCTAGTAGGTCTCCTTGGTTCCTTTTTTTCTTCATTATCTGCAAATGTAGCAGGGTTAATTGTAGGAAGTGTATCGTAGCCTTGTATATGTGGTAACTGGCTAGTGTTTAATTGCTGGATATTCATTTGCTGGGTATTGTACATTGGTTGTTGAGTTTGGCGTCTTACATCTTGGTTGGCATTTTGCATTCCTGCAGCTGGATTTGGATTTACACCTGCTGGGGTTGTAATAGGTAAAACTCCTGTATTAACTGTAGGGTATGTTGCTGTTTGTTCAAAATTTTGTTGGTTTGTATAAGGAATACCATACATAAGAGGGTCTTCATAACCTTCTTCGTATAAAAAACTGTTATCGTGTAATCCTGTAGCTATTACAGTAACTTGAACCTCATCTTCAAGGGTATCATCGGGTGCAGAGCCTATAAAAATTTCAGTTTCAGGATTGTTTATAATGCTACGAATATAGTTAACTGCATTTTTCACTTCTTTTAAACTAACGGATGGGTCAGTTCTAAAATTAACTAAAAGGAAGGCTGCGCCTGTTATACTTGTTTCTAAAAGTGGGCTATTAACGGCATTTTGTACAGCGATTTCTGCTTTATTTTTGCCCGTTGCACGACCTAAACCAGCGTGACCCATACCTTTGCTTTCTGTAGCTGTACGTAAATCGGCAAAGTCTACGTTTATTTTGCCTTTGTTTCGTATTATGTTTGTTATACCTCTAACGCAGTCGGAAAGAACATCGTTAGCAAGTATAAAAGAGTCTTCCATACCCATATCGTCATCGGAAATTTCCAATAATTTTTCATTAGGTATTACTATTAAAGTATCAACATATTTTTTGAATTCAGATATGCCATCTACTGCGTATTTAATTTTTCGGCTACCTTCCATTTCGAAAGGTTTAGTAACTATACCTATAGTTAGTATATTCATTTCACGAGCAATACGTGCCACAACTGGGGCAGCACCTGTACCTGTTCCGCCACCCATACCGGCTGTAATAAACAATAAATCGGCACCTTCTATGGCTTCTTCTATTAGCTGTGCAGATTCTTCTGCAGCATCCCTACCAGTATTAGGGCGCCCTCCTGCACCTAAGCCTCTTGTAAGTTTCTGGCCAAGTTGAATTTGTGTTTTTGCTTTTGTGTCTGAAAGTACTTGGTAATCTGTATTTGCTGCTATATATTCAATATCCACTATGTTATCGTCAACCATTCTGTCTATGGCGTTATTACCACCGCCACCAACTCCTATAACTTTTATAACGGCGTCTATACCTGTACGTGTAATTTTATTTATATCTTCTCTGCTGTCTAACATCCACTTTCCTCCCGCTGATTTTGTATAATCTATTATTAAGAATTAAGTTTATTGATATACAAAAAAACTTGATTCCTTTATTCATAAAAAGACATTTTACTCATATACATTATTATATAGATAGTAGCATTACTTTTATGTATTGTCCAATATTTTTTGAATTTTTTGGTATTTTTTATTTCAATAATTGAAAATAAGAATCTTTACTTATGTCATCTACATAATAAAATCCTTTATACTCATTTAATCCTTTTTCACGCATGGGCTCAATGGAAGCAATAACACGACTTATTTTTTCATCGGCATTTTCCATATTACCAAAAACTACTACCATATTTTCTATATAAATATAAATATTGTTTAAATCCTTAAGGTCTATACGTAAAGTTTCACTAGTAATATTATGTTTTTCTAGCAAATTAGATAAAATTAAAGTGGTTTTTAAATATTCAGTTTTATCTAAATTTATTGGATTGCCCAAGGTATAACTATTAATATTTAAGCCCATAACAATAGGTAACGAGTTAGGACTACTAGTTTCTGTTAATACTTCTATAACATTTCCTTTTTTATCAATGGACAAATAGGTATCACGATACTCAATGTATGCTATGGGGAGTCGCTCAATAATATTTACCTCGATTGTATTAGGGAAAATTCGTTTTATATCTGCTTTTTCGATATAGGAATTTTCTTCTAGTTTACGTTGGTTACGTCTAGTTGGATAATAAAAAATATTTCCATTATTTTGCCCTAAGTTAGCAGCTTTCAATACTTTTTCTTCGCTTATTTGCTCAGCACCATTTATATACACGTTACCTATTAGAAAAATAGGTGAATTTAATATTGCAAAAACACTTATTCCAATAATGGAGAATATTAAAAATTTTGTTGTTTTTTTCATTAGTTCAGACCTTCTATAATTTTTTCTGCACAACGAATGCCATCAATAGCAGATGAAGTAATTCCGCCGGCATAACCGCAGCCTTCTCCACAAGGAATAAGGCCCTTTATGCTGGAATTGAAATTTTGGTCACGTAGTATTTTTATTGGGGAAGAACTTCTGCTTTCAACGGCTGTTATTATGCTAGGGTAATAAGTAAATCCTTTTATTTTTTTGTCCATAGCTTTTAAGCCTTCTTTTAAGTAAGAGTTTAAGTCTGGGAAAATATTGTTTATATCAGCGAAAGAAGTTTTAGGTTTAAAGGACGGCATTAGGTCGCCAAGTTTTGTAGTAGTTTTATTATTTAAAAAATCCTCTGTTAGCTGAATTGGAGCACAGCCATTGCCTATTTTAAATGAAAGTTTTTCTAGATTACGTTGATATTCAATGGTGTTTAAAGTTTTCTTGCCGTAATCATTTTCGTTTATGCTAACTAGTATTGCACTATTGGAATTTACTGCATCTCTTTTATAGTTACTCATGCCGTTGGTAACAATGGTATTTACTTCGGATTGTGCAGGGACGACAACTCCGCCAGGGCACATACAAAAAGTATATACACCTTTATTACTAATATTTGTTGCCATTTTGTAGTCGGCTGTGGGAAGTTTATAACATAGGTCTCCGTATTGACTATTATTAATAAATTCTGCACTATGTTCAATTCGAAATCCCACAGCAAAAGGTTTGTTCTCCATGTTTAAGCCTTTGCTGTAAAGCTTATAAAAAGTATTTCGGCTACTATGACCAATGGCAAGAACTACGTAGTTAGACTTAATTTTATCTTGATTATTTATGGTGATACTTTGTATTTCATTATTTTCTATATAGAAATCCGTAACTTCACTTTCAAAGTGTACTTCTCCACCAAGTTCTATAATCTTATTTCTTAAGTTAGTTACAACTTTTATAAGGTTATCAGTCCCTATGTGGGGCTTGTTCAAGTATAGTATTTCCTTAGGTGCACCAAAAGCTACAAAGGTTTCCATTACTTTTCGTTTTCTGTGGTCTTTTACACCTGTGGTTAATTTACCATCGGAAAAAGTACCGGCGCCACCTTCGCCAAATTGTATGTTGGACTTTTCATTTAGAGTGCCATTTTCAAGGAGGGCGTCAACATCTTTTTTTCTTCCATCTACGTTTTTGCCTTGTTCTAGAATAATGGGTCTAAGTCCTGCTTCGGCTAGTATTAAACCACAAAATAAACCACTAGGGCCAGAACCTATAATAATTGGTCGTTGTTTACTGCTTGAGTATATATTTTTATAGGGCTCAATAGTAGTAATAGATAGATTTTTATTATTAATTTTTTTGTTGTAATTAAAATCTAAGGCAAAAAGTATTTTTATATCTTTTTTATTTCTAGCATCAATAGATTTTTTGCTTATGGAGAAATTTTTAACATTTGAAATATTCAATTTTAATTTTTCGCAAAGAATTTTTAGTAATTCATCTTCACTAAAGTAGTAGGAATCAATATTTAATTTCAGGCTATACCTATACATTATTAAGTCCTTCCAATCTTTGGCTTGCTTTAGAAACATAATTGCTATCAGGATATTTAGTATTTATGTCTTCGTAGCATTTTTTAGCTTTATCCACATTGCCTACATCTTCGTAGCTTCTACCTAAGTAATATAAAATATCATCTGACGTATTGGAAATAGCCCCGGATAGCTCTTCGTACTTATTTGTATAGTTTAAGGCTTTTTCTAAGGTGATAATAGAATCTTCATAGGCTTTGCTTCTATATTCGCTGGCTCCTTGTTTGTAATATGCTGTTCCACTACGGTAGTATAAATCTGGTAAAATAGCGTTGTAACTATCTAAGTATTCTGGTTCTAAATAGTAGGAATTAATTTTATCGAATATTTCCATTGCCTCTGTATATTGTCTACTTCTGTAAAGTGCTTCACCTTTTTTGAATAAGTCCCTTGCTTCAATAAGACTATAGTCATAAAGGAGATTATTATATTCTTGAGTTACTTTATCTATATCATTTAATAGTGTTTCATTTTTTTCATTAGCAAAGTCTAATTCATTTTTGTAGTTGGTTTCAATTTCTTGGGATTTAGTTAGGGCTTCTTCTAGAGAAACCTTGTAACTTTTTTCCATTCCAGGAAGTATAAGGAAAAATAAAAATAAGGACACAATGCCGGCTCCTGCTAAGAAAGATAAAGCGGTAACAACCCAATTAACTCTAGGTTTAAAATCAACTTGAACGGGTGCTTTGAAGGTTGGGGTTTCTTGCTTACGCTCAACAGTTTTAACAACTTTTATTTCAGAGGTATTTATTTTTGAAAGTAGACTAAGAGCCTTTGTATTACTTGAATCTATGGCTAATATTTCCTTTAAAAGTTTTACGGCTGAACTATTATTTTCATTCATTAAATAAATAACTGCCAAAAGATTTTTTGCCTCTAGGAAGTTTGGGGTAAGTTCTATGGCTTTTTTTAAACTAATAATGGATATATCTACACTTCCTTTATTAATAGATTCCAAAGCTAGATTATACTTTTTAATAGAGTCGTTGAAACGCTCACGTTGAGTAAGATTTGTTTCGACTTTGTTTAGATATGCCATTCCAATATTGTCGTGGTCTTTATAAAAAGAACTTAATAGCCAACAAATAGAGGCTTCGCTTATTATGCCAACATTGTAGTAGCAAAGGCCCAGTAAATTAAGGGCGGTATAATTTTTTGCATTTAGTTCAATAGATTTTTTTAGATTCAATATAGCGTTAGTTAAATCCTTATCTCTAGTTTGTCTAAGGGCAGTGTTATAATAACCATTTGAAAGTGTGTCAATATAATTGGCTGTGTTATTATTAAAATTGCAATTTAGACAAATTAAGTTAGGTGGTAGAGTATTATTACATTTTAAACATTTCATATTCACACCTAAATTCCTAATCTTTTGCTAATAAATTCCAAAATTTCTTTTACATCGCTTTTTTCACTATCCTCTTCTACTGCCTTGCCCACTTCCTCAACAGTTTTTATGTAATCAAATTTTTTTAGTTCTTCTTCATAATTTATCATATGATCTCCTTATTAATGTTTACAGCTTATTGTGTAAATAAAATATTTATTGTAATTACTATAATGTAGTTTTGTGAAAAAAACAATAAAATATTTAAAAGAAATAGACTTTTTTGAAAAAAACTATTGACACATAAAAAAAACAGTGTTAGTATATCACTTGTCGCTGAGAACAGTAGGTAATAGTAAATACAAAGCTAAGCTGTTTTATTCACAAGTTATTTTATTCAAATGTTTTTTATCTTTATTTTATCTGTATTAGTAAATCTAAGTTAAAAATGAATTTCAAAATAAAATTTCAAAAAAATAAAAAAAAACTGTTGACAAGACGAAATACAAATGTTAGTATATCACTTGTCGCTGAGAAAAAGCGATGGAATTTACAGTAAATAAGATTTGAATTTAAATAGAAAAAGTTCAAAAAAAACCTTGCAAAAATTATAACTTTACTGTAGAATAGTAAAAGTCAACTCCCTCCGAGGGAAAAAGACGAATTGCATATTGAAAACTAAATAAGATAAGAAATGAACTACTCGTTAAGAATGGTTTTAGACAATAAATGATGAAAAAGAATTTAAGCTAGAACCGTCAATTCAATAAAAAACTA
>JBKECF010000055.1:0-49886 GCA_047974375.1 Lachnospirales bacterium
CGCTGTCTTTTTTGGCTTATAATTTAAAAAGAGTAATAAATATAGTTGGAGTTAAAGAATTAATAGCAGAATTAAGAATGATATAGAATCCAAGTTCTGCTATTTTCATTTTTTCATGCTCCAAATATAAAAATTTTTTAAGATCTTCAAATAATTAAAATAAGGTATATTTAAAATTGTTTTTTGACACAGTCTGTCGAGCAGAAAGCGGAGCTTTCGACCAGAGCAGGAAACGGAGTTTCAGACCAGTGAACAGCGGACAAAGGTGTATGCGGTAGCAAAATTCAGACTTTCTTTTTATACTTATTAAGATATCCCTTAACTGTTTCATTTATACGATAACCCTCTTGGAAACGAGCGTTAATACATTTAGTAGCCACTCTGACGTCCACGACAGCTGTGAAATTTTTCCCAGAAGTTTAAGATTATTAGTACTAGGCTGCTGGCTGTTATGATTATTATCATTGTTTCCATTTTTTTCTCTTCTTATTTATCTTTAGTTTCTAAATATTCAATGTACCTATCTACTAACATCTTTACAAAAAAGCTATCATCATAAACAATATTGCATTTAATTTTATTGCCCATATAATTTTCCTTTCGATAGCTTTAAAAAATTAACCATTTTTATTGAAGTGGTTAATTTTTTATGCTGTTTCTTTAACCTTATGCTGCGTATTTGGGTTATTGTTTTTAAAAAAATTTCAACTGGATCTGAAATTTTTAATACATCACAAATGTTAATTATTTCTTGTAACCTAAATTCTCTTTGACCAGAAATTTTACGACTGAGCGAATTAGATGACATTCTTATAGCTAGTGCTAAATCTCCTTTCGTTGCGTATTTGGTACAAATAAATATTAATACATCATATTACTTATATCAACCCATATACGCAACTTTTTTAAATCAATTATTGCATATTTTAAACGTATAGATTATATTATCAGAGGTGGTCATAGCTCTTGAATAATAAAATGTTTGAAATTACAGAAAGAATAAAAAAACAAAGAGAAAAACTTAATTTTAATTTACAACATTTAGCAGATTTAACAGGAATGAGCAAATCAACTTTACAAAGATATGATATCCCGCTTTATGTGGATGAAAATATCGAAAGCTATATTGATCTAGCAGATAATATTAAAGTTGATTTTTGCCTACGCGCAAAAGGCGATTCCATGATAAATTCTAGAATATTTAATAATGCTATAGTTTTTGTACGAAAATAAAGCATTGTTGAAGAAAGTGAAATTGCATGTGTAGTAATAGACGATGAAACAGCTCTTAAACTAGTTTACATGACAAGGGATGAAAACAACAATTTAACTGCAATAACATTGCAAGCAGAAAACCATGCATTTCCACTTTTGGTGTATGTAGGAGAAATGCTAAATGATGTAAGAATAATAGGCAAGGCTGTAGTTTTTCAAAGCGCAGTCAGATAGGAGAGTATTATGAAAAGAAAATTATTAGTTTCAACAGCAATTTTATCTTTAGCATTTACAGCAGGTGTATTTGCAAATGTAGCAACACAAATGATAGAGGTTAGCATTGCACCAAACGATATTTATGTTAATAATACAATGCTAGATGCAGACAGTTTCCTCTATAAGGGAACAACTTACGTACCAATTCGTGCGGTTTCTGAATCTTTAAGTTTACAAGTTAACTTCGACAATGCAAATAACCGTATCGATATTAATAATACTACAAATCAAGAACCACAGGTTAAACCTACACCACAGCCTGAAGCAAAAAAGTCCAACGATACAACTTTAGGAGAACAAAATGCCCTATCTAAAGCCTTAAATTATTTAGATATAATGGCTTTTTCTAAAGAAGGTTTGATTAAACAGCTTAATTATGAGGGATATTCAGATATAGAAGCAAAATATGGGGCTGATAACTGTGATGCCGATTGGAATGAGCAAGCTGAACTTAAAGCGAAAACGTATATAGATATTATGTCATTTTCAAAGCAAGGGCTAATAGAGCAACTTTTGTATGAAGGATTTACGCAAGAGCAGGCAGAACACGGAGCAGCAGCAGTTGGATATTAGAAACTAAATTAAGACCCTTATGGGGGTCTTTTTTACTATAGGTGGATAATGAAAAAAGCAGTTATATATGCTAGATATAGCAGCGAAATGGAAGGCAAGAATCAATTCATGCACAACTCAATGCGTGTAAAGAATTCTCTAAAAGCAATAAGTATGCAATAATAAACACATATGTATATGAAGCTAAATCGTCACGTTCTGATGCTAGACCTTTCTTCCAAAGCATGATTAAAGATAGCGACGAAGGCGGTTTTGACGTAATTATTGTGCATAAATTACTATATTAACGAACAAAAAATATATTGGAATATACGAGTATAATAAAACTACAAAGGGTAAAATAAATGATAAATGCGTTAACCTAGCGCAGGATATAGAAAACATCATAATTCTATAGGACGCAGTTCCAAAAATAGTTGAAAAAGATATTTTTGAAGAGGTGAAAAATATTATGAATGCAAATAAAAAAAATATACACACTCCAAAAAAGAGTGTGCATACCTGCAATGCGGATGAAGAGACTCGAACTCCCACGTCAAAGACACTAGATCCTAAGTCTAGCGCGTCTACCAATTCCGCCACATCCGCGTAGCGTACATTGTTCCCAAGGACAAAGCTTATTATATAGAATAAGTAAACTAATGTCAATGGTTTTTTAAAAAAAATCACTATTTTTTAAAAAAGTTGTGGTACATAATCAAATGGTGTTTTTTAAGTCATTTATAACTAAAATGTCATTTTCCAAGAGTAAAGTGTTACCTCTAGGTATAATAATATTTTCTCCTCGCTTTACCATTAGTATTAATTTGTCATTTCTAGGAATATCCATAAGTTTTACATTTATCCAGGGGTCGCCTTTTAGCACAGTCTTTTCGTATAAATCAATTTCATTTTTACTATCTATTGCTTTACCAACTAATATAATTAAATCATTGGAGTGAAGTACTAAATCGCCATAGGGTATTATTTTTTCATTGTTTCTTACAATTAAGGCAAGTACGGAATCTGGTGGCAGAACTATTTCTCTTATGGACTTACCAATCCATTTGTGGGAACTGTTTAATTTAAATTGAATGGATTCAATAGGTATTTCGTCTATATAATCTGTAAAAGTTTTCATTACATCGGACTCGTTATCTACCATATTAAGTATTTTTGCAACATAGGGTATTAATGTGCCTTGGAATAAAATAGATAATAGTACAATGAAAAATACTATATGGAAAATATCGTTGTCTGTAGTTTCTGGGCTAGTTACTGCCATTATGGCGAATACAATTGATGCAGCACCTCTTATGCCAGACCAAGAAACAAAAGCACCTTGATTAATCTTGCTTTTAAAAATGGCTAGTATAGAAAAAACAGCAATTGGCCTTGCTACAAAGGTTAAAAATAAAAATATGCCTAGAGCAGCAATGGCAACATTAGGTAATTCTGTGGGGAAGGAAAGTAATCCAAGTAAGAAAAATAAAAACATTTGCATTAAACCAGTCATTGCGTCAAAAAAATGCACAAGAGACTTTTTATTTTTCAATTTATTATTTCCTAATATTAAGCCTGTTAAATATACACTTAAGTAGCCATTACCACCAAAGTATGTAGTTGCTGAATAGGAGATAATTGCAATAGCAAAAATAAAAATTGTGTCGAAACCATCTACTATAAAGTCAAAGTTGTTCATGAATTTGTTAGCCAATATAGCAATTGCTACACCAAAGGCAACGCCAAAAAGTATTTGTTCTATTAAAGTAGTGGCAAAGGTGGAAATAGATGCATTGCCACCCATAGTAGACAAAATAATTACTGTTAGCATATATGCAAAGGGGTCATTGCTACCGCTTTCAATTTCTAACATAGAAGCCGTATTGTAACGGAGATTTAATTTATTTATTCTCAATATGGAAAAAACAGAGGCAGCATCTGTAGAACTAATTACAGCACCAAGTAACAAGCCTTCTAGTATATTAAAATCCAAAAATAAATAGCAAAACAAGCCAATTAATCCAGCAGTTAATACTGTGCCTATAGATGATAACAACAGGGCTTTGTGGGCAATAGGCTTTGCTTTGCTCCATTTTGTACCAAAGCCACCATAAAACATAATGAATATAAGGGCTATTGTGCAAGCTTGCTCAGCCAATACATAGTTGTCAAAAGGAATTTTAACTATGCCATCAGAACCAAAAAGCATACCTAGTACAATAAATACCAGTAGCATTGGTATTCCGAATTTAGTAGAGATTCTATTAAAAATTACACATGAAAATATAACAATAGAAACCATTAATAAAAAGGTTGTAGACATTTATTTACCTCCGAAGACTTTAAAAATAGCCCCCCATTTTTCTTATAGAAGTTTTGGGGGGCTTAGTTCAAATTTTATGAAAATTAACTTTTCGTTTATTGAAAGTAGCAATATATTTTGTATTACCCTCTTTTAAATATTCAATTACTTCATCGTACTTAGTTCCAACGTACTGTGGGCTGTGGGCATCAGAACCTATGGTTACAATTTCGCCACCTAATTCATTATATTTTATTAAAATGTCCATTGATGGATGGAAACAATTTAAACCATACCTATAGCCGGAAGCGTTTATTTCTATTCCCTTACCCTTGTGTATTAATGTTTTTAATATTTCGTCTATTAAGTGAGCATAATCTTTATAATAAAAGGAATTATCCTCATAATAATTTACAGAGTACCTAAAAATATAATCTAAATGACCATAAACATCGAACTCATTAAAAATTTTAACATTTTCTAAAACTTCTAGAAAATATATTTCAAAGGCATTGCTCTTTATTTTATCTTTAAAAAAAATTGAGTCAGTCATTAAGTAGTCTTTATTAGTTTCGTGACTAGAACCAATTAAAAAATCGTAGTCTAAAGTTTTGGAGGCTTTAGCAACTTCTTCTTTTAAATATGGCGCTAAACTCAGCTCTCCACCTACTTTTATAGATATATTTGGATATTTTTTTTTAACTAAATCCAATTCTTTAAAAAAGCTATTGTAGTTAGGTAATAAAAACGCATTTTGATTTGGATGGTTGTCAATATGGTCAGTTATACATATTTCATCTAGGTTTTTTTCTATTGCAGATTTTATTACATCTTCTAGCTTGGCACAAGAGTCGGGGGAGTAATTAGTATGTACGTGATAGTCAACTTTCATAATTACCTCTTTGTATATTTTTCAATCTTTTGTACTGTGTCAAGACTAAGGAAATGTTCAATAGTGCAAGCTTCATCTTCAGCAGTTGTTTCATCAACTCCAACTAGCTTTAAGAAGTTGAATAAAATTTCATGTTTTCTAGCAATTTCTTTAGCAAAATTTAACCCTTTGTCTGTTAAGCTAATAGAACCATAATGGTTGTGATTAACTAATTCGAGTTCTTTTAAATTTTTTACCGCCTTGTTAACACTAGCTTTAGATACATCTACCTCTATGGCTAAATCTGTTACACGAACATCTCCATTTTCATTTTTTAAAAAAAATAATGTTTCAACGTAATTTTCCGATGACGGCGACAATGTTAAGTCTTTCATTTTTTTCTCCTTTATATTATTTAGCTATTTTAATTAAATCTTCTTCAGTTACATTTCTGGTAAAGTCTGTATCTTCTGAAACATAGCCTTTAGAAATAGCTTTGCTTACACTTGACATGGCCCAGCTTGGAACGTTTATATTTGTATTTACTTCCACAACGTTGGAGTCAATACGTGCCAGTATAGCTGCATATTCAAGCATGGTTATAGGTTCGCTTCCACGAAAAGTTTTATCATCGTAACCACTTATTATATTTTGGCTACAAGCAATGGAAACTTCTGTAGAATAAAAATCAGACATTGAAACATCTGTAAAGTCTTTGCTTCCATTTTTACCTTTTCCAATGGAGAAGTTATTAACTAAAAAGTCTATAAATTCACCTCTGGTTACTTTTTCTTTATTTTCAGGGCCTAAAACAAAGCCTTCATTAACTGTACGTACAATACTTGGATAGCTGTCGTAATTGTAGCCTTCAGCATAGTAGGTATAGTATCCTAGATCCTTTAGCTTGGATGTAACTACACCTTCTTTATTAGTCTTCATTATTCTTTGGGTATTTTTAGGTGTGTATAAATGTACTTTTATATTGGATAAATCGGCATCAATTTCTGTAGGCGTAACTAAATAAATGGATATGTTTTTGTTATTGGCTCTCGTTATTGTGTCGTAAATAATTCTTGTATCATGGAAGTCGCCATAATATGTAATTAGCATATCACCATCTTTTATAGGTGTACTTAGTATGTCTGTGTTTTCTAAAATAGTATCACCACGAATTATATAAGAATACCATCCGTCAGTTGGGCCAAAGAGTTTACTTTCAATTCCATTTACAGAATAAATTTTATTAATATTATTTTCAGTAGAATAAACTATTTCCAAGTCTTTTTGCATGGCGAAGTTTTCTAAAACTTCTGCATAGGTAGAGCCTTTTGCATAACCTTGGGACAAAGTTGTATCGTAGCTTTCAATAGTTATATATACTTCTTTAGATGCATTTGTTTTTGTATTACTAGCATATATATTTACAGTTGATATAAGTGTCATAAATAAAGCTAGAGTAATTAATTTTTTCATACTTACCCCTTTCTGAGTTGTATTTATTTTACCCTTATATATTAATACAAAAAAACATTTCAGTCCAATAAATAATTAGGCAAAAAAAAAGAGCAAAGCTCTTTTTTTTTGCCTAATTAAATTTTTTAGATTTATTGTCAGCCACGTCCAAACGAATTAAAGCTCTGTGCAAAGAATTTTCTGCACGTACTAAGTTCGTATTGCTTTTACTACTTGCAATTCTTTCTTGGGCACGTTTTTTAGCCTCTTCTGCTCTTTGAGTGTCTATTTCGCTTGGTAATTCAGCTGCATCTGTAAGAATTATAATGCTCTTAGCTGTTATTTCGGCAAAGCCACCAAGAACAGAAAGTTCCTGTTCTTCATTGCCGATTATATATTTCAATGCACCATAGCCAAGTAGTGTAGTTAATTGCTCATGTCCTGGAAGTATACCAAGGTCACCTTCCACACTACGAGCGATTACCATGTCTACATCTTTTTCTAAAACAATTCTATTAGGCGAAACAATTTTAAGATGTATCTTTTTATCTGCCATGTTACACCCTTTCTATAGAATAGCTTGATTATTTACTAGCATTGTATTTTTCAACAACGTCCTCAATACTACCAGAGCTTAAGAAGTAAGACTCAGGTATGTTATCATGCTTTCCGTCTAGTATTTCTTTGAAGCTACGAACTGTATCTTTAACTGGTACATATCTACCATCTAAAGAAGTAAATTTTTCAGCAACAAAGAAAGGTTGACCTAGGAATCTTTGTATTTTTCTAGCACGAGCAACTAAAATCTTATCGTCTTCAGAAAGCTCGTCCATACCAAGGATTGCAATAATATCTTGTAATTCCTTTAGCCTTTGAAGAATACTCTGTACGGAACGTGCTACACTGTAGTGTTCTTCTCCAACTACATTAGGGTCCAAAATACGTGAACTAGACTCAAGTGGGTCTATAGCAGGGTATATACCAAGTTCAACTATAGAACGGGAAAGAGTAGTAGTTGCATCTAAATGGGCAAAAGTAGTAGCAGGCGCAGGGTCTGTAAGGTCATCGGCAGGAACATATACAGCTTGAACAGATGTAATAGAACCTTTTTTAGTTGAAGTAATACGCTCTTGCAAACTACCAACTTCGTTGGCAAGGGTTGGCTGGTAACCAACGGCTGACGGCATACGACCTAATAAAGCCGAAACTTCGGAACCAGCTTGTACAAAACGGAATATATTATCAATAAATAATAAAACGTCTTGTCCAGCTACATCACGGAAGTATTCTGCCATAGTAAGACCAGACAGGGCAATCCTCATACGTGCGCCAGGGGGCTCGTTCATTTGACCAAATACTAAGGCTGTTTTATTAATAACTCCAGACTCGGCCATCTCGTGGTAAAGGTCATTACCTTCACGAGTACGCTCTCCAACACCAGCAAATACAGAATAACCACTATGCTCTGTTGCTATGTTACGGATAAGTTCCATTATAAGAACTGTTTTACCAACACCGGCACCACCAAATAAACCAATTTTACCACCTTTTGAATACGGGCAAAGTAAGTCGATTGCTTTTATACCAGTTTCTAAAATTTCAGTTGATGTTGCTTGATCTGCAAAAGTAGGTGCTTCTCTATGGATTGACCATTTATCTTCTGCATTTGGCGCTTCTTTGTTGTCAATAGGGTCGCCTAAAACGTTAAACATACGACCAAGAGTATGTTCACCTACTGGCACAGATATAGGAGCACCTGTATCTATAGCGTCCATTCCACGAACTAATCCATCGGTAGATGACATAGATATACATCTAACTACGTCATCGCCAAGATGTTGTGAAACTTCGGCAGTTATGCTTGTATCACCATCTTTGATTACAATGGCATTGTACAAAGCAGGCATGTTTTCGTTATCAAATTTAACGTCTAACACGGCACCGATAATTTGTAGTATTTTTCCTACATTATTTTCAGCCAAATCTTTCACTCCTTATTAATTATTTTCTCTATTCAAGGGCATTTGCTCCACTTACTATTTCAGTAATTTCTTGAGTTATAGCACCTTGTCTAGCTCTATTATATTTAAGTGTAAGACTATCTATCATAGTATACGCATTTTCTGTAGCACTATCCATACTTGTCATACGTGCTGCTTGCTCGCATGTAGAAGATTCAACCATAGCACCATAAATTACTGTATTTAAAAATTTAGGAACTATGTAAGAAAGAACTTCTTCTTCATCTGGTTCGTAGTCCATTAAAGATAGGTCTTGTTTATCAGATGTTTCTTTCGATTCTTCGTTAATACTATCTGTGTCTACAGGTAATAGTCTTTTTACAGTAGGTATATGAGATAAAGTAGTTTCAAATTCAGTAAACGCAATGTAAACAGCATCTACTTCATTATTAGTGTATTTATTTAATACAAACTCTCCTATTTCTCTTGCGTTTATATAGTCAGGGTTTTCAGAGATACCCGTCATTAACTTAGTTAATTCGTGGCCACGTCTTTTAAAATAATCTCTACCCTTAGTACCAACCACCACTAGTTGTGCATCTTTACCTTCTATAAATTTTTCGGTTTCTTTGTTTATATTGGCATTGTAGCCACCACAAAGTCCCCTGTCTGCTGTTAATAGGATGACAAGAACCTTTTTTTCATCTCTTTTTTGTAAAAAGGGATGGTTTATGCCAGCAGAATTTTTTACAACATTACTTATTACTCTATAAGTTTCTGTATAAAAAGGTTTAGTTGCGGCTAAGTTCATTTTAGCTTTACCAAGTTTAGATGCAGATACTAAATTCATAGCTTTAGTGATTTGTTGCGTACTTCCTACACTTTTAATACGACGCTTTATATCACGCATTGAAGCCATAGTATCACCTATCCTTTAAATTCTTTTTTGAATATTGCTAAATGTTCTTTAATCTCTGCTTCTATTTCCTCTGTGATTTCTTTAGTTTCACGAAGTTTAGCAAGTACATTGCTAGCCTTGGTGTCGAAGTACACATTTAAGTCATCCTCAAATTTATCACATTGGTCTATTGGTATGTCTGTAAAATATTTGTTTGTAACAGCATAAAATACAACTATTTGATTTTCTACTGGTAGTGGCTTATATTGTGACTGTTTTAAAACTTCAGTAATACGCTTACCTTGTTCCAAACGCTCCAATGTATCCTTGTCTAGGTCTGAACCGAATTGTGCAAAAGATTCAAGCTCTCTATACTGTGCAAGTTCTAGACGTATAGGACCAGCTATTTTCCTCATACCCTTTATTTGTGCAGAACCACCAACCCTAGATACAGAAAGACCTGGATTTATGGCAGGACGTACACCAGAGTTAAACAACTCTGTTTCAAGGAATATTTGACCATCTGTTATGGAAATAACATTTGTAGGAATATATGCGGAAATATCTCCGGCTTGAGTTTCTATAATAGGAAGTGCAGTTATAGAACCGCCACCATATTCCTTGCTTAATTTTGCAGCACGTTCTAAAAGTCTAGAATGTAAATAGAATACATCCCCTGGGTAAGCCTCACGTCCTGGTGGTCTTCTAAGTAACAACGACATAGCACGATATGCTACGGCATGTTTAGATAAATCATCATATACGATTAATACATCTTTACCTTGATCCATAAACTCTTCACCTATTGCTACACCAGTGTATGGGGCAATGTATTGAAGGGGTGCAGGATCTGCAGCAGATGCAGATACTATTACGGAATAATCCATAGCACCGTGTTCTGTTAATGTTTGTACAATACCAGCTACAGTAGATGCTTTTTGACCAATTGCAACGTAAATACATATACAGTCTTTACCTTTTTGATTGATTATTGTATCTAAACATATAGCTGTTTTACCTGTTTGACGGTCACCGATTATAAGCTCGCGTTGACCTCTACCTATTGGTACCATAGCATCTATTGCTTTTATACCTGTTTGTAGGGGTACGTTAACTTCCTCACGTGTAATAACACCAGGTGCAACTCTTTCTACTGGACGATATTTGTCCGTTTGTATAGGGCCCTTTTCATCAATTGGGTTACCTATACCATCTACTACTCTACCTATTAGGGCTTCGCCGGCAGGAACTTGAGTTACTCTACCAGTAAGTTTAACAGAGTCGCCTTCTTTGATATCATCGTCTGGGCCTAATAAAACCACACCGATATTATCTTCTTCAAGGTTAAGTGCCATACCTAAAACACCGTTTTGGAATTCTAAAAGTTCGCCACTCATTGCTTTTTCTAGTCCATATACACGTGCAATACCGTCCCCAACCTGTATAACTCTACCTACTTCTGAAACCTCTAAGCTAGAAGCATAGTTTTTAATTTCATCTTTTATAACACTACTTATTTCTTCAGGTCTGAGATTCATTTAAGATTACACTCCTTTACCAAAAGTTTAATACAAAGCTTTTTTCATGGATTGTAGTTTGTTGCTTATGGAACCATCTAATATAATTCCGTCAACTTTAACTACAAGGCCACCTATTATATCTTTATCTATAATACATTTCATATTAACTTTTTTATTTAGTTTGCTTTCTATTTTTTCTTTTACAGCATTTTTTCTTTCTTCAGATATTTCTACAGCTGTAGTTATTTCTGCTGTAGTTATACCTAAAGAACCTTCTGCTCTTTCTACAAATACATGTAAAATATCTTCTAAGTCTTCATCTCTATTTTTTTTAAATATTATATTTAAAAAACCATAAATATGTTCATTTAGATTTTCGCCAAAAGAATTTTTAAAAATGCTTAGTTTGTTTTGTTTACTAATATGTGGATGTTTCATAATTTTTCGTAATTCGCTATTTTCAGAAAAAGCGTAAAGCATTAATTTTACTTGCTCGTAATATAAGTTTACGTTGTTTTCTTCTACAGCTAAATCGAAAAGTGCATTTGCGTACCTTTTATCTACTAACTTGGCCATTTTGCACCCTCCATATCCTTAATTACTTCGTCTAGTAATCTGTTTTGAGTTTCTGCACTTATAGATTCTTCAATGTACTTTTGTGCCATAAGTGTGGAAATCTCAATGATTTGAGTTTTCATGTCATCCTCAGCCTTAGCTTGCTCTCTTTCTATATCAAGCAGTGCTCTGTCTTTAATTACTTGAGCTTCTTCTCTAGCTTTTGCAATTATGTTTGCTTCATTTGCGCGAGCATCCTTGTTAGCTTTTTCCAATATTTCATTTCTTTCAGCCATTATGTTTGACATTTTTTCGCTGTATTCAGCCTTTAGTGCTTTAGCATCAGCCATATTTTGTTCGGCTTCTTCTATGTTTTTTTCTATACCTTCTGTTCTATCGTTCATAAACTTTAAAACAGGTTTGTATAAAAAGTAACCTAAAAATGCAAATAATACGACTGTAGCGCCCCACTGAACTAACAAATTTTGAAAAAATGCTGCGTCAAGGTGTAATATACTGTCCAAGGAATTTCCCTCCTTTCCAATTAGTTGTTATTGCTATGTTTTACATTATCCTGTTTTTTATAACGGGAAATTATTTAGACAACATACCAACTAATGGATTTGCGAATAAAAGAATTATGGACACAACAAGTCCATAAATACCTGTTGTTTCTGCAACGGCAGCACCAACAAGCATAGTAGACATAATAGTACCACGTGCCTCTGGTTGACGACCAACAGCCTCTGCACCTTTACCAGCTGCAAAACCTTGACCAATACCTGAACCTATACCAGAAACAACACCAATTCCTGCACCAATTGCAGAACAACCTAATACAAAAGCTTCTGAAGTAATTCCTTCCATTTTCAATTCCTCCTAAAAATTAATTATAATTTTTTTAATTTAGCATTATGATATGCCTTCTTTACTTGGTAATTTTTGTGCAATAAAAGTTAAACTAAGTATTACAAAAATGTAAGCCTGCAATGAACCACTAAATACATCGAAGTATCCGTGTAGTACAGGAGGGATTACAAATTTTAATACTGTAGGTAGTGCCGAATATACCATACCTAGTATAATAAGTCCGCCCAAAATATTACCGAAAAGACGAAAACTTAAAGATACAGGTAGAGCTAACTCACCTATTAAATTAATAGGCAGGAAAAAAGGATAGGGATCAACATAATCCTTAAAGTATTGCTTTGTGTTTTTAACCATACCTCCGATATGAATAATACCAAAAGTAGTAAGACCCAAAGCTAATGTAGTCGCTAAGTCGGCTGTTGGTGGTCGCATTCCTAACAAACCGGAAAGGTTTGAAAATAGTATAAAAACGAAAACACCGAAAAACCAAAATGCAAAGCATCCATTTTCGTCACCCATAGTACTTCTAGTAAATTTATCCATCATGTCAACTAAACATTCAATAACATTTTGAAAACCTTTAGGAATCCTTTTAAACTTACGTATAGAAATATTTACATAAATAGTAAAAATAACAAGTATGGCAGCTATTATTAAAGTTGAAATAACTGTATCTGTTATCCATATAGGGAAACTACCAATATTTATGGTGCCATAGTAATGGTTATTAAAATCTACACCCATCTTATGCTCCTTTCTTAGACAAAGTCTATAATTTATATTGAAAAGACTTAAGTCTTTTACAAACTTGCAAATAAAATAATTAGGGTTTGGAGGATGTAATGAAATTACAGCCGTAAAAGCAACGGAGTTGCGTAAACACAATTATTTTATGGTTTTGCCCGAAGGGGAAAATGCTAAAACTTGCAAATAAAATAATTAGGATTTGGAGGATATTCTGCATTTTGACTTAGGCAAAATCCTAAACCTAAAAATAAAATATTTAAAGTTTAAATTCATCTCTCATTTTTTTAAATTCACTATCTTTTTTTAGTTTTGTTTCTTTTTTTAGATTATTTTCTTCTTTAAATTCAGCTTCATCTTTTATAGAAAAGCCAGCTATGTATGTGGCTAGTTGCAAGGATAAAATTCCTAATATTGCTCCTAGTAAGTCTAGTGGTTTAATTAATGCTGCAACAATTAGAGCAATAAAAGTTAAGGTGTACCTGACAATGTATTGTACTCTTACATAATTTTGTGCATCGGCAGGGTTTAGTTTAACTGCTTTTTCTAAAGTTTTTTCTAGCAGTATTATTTTAATTGCCGAATATATAGTACCAAAGGCAAGGCCTAGCTGGTAGTTAATAAAAGGTACATTGCCAAAAGCTAAAGTTAGTCCGCTTAAGTTTCTAAAAAAGAAACCTAAAATGCTTAAAGCTATAAAAATAAATAATAGAACTAGAATTATTTTTTTAGTAATATCTGAAAGATTTTTTAACATACTCAAATTAATTATCTCTACTTACTTTTTCTTTTATTAACGTTTCATTTTCAACATTTTTTCTTATTTCACTATTGTTTATAAAACGCATAGAAACTACATATATATTTCTAAAAGCTGCTAATACGCCAAACAAAATAAAAATTGTTAAAAAAAGTGGTGATGTCTCAAAGGTTTTATCTAGGAAATTACCGAAGATGACCATAGGTATTATGGTTACAAGCACAGTTATACCCATTTGGCTTACTAAGGTAAATGCACTTACAATTTCACGTTTTTCACTATTTTTCATTTTTTTCATGGGTTCTCTTTCTAAAACCTATTTCCTATGTTAAGAAATAGTCATGCCTTTAGTGAATAAATTTGCGTAAAGTTTTTTGTTCTTTGCTTTGTAAATTATAATACAAAAACTATAAAAAAACTAGAAATTTTTAAAAAAAAGTTGCAAATTTTTTTGATTTGGCGTAGTTCTTTTAAATTTGACGGATAATATTTTTAGAATAAATGCAAAAAAAACACAGAAAGTAAAGGCGATTTGCCAACTTTTTAGAAAAATGTGAAAATTATTTTAATGCTTTGGATGTAATAAAAATTTATCACATAAACATGTATTTATTTGAGACTGTGAATAATTATACTTGATTATGCACATATTAAAGGATTTATGTTATAATCTCGAAGATAATATTATGCTCATGAAATATGGAGTAATGACCAAAGAAACATTGGAGGAAAAATGCGACAAGAAAAAATAAGAAATTTTTGTATAGTTGCACATATAGATCACGGCAAGTCAACATTAGCTGATAGATTAATTCAAAAAAGTGGACTATTAACAGATAGAGAAATGCAAGAGCAAGTTTTAGATAATATGGAGCTAGAACGTGAAAGAGGAATAACAATAAAAGCACAAGCAGTGCGCCTTATTTATAAATACAATAATGAGGAATATATATTAAATTTAATTGACACACCAGGGCATGTTGACTTTAATTACGAGGTGTCACGTAGTCTTGCAGCTTGTGAAGGTGCTATTTTAGTTGTAGATGCGGCACAAGGTGTAGAGGCTCAAACCTTGGCAAATGTTTATTTGGCTATAGACAACGATTTGGAGGTAGCTCCAGTAATAAATAAAATTGATTTACCTAGTGCAGAACCAGAAAGAGTAATAAGAGAAGTGGAAGACATAATAGGCATACCTTGCGAAGATGCCCCACGTATTTCGGCAAAAAATAATATAAATATAGAAGAAGTTTTTGAGTCAATAATAAATACAATTCCACATCCTAAAGGTGATGAAAATGCACCTTTAAAAGCTTTAGTCTTTGATTGTTTTTATGACCAATACCGTGGAGTAATAGTATTTATGAGGGTGGTAGATGGTTCTATTAAAAAAGGGGACAGAGTTAAATTTATGGCAACAGGGGCTAGTTTTGAAGTAGTAGAAACAGGTTTTTTTGCCCCAGGTCAATTTATTGCATCCAAGGAGCTTTTAGCCGGTGAAGTTGGTTATTTTACAGCAAGTATAAAAAATGTAAAGGATACTCAAATAGGGGACACAGTTACATCTGTTGCCAACCCAACTAAAGAAGCTTTTTCAGGATACAAAAAAGTAAATCCTATGGTATATTGTGGGATTTTTCCAGCAGATGGTGCGAAATATGAGGATTTAAGAGAAGCCTTAGAAAAATTGCAACTAAATGATGCCTCACTTTATTTCGAGCCGGAAACATCGGCTGCTCTTGGATTTGGCTTTAGATGTGGATTTTTAGGATTGTTGCATTTAGAAATAATTCAAGAACGTTTAGAACGTGAATTTAATTTGGATTTAGTAACAACAGCCCCATCAGTTATTTATAAAATATACATGACCGATGGTACAGCCATAGATTTGTCTAATCCAAGCGATATGCCGGATGTTACAAAAATTCACAAAATGGAAGAACCTCTTGTAAAGGCTGAAATTATTTTGCCAACGGATTATATTGGTGCCATTATGGATTTATGCCAAGAAAGACGTGGTGTTTTTATTAATATGGAATATTTAGAAGAAACACGTGCGAAATTAACTTATACATTGCCATTAAATGAAATAATATACGACTTCTTTGATGTAATGAAGTCTAGGAGCCGTGGATATGCCTCTTTTGACTATGAACTAACGGGATATGCAGAGTCGGATTTAGTTAAATTAGACTTATTACTTAACCATGAAGTAGTAGATGCCCTTTCCTTTATTGTACATAGGGACTCGGCTTATACTCGTGGCAGAAAAATGGCAGAAAAACTTAAAAACGAAATTCCAAGACATTTATTTGAAATACCTATTCAAGCTAGCATAGGAAATAAAGTTATAGCAAGAGAAACAGTAAAAGCTATGCGTAAAGATGTTTTAGCAAAATGCTATGGTGGTGACATAAGTAGAAAGCGTAAACTTTTAGAAAAGCAAAAAGAAGGTAAAAAACGTATGCGACAAGTAGGAAGTGTAGAATTACCTCAATCGGCGTTTATGAGTATTTTAAAATTGGATGATGAATAATGGAAATATATGTACATATACCATTTTGCTTAAAAAAGTGTTTTTATTGTGATTTTACTTCCTTTAAAATAAAAAATGAGGAAATTTACGTTAATTCCCTCGTGGAAGAAATAAAAAATAAAATGGTGGCGAATGAAATAACAAGCGTATTTATAGGCGGGGGAACACCAACAGTTCTGTCGCCTATTTTGCTAGAAAAAATATTCTTAGAGCTGTATAAATACAATTTAAGTAAAAATTGTGAAATAACTATTGAGGCAAATCCAGAAACCTTAAGTGAGGACTATATAAAATTTTTAAGTAATTATGTAAATAGAATGAGTATAGGATTACAAAGTACTAAGGATAGTTTGTTGAAAAATATAGGGCGTGTTCACAGCTACAAAACCTTTTTGAAAAATTATGAAATAGCAAAAAAATATGTAAATAATATAAACATAGATTTAATGTTCTCATTGCCTAATCAAAGCCTAAAGGATTATAAAGAAAGCCTTGAAGAAATATGTAGCCTAGAGCCAAGCCACATATCGTCCTATTCTTTAATAATTGAAGAGAATACACCTTTTTACAATATGGATATTAATATTGATGAGTCGTTGGATCGAGAAATGTATTTTTTAACAGAGGAAATTCTAAGTAGATATAAATATAACAGATATGAAATTTCAAATTATAGTAAAGAAGGAATGGAGTGCAAACATAATATAGGATATTGGACAGGGATTCCCTATTTAGGACTTGGTTTGGGAAGTAGTAGTTATATAGATGGAACTAGGTATTCAAATACTAAAAATATAAATAAATATAATGAAAAAAAGGGCATAAACTGTGCAGAGGATATAATTAAGCTAAGTAAAAAAGAGGAGATGGAAGAATTTTGTTTCTTGGGATTAAGGTTAATGAAAGGGATAAAAGTTACAGAATTTACAGATAAATTTAATGAAAATATTTTTGAAATTTATGGTAGTGAAATAAATGGACTGATAAAAAATAATTTATTAGTAAAGGAAGAAAACATTATTAGGCTGAGTAAAAAAGGCATAGACTTGTCTAACTATGTATTTGAAAAATTTATAAAGGAGTAGTCTATGAAAATAAAGAATATAGCAATGTCTATGGCTGCCTTAGGAGCACTAGGTGTTGGAGCTATACATTATGGTAAATATGTGGAACGAAAAAGACTAATAAAAAAAGAATACAACTTAAATATTAAATATAAAATAGCTGTTTTTTCAGATACTCATTTTGGCAATAAATTCAATGAAAACAATATTAATAAAATTGTTAACATAATAAATAAGGAAAAAGTAGACTTTGTTTTTTTTGTAGGGGATTTATTTGACAGGTTCAATACCTATGGCGAAGGCGAAGAAATAATAAGTTGTGGCTTGAAAAAAATGCAGGCTAAATATGGCAAGTATGCAGTAATTGGCAACCATGATGAAGGTAGAAATAATTGTGAAGACTATAAAAGAATTTGCAATAATGGGGAATTTAGAGTATTAGTAAATGAAATTGTGGAAATAGAAATAGAAGGAGAAACAATTAAAATATTTGGTGCAGATGATGTTTTTTTTGGTGAAAAGGCAAATTTTGGGGAACACATGACGAAAGATAGTTTTAATATCTTTTTAATGCATGAAGGGGATTTAGTTGACGAGATGAACAATGTAGACCTTGCCTTTGCTGGACATACTCATAATGGGCAAATAAATATTCCTTTAGGGAAAAAAATTGTTAAGCCATATATGGGAACTAAATACAAATATGGGTATTATAAAGTTGATAGGGGAGCTTTAATAGTAAGTGGAGGTGTGGGCGTAACACGCTTACCCATAAGGCTTTTTGCTGTACCAGAGGTAGTGGTTGTAAAACCAAAATTACCATGCTGTTAAGTTTGTTTTTTTATAATGGTTAAATAATTTGCTTAAACCCCCACTGTTTGAAATCTGCTATTAGCAAAATTCAGACAGTAGGGGTTTGAATTTTTGTAACTAAAAGTCAATAGACCTATCCGTCAGTGGGGCTTGTACCCCCCCCACTGAGCGGCGAGTCTGGTTGCAATGACATTTAAATGTCATTGTAAAAGGATATAGATCGGCTATTAAAAGTTTTGCATAAGCTTTTATAAATCCTATTACAACAGCTTCTAGCGACTGTTTTTCCGGAAATCTTTTCGATTACTCTCGCAGTTTCTTTTTTATCATTTATTTCTCCTGTAAATATATATTTATAATTGATGATGGCAACGATTACTGTATATTTATTATAATTAAAAGAGAAAAAAAGCAATGCTAATTTAGAAATATCTTCTTAGAACCGTGTTGAACGGCGGATAAACGCAAAGCGTTTAGTTTTTGTGAGATAAAAATTCAGATTTATTATATACTATAAAGCGACACTTTTTTGCGTGTTCACTTTATAGGGTATAGTTAATTTACTTACTAACTATGAGAAACAACTAAATTTAATATTTGTAATAGGACGATAGATTCTATTACCTTTGTATACGTCCCCATTTTCGGAGAAAGTACAAGAGAATGCTGTTCCCCCAACTTGCATGTTTCTAAAACTAGCTCCTGCAATGTTGCTGTATATCGGTTTAGATTGCCAATAAGCATTAGTTTTACTACTTGTAACGCCTGGTGGCCATGAAACAGAAACAGCAATACCTCTTACAGATATACCTTGATTTAAGACAATATAATCACAATTTCCCTTTCCTGTCCAACTTGAAGACATACCACCTTCAAAGTTATTATCCCACTTACCTGCTGTATTTCTTTTCCATGAGTAAGTTACGGCGTTTCCGTCGTATTGTGTTTCGTTTTTGTATTGAGATTCCCCAGGGAGTAAAGGACCTCTTGTTTGTGGCGAAATATTTGTGTCACCAGTAAGTTTATTAATATACTCTATGGCTGATTGGTGATACTCTTCGTCTTCTACATCAATAGAGTATATGGTTGCACCGTTGTCATCGTAAATGTTTAACGTAAAATTTTTGCTTTTTTCACTATTGGTAGTAATGCATCTAGTAGTTGTTTTAAGTGGGAAAAGAGTTATTTGTTCTGAGGAAATAAGAGTTAATTCATTACTATTAGAGGCAAAAGTAACCATTGGAATTAGGGTGAAAATTCCTACTGCTATTATAAATATACGTTTTGTGATTTTTTTCATAAGATTTCCTCCTTTTTTAATCGAGATTTTCGAGAAGAATAATTGCATCATAGGTGTTGCGGAAATTTATTATATCTTCATTGGAATCTCCTCCTTTAAATAATCCGCTGCAATCCTGTGCCTGAATTAAGGTTTTTATTACTATTAGTTGCAATTCTGTTGAAATATTATAGTTTGTATTTTTGAAGATATCTAAAGACATACTTTGTAACATTATTTTATTACTTGCATTAGAGGCAGATAGCTTTAGTAATTGTTTTTCTAGTTGCTTACAATGTTCTTGTAGTGTGTTTTTATTATTAGGAGAAACTAAAAAAATGAACTCTACTAATTTATTTAAATCGTATACTTCTTGTTGCAGATTTGAATTTCTAGAAAAGTTCTTTAGTATATCCTTGAAAGCATCATTTGATATTTTAATATTTTCTTTTAAAATCTTTAAGCTTTTTATACATCCGTTGATTTCGGGTAAATTTATATTCGTATTTTCTTTATCGTTAATTAGAATCTGCAAGGTGGATTGTAGTTTTTTTGCAATCTTTTTTTCTTCAGTTTCTAATATTCTTAACAAATCGTTTCTTTGCAATAGTTGGAGGTAATAATATATATTTAGCGGATCGCTTTCTAAAATATTATTTTTATTTACTAGGCAATATTTTCCAATATCACTATTGGATTTAATATTCAAGGTGTTGAGCAAAGCGTCAGCATAGTAAGTATCTACAAGATTAGATTCTGCATATGCTGGAGAGATATATAAGTCTTCCCTTAACATAAATGAGTCGAATTCCTTAAATACTTCATTAAATTTGGCGTTGTCTTGAAATTTATATTCGGTATAATTTAAAGTTCGGTTAGTTGCGTATAATCCATAAACATCATTTTCCACAAAGGTATTTTTCTTTATACCATTTTCGTCACATAATATTTATATTATTTTTTGGAAATTCTTTGAATTATCAACACCTACAGTTCTGCAAGAATCCATATAATCCATTAAAAATACAGGTATGTATATTCCTTTTTTTTCTAAATCTTGTAAATTATCCAAGTTATTTTCGAACATTTCTATAATAGCAATTATAGATTCCTGTGGAATATCTAGATTGTAGGCTTTAGATAATTCTAAAATCATAGAATATGCACTAGAATTTTCTGCTGTTATATTTTCTGTACTATAAATATATTGTATTGCTTTTTCTAACCAATCAACTATGCTAAAGATAGTTATGTCAAGGTGATTGGCAGTGGTATAGACTAAATAATTTGTATATACATTTGAAAGGGGATCATCATTTTTACTGCTATTATGCAAAACATAGCCCTTTATATTTTCATCATACAGTGAATTAAAATAGGAAGAAATTTTTTCCTTTGTTTCCATGGGTAAATCTTTACAATTTTCAAGTAATGAAATAGTGCAAAAAATATCTGTTAAATTTAAGTTAGGTGAATTTAAAGATTTTTCTATTATTTTGTTTTTGGTTTCTATGGTAATAGGGCGTTGTGAAATACCTGCGTATTCTTTTGACATGCGGATGTAGTAAGTAGCATAACTACTAAATTGTGACTCCAACTCGGCGGTTGCAAATCTGTATCCTTCATCATCCATAACGCTTTGTTGGATAGCTTTTGCAATAGCTTTATTATCTATGTTAGGTAAGTTTGAAATATTGTTCACTGATATATCTGACCTTTTGCAAGTAGTGCAGAGTACAATCAAACACAATGTTATGCAAATTATTTTTCTTCTCATAAAGGGAACCTCTTCCTTAGGCAATGTTAAAATAGTTAAATAATTTTTGCATCTATTACTATATACTTATTATACATCAAAAAAAAAAAACGCACAATGCTTATTTAGAAATTTCTAAACAAATAAAAAATTTAATTGTGGAACTAAAATTTTTATCTTTATCTTTACAAATATCTACTTTATAATATACTAAGCTATAGGAAGTTTTTTTTACAAAAAAATATTTGTAGTAAGATAATTTAAAATTCTCGAAAGGATTTCATATGGAAAACGGTATTTTATATTTATACATTAGTACATTAATTGTTTCTTTTATATTAATGTACATATCAATTTTTAAAAATTCTATAATAAAAAATCAATATTACACTCTATACAATTTATTTGTTATTATTTTCACTGTAGGGTATTTATTGGAAATAACAGCAACTAACCCGAACCAAGTTAGTTCTGCCATAGCTGTACAGCATCTGGGGTTTCCTTTTATCCCCGTTTGTATATACCTTTTTATAAAAAAATATATAGACAAGCCAATTGAAGACAGTAGGATAATCATTATTTTATTTTCAATACCTACTGTAAACTTTATTTTTACTTTGACAAATCCTTACACAGGGCTTTATTTTAGTAGTGTAGAATCTACTACGGCTCATGGAATTACTAGGGCTATAACTGATGGCACTATAATAAATCAGGCTATTTATATTTATATGTATTTTATTTACTTTTTAATGATATATACCATGGTTAAAGGCTATAGTACATGGACTAAATTGCTTAGGCAAAAAATGTTATTCCTAGCTGTGCCTATTATGGTTGCTCTAACATTAAGTATTCTTCGATTATTTGGGTTTTCTCCCTATGGTTTAGATTTATCACCTATATTTATGACATTAGTAAATTTATACCTAGCTTATTATTTATATATAAAAAATGCATTTTTGCTTTCTTCTTATACAAGAGATTATATATTGGAAAATATTGATGATGGCTATATCTTAGTTGATGAAAAAGGTGGCTATTTAGATTCAAATAAATCAGCTAAAAGAATTTTTCCTAAATTAACTAATATTAAAAAAAATAATAATATATACAACGATATTAATGCAATTGGTCTAGGCAAATTGCGAAAAAATGTCGATGGTACTTATGAAGTTAGTATTTTGAGTAAAGAGGGATATAAGAGTGATTATAAAATATCAGTGTCAACCTTGTCTGAAAAAAAATCTGAAAAAGTAATATCTTGGCTTATTACAGAAATAACGGAAACAAAAGCAATGATTGACGACTTGGAATATATGGCTAAGTACGATGTTTTAGCAGGAGTGTATAACAGACGTACTTTCTTTGAAATAACTTCTGAAATTTTAGAAAAAGATTTTTTTGGAAAGGTGGACTTTGCTGTTTTAATGATAGATATTGACAATTTTAAATCAATTAACGACACTTACGGACACCAATACGGTGACATTGTAATTGTTGAAACTGCTAGAAGACTAACAAGTGTTTTAAGAAAAAGTGACATTGTAGCTCGTTATGGTGGTGAAGAATTCGTAATATATATTGAAAATGTAAATCCTGAAAATAGCTTAATCGTAGGTGAAAAGCTTCGTGCTTCTGTTAATGCAGAACCATTTATATGCGAGGATGTAGAACTTGATGTAACTGTTAGTATTGGCGTTTGTACTTTTGACTACGCCTTACATAGAAACCTAGATGATGCCCTTATTGATGCCGACAAAATGCTTTATATGGCAAAAAGTGCTGGTAAAAATAAAGTGGAGGTAATGTAGTGTTTTTGAAAAAAATTGCAATAAAGGAGGCTATACATGACTTTTTTATTTGAAATGGTATACGCTATTTCCGCTGTTATTACTCTCGGTTTGCTATGTATATCCATTTATAAGAGTAAAGAAAATAAAGCTACTTACTTTAGCTTTTTTATATTACATATTTTCATATATGTAATAGGTGTTGCGCTTGAGATAAATTCTTTCGACACTTATCAAGCGACTTTTGCTAATGTGATACAATATTTAGGTATTTCTTTTATACCACCATACTTTTTATTATTTGTATGTGAATATTCAGAAAAACCTTTAACAAATAAAATGGCTATAGGCTCTCTTTTTGTTATACCAATTATTAGTTTTATATTAGTTTTAACCTATCCTCTTAATAATTTATTTTACGAGGAGTTTAATTTAATTAGTACTTTTGGTATAAGCCATCTATCTATAAAAAGTAGTATTTATAGAGATTTATCTTATTTATACTTTGTAATACTTATTGCCATGGGGTTCATAGTAACTTTTTATACCTACTCGGAAGGTATAAATAAGGAAAGTAAAAGAATAGCATTTATTATAAAGGGTACAATTATACCTTTTATATTAGTGCTAATGTATTTATTTAATTTAACACCCTATGGACTGGATTTTACGCCAATTGCCTTTGTCTTTATATCTTTATACTATGGGTACCATATATTGTTTAAAAATGTTTTTTTATCTCTACCCTATGCAAGGTACAATGTGCTGGAAAACATGTATGATGGTTTTTTGCTTATAGATATTAATAATAATTATATAGACTCAAATGCTAGAGCTAAAGTTTTATTCCCTTCTTTGGAAAGTGCCATAATAGGTATTAATGTTTCAAATTTTAAAGGGCTACCAAGGGTTATAAGCCAAAACAATGGAACGAAAAGTATTATAGAATTTCCCTCAAGGACATCTACTGGTATAAAATATTATGACTTTAACAGCACGACTTTTTATAAAAATAAGAGGAACGAATTAAGGTGCTGGTTAATACACGATGTAACAAGAGAAAAAGAATTGCGTGACAAACTTGTATTCATGGCTAACCATGATACACTAACGGAAATATATAATAGGAAAATTTTTCTTAGAAAAAGTAATGATTTATTTTACGAAAATATAAAAGGTAAAAAATCCTTTGCTATACTAATGATAGATATTGACTACTTTAAAAAAGTTAATGATACCTATGGTCACTACAATGGTGATGCAATTCTAGTTCAAGTTGCAAAAATACTTGTTAATAACTTTAGAGCTAGTGATGTTTTTGCTAGATATGGGGGCGAAGAATTCATTGTTTTTTTAGAGGATGTAAGAAAAGAAGAGGCACTCCATGTTGGTGAAAACCTTCGCAAAACTGTAGAGGAAAATAATTTTACAATTAATGAAAATATTGTGAATATAACTATAAGTATAGGCATAGCCATGTACAACCCACGTTATCACAATCACATTGATGATGTAATAAATAGTTCCGATAAATTTTTATATGAATCAAAAAATGGAGGAAGAAATAGAGTAACTATTGGATAAATTTTAAAAAGGTATTTGCGAAATAGCATTTTTGCTAAATTGCAATGCCTTTTTTGTTTTTAGATAAAAATATTAAAAAGCTAAAGTTTTAAAAAATTTGAACGATATATTTTATAGAAGGATAAACCAATGGTTTTTTTAAATAGAAAGTGGGATATTATGGATTTTAAAATAAGTAGCGTAACAAATACCTACAATGTAAAGCCAGCAAACCAAAAAAAGGGAAGTACCAAAAAACAGGAATTGGCTTCTAGTGGAGCTTTAGAGGTATCGGATACTTTTAAAGAATACCAAAAAATACAAAAAATGGTGTCTGGAGCAGAAGATGTTCGAGTAGATAAAGTTAATGAGATAAAAAGTAGAATCCAAAATGGAACTTACAAAGTAGATTTGGATGCACTAGCTAACAAGATGTTAGGTATATAAAAAAAAGTCTAAATAGGAGGTTTATGACTAGTTAGGCTTTTTTTGCGCGTTTAGGAGTTTTATATGGCAACGGTATTGGAATATTTAATATCTACTCTTGAGGAAGAGGTAAATATTTATAAAGAAATGGCAGTTATTGGTAACGAGAAAAAAATGGTAATTGCAAAAAAAGACATGGAAATGCTGAAAAAAATGAATGTTGTAGAAAATTCTTTAGTAAATAAATTGAAAAAATTAGATACTAAAAGAGATGAAGCTTTTCAAGACATTAAAATGCTTTTAAATATAAAAAGTGATGTAACTCTTTTATATTTGGAAGAAAATTTAAAAGATAGGAAAGATAGAGAAAAAATAAAAGCTTTAAGAAGTTCAATTATACAAGTTAGTAATGAATTAAAAAGAGCAAACGAAGTAAATACTTCACTCCTTAATAATTCCTTGGAATTTGTGGAGTTTAACTTAAACATGGTTAGGCATGCTAGAAGTGTAGACCCTGGCACCTATACAAAAAAAGATTTAGGAAGGTAAATATGAGAATAATAAATAATTTAATATCTTTAAATACATACAATAGTATGAGAAAAACAAATGCAAAAGTAAGCACTTCTATGGGGCGTCTTTCATCAGGCTTAAAAATAAGTAGTGCAAAAGATGATGCTGCAGGCTTTGCAATATCAAAAAAATTAGAAAGACAAATTAAAGGGATTTCTCAAGGTAGTAGTAATGCGTTAGATGGAACATCAATGTTGCAAACTGCAGAAGGGGCACTTACACAAGTACATGAAATGCTACAAAGAATGAGAAGTTTAGCCGTACAAAGTGGCAATGGTGTTTATACAGATTCCGATAGAAAAAATATACAAGAAGAAATTAATAACTTGAAGGAAGAAATAAATGGTATAGCTGAAAGGACGGAGTTTAACGGTATCAAGTTGTTAAATGGCGATGCATCTCGTATGGCTTTAGACAGTGATGTTTTAGGAGCTGAAACTATTTATGTTTCTGATGAGGTTAATTCTGGTATTTTAAAATATGGCTTAGCAAGCAAGTCTGAGCCAGCTACAGTAAATGGATATGATTTCCAAAATATGGGACCAGCAACAGAAAGTGGAAGTATTGTTATAAACGGTGCTACTGTAGAGGTGGCAAAGGGAGATAGTTCAGATGTTCTTTATGAAAAATTCCAAAATGCTTTTAAAAGTGCAGGATTAGAGTACGATGGAGCAACTAGAACCCTTAGCACTATAGAAGTTGGAGCAAAACAAAGCATAAATATAAGTGGTACACCAGAGGCGTTAAATGATTTGAATTTACAGAGTGTAACTCCAAAAGATGGTAAAGATATGGTTATAATAGGCAATAAATTGCTTGAAGATGGTACCCTAGACACTGAATTTAACAATAGTATGACTATTAAAGTTGATGGGAATATAGCAAGTTTTATTAGTTCTAATGGACAGGAAATACAAATAAGGGTTGATGAAGATGTTAAAGTAGGAGGATTTTTATATTCAGACATAAAAGATTTAGGAAGAACAAATATACAAGTTAGTGCAGGTGCTGAAAATGAAGTTAAACTTTATATAGATAGAGTGGATACTGTATCTTTAGGTATTGAGTATTTGAATTTAGGGACTTTAGAAAGTAGTAGCGAGGCTTTAGATGATTTAGACAATGCCATAGATAAGGTGTCGGAAATACGATCTAATTTAGGTGCTCAAATTAATAGAATGGAATTTACTATAAAAAGTGTAAATATAGCTAACGAAAATACTCAGCAGTCCTTAAGTCGTATAAGAGATACAGATATGGCCTTCGAAATGACAGAGTATACAAAGGCAAATGTTTTATATCAAGCTGCAACTTCTATAATGGCACAAGCAAACCAAAGGCCGCAAGAAATTTTACAATTGTTACAATAGATAGGTGAAATATGATAGATAGAGATGGATACACAAAAAGAATTGCTAATGCAACACCTTTGCAATTAGTGGTAATTACATATGAAATAGCTATAGAATATTTAAAGGAAAGTAAGTTAGTTGTGGCAGATTATGACGTCTATTTTAAAAATATAAGGCAGGCTCAAAAATCATTGCGACAACTTATGACTTCCTTAGATATGGATATAGAAATATCAGGGCAACTAATGAATATTTATTTATACATAAATAGGTTAATACTAGGTGTAGGAGTTATTTATAACGAAACAAAAGTAAATGAAGCAATAGATTTACTAACTTCTTTAAAAGAAGGCTTTGAAGGAATAAAGGAAGCTAATGAAGAAAAAATGATGGAAAATGTAGATAAAGTATATGCTGGTCTTACATACAAAAATGGTAAGTTAGAAGAATTTGTGGATAGCGATAGTAGTAAAGGCATAAAAGTATAAGAGGTGACTAATGGCATATACAAATTTAATAGTTATTTTAAAAGATGAAATAAACATATACAATGAACTTTTGGCTATAGGCATGGAAAAGAGTAATACTATTAAAGAAAATGATTTAGTAACCCTAAAACAAATGAACACAGTGGAATTAGCCTTAACAAATAAAATAGATAAATTAGAATTACAACGCAAAGAGGAATTTTCTGCTTTAGCCAAGGAATTTAATTGCGAAATAACTCTAGGTTTTTTAATTGAAAAAAGTAATAGCAATGAGTTGAAAAATATTAAAAATAAAATTTTAAAGGTAACAAGAGAAATACAAGAAGTAACAAAAAGTAATGAGGAACTATTGGAACTGGCAATTATGCATAACAATAGCAACCTTACTATTATAAAAGAACTTGACCAAGATATTGGAACATATACAAAATCTGACTTAGGAAGATAGGAAAGGGAAAATATGGGCTTTAGTAGTTTATCAATAGCGACAAGTGGCATGAGAATTGCACAAGCAAATATAGCAGTAACAGGCCATAATTTAGCCAATGTAGGTACTTTAGGTTATACAAGACAAGGTATTATACAAGGTGACTTTATATATAGGAAAACAGGTGTAGGTCAATTAGGCTTAGGTACAGATATTCAGCAAGTAAGACAAATAAGAGACAAATTTATTGATGTTTCCTATAGAGAAGAAGTTTCTAAAGGTGCTTACTTTGGGCCGTTGGTGTCTGCAGGGCAACAAATAGAAAATTTACTAAATGAATTAAAGGATACTGGTGGAACACAATCAATATTACAAGAGCTGTATGCGTCTTTGGAAACTCTTTCTCAACACCCGGAAAGTTTAGATACAAGAGGTACATTTATATCTACAGCTATTTCCTTTTTAGACAAAATGAAAACAGTATATAATGGCTTGGAAGATTATCAAGAAAATATAAATTTGGAAGTAAAAAATACTGTTGACCAAATAAATAGTAGCGTAAAGGAAGTTAAAAGGCTCAATGGCTTAATAGCTGCTGCTGAAGTATCGGGGCAAAGTGCTAATGATTATAGGGACCAAAGAAATGTTTTGTTAGATGAACTAAGCCAACTAGCAGGAGTAACCTATAGTGAAGATGCTAACGGCAGTGTAGACATATATTGTGAGGGTCAACCTTTGCTGTCTGACGGATATATAATGAATATAGGCCTTAGGTACATAGATAAGGGCAGTTCATTTGTAGAACCTGTGTTTACAAATAATTCTACAAGTGATATTTTACCAGCAGACAAAAATGCTATGCAACTGTATGACTTGCGTGGCGAAATAACTGTAGAAAATAAAGAAACAACGGGATATTTAAAAGGTTTACTTGTAGCTAGAGGCTCCTCAAATGTTAACTATGCAACAGAAAATGACTTGCGTGCTAACAAACCAGTTAAGCCTGTAGCCAGTGATTACCCTACAGCTGCTGACTATAATGCAGCCATGGCTACATATGACAAAGATATGAAAGAATGGGAACAAGATATATTTAATGTGGAACAGGCTACCATACCAAAATTTATGGCTAGTATAGATACTATGTTTCACCAAGTTGTTAGACTTATAAACGATTCAGTTGCACCAACATCAACAAAAAACCCAGTTCCGGAAGGCCTAGATGAATCTATATTAAATGAAATTTTTGTGAGGGATAGTGTAGATAGGTATTATGATGCAGATAAAAGTGGATCATTTAACGAAGGGGATTATTATATAGGTGAAGATGGTAACGTTTACGATAAAGATGGAAATTTTGTAGATACCTACGATAATTTAATGGGAAATGCTAGACCTACAGATTCCAAATATTTTTTATATTCCATAGAGAATGTAAATATAAATGAAAAGTTTTTAAATCCAGAAGGTTATGACAAAATACCTCTTTCTCCATCGGGAGATCTGGCTGACAATACCTTGGTCTTAGGCATATTAAACGATTGGAATAAAGGACCAACAGATTGGAAATCTTTTGATATTAATGGTTCTGACGCATGGGAAAAGCCTGTTTATTCTTTAAGTGATGAAGGTGGAAAAGAGTACGATGAAATGGGTATTGAAAGTATGTACAATTTTTTAGTAACACAGTCGTCTAACGATACAGCAGAGGCACAAAATTTTTCTGAAGCACAAAATATGTTAATAATGGAAATTGATAGTAGAAGACAAGCTGTAAGCGGTGTTTCATTGGATGAAGAAATGAGTTATATGATGCAATATCAATATTCTTTCCAAGCCGCATCTCAATTAGTAGGTGTAGTAGATGAAATGTTAGATACCTTAATAAATAGAACAGGTAGAGTAGGATTGTAAAATAGGATTATAGAATAGAGGTGCAATATGGTAAGGTCGTCTTTTTTTGAGTATTCAGTGGCAACATCGGCACTATTTTCCTCAAGGGCAAAAATTCAAGTTAATTCTCACAATATAGCAAATGCTGATACAAAGGGATATTCTAGGCAATATGGCGTACAAGAAGCTAATAGACCTATGGCAGGCACTGGCAGTAGAGGTATGTTTGGTACAGGCTCTTCTGTAACCTCTGTTATGCAATTTAGAAATTTTTATGTTGATGTAAAGTATTGGCAAAATTCGTCTGTACTAGGTGAGTATAATACAAAAAATACACAACTAACTAATATGGAGGCTGCTTTAACAGAACTTAATGATACAGGAATAATAGCTGACCAAAATGATTTTTTTAATACCTTAAGTAATTTATCTTTAGAAGTAGGTAGTTTAACGGATAGAAATAATGTAACGAAATCTATTAAGGCTTTATTGGAAAATGTTTCTTCTATGGGTAATAAGCTTATGAAACAACAAAATGATGCAAATGAAGAAGTAAAAAGTATGGTGGAATCTATAAACAGCTTAGGTAGTCAAGTAGCATCTTTAAATAAGCAAATCCATTTATATGAAATAAATGGTGCACATGCTAATGACTTGCGAGATAAAAGGGCATTAATTGTCGACCAATTATCTGGGTTAGTAAATACAGAAGTAATAGAGGACGAGGAAACAGGAGGATACTCATTACTTATAGATGGCAATGGCTTTGTAAGTGGTCAAGATGTAAATAAATTATATTTAGAGGACCGTAAATATAAATTAAATGAAATGGATAATATTGGCCTTTATGATATAGCCTTTGCAACAGGTGTGAATTTTGATATATATAGTCCTAGTTTAGAAGGGGAATTGAAAGGTTTAATTGATTTAAGAGATGGTAATAATGGGAATAATACCATGTTTTATAATGAGCAAACAAAAACATATGAAAAACATAAAACAGGGAATGTACCAAATGGTATAAATCCTGATTATGATAATAATTATAATCCAGTTACAAAAACTGGAGACAAAATGGCAACTACTACACGTTACAAGGGTTTGCCACATTATATGAATAGACTTAATGAGTATATTCAAACATTAGCTTGTTCCTTTAATGATGGAACGGATATAAATGGAAATAAGTTAGATGGAGTAATAGGCCATACAGATGCCTACGACTTAAATGGTGTAACTGATAGAGTGCTATTCACATATAATAAAAAGGGCACGGTGCATACAACAGACCAAAATTTAACATATAATGATTGGTCCTTAAATTATACGGAAATGACTTTTTTAAATGTAGAGATAAATCCAGATATTGAAAATTCGCCAGAAGCTTTTGCAGCAGCAGATAAAGCTGGGGAAAAAGATAATTCTGTAGCTGTTGCTGGGTTTATGAAAATAAAAGATATAGAAACCCTTTTCGATGAAGGTAAACTAGAGGATTATGTTCTTAGCATTGGTTCGGATCTGGGTATTTCTGTTGCACAAAGTGAAAACTTTATAGTAACTTATTCTGCACTAGACCTTAGCTTACAAAATGAAAGGCTATCAATTTCCGGTGTAAGCTTAGATGAGGAAGCTGTGGAATTGTCCCAAAATCAACTTGTATTTCAAGCAGCATCACAATTAATTCAAACAATAAATACTGTATACGATAGCTTATTAACTATTGTAGGATAGGAGTAATAATGAGAATAACACAGGGTATAATTTCCAATTCTATGTTACATAGCATAAATAATAATTCAAATAAATTAAATAAAATTTACCAGCAAATTTATTCTGGTAAACAAATTCAGATGGCATCAGAAGACCCAATACTTGCAAGTAGAGCTCTTCGTTATACTACAAATATTGCTCAAACTGAGCAGTATAAAAAAAATGCAAACTATGGTTTGGGCTGGATGAATACAACGGATAAAGCTTTCAGTAACCTAGATGAATTAATGGTACAGCGTATTGGTGGAACACTTTTAGTACAAGGTTCATCAGATACTCTTTCTTTATCGGAAAGAAAAAAAATAGTAACAGAAATGGGTTCTTTATTTGATCAAATGAAAAATGAAATGAATGTTACTTATTCAGGAAGATATGTATTTTCAGGATTTAAAACAGACGAACCACCTTTTTTAGTAGAAGATGACCCGAATATATATAGAATTAATCAGGAATTCACATACGAGGATATGGAAGAAGGCATAGGTTTCCAAAAAGATGGAGTAGGTGGACCGTCAACATACACAGACATAAATGTACTTAGGTTACCCTACGATGACTTGGCAAGCCCTAGTATTACCATTAAGGATAGTACTGGTGCGAGCGTTAATGTGGCTTATATATCCAATAAAAATAGTGATCCAAATGCGTATAAGCCAGATGCTAATAGAGTTAACTTCATTGAAGAAACAGGGGAATTAGTTCTTGGTGATGATGTAGTGGGAAAACTTAAAAATGGCGAATTAACAGTAACCTACGAAAAAGAGGGTCTGAAGGAAGGGGAATTAAATCCTGTTGTATATTTCGATTGTTCTGTAATTGACTCTGTAGGTGGTCCGATTTCTAAGGATGTAAATGGAAACGATTTGACATACACAATGGACAATAATGAAATAAAATATGAAGTAGGGGTAAGTGTAAATCTAAGAGTTAACTCCATGGCAAAAGATGTACTTACGCCATCTATGTACGCAAAAATGAAAAGCTTTAAAGATACTTTTGATGATTTATATGTTTCGGAAGAAGAAGCAGTAATAGCGTATTGGAAAGATAAGGGTTTTTCAGGTGATGACTTAGATTCAAAAGTAAAGGCTCAATTAGAAGAAGAAAGAGGAAATGTAAAACATGTAGGCTACCAAATGTTTAATAGACTGGAAACTTTAACAGATGGGTACGCTAGTACAATTTCTGTAGAGCATACAAGTTTAGGTACTCGTACTAATAGAATGGATCTTATTTATAATAGGCTGGAAGAGGATTATATATCATATACAGAGTTGTATACAAATGCCATTGGCACAGATTATGCACATGCAGGTATGAAATTTTCTTCTGCAAATACAATTTATCAAGCATCATTGCAAATTGGTGCACAAGTAATGAATATTTCCTTAGTAAACTATATGTAGAAAAAAAAGCTGTTGGAAGATTTAAATTTTCTAACAGCTTTTTTTATAATGTATAATCTATTTTGCCCTTATTATTTCAACTTTGTAACCATCTGGGTCAGTTACAAAAAAATAATTAGGTGGTGCACCTACCAAACCTTTTAAGTCTGTAACTGTATAGCCTAAGTTTTTAATTCGTGAATGCTGTTCTTCTAGATTTGAAGTTTCAACAGCGGTATGGCTAAATCCGTTACCAATTTCATATGACGTTTCCTGTCCGATGTTGTAAGTTAGTTCTAATTCATAGTGCTTGTTTTCATCAGATAAGTAAACAAGAACAAAACCATGGTCACTATGGTCTTTTTTTCTAGTTTCTTCTAATCCTAATACTTCTGTGTAAAATTTAATAGATTTTTCTAAATCCATAACACGTATACAGGTGTGTAACATTTTCATAAATTTTCTCCGATCTTTAACTTATTAAATTTATTTTTACTTTAAATTAGCTCTTTTTTCTATATATTCATCATAGGAAATATTTCGGTCAATTATTCCTTCATCTGTAAATTCTATAATTCTATTGGCTATTGTTTGTATAAACTGGTGGTCGTGGGAAGTAAATAAAACGACACATGTTGTATCTATTAATCCGTTGTTTAGTGCTGTAATTGATTCTAAGTCTAAATGATTTGTGGGTTCATCCAGTATAATTACATTACTTTCAGAGAGCATCATTTTAGAAAGCATGCATCTAACTTTTTCTCCACCAGAAAGCACATTTGCCGATTTTAAACTATCTTCACCAGAAAAAAGCATTCTACCTAAAAAACCACGTACAAAGGTTTCTGTCTCATCTTTAGAGTATTGTCTTAACCAATCAATTAAGTTGCGGTCGGTGTTAAATAATTCATCATTGTCCTTGGCGAAATAACTTCGTCTTGTTGTTACACCCCATTTAACGTTTCCAGTATAATCTGTTATTTTTTCGTTAATTATATCGAAGAAACAAGTTTTTGCTAAATTGTTTTTACCTACAAAAACAATTTTATCTCCAGGGTTTACTGTAATATTTATATTTTTTAAAATTTCACCGTCTTCGTTAGAATAAGATAGGTTTTCAATAAAAAGCACATCGTTTCCTACTTCCCGTTCGCCTTTAAAGTTAACAAAAGGATATTTACGGCTGGAGGGTTTAATGTCTTCAAAGGTAATTTTTTCAAGTAATTTTTTCCTTGAAGTTGCTTGACGTGACTTAGAAGCGTTTGCACTAAATCGTTGAATAAACTCTTGCATTTCTTTAGCCTTTGCTTCTCTTTTTTTATTTTCATCACGCATTTGTCTTAAGGCTAATTGGCTAGATTCATACCAAAAGTCATAGTTACCCATATAAAGTTGAATTTTTCTATAATCTATGTCTACAATGTGTGTACATACTTGGTTTAAAAAGTGTCTGTCGTGGGAAACTATAATTACTGTGTTACTAAAATCGGCTAAAAAGTCTTCTAACCAATTAATTGCATCTATGTCTAAGTGGTTTGTAGGCTCGTCAAGAAGTAAAATATCTGGGTTGCCAAATAAAGATTGGGCAAGTAAAACTTTTACTTTAACGATGTCTTCTAGGTCACTCATTTTTTTGTTGTGTAGATTTGTTTCTATACCTAAGTTGTTTAGAAGTGTAGCAGCGTCGCTTTCAGCATTCCATCCGTCTAATTCTTCAAATTCAGCTTCTAAATTACCAAGAATAATGCCGTCGTCTTCGGTAAAATCTTCTTTAAAATAGTATTTTTCTTTTTCTTTCATAATGTTGTGAAGCTTGTCAAATCCCATAATTACAGTTTCTAGTACTTCATATTCGTCATATTCATAGTGATTTTGCTTTAAAACTGCCATACGTTGGTTAGGTGTTTTAAAGATTTCGCCGCTTGTTGGCTCTATTTCTCCAGAAAGTATTTTAAGGAAAGTTGACTTTCCTGCACCATTTGCACCTATTAAGCCATAGCAGTTGTTTTCTGTGAATTGAATATTTACATTTTCAAATAGTGGTGTTTTACCAAATTGCAAAGTTACATTGTTAGCACTAATCATTTTTTTAACCTCTTTTTTCTAATTTAAAATTTCTAAGCTTTTAAGATTTATATCTAAATTTATTTTTATAAAATCATTTAATGTTTTTTCCAACATATTTATTACAGAATTAGGGATATGAAAATTAAATATATTTTCATTTTCATATATATAGTTTAAAGTGTAAATAAATGTGTGGTTTACCTGATGGATTCTTGGTGTGGTAGATATACAGTCTGGGCAAATTAAACCTTGATCGCCAAAGTATACTTTATTGCTTTGGGTATATGGCTTGTTGCAGGAAGAGCAAAATGTAGCAGGAGGGTTGTGGCCTATTAATTGCAAAAATTTCACTTGAAAAGTTACAAAAACCAGTTTTGGTTCACTAGTTATGCACATTTTTTTTAAGGCATTTAAAAGTAATTTTAAAATACTATTTACTTCAACATCTTCTAATATAGTTTTATTTATTATTTCTAAAAAATAGTTACTATAACACAATTTTTCGAAATCTTCCCTAATGCTATAAAAACTTTCTATTAAATCTCCTTGAGTTAATATATTGAAGTTGTTTTTTTCGAATATAGTTATATCGCTGTATGCAAACATTTGGGAAACTGTAAAAATTTTGCTTTTAGTTTTTTTTGCCCCTTTTGCCAAAACTGAATATTTACCACGATCCTTTACAAGGAGTGTAAGCATTTTGTTGCTTTCATTTACGTCTACTTCTCTTATTACAATGCCTCGAAGGTCAATTACTGACATAATTTTTCCATGTTTATAAAATCGCCATCACTCCATAGTCTTTCTAGTTCGTAAAGCTCACGGCTTTCTTTATGAAAAATATGAATAAAGGCAAATCCGTAGTTTAATAATGTCCAGTCGCTGCCAGAACCTTCGCTATCCATAGCTATAATATTAAGCTTGCCAAGTTCATCCTTTATATTTGTTGCTATGGCATCTTGTTGTTTTACATTGTTTCCATTTGTTATGATGAAATAATCGCAAAGAGAGGATATTTTACTTATATCAATAATAGTTATATTCTCTCCCATTTTATCGTCTATTGCTTTATAAATCTGTTTAAGTTCCTTTAAGTATTCCATTTTTTACCTCTTATTCTAAGTAGTTATATGCTTCTATGCATTTATAGTACATTTTATCTTTGCCTATATATTTCATTTTTAATTCTATCTCTAGTTTAATAGCTTCATCTATGCCTTTTTCCTCTAGAACTTTCCTTATTATGTTTACATCGGGATAATCCCTGTTGGGTTCTATAGCATCGGCTATATAAATTATTTTTTCTAATATATTCATATTTGCACGTCCGAAAGTGTGATGAGAAATAGCGTTAAGTACGTGTGTGTTTTCTATATTAAAAATATTTTTTGCAATTTCTTTGCCTAATAATCCATGGGTTATGAAGTCGTTTTTTTCGAAATAGGAGTCGAATTTTAGGTTGTATTTTTCTTTCGAATTAATTATATCTTCTTTTGAAAACTCTTTACAATAGTCGTGAAGTAGGGCGGCTACTTTGCAACTATTTAAATTTACATTATAAATTTTGCCTAGTTTTACACTTGTTTCTACTACCCCTAGGGTATGTGTAAATCTTTTTGGGCTAAGAGTATTTTTAACTGCAGAAGTTATAAAATCTAAATCGTATTCTTCTACGTATAAATTATTTTCATTTATATATTTAGCCACTTTTGCAGGCAGAAAAAATTCTAGGTTGTTACCTTTTTTTGCTAAATCCCTTATATAGCTCGAGGAAATATTCATGTTGAAGTCTTTATAGAATTTAATATGAAGTTTGTATTTTTCCAAAGTCTTTTTAATTTTCAAAAAATCATCTAGGGAGCCTTGTCGATTTACTGTAATTAACTTTGTGTATTTATATAAAGATTCTATGTCTTTCCACAAATGTATATCTCTTAGGGTGTCTAGTCCAATAATATAGTAGAATTCATCATTTTCACTTTTTAAATAAATTTTTTTTAAAATTTTCAATGTATCAATGGTATAGGTTGTTGAGTTCCTATTAATTTCTATATGGGATATTTGGCAGTTTGTGGCCAACTTTACCATGTCTAATCTGTTTTGTGGATTAACATTTATTTCCTTGTGGGGAACTAGGTTGCCTGTTGGTATAAATATTATATCATCTAGCAAATATTCCTCTTTTATTAGTTGCGCCATAGCAAGGTGGCCGTTATGTATAGGATTAAAGCTACCTCCCATTATTCCGTATTTCACATAAAACCTCCTGTTTCTAGTAAAATTTCTAATTTAGGTCGTAAATTATTCTCTTGGACAACTTTAAAATAATCATTTTTATCTTTGTTTTTTCCAGTATAAACACCTTTTATTAAAATGTTCTTTGGGGTGTCTTTGTAGTCAATAAATTCAATAATATCTGTTTTGTATCCACTTATTTCCATGAGCTCGCTACGTAATGAGTCTGTAAGCATTGCACTATATCTTTCTTTTAATATACCATGGCGTATTACTAAATTTTTATTTTTCAATTGAGAAAAAATTTCGTGATGGCAACAAGGTACAGAAAGTATTATGTCTGCTTTTAACTTTATTCCATTATAAATTGCATAGTCTGTTGCTATGTCGCAAGCGTGGAGGCTAATTACCATATTTATTTTATTATTTGCCTTGAAATCTTTTATGTCCATGTTGTAAAAGTACATATTGTTGTAATTTAAATTTGTTTTTAAACTGTTGCAAGCATCAATTACATCAGTCTTTAAGTCTATGCCGATAATAGTTACATTTTTGTTTTGTAATATATTAAAGTAATAATAAACGGCAAAGGTTAAATAGGATTTGCCACAGCCTATATCTAAAATATATCCGTTTTTTGGTATATATTCTTCTATGGATTTTATATGTTCCAAAAACTTGTTTATTTGCCTATATTTTTTTTGTTTTTTATCGTAGACTTTGCCTTGGGAATTCATTATATCAAGTTCCACTAAAAAGTCTGGCGTGTCTTTTAAAATATAGTTTTTATTTTTATCGTGGTCTAAATTTTCCTTTATCACCTTGGAATTTTTAAGTTGGGTGACTTTACAATTACCTTTTTTGTTAAGTAAAATAGAATAGTTTGCGTCATCAGCAAATAAATTAATATTCTTGAAATTTATAATTAGTTCGTAAATACTATTTACATCACTAAAGTTAATTGTACCATGATATACTTTGTTTTCAACGTACTTTGAGACTTGAAAGCTGGTTTTTTTTTTTTCTATGTCTATACGTTTTGCATTTCCTTTTAAAATAGGAGAAGTGCAAATTATTTTTATAATATTTTTCTTGTCTATTAATTCGTAAAGTTCTTTTATTTTTTTCATATTTATTCCTAACCAGTTAAAATTATAACGTAAAATTTTTGTATTTAATAGGGTTCATTTGAATTGTAGTAGCAATAAATAAAAATGCTAAGGTTGAAGTTGTAGGTGTTGTTAAGGGAATCTTCTGCAAGGTTTAAATTATTTACAGAATATAGCCAATCTGTGTCTTCCAATTGCTTTATATAAGATTTTATATTGCTATAACTTTCGCTACCTGAAAAATTAACAGAGTAACCATTACTTTTTTCTTCCAACGCAAAAGAATGTTTAGCTATGGCTAGGTCTAAAATAGACTTTTGAGCATCATCTTTTGTTAGTATGGTTTTATTGTATTCATTTAATTCTTGGTATTTTAGGTCTAAGACATTTTTAGTTTCTAGGTATTCTGAAAGTTTATTATATTTATTTTTATAAGAGGAAAACGAAGTTATAGTAATGGCTATTAAAATAATAACAATGATTAAAGTGATTACATTTATACATATTCTGGAATATTTCATTATTCTACCTCGAAAGTTAAGTAATAATAGGACGTACCGTAGTTAATTTCTTTAATTTGTATATTTATATATTCTTTTTTTTCTATATAATCTATTACATAGTCTAGGTCTTTTGTAGGAGGTAAATATCCGTAAAAGTTTATATTATTTTCAATATATAGTTTGTTAGGCTTAAGGTGATGTAGGTCATTTAGTATTTTATATTCTATATTTTCCTTTATATCGCTAGCCTTCAGGTCATCTATAAGCTTATTTGTTAGAGTTAATTCTGTGTCTAAATTGGTTATTATAGAAGTATCAATAGATTTGAATTTATTTTGTAAATAATTAAAAACTGTAAAGGAAAGTAGTACTATGCATAGGCAATATGCGAAGTTTGCCATAGTTAGTTTTAGTTCTTTAGAGAAATTTTTTTCTTTATAATTTTTATATTGTATAGAGCTTAGTGCCAAGTTAATACTAGGTACAGGCATATTTTTTAAATCAAATGTAATAAATTCACAATCATATAAATCTAAATATTCCTTTAGCCATGATATTATATTGTTAACAACAACAATTTTATTGGAGTTTACTTTTAAGCCTAGTGTTTTATCTATTTCTAGAATATTTTTATAAGAATATTCATTACTAAATGTATAAAAATCAATCTCCACATGGTTATTGATGTTAACTATGTGGAGATTGTTATTATTTTCATATACAAGGGTAAAATTTGGGTGCAAATGCCTTGTACAGTCTAAAAGGGCAAGCTCGTAAGTGGTAACTATACTAGCGTTTTGTGGTACTTCACCTTCTACAAGGCTGATAATTGTAGCTTCAAGTTTTTTATTACCGTATATGCGGAAACTTTTTTTGAATTTGTATTTTTCAATTAAATGTTTTTCTCCTATGGCTATTTTAGTAAAAGGTAAGTCTATATATTCATAGTTAAGAATGGCATCGTCTATTACATGAACGGTTATTTTTTCCTTTGAATTTCCAATTATTTCTTTGTTTTTGTATAAAATATTCATAATTTACCTTTTAGTCTAAGAAATCTCTTAATTTCTTACTTCTAGTTGGGTGACGTAGTTTGCGTAAGGCTTTTGCTTCAATTTGTCTAATACGCTCACGTGTTACGGCAAAAACTTTACCAACTTCTTCTAGAGTTCTTGCTCTTCCATCATCTAAGCCAAAACGTAAGCGTAATACTTTTTCTTCTCTTTCTGTTAGAGTAACTAACACCTCGGCGAGTTGTTCACGTAACATAGTAAAAGCTGCTGCATCGGCTGGTGCTGGTATATCTTCATCGGGGATAAAATCGCCTAAGTGGCTGTCTTCTTCTTCACCAATTGGTGTTTCTAAAGAAACGGGCTCTTGAGCTATTTTTTGTATTTCTCTTACTTTTTCGACAGGTAATTCCATGAGCTCGGCTAATTCCTCAGGGGTAGCTTCTCTACCTAATTCTTGAAGTTTTTGTCTACTAATACGTATAAGTTTATTTATTGTTTCTACCATATGCACAGGTATACGTATGGTACGAGCTTGGTCAGCAATAGCACGTGTTATAGCTTGTCTAATCCACCATGTAGCATATGTACTGAATTTAAACCCTTTACGGTAGTCGAATTTTTCTACTGCTTTTATTAAACCTAGGTTACCTTCTTGTATTAAATCTAGAAGGGACATACCTCTACCTACATAACGTTTTGCAATACTTACAACAAGACGTAAATTTGCTTCAGCCAGCTTTTGCTTTGCAGCTTCGTCACCGGCTTCCATGCGTATAGCCAGTTCCTTTTCTTCGTCACCTGTAAGTAATGCTACTTTACCTATTTCCTTTAAATACATACGCACGTGGTCGTCAATATTTATGCTCGTATCTATTTCTACGCCTTCATCTTTGTTCTCGTTACCATCTAACACAGGGTTTAGAGTGGCAATGCCATGATGTTCTAAGTATTCGTATATTTTATCTGCTTTTTCTGGGTCTAGGTCTAGGGAGTCAATTTTTTTTATGAGAATTTCGTTACTTACATTTTCGTTTTTTTTTGCAAAAGCTACAATAGTATTAAGCTTTGCTAAAAAATCGCTATCTTCTTTCTTTAATTTTTCTGCCATATGGTTGTCCTTTCTCAAGTAGGGGCTATTTATTATTTATGGTTATATTCAATTTGTTTAAAGCTTTTTTTTCTTTTATTATTTCCTGTAGTTCCACAATATTTTCAACATTATTTGAACGTATAGTTAGTGAATGGTTTTTAATATTTTTATAAAGGTCATTAACTATTTTTTCTAAGTCACTAATATTAAAATTTATTGAAGTGTTAAATATTTCGCTAACAATACGTTGTTCTTTTAGCTCGGGGAAATAGCTAATAACTTCACTTTCCTTTAGAGTCTTATTATGTACATGTGCTTCTACTATTATACGTAAAAGTTTTCTGTATACTTCATCTTGGAAGTCTTTTTCAAGTAATAAATCTTTTAAGGCAAGAGCCGTATTTTTATGAAGTAACATAATATGGAGAATGGTTTTGTAACTTTTTAGCAATGCTTTATTTTCATTAGTTATGTTTTCTGCTCGGCTTACACTATGGTAATTTACTGTTGCATCTTTTTTAGGTGCAACGTTCTCTCGTATAACGTCAATAGGTATTTCACTGATTTTAGCAGCTAATTTTATGTATTCTTCACGTTCAATAGAGTTGTCTATATCTTTTAAAATTGATGCTAAAGCTTGGGTGCATTCTACTCTATGGTTTATATCCTCCATATTGTGTTTTTCTATTTCGATGTCAATTAAGAATTTAATATAGGGTTTGCTTGTTGACATGGTTTGTATGAAGTCGTCCTTGGAGTTTTTTAATAAAAATTCGTCTGGATCTTTGTAGTCCCCTAAATTTCCTATATAAGTGCGTATTCCTGAGTTTTTGAAAAAGGGAATTGCACGTAAAGCGGCTTTTTTACCTGCATCGTCACTATCAAAAAGTAAAATAACTTCATTTGTAAATTTACGCAAGTTGCGTATATGGTTATCATTAAATGCTGTTCCTAGTGAAGCTATTGCATTGTCAATGCCGTGGTTAAAAAGGCTAATAACGTCCATGTAGCCTTCAACTAAAATCAAATTTTTTTCTTTAGTTTTTTTCGCGAAATTAAGCCCATATAAATTGTAGCTTTTGCTGAATATGGGAGTTTCTGGTGAATTTAAATATTTTGCTTCAGGTTTGGTACTTTCTTTAAATACTCGGCCACCAAATCCTATAACTTTATTTTGGGTATTTAGTATGGGGAACATAATTCTACCATAAAACCTATCAAAAAAATTTCCATTTTTTCCTTTTATTATAATACCTGAGGCTATTAAATCTTCTTCTTTAAAACCTTCATTAGTAAGTAAGTTGTATGTATGGTGGCTGTTAAAACTGGCGAAGCCAATTCCGAATTTTTTTATAACATTTGGCGATAGCTTTCTATTAAGTAAATATGCCATGGCTTCAGAGCCGGCGTCACTGTGGAGTGAGTCAAAATAATGTCTTGCAACTACCTTATGAATTTTATATAAAGCTTCCTTTTGATTTTGTTTTTCTATATCAAATTCTGTTGATGTAGGTAATTGGAAGTTTATTGTACTGCTTAAAAATTCTATGCTTTCCGGAAAATCCATCCTTTCATATTCCATTATAAAAGTAAAAACGTTACCAGAGGCGCCACAACCAAAGCAATGGTAAAACTGTCTATCTTGTGAAACAGAGAATGACGGGGATTTTTCATTATGAAAAGGGCAAAGGCCAAAAAAATTGTTGCCACTTCTTTTAAGTTTAACATGCTGCCCAATTATATCTACTATATCTATTTGGGAGCGTAAATCTTCTATTACATCTTGTGGATAAATCATGGTATCTCCATTTATATACAATATGCTATTAGTGTCTATAAGTATATATATGACATAAAACTGGATATTCCTTTTTTTGTGTGAAATAAATTAGTGAAAAATGTTTTGAATTGGTAACTTTAGATTTATTACAGTAGAATTGTAATTTAGCTACAATAGTGATAGTAAACATATCATTAACTAAATATAAGGAAATAATGATGAATTAGTGCATATAGTAATATATTTGAAGATATAGTTTGTTATTATTAATAAAATTTATTGAATAAAATAGCAAAATATATTGTATTTTATATTTATGTGGTATATTATAATTTTAATAAATATTTATTGTTTTAATGGTGATTTAAGTCTGTTATTCAAGGATGTATTAATGGATTAAGATGTTTTTGCTGATTTTTTTATGAAATTTATTATTTAAATATTGTAATAGTTAATGGGAGGAATGTTTTATGAAGAAGAATTTTTTAGTAATTGCTTTAGCAGTAGTCATAGTGGGATTAATTTTAACAGGATGTGGAGCATCGGATACTATAACTTTATGGAATCCTTTTACTGGAGGTGATGGTGAATACTTCCAAGAAATAGTAGACGCATACAATGCAACAGATCCGAATATGCAGGTTGAAGCTATTATAACTCCAGATATTTATACAAAAGTTTATACAACTATGAACTCTAGCGATGAAAATAATATACCTGATTTACTAGTAGGTCATGTTGAGAGAATTCCTCTTTTTGTGGAGCAACAGATAATAAACCCAATAGATGAAGCTATCTCGGCGCAAGATAATATTAATGGAAACAATTATTTACCTCAGACTTGGGAGGCTGGTGAAATAGACGGTAAGCGCTATAGTGTACCGTTGGATATACATTCTATATTATTATATTACAATGTGGATTTAGTAGAAAAATATGCACCTGGGGTAATGGATGATAAAATAATAACATGGGATGAAGTTATGGAAATAGTTCCTAAAGCATCTGCAGATGGCATTGTTACATTTCCAGTTAGATGTAGTAATTGGTTGGTAAATTGCATGGTTGATCAATTAGGAGGAAGTATTCATGATGGAGATATACCAACTTTAGATACACCAGAAGCTAGGCAGGCACTTCAAACTTTAGTTAATATTACAGAGCGTGGCGGTTAAGAGGTAGAGGGAGATGACGCAGTTTTGCTTTTTCAGGCAGGTGAATCAATTTTCCTTGAGGAAGGTATTTGGACACAAGCTAGTTTTACTAATATTGAAGGCATAAATTGGGATGTTGCCAATACTCCTGTATATGATGAAGACGACTTAGCAACTTGGTCATCTTCACATCAATTTATGGAACTAACTAAAGAAAGAACACCGGAGAAACAGGCGGAAATTGGTAAATTTTTAGAATACGTAAGAAGCAATAGCGAGCAATGGGCTGTTGCTGGGCAAAATGTTGCCTCTAAGGAGATATACGAGAAAGAAGATTATAGTAGCAACTATGCACAGGGATTTTTATTAGATGATATTAGAGAACAGGATTCCTTGCATATTTATTCATTTTTAAATTATGGATTAGTAGACCAGTCCTATGATACTTCTTTGGGTGATGCTATTAGGGGTAGAATTTCTGTAGATGAGGCACTACAAGCAGCCCAAAGAAAAGCGGATGATTTAATGAGAGAAGGTAATTAGATGAAAAGTGAAAAAGGTTTTTTTGCTAGGAATAATCATTTATTTTATATAGGTCCGCACTTTGTCCTGTTTATGATATTTGGCATAATACCTTTGTTCTTTGGGGCTTATATTTCTCTTACTACTTGGGATTTAACTGGAACTCCTGATTGGGTTGGATTAAGTAACTACAAGGATATTTTATTTAACACAAAATCTACTTTCCATATTGAATTCTTTACAGGTATGAAAAATACATTATTTTTTGTTGCCTGCAGTGTTCCTTTATTAATAATATTTCCTTTAACTATAGCTTTAGCGTTACATTCTAAGGTTAAGGGTAATGGTATTTTTCAATCAGTTTTTTATTTGCCAGGTTTATTTTCTATATCTGCTGTAGGGATTATATGGGGCTTGGTATTTAATAAGAGAATTGGATTAATGAATGTATTATTTAGTAGAGATGTTAATTGGGTATCTACACAACCCTATGCGTGGTTCGTAATTATAATAGTAACTGTATGGTGGACAATCGGTGGCAATATGATTATATATCGCTCTGCCTTAAATGGAATTGATATTGGTATGTATGAAGCGGCAGCCATTGATGGCTCAAATGGTGTAAGTACATTTTTTAAAATAACATTGCCATCAATTAAATTTCAAATTTTGTACACAACGGTTATGACTACACTTGCATCTTTCAACATCTATGGACAACCTGTTATGTTGACGGATGGTGGACCTAATGGCTCAACAACTGTAGTTATGATGGTAATACGTGAGTTGGCTTTTGGCCAAGGTAAGTCTATAGCGGGAATAGGCTCGGCTATGGCTATGTTATTAGGTAGTCTGATGATTTTTATATCGATTTTTCAGTTTGTTCTCATGAGTAAAGACAATACAAAATAGGAGGGAAGTATGGTCAAAAAGAATTTTGGTTTTAATAAAATATTGGCATATATATTTCTCGTGTCCCTTATGGTGGTATGGATAGTACCATTATTTTTTGGTATATTTACTTCGTTTAAATCGGATACGGAAATCGCTAATATAGGGTTTAGATTGTTACCTATTAATTGGACTTTAAGTCAGTACATAGATATTTTTTTGGGCAGTACAAGTACACCTATAGTTAGATGGTTTTTAAATTCTTTAGTTATTTCAACATTACATACTTTTTTTGCATTACTTATTGTTTCTTTGGCTGCTTATGGGTATACAAGGTTAGAATTTCCAGGTAATAATAAAATATTTTGGTTATTAATGTGTGCATCTATGTTTCCTTCGGTAGTAAATATTATACCTCAGTATAAAATTGTAGATACTTTTGGATGGCTGAATACCATATGGGCTGTAATAGTTCCCGGTTTAGGTGGAGTTACCAACATTTTTCTTGTTAGACAGTTTATGTTAGGGATACCAAAAGAGTACGATGAATCGGCTAAAATAGATGGTGCCAGTGATTTTTGTATTTATTCAAAGATCATTGTACCTTTAATAAGGCCAGTGCTTACAGTAGTTGCATTATTTTCCTTTACCGGTTCATGGAATGACTTTTTATGGCCTACTATAGTATTTACAGATATTAAAAAAATGCCGATTACTGCTGGGTTGCAATTCCTAAGGGGGCAATATGGAGGTTTTCAATATATAGGTCAATTAATGGCATCGGCTACATTTGCCATTATACCAACTTTTATAATATTTTTGTTTGCTCAGAAGTATTTTATGGAGTCGCTATCTCTCAGTTCTGGAGTTAAGGGGTAGTTATGGAAGGTTTAAGTGATTTTAGTAGAAAGCGAGAAAGTATTATTTTAAGAATAGCTTCCGTATGGAATATGGTTATAGGTGCTATTACACTTTTTTATTATTCATCATGGATAAAAGGTCAGGTTGATTTAGGGAAAAGTATAACTAGTCAGGAGATAATTGCCGGCAGATTATTATTTGAAGCTATAGATAATTTTATTATGATGTATAGTATTGCGCTCATATCAATAGGTGCAATTAATTATTATTTAGGAACAGTTAAGATTAAAAAAGGCTTAATTCACAAGGGGATTGTAATATGGATAATGGTATGGGCGATTTTATCTTATTTCCTTGTGGATGTAGTAGGTTTTGCTTTATATTTTGTATTTTTAATAAATACTTTAATAAGAAATAAGTTGATAAAAAATTGCAATACCTAAGGAGGTAAGAAAATGACAAGAGTACCATCAGTACCACTAATAGTAAATGACCCATATTTTTCAATTTGGTCGCCAGCAGATATGTTAAATGAAAAAGATACAGAACATTGGGCTGGTTCTCCAAAAAGACTAATAGGATATGTGAAAATTGACGGAGAAAAATATTTATTTTTAGGTAGAGATGAAAGTGCCAAAAAAATACAGCAAATAGATTTAGAGATAAATCCTAATTCAACTGTATACACTTTTTCTACAAATGAAGTTGAGTTAAAAATATCTTTTATTTCTCATATTATTTTGTCGGACTTGCAGTCGGTTTCAGAACCCTTTACCTATTTAAAAGCAGATGTGAAGTTTTTAGATGGTAAAAAACATGAGGTAAAAGTTTCTGTATATATATCGGCTAATGTTTGTTATGAGGGTCATGAGGTTAAAAAGACTAATTCCTATAGTTGTGTACATAGAGGGATGAAGTTAGCATCTATGGGTAGAAGTGCACAGCAACCATTAAATACTTCGGCTGATCATATAGCTATAGACTGGGGTTATGCCTATATTGCTACTAAAGATGTTGAAAATGCCTGTGTAAAAGGGGATTTTAGTTTAGGTAATGACAATACAAATGGTATAAAAGTAAAATTTAAATTTAATGAAGAGGGAAGTAACTTTGCTGTATTTGCTTATGATGACATACTTTCAATAATGTATTTTGACGAAGCGAAAAAGGCGTACTGGGCAAAGGATGGCAAAAATATAATTGATGTTATAAAAAATGCCGTTGATAACTTTGAGGAATATGAAAGACAGTCGGTGGAATTTGATGAAAAATTAAAAGATAGAGCTTTAAAACTCGGAGGCGAGGAGTATGTATTACTTTGCTCTTTGGGTTATAAACAATCTATTTGTGCTCATAAGTTAATTGAACATAATGGTGAGCCTATTTTTCTATCGAAGGAATGCGACTCCAATGGTTGTATAGGCACTGTTGATGTAAGTTATCCGTCTATACCATTGTATTTAGAGTACGCTCCGAAATTGGTAAAGGGTATGATGACTCCGATTTTTGAATTTGCTGAAATGGATATATGGAATTTTGATTTTGCACCTCATGATGTAGGTCGATATCCTTATGCTACGGGGCAAGTATATGGTTTGAAGGATAGTTTTAAATTTGCTGATAGAAATTTTGGAAATACTAACCCACAAATATATATGCTGCCTAAGGAGTTGGATATATTCGATTTAAGACATCAAATGCCTGTAGAAGAATGTGGTAATATGATTGCCATGGCTGCCATGTATTATACATATACTAAAGATATAGAGTTTGTTAAAAAGTATATAGATACTTTAGGTAAATGGGCGGATTATTTAGTGAGATATGGCGAAGACCCAGGGGAGCAGCTTTGCACTGATGATTTTGCTGGACATTTAAATCATAATATAAATTTATCTGCTAAGGCGGTGTTGGGCATTAAGTTTTATAGCATGATGTTAAAAGAGTGTGGAAGTGAAAAAAGTGATGAATATGAATTGCTTAGTAAAGATATGGCTAAATCTTTGGTAGAACGTGCCAAAGAGGGTGAATATACTAAGTTAACTTACGATAAGCCTAATACGTGGAGTTTAAAGTATAATACTATTTGGGATAATATTTTGGGTCTAGGCTTATTTAGTGAAGAGTTTTATAATAATGAAATAAAAAAATATTTGCAAGAAACTAATGAGTATGGAGTACCTTTAGATAGCAGATGCGATTATACAAAAACAGATTGGATATTGTGGGCAGCTTCTTTCTCGAATACTAAAGATGAGCTTAATAAGTTTATTAAACCAATTTATAAATTCTTGGAAGAAACACCTAATAGAGTCCCATTTTCAGATTGGATAGACACAAAAACGGGAGGGTTTATGCATTTTAAAAATAGGACGGTGCAAGGCGGTTTATTTATGCCATTTGTTAAGGAAACTTTTAGGGAGTAAGGTGTGTAAAAGAACCTTGGGTTGGTTGCCCTTGGTTCTTTTTGTGTATGTGGATGTAGTTAGATTAAAGATTCCTTGGAAAAGTGATTTTCGAAAAATTGACTGGGAGTATAGCTTGTTTCTTCTTTAAAGACTTTTAGGAAGTAATTATAGCTGTTAAATCCAGATTTTTCTGCGATTTCATGGAGGCTTAGCTCATTTTTAAGTAGTAGTTTTATACTATATTGAATTCTGTTTTTATTAACAAATTTAGTAATGCTAATACCTGTTTCTTTTGCAAATAGCCGTGAAATATAAGACTGTGAAAGTTCTAAGGTTTCAGCAATGGACATTAAACTTATATCTTGTGTTATGTTGGAAAGGATATATCTTATAGCTTTATTTGTGTTAACTGAATATAAATTATTTTGTGTATTTAAAACACTTGCATAATAATCTGTGACCAATGAAATAATAATGTCCTTGTTTTTTGTTTCTTTTAAAAGTTGCAATGTTTTATTGAAGTTATAGGTGTCGATTGTTTCATTTATACTTTTATAATAGTCTACAGGAATCTCTAGTAATCTTAATATAACCTTGTTTGTGTAATAGGCATTTTCATTAAAATATTTATTTAATATATTTATAATTGTTGTGTTTAACTCCAGGACGTTTTTTAAAAGTATTGCGTCTAGTATTTTTTTTTCTTCAAGAATTGTAACTCCTCTGTTGTTGAAATCTATATTTGTATTAAATAAAGCTTCTTCTGTACTTATGTATATGTTTTGAAATTTATTAATATTACTTTGAAGATGTATTTGTCAACTGAAATTTCCTCTATATTCTAATCCAAATATTCTAATCCAAAAATCCTCTAGTAAAGATAAAAAAATTATTGCTCTTCTAACCAAAGCTGAGTCTCTTTTAATCTGTAAGAATTACCATTCATATTAACGATATAGGACTTATGAGTAAGCCTGTCTATCATAGCAGCTGTCATTACTGGGTCTTTAAATATTTCATCCCACCTTTCAAAAGATAAATTCGTGGTTATTATTGTAGATTTTCTTCCTGCTCTTAGTGAAAGATAAGTAAATAGTAGTTCTGAAGCTTCTTTATCAAAAGAAATATATCCTAATTCGTCTGCTATTATTAAATC
>JBKECF010000074.1:0-13248 GCA_047974375.1 Lachnospirales bacterium
AGCGTCTTTCTTCAAGGTTCATTTGAGTGAATGCCATATTTATCATTCCTTTCTAAAATATAATACTTTTACACTAAAATTAAGTGATTACTAATTTCACGTTTAATGATACACCTTTCAATTTTTTATTACTCTTAAAACAAGTTTATAAATGCAAATTTAATTCTCCCAATCTCACAACTAATAAATTCATATCAAGTCAAAAAAATGGTGTAATGTTTTAAAAAAAACATTGTCAACTATTATTTTCTATGATACTATTGTCAAGTTAATAAAAGTGGATGCCAACATGTATCCAAATAAAATTATGAGGTGTAAATATGAAAACTGATATCCAACCAAAATACTATGAAGCTACAATAACTTGTGCTTGTGGTAACGAATTTGTGGCAGGTTCAACTGAAGAAAGCATTAAAGTTGAAGTTTGTTCTAAATGCCATCCTTTTTATACTGGTAGCCAAAAGCTATTACTTGAAGCTGGTGGTCGTGTTGACAAGTTCAACAAAAAATATAACCGCGATAAATAAATTTTGTTTTGCAAAATTATCTGCATCGCATTTAACGAATTTCGTAAAAAAATGGGGTTGAATTCAACCCCATTTTTTTATTAAAATGTCATATAAAGGAATGAGTGATTAAATGAAGAGAACCCACATAGGCGGTCAAGCAGTAATAGAAGGTGTAATGATGCGTGGCAAAAAAAACTACGCCGTTGCTGTACGTGACACAAAAGGAAATATAAATATAGATGAAGAATTTTTTTCTAAAAAAGAAAGAGCTAAAATATTAAAACTTCCCTTAGTTAGAGGTGTAGTTGCATTTATAGACTCTATGATAACAGGTTATAAAATATTAAATAAATCTTTCGATATGGCTGGCCTCGAGGAAGAGGAAGAACTATCTAAATTTGAGCAATACTTAACAAATAAATTCGGTGAAAAGCTAAACAGTATAATAATAGGTATAAGTGCCGTATTAGGAATTTGCCTATCTGTTTTACTTTTTATGTGGCTACCTGTTTTTTTAGCTAGCTTTTTACGCCCTATAATCAATAATAATATATATGTACTTAGCTTTTTTGAAGGGATAATTAGATTTGGTATTTTTCTTATATATCTTGTTTTAATTTCTAAAAATAAAGATGTAAAAAGATTATTTAAATATCATGGTGCTGAACACAAAACTATAAATACTTTTGAAGCCGAAAAAGAGCTAACAGTTAATAACGTTAGAGAACATTCTAGGTTTCATAACAGATGTGGTACTAGTTTTTTAGTATTTGTAATTATTATTAGTATGTTATTTTTTATGCTTGTACCTTCTACTAACGTAGCAACAAGATTAGTATCTAGAATAGTTTTTGTCCCATTTATTGCAGGTGTTTCTTATGAAGTACTAAAATGGGCAGGATCTTCATCTAGCAAATTTGTAAAAATAGTAAGTTATCCAGGAATTAAATTGCAACACTTAACAACAAAAGAGCCAGACGACGACCAAATAGAAGTAGCAATTGCCGCAATGGAAAGAGTTTTGGAGAGTGAGCTATGACAATTCAAGAAGCACTTACTTATGGCAGAAATTTTTTAAAAGAACACAGTATATCTTATGATATTGATGCAAAACTTTTGCTTATGGACATACTTAATATAAATAAAGTACAATTACTTACTACTACAGATAATATAACTCATAGCAACTTCTCCAGGTACGAAAACTATTTAAATAGGAGAAAAAACAAAGAACCTATTGCCTATATACTAAATCATATTTATTTTATGAACATGAAATTTTATGTAAATGAAAATGTATTGATACCCCGTGGAGATACTGAAATACTTGTTTATAAAGCTATAGATGAAATTAAATTAAAATCTTTTAAAAAGTTATTAGACATAGGCACTGGTAGTGGTTGCATACCTATAGCCATTGGTAAATCAGTAAACATCCTTAGTACTGCAGTAGATATAAGTACTAAAGCATTAGCCGTGGCTATAGAAAACGCAGAATACCATAACTTAAAAATAAATTTTATAGAATCAGATTTATTTACCAATATAAATGAAAAATTTGATATAATAACATCAAACCCTCCCTATATAACTAATAGCGAAATGCTAGAACTAATGGATGATGTTATTAATTTCGAACCCCATTTAGCTTTAGAAGGTGGCTTAGATGGTCTAGATTTTTATAGAAAAATTTGCAATGAAGGTATAGATTACTTAGAAAATAACGGCCTATTAATCTTTGAAATAGGCTATAACCAAGGAGAAGACTTAAAAAATATAATGAGCTTAAATTTTTATGACATTACATTAATAAAGGACTTGCAAGGTCATGACAGAGTTATTTTTGGATACAAGAAGGAGATATAATGTACGAAAGATTAGAAGAAATAATAAAAAGATTTGAAGAATTGGGGCTGCTAATAAACGATCCTGATGTAATTGCCGACCAAAATAAATGGCGTGAATTAATGAAAGAACATAGCGAGCTTTCACCCCTAATTGAAAAATACAAAGAATATAAAGAAGTTACAGAGGCAATAGCTGAATCTAAAGCTATGTTAGATGAAAAACTTGATGATGATTTTAGAGAACTAGTAAAAGAGGAATTAAAAGAAAATACAGTAAAACAAGAGGATTTAAATGAAGAAATAAAAATTTTACTTTTACCAAAAGACCCTAATGATGATAAAAACGTTATTGTAGAAATTCGTGGTGGCGCCGGAGGCGACGAAGCCGCATTATTTGCAGCAGATTTATTTAGAATGTACAGCCGATACGCTGAAAGACAAAGATGGAAAACTGAATTTATGAGCTCCAACGAAAATGGTATTGGCGGTTTTAAAGAAGTTTCCTTCCTTATAAAAGGTAATGGTGCATACTCCCGTCTTAAATACGAAAGCGGAGTACACAGAGTTCAAAGAGTTCCTAGTACAGAATCCAGCGGACGTATACATACATCTACAGTTACAGTTGCTGTTTTACCCGAGGCAGAAGAGGTTGACGTTGAGTTAGATATGAACGATGTTCGTGTTGACGTGTTCAGGTCCTCTGGAAACGGCGGACAGTCTGTTAACACAACAGACTCTGCAGTGCGTATTACCCACGAGCCAACTGGAATAGTTATATCTTGCCAAGATGAAAAATCTCAATTAAAAAACAAAGACAAAGCTTTGAAGATATTACGTGCTAGGCTTCTTGATTTAGAAATTGAAAAACAAAATGCAGAAATTTCTGCCGAAAGAAAAAGCCAAGTTGGTACAGGTGATAGAAGTCAAAAAATTAGAACTTATAACTTCCCTCAAGGTCGTGTTACAGACCATAGAGTTGGTCTTACTTTACACCGCCTCGATAGTGTTTTAGATGGGGACTTAGATGAAGTTATGGATACCCTAATAACTACAGAACAAGCCGAAAAACTTAAAAATGCCGGAATCTAAAAAAAGGTGAAGAAAAAATCTAATTTCTAGATTTTTTCTTCACCTTTTTTTGCCCAAAAATCTTTTATTGTATCACTATTGTAATTAAATATATGGTCCCAATGTTTTGGAAATAACTTACTGTAATCATCTCTATTATAACGTACATCTAAAAGCACTACTACCCCTTTATCCTCTTCTTCTCTTATAACTCTGCCAGCACTTTGTAAAATCCTATTCATAGCTGGAAATTTATATGCATAGTCAAATCCTGTTCCTGCTTTTTTATCGTAATAGTCCTTTATAACATCATCCTCAAAGTTTAAACTTGATAGACCCACTCCTACAATGATTGCACCAATTAACCGTTTGCCACTTAAGTCGATACCTTCAGAAAAAACTCCACCTAACACAGCAAATCCTAAAGTTTTGCTGTCTATCTTGAATTTATTTAAAAAATCTTCTCTATCTACTTCACTCATATTAGGTTCTTGAATAATTATATTATTATTAAATTTACTTGTATATAAATTGTAAACTTTTTCTAAAAAAACATAGGATGAAAAAAATACTAAATAATTCCCACTTTTATAATTTATAATTTCATTGATCCTACAAGCAATTTTTTCATAGTTTTTCTCTCTATCTTTATAATATGTAGATACAGTACTATCTCGTGCTATACATAAATTATTTTTGTTAAATGGACTTTCCAAATTTATACAATAATCTTTTTTTGTACCACCAAAAACACTGGAAAAATATTCTAAGGGCGATAAAGTTGCTGAAAAAAATATAACTGATTTACAGCAGTCATTTACTAGGTTTAATCTTGTTGATGGATCCAAGCACATTAAATTTATAGTTAAATCTCCTTTATCTTTTTTAACTAAGGTTCTATATTTTTTATTATAATAATCTGATGTTTTTAAAAAAGTATCTAGCCTAAAAAATACATTTAATAATTCTATGTCAGCCTTGGCCTCAACATCATCTTCAAACCACTTAACCATATTATACTTACATTCTTCTACTAAATTATAAAGTTCGATTTCCTCAGGTATTACTTCATTGAAGGATATTTCACTTCCTATTTCCACTAAATAATTATTTAGTTTTGTAGCTGATTTAGTTACGTATTTATTGGTACTTACCTTTTTTATATAAAGCACATCACTTTTACTAATCTGCGCCGAAAACATATCCCTGCCACGATCTACTAAATTATGAGCCTCATCTATTAATATAATATAGTCATTTTTATTGTCATCAAAAAATCGTCTTAACTGAGCCCGTGGATTGTACACATAGTTGTAGTCTCCAATAACTACATGGGAAAAATAAGAGATATCCAATTGATATTCAAAGGGGCAAACAAAATGTTTTTGACTATATTCTTCTATTATTTGGCGTGTAATAATACTCTCATTTTCTACAATGTCTAACACAGCATTGTTAATTCTATTGAAATGACCCTTTGCATATTTACAAATGTCAGGGTTACATTTAACTTCATCCATAAAACATATTTTTTCTTTTGCTGTTAAAGTTATAGAACTAATATGTAAACCCGATTCTTTAAGTAAATATAAAGAATTCTCACACACTCCCCTTGTTATGGTTTTAGCTGTTATATAAAATATTTTTTCTTCTTTACCTTGTGCAATTCTTTTTATACTTGGAAACAATACAGATATTGTTTTACCAATCCCCGTTGGCGCTTCAACAAATAATTTTTTTCCTTTTTCTATTGTAATATAAGTCGCTTTCATTAAATCCCGTTGATTTTTTCTATAATTTAAAAATGGGAAATTTACTTTGTTGCCTGTATCTATTACCTTTTCATTAATGTGTTTTTTTAATTTCACAAAAACATAATATTCTTCCAAAGTTTGTAAAAAAAACTTTTCCAGTATTTCCAATGTAAAATCTTCTTCAAAATAGGCTATTTCTCTAGTTTCGCGACTAATATAAGTAATTCTCACCTTTATAAAATTAAAATCGAAATCTTTACCAAAAATATAGGCATACATCATAGCTTGATACTTATACTCTAAATTACTATGAAAGTTTAAATGTTCCAATTTTCTTGAGGTAGTTTTTATTTCTTCAATAAGGACGGTGTTGTCCAATACTACAAGACCGTCTATTCTGCCTATTACTTCAAATTCTGTATTATTAACCTTATGGTTGCATTTAACTTGTATCTCACTACAGTAGCTTAAGCCATCATTTAAATACTCTTTCTCCCTCTCTTTTTGTAACTTCTCATGAAGTTTTATTCCCAATTGCATTATTTTAAGTTGTTCATCTCGTGTTTTACTACGTAAATAATCTGTATCTATGTCGCCATTTTTATATATAAATTCTACTAAATTTCTTACAGATATTTTATTTTCAAGCATTTAAACAATCGTTCCCCCGCCTAAAACCATGTTTTCATCATTATATATCACTACAGCTTGACCTGGTGTTACTGCCCTTTGTGCTTGGTCAAACTCTATCTTTATTAGATTTTTTCTACTTTTAAAGCCTAAGTTCTCAATTTCATTTTCATCTAATGAAGTAACTGTACATGGAGATTTTTCCTGATTATATCTTATTTTGCCATAAGCTCTAGTTTCCTTAAAAGTTTCCATTGCCATAAAATTTACATCTGTTGCATATAATATTTTGTCAAATAAATCTTTATTATCTGATAAAATAATTTCGTTTGTATTGATATTAATTTTTTTAACAAACATAGGCTTGCCAAAAGCACCTAAACCCTTGCGTTGACCAATAGTATAATATGGTATACCTTTATGCTCGCCTATTATATTCCCTTCTATATCTAAAAAATTCCCTTCATGTATTTTTTTATTACTATTTTCCCTAATAAATCTGCCGTAATCATCATCAGGTACAAAACAAATTTCTTGGCTATCTGGCTTATTATGAACGTCTAATCCTATTTTCAATGCCAAATCTCTTATTTCGTCTTTTGTAAATTCTCCTACTGGCATTAAAGTACGTTTTAGCTGTTCTTGGCTTAAATTGTATAAAGCATAGGTTTGATCCTTTGCCTTTGTTTTTGACATTTGTAATGTGTACCTGCCATTATTTTTTATAATTTTCGCATAATGTCCAGTTGCTATATAGTTTGCTCCTAGTTGCAAGGATTTATTGAGAAGGGACTCCCACTTTACATATCTATTACATGCAATACATGGATTTGGAGTTCTTCCGCCTTCATATTCATTAATAAAATAATCAATTACATTTTCTTTAAAATCATTTTTAAAGTTCATTACATAATAAGGTATTTCTAATTTATTCGCCACAGCTCTTGCATCTTCTACTGCAGATAGCCCACAGCAACCGCCATTTTCTTCTAAAGAGCAAGTATCTTCATCTTGCCATATTTGCATTGTCACGCCTATTACATCATAACCTTGCTTCTTAAGTAAATATGCGCATACAGAGCTATCTACTCCACCACTCATACCTACAACTACTTTTTCCATATTTTTCCCTTTCTTATTATTCACTTCCATCTTTTCGTCTATATTCCGTCATAGCCAAAGTAAAAGTAACTACGGACCTAGCTCCATTTTTCATTAATACTTTAGCACAATTATTTACTGTACTTCCACTAGTGTATATGTCATCTACTAGTAAAATATTCTTATTCATAATATCAAAATTTCTATTTAATTCAAATACGTTATTTAAATTTTTGTATCTGCTTTCCACAGATAATTTACTTTGGGGTATTGTATTTTTAACCCTTATTAATATCTTTTTATATTCTATATTAAGGATGTCACTTACCATCTTTGCAATAAAATCACTTTGGTTATATCCTCTTTTCTTTTCTTTGTCCTTATACATAGGTACAGGTATAATTACATCTACTTCAGAAAATTCACCTCTATACCATTCCTTAAAAAGCCTAGAAAATGACTTGCTTAAATATAACTGACCCTTATACTTAAATCGTTGAACTACATTTTGGCCTAGGTCCATATACTCAAATAAATAATAGTTTTTTGTAAAATAAAATTTAATACCATGACGTATTTTTTTCTTACATATATTGCAGTAGTCTGAACCCTTAGTTTCTCTGTTGCAAATTTTACAAGAAAAATCTTTCTCCTTAGGCTGTAAAATATTTTTGCACACATTACAAATGTCTCTTTCCTCGTGGCGTAAGGGTATTTTTGAATCACATACAAAACATATAGGCGGGTATATAATATCTAAAATAAAATCAATTATTTTCATCTGTTAGTCTTCCCATGTCCTTCAGAAAAAAATCCAGATTGGAATATCTATTTCTTTCTTTGTTATTGTCTACCATAAAATTCAACTTGTCTTTATTTCCTATAATTACAACTAACTCCTTGCCTCGAGTAACAGCCGTATAAAGTAAATTTCTTGTTAATAACATAGAAGGTCCACTATGTACAGGAATAACTACTATAGGGTATTCGCTCCCTTGAGACTTGTGTATAGTAATTGCGTAGCTTAATTCTAATTCTTCCATTTGAGAAAACTCGTATTCAACTTTTCTGTCATCGAACTTTACTATTAAAAGCTCGTTATTTTCGTCAATCTTTTCAAGTGTGCCTTCATCTCCATTGTATACGCCTGTTCCACTTTTCATTGTATTGGTTTCTTTATTATATTCCGACCAAGTTATATTATAATTATTTTTAATTTGCATAACTTTGTCGCCCTCTCTAAAAGTAATATTCCTGTATTCCTTTTCATTTCTACTTTTATGGGGTGGATTTATTGCAGCTTGTAAAAGACTATTTAAATTATTTACGCCTAAAGGTGATTTTCTCATAGGTGTAAGAACTTGTATATTTTGAGGTGAATTAAATTTTTTAAATTTTGGTAGCCTATTAACGACTAAATTTACTAGTTCTTTTTGTACCATATCTATATTGTTACGTTCAACAAAATAAAAATCGCTATTTTCTATATTTAAATCGGGATATTCCCCATGATTAATTTTATGAGCATTTGTAGTAATTTGACTAGTTTTTACTTGTCTAAATATTTCATCTAGACGTACAACTTTTATTACATTGCTAGATATTATATCCTTAAGTACATTGCCTGCACCTATAGAAGGAAGTTGGTCTTTATCTCCAACTAAAATAACTCTTGTGCCCATAGAAACAGCCTTTAAAAAACTGTACATAAGCATATTATCAATCATAGAACTTTCATCAAGAATTATTACATCAGCTTCTAATGGATTATCTTCATTTCGTTCAAAATTTTGATGGGTTTCATTTTTAGAAAAGTTAATTTCTAGAAGCCTATGAATTGTTTTTGCCTCCATGCCAGTTGTTTCTTCCATTCTTTTTGCTGCTCGTCCTGTAGGGGCTGCTAATATTACTTCATATCCACGATTTTCTAAAATATTTATAATAGCTCGTATAGTTGTTGTCTTTCCTGTACCTGGACCGCCAGTTATAACAAGTATACTTTGACATAGGGATTCTAACACAGCCTCTTTTTGTTCCTTTGCTAAAGTAATATCGTTATTCTTTTCAAAGTTTTTAATTTCCTTTAAAAGTTTATTATCTTTTTCTACTTTATTTATGACTAAGTCATTTAGCTTTTTAGCGATATAATTCTCACTATAAAAATAAATATTTAAGTATACACAATTTTCATTAATCAGCTTTTGGATAATAATATTATCCATTTGCATTTCCTTTAATAAGTCTAAAAAAATCTCGTTATTTATAGGTACTATAGATGCCACTTCATTATATAATTGTTCCCTTGGTAAATATGTATTTCCATTTTGTATGCCTTGCATCAGTGAAAACTTTATGGCTGACTTTAACCTAAAAGGCGAGCTAGACTCAATACCCATTTTCATGGCAATACTATCTGCTATTTTAAAACTTATGCCCTCAATTTCATCAGCAAGAATATAAGGATTCTTTTTAATTATTTCTATCGTGTCTTTTTTAAATCTTTTGTATATCTTCATAGAGTATACTGCCGATATATCAAAACCCTGTAAAAAAATCATAATGTCACGTGTTACTATTTCATCTATAAAAATTTTATTTATTTGCCTTGCTTTTTTTAAAGTAATGCCTCGTATATCTGCCAATGTGTCTGGCTCTTTTTCTATTATTTCTAAAGTTTTCAAGCCAAACTTTTTAACTATTCTTTTAGCCATGGCATCACCTATACCAGGTATAATGCCAGAGGACAAGTATTTTTCGATTCCGTAAGTTGAGCTAGGTGTAGTTTTATCGTATGCAGTAACACTAAATTGTTCACCGTAAATACTATGATAGCTGAAGTTACCCGATAATTTTACGTATTCCCCAGAAAGCAACTTTGGTATATGACCCACACAGGTTAAATCGCTATTATCCTCTTCATCGATTATTTCAAATACAGTATAATTTGTATCATCACTATAATAGACTATTCTATTTACTGTTCCTTCTTTAATAATTTCACTCATAATAATCTCCAAAAACCCTGTTGTACGCTTTATTTATAATGTCGTAAGAATAGCCCTTTCTTTGTAAAAACCCACATATTTTTTGCTTCTCTTTATAGTCTGGATTTTCTGAGTTCCTATATTTTTTTTCTAGTAAGCTCATTGCCGTTTCCAGCTGGCTGTCTTCTTCAAATTCAATTTCATCTATTATATCCCTTGGCACACCCTTTTCATAGAGCATGTGTTTAATTCTATAGCTACCATATTTATTTAACTTAATTTTTTCCTTTGTAAAGTCTTCAGCATATTTTCTGTCATCTATATAATTGTAACTTTTTAAAATACTAATAGTTTCACCTATTATATCTTCTTTAAATTCATATTTTTTCAACTTTTCACGCACTTCTTTTTCCGTTCTAGCTTTATAACCTAAAAATTTAAATGCAATGTTTTTGGCACGTTCCATTACTGCAGTTTCAATAATTGTATTATATTTTTCTTGAGTAATTGTTTCGTTAATTTTTAACTTGTAAAATAATACATCAACATCTGTTATACCAAATGCAAAATTATTATCTATAAAAATAGAATATCTTTTTTCATTATTCTTTTGTTGGACAATATCTGTTATAACCATTTTTCACCTCACCTATTTATTTTAATATTTTAACATAAAATTATATCTTTTACTTATTTATAAAATAAATAGGTAAATTTGTAATTTGCTTGCTAATATTATATACTTTACTGAGATTATTAATCGAAAAAAAATAAATTTATAATCTAAAAATATTTTATAATATATTTCGAAAGGATGATAACATGTCTACAAAAGCAATTAACACAGTTAGAGTTTTATCGGCAGAAGCCATACAAAAGGCAAATTCAGGGCATCCAGGTTTACCTCTTGGAGCAGCACCAACAGCATTCACTTTATGGAGTGAACATATGAACCATAACCCATTAAATCCTAAATGGGACAACAGAGATAGGTTTGTACTTTCAGCAGGTCATGGCTCTGCTTTAATTTATTCTTTGTTACACCTATTTTCCTATGGTTTAACAATAGAAGACCTGAAAAATTTCAGACAACTAAATTCTTTAACACCTGGACATCCGGAATACAACCATACTGTGGGTGTTGAAGTAACAACAGGTCCACTGGGTCAAGGCATCGCAAATGCTGTAGGTATGGCATTAGCCGAAAGTTATTTAGGAAATAAATTTAATACAGAGAAACACAAGATAGTTGATCACTACACATATGCTTTATGTGGAGATGGTTGCCTTATGGAGGGTGTTTCTGCCGAGGCAATTTCCTTAGCTGGTACTTTAGAGCTTGGTAAGCTTATACTTTTTTACGATTCTAATAAAATCACTATAGAAGGTAGTACAGACATAGCCTTTAGAGAAGATGTAATTAAAAGATTTGACGCATACAACTGGCATACTTTAGAAGTTACTGACGGTAATAATACAGATGAAATTACTAAAGCCATAGTTGAAGCAAAAAAAAACAGTAGGCCTACATTAATAAAAGTTAATACTTTAATTGGTTATGGTGCTCCAAATAAGCAAGGCAAAAGCTCTGCCCACGGCGAACCTTTAGGTGTTGATGAAATAAAATTAATGAAAGAAAATTTTGGATTTACTGAAGATGAATTTACAGTATCTTCCGATGTTAAAAATGAAATGGAAAAAATAGTAAAAAAACTAAAAGAAAAAGAATCTACATGGAATAAATTAGTTGAAGAATATAAATCTGAAAACCCTGAGCTTTATAAAGAATACCTTTCATGGTACTCAAATAATATAGAAGTAGATTTACTTAAAGAAGAAGACTTTTGGACTTATGAAGGTGATTTAGCAACTCGTGTATCTTCAGAAAAAGTGTTAAATAAAGCTTGTAAATATGTACCTAATTTATTTGGCGGTTCAGCTGACTTAGCACCTTCTACAAAAACTATTATGAAAGACAGGGGAGATTTTTCAAAAGAAGATCGAAGTGGTGCTAATTTGCATTTTGGTATAAGAGAGCATGCAATGACAGCAATGGCGAACGGAATGGCATTACATGGTGGTGTAAGACCATATATATCTGGCTTTTTTGTTTTTGCCGACTATATGAAACCATCCCTTAGACTTGCCGCACTTATGAACCAACCTATTATAAATATATTAACACATGATAGTATTGGTGTAGGTGAAGATGGACCAACTCATCAACCTATTGAGCAATTAGCTATGTTACGTAGTTTACCAAACTTTACAGTATTTAGACCATGTGATACAAATGAAACTGCAGCTGCATGGTATTTAGCGTTAAACAGACAAAGCCCATCTGCTCTTGTTTTAACAAGACAAGGTTGCCCTATTGTTTGCAAAGATGGTAGAGATGCACTTAAAGGTGGGTATATTATAAAAGATTGTAGTGCTACACCTGATGCAATAATAATTGCTACAGGCTCTGAAGTAGCTTTAGGTATATCAGCTGCTGAAGAATTAAGTAAAAAAGGTAAAAATATTAGAGTAGTTAGTATGTTAAGCTTTGAAGTTTTCGAAGAACAAAGCCCAGAATATAAAGAAGCTATTTTACCTAAATCCATAAGAGCAAGAGTAGGAGTTGAAGCAGCTTCAAATTACGGATGGCATAAATACATTGGCTTTGATGGTGAGTTAGTAACTATGAGCGGCTTTGGAGCTTCTGCACCAGCCAAAGAATTGTTTAATAAATTTGGTTTTACTGTTGAAAATATAGTTAATAAAGTAGAATCCATACTTTAGAATACTTGATTAAAACTTTAATTAAAAAAAGAGCGAAAACCCATCGCTCTTTTTGCTTTTTTGTATATAATATCTTAATATTGCCTTTTGGTTTGATGATATTTTTTATTTCGATACAGCACTTTTTTTGTGTTTTTAATATTTAGAAACATAAAAAAACACCTTACGGTGTTAAACGACCCAAAAGGGACTCGAACCCTCGACCTCTGGCGTGACAGGCCAGCGCTCTAACCAACTGAGCTATTGGGCCTTGCTAAAAATATGGGCCCTCAGGGACTCGAACCCTGGACCGCCCGGTTATGAGCCGGGTGCTCTAACCAACTGAGCTAAAGGCCCTTAAAAACTATAATAGTTATAAGGAAAAAAAGCCGACGATCGGACTTGAACCGATAACCTGCTGATTACAAGTCAGCTGCTCTGCCAATTGAGCCACGTCGGCATAATAAAGCAACCACCTACTCTCCCAGTCAGTTACCCAACAAGTACCATCGGCCGTCTATGTCTTAACCATCGTGTTCGGTATGGGAACGGGTGTTTTACATAGGCGCATCGTCACTTTAAATCTTTGTGT
>JBKECF010000085.1:0-1304 GCA_047974375.1 Lachnospirales bacterium
CTCATAAAGTTCTTTCTTTTCTGTTGTGTATGGTAACAGTATTGCTGTTTCCACTTTTTTTAAGTCAACAAGTGCGTCCTTTGTCACTTGGTATGATTCTTTATCATTGACTTCGTGTTGTTCGACAAGTTCTACTATCTTGTCATATTTTTTTAAGTTTGTCTGTGATAATGGGTCATTAACTTTAATCTTTCCAATCACAGATATAATGTTTGTTTTTGACATAATGTCCTCCTATTTTTCTTTGTTTATTTTTTCGATAATTGCTGAATCAATAAAGTCTTGTATTTTGATTCCGTTTTTTTTACAGTGATTAAATAACTTGTGGTGTATTTTATCTGTAATTTTAGCACTTTTATAAGCCATATTTACCTCCTAATCTTTATCAAAGTTTTCATTTTTCAATTACTCACTTTACAAAAGGTGTTTTCCACCCTTTATAAAATGTTTAATTTATTTTGAACATATTTGGAAACACTCATTCACCTAAGTCCTCTTTAATATCATTCATTGTTGTAGCACTTCAATTTCAATTATAATATCTATCAGCAGTTAGAGAATATGTTATTCACTTAACAATGTCCTCTTTACTTTCATTGATTCTACTATCTATTCCTAAGTAGTCTGTGTAGTATGTGTCTAATTGTTCTTTTGTTAATGTGTTTAATACTTTTTCTAATCTTTTCATTTTTATTTCCTATATCTTTTACACTTATAGTATACACCTTTTTTATACTTTTTTATACTTTTTTATACTTTTTTTTAATTTATTTTTACCCTCATATAACCTAAGTATACTGTTGTTTTAGAGAGGTGTTCTAATAAATATGGTATATACAAGTAATAAAAGACTTGACAAAAAGAAAACTACCATTGCTGGTAGTCATTCATTTTGCTATTAGTGTTTTAGCACCAATAAAGTTTGATATAGATTAGTCAAAAATTGTTTTACGTATTTCTTGGTTACCAGAATAGTCCAACGGAGTCATTCCCTATTCCTAATTTAATTATAACCTATTTATCTAGCTCTTTTGTTTTCTTTTCAGATTCTCTTATTTCACTTCTCTTTTTAGATAATGAGGAGTGAGATAGGTAACCTACTAAGATTCCTAACATTGTATCAAACATTGTTTGAAGTTGAATAGGTAGTGCTATTCCAAAACATAACATAAAGAATAGTGTTACAAAACATATCAAGAATACTGAACCTACTATTATTTCTACTATATAATTTTTCATTATTCTGGTTCCTCTACTAATTTTGTTTTATGGAATAGTTCATAGTCATTAGCGTCAAAATGTAT
>JBKECF010000093.1:0-1186 GCA_047974375.1 Lachnospirales bacterium
GTATGCGTTGACTACTTTTATTCCTTTATTCTTTATTAGTAAATTTATGATATCTGAAACAAGTGCCAATGGTAATTTAACCCTTTACTCTTTAGTAGGAGTCTTGGCAACCCTTTTTGGTGGTCGATTAGCAGACCATTTCGGTTTAAATAAGTTAGTTAAATTTGGTTTTGCGGCTTTAGTGCCACTGATATTCATTTTTATTACAGGTAACCATTTAAATGTAAGTATCTTTTTAATAATTCCTATTAGTTTTGCCATGAATTGTACTTATGGCTCGTTGATTGCAGTAAGTCAGTCATTTGTTCCTAAAAGTCTAGGTTTAGCTTCTGGTATATCTTTAGGCTTATCAGTGAGTGTAGGAGGATTTCTTGCGCCACTTATTGGAATAGTTGGAGATCATTATGGCTTGGATGTTGCCATGTATATCATTTTTGGTTTTTCAGTATTAGGTTTCTTATTAACTTTCATCATGCCTAAAGAAATTACTTAAATATTATTCAATAGATTGGTCTTTTTAGATCAATCTATTTTTGTTTAATCATTAAAAACAAATGAGTAGAATTGTGTTAGAATACCAAACTATTATACTTTTTTGCTATTTGTTCAATTCGTTTCACAAACTGTAGTTGTTATTTTAAAATAAAGAAATAAAATTGGAATAACCAGATGGAACAACAAAAAGTGAATGTATATTCACTTTTTTAAAATAAGTACTTTTTGTTTTATTATTTTCTAATAAATCTGAGAAATCTTTATTATGAAAGACTTTTAGGTGATTTGCTATAAAAAAAATTTATAGAGACTGTGAAATTAGTGTGGTATCAGCCTTTTAAAGTATTTTTAACTCTATTTAATGTAAACGCATTCAAATTCTAGTTGACTTCTTTAGAGAAACTGAGTATATTCGAGGTGTAACAAAGGTGAACTGTTATTCACCTTTTAAAATTTCACAAAATTAAGGAGTGTCATCAGGGAAAAATTAGCAGGTAAAGGAGCAAGTATTACAGGTGGATCTAGAGGTTTGGGAAAAGAGATGGCAACATTATTTGCAGATAATGGAGCAAAGGTTGTTGCTTTAGATTTAGGTGAATTATCTTACAAACATGAAAATGTTAGTTATAAAAAATTAGATGTTAGTAATTCAAAAGAATGTGAGAAAGTTTATCAAGAAATTATGGAAGAA
>JBKECF010000044.1:0-2061 GCA_047974375.1 Lachnospirales bacterium
ATAAAATGCTATGGAAAAATTAGATATAACCACATAAAATCCCCTTGCCAACTTTCTTTTGTTGAAGATAATATATTATTAGCTAACTTTGAAATCCCTCAACGTGCAATTACGCCGGGACAAGCTATTGTTTTTTATGATGAATTTGATCAGGTTTTAGGTGGTGGAACAATTAGAGCAAATAACTAAACTTAAAAAATTTTTCCAAAATTAAAAACACAAGAATTAATATAAGTTTAATTCTTGTGTTTTTTTAGAAAATCAAAGCCAAAATTAGGTACACGTAAAAAAGATATATAAATCTTTTTTACTTTTGATTTGCGCTTGGTTTTATATTTTAATCAAATACCTGTTTCGCTTTTTAGATAATTATTATAAATAATAATATCATTTTCTAATTTACTATTTTAACAGCTAATTTTATAAATATCTACACTTTTACAAATCAAGTTTTTTTATAGTTTACTAAGTTACTTTACATAAAAAAAAGGGATAGATTAAGAATTTTTAACCTAAACCCTTCTAATAAATATTTAATCAAAATTTTAATATATAATTATAAATTATACTATTACTTATAATCTATTTATCATTTAAAATTTTCCAAATATATGCCGCAATTGCCGCACCAATTAAAGGAGCAACAATAAATACCCACACTTGTGATAAAGCTTGTCCACCACTTAATAATGCAGGTCCAAAACTACGAGCCGGATTAACACTTGTTCCTGTTAAAGGAATACCTATAATATGAACAAAAGTTAAAGTTAAACCAATTATTAAACCTGCAATTGAACTATTTTCCTCTTTAGATGTAACTCCAAGAATAGCCAATAAAAATATGCAAGTTAAAACAATTTCCACAATAATAGCACCAACCATGCTCAAGCCTACATAACTAGCAGAGCCAAAGCCATTGGTTCCTAATCCAGTAATCCCAGGGTCTACCATGCCTGTTGTAATTAGCTTTAGCAATATAGCAGCAACTATAGCACCTAAAAACTGTGCAATAACATAGTACGTAAAGTCTTTACTATCTAATTTTTTAGATAAAAACATAGCAAAGGATACAGCAGGGTTAATATGGCAACCTGATATATTACCAATTGAATATGCCATAGCAACAATGGATAAACCAAATGCAAAAGCAATTCCTAAAATCCCTAAAACACCATCAATACCACCAGAAATTGCGGCAGCTCCACAGCCCATAAAAGTCAAGACAAATGTCCCTATAAATTCTGCCAAATATTTTTTCATAATCACACTCCTAAAATTATTTTACGTTTTGTACTCTATCACAAATATATATTATATTCAAGTATTAATCTTTAATTTTTTTTTAAAATAGGCTATAATGTAATATTATATGATAATTTAGTATCTAAGAGGAGAATAAACATGATAAAAACTATAAAGAAAATACCTAAGCCAGAAATATTAAAAGAAGAAATTAAACTTCCTCTCCACTTAAAGAAAATAAAAGATGGTAGAGATGAAGAATTAAAAAATATAATTACAGGCAAAAGCAATAAATTCCTATTGATTATTGGCCCTTGTTCCGCTGACGACCCAAAAGCACTTTTAGACTATGTAACAAGACTTTCTAAAATACAAGAAGAAGTTAAAGAAAAACTGTTTTTAGTACCAAGAGTTTATACCAATAAGCCAAGAACCAACGGAAAAGGTTATAAAGGTATGCTTCATCAACCTGACCCTTCTGGTAAATCAGATATTTTAGAAGGTATAAGATCTATTAGAAAAATGCACATACAAGCAATAGAAGCTTCTCATTTAACATCTGCTGACGAAATGCTCTACCCTGAAAATTTTGCATATATGGAAGATTTATTAAGTTACCATGCCATAGGTGCAAGGAGTGTGGAAAATCAAAGCCATAGATTAGTATCAAGTGGTGTTGATGCACCTGTAGGTATGAAAAACCCAACAAGTGGCGATTTATCTGTTATGTTTAATTCTATTATTGCAGCTCAATCAGGACACACCTTCTTATATAGGGAAGAAGAAGTTAAAACAAATGGTAATCCCCTAGCCCATGGA
>JBKECF010000009.1:0-1010 GCA_047974375.1 Lachnospirales bacterium
GGCGTCATCTGGTGTTGCTTTTGGCCAATTAGAAGCACCCATGCCGTCAGGTTTCTTAGGCGCATTAGTAGGTGGTTTCTTAGCAGGGTATGTTATTGTTTTTCTAAAAAAAGTCTTTTCTAATTTACCAAAATCTTTAGATGGTATTAAAGCTATTTTATTTTATCCTGTTTTTGGCTTACTGATAACAGGTGGTTTAATGTTATTAGTGAATATTCCTATGTCAGCTATCAATACAGGGTTAAATAACTTCTTAAATAATTTGTCAGGTGGAAATGCAGCTATTTTAGGTGCTTTACTAGGTGGGATGATGGCAGTCGATTTAGGTGGTCCAATCAATAAAGCCGATTATGTCTTTGGAACTGGAACACTAGCAGCTAGTGTTGCTACAGGTGGTAGCGTAGTGATGGCAGCTGTTATGTCTGGAGGAATGGTGCCACCATTAGCCATTGCAATTGCTACAATGTTATTTAAAAATGAGTTTTCTAAAAAAGACCAAGAAGCAGGTCTAACTAATTTAATTATGGGATTTTCATTTATTACTGAGGGAGCTATTCCATTTGCAGCTTCAGATCCAATTCGTATGATTCCAAGTTTCATTATTGGTTCATCTGTTGCAGGAGGTTTAGTAGGAGCTTTAGGGATTAAACTGATGGCTCCTCATGGCGGGATTTTTGTTATTATGCTAGTCAGTCAGCCTATTCTCTATTTAATCTTTATCCTAATAGGTTCACTCGTTAGTGCTTTAATTCTAGGTGTTTTGTTGAAAAATAAAAATAAATAATATCTAAGAGGCTGACCTAGATGTCAGCCTCTCTTCTTTTTTGTAATCAAATTTTTAGAGAAAGTTTAGGCTGAATGATATAATAGGTGGGTCTAAAGTATGGTAAAAGGTATAAGGTGAGAATAAATGAAAAAAATGAAACAGATGTTATCATCTGAATTAATAATACCATTATTTAAAGAATTTCGAATTGGCATAGAAAAAGAAAGCCAACGTATAACGCCTA
>JBKECF010000076.1:0-1623 GCA_047974375.1 Lachnospirales bacterium
GCAAATAAAAATTATTACAATGGATAATTTTTTACTAAAATTATCCATACTTGTCTGTAGAGGTGTATTTCTGTTGGCGGTATTGGAAATTAAGTCAGCTATTTTACCTAGTTCCGTATTATGGCCTACAGCTGTTATTACAGCAAGTCCGCGACCATATGTAACAAGAGAACTAGAGAAGACCATGTTAGATTGATCACCTAAAGCGACTTTACTATCGTGTATGATTTCATGAGTTTTTTCAACAGATTCTGACTCTCCGGTCAAAGAACTTTCGTTTATTTTAAGTGAGTGACTTTGAATAATACGCCCATCACTTGGAACTATGTCGCCAGCTTCAAGTCTAACAATATCACCAACTACAAGATCAGATGCTTTGATTTCAAGTAAGTTGCCATTTCGTATGACCTTGGCAGTAGGGGACGAAAGACTTTTTAGGCTTTCTAATGATTTTTCAGCTTTAATATATTGAACCGTTCCAAGTATAGCATTTAAGATTATTACTGCTAATATAACAATTGTACTTTCAATATTTCCAGTAGCCATAGAAATAATAGCAGCTATTATTAGTATGATTACTAGTAAATCTTTAAATTGCTCTAAAAATATTTTAGCCATATTTTTTTTCTTTTTTTCTTCAATTTGATTTAAACCATATTTTTCTTTATTTATGCTTACTTGAGAATTAGTAAGACCTTCTATAGAAGTGTTCAGTTCTTTTAGAATATCATTGACTTTTTTCAGATAAAACATGTTGTTATATACCTCCTAAAATAATAAAAAGACTTTACAACATAAAAAATGTTTAAAAGTCTCGCTATTTAAAGTAATTGCGGATTTTATTAAATCGTATTGACGCTATTACTACAATATTTAAATGCCAGCTACTCCCTTTTAAAAAGAATATAGTTGTATAAAATTGTAAATTAATAGACACATTATATCATTTTCACTTTTTTATTGCAAGAATTCCAATGCTTAAAAAATTGACATAATAGGGTAGCTTTGTTAAAATAAAAAAAATAACTTTAAGGAGGAAACCATGAAAAGAATAAAAACTTTAGAAACAAAAAACCTTATGCAATCACTTAAAAGTGGTGGATGTGGAGAGTGTCAGACATCATGTCAGTCGGCAAGTAAGACTTCATGTAGTGTGGCTAATCAAAAGTGTGAACAAGAAAAGAACAAATAAAAATATTAGTATTAAGTGCTGTTAAAATCAGTTTTAACACTGCTAAATACGATGTATAAAGGGGGTAGAATCTAGCTATTTAAAGGCTAAGTTCTGCCTTTTCTAATGATAAAATCAAAGAAGGAAAAGAACATGATACATCTGTATAGATTAAATGGATTTAATATAGTAATAGATATAAATAGTGGCTCTATTCACGTTGTGGATGACTTGGCTTACAAAATAATAAGTTTGTATAAGGAAGAAGAAAAAGATATAAATGGCAAACTTATGGGTGAATTTCCGGATATTACTTCAAAAGATATAAAAGAGACTATTAAGGATATAGAAGAACTGAAAAGAGAAGGAAAACTTTTTAGTAAAGATTTTTTTGAAAATATGGCTCCTATGATGAAGAAAAAACAAGGAGTATTAAAGGCAATTTGTTTACA
>JBKECF010000088.1:0-1299 GCA_047974375.1 Lachnospirales bacterium
TATAAAAGAAGAAAAGAATCACGAAAAAACCCCGAAGTCAGTATTGCACGAATAGGTCTTTTTTTCATATCGTTTTTACCAGTATCGTTTTAGCTGTTTGTTTGAATATAAATGCACAGAAAAAGGAAGACAGTTTGTACAATAATGGAATTTTACAATTGTACGACGATCCGGACAAAGCAATTAAGCTGGCAAATGACCTGTACAATCAAAAACCCACAAACAAAACGATGCAGGCAAAGGCGATGCTTTTAACCTCCACGGCATATTCTTCCAAACGAGATTTTGAAAAATCACTTGTTTACGCACTAAAAGCGAGAGAAATAAATGAGTCAACGAAAGACCCAATATTACAGATTCATATTTTGAGTAAAATAGCGGCACAATATCATCAACTCGGTGTAACGGACAAAGCGCTTGAGGTTTTGGACGAAGCAGATAAGATAGCCGGCAGCAACCTCGAAAATGATTCCGTACGTTCAGTTATGGGCAACAATTACGGCATTAAAGGGTTTATTTACACAGACCAACTAAGCTGTGATCTTGCAATTACGTATTTTGACAAATCAATTCAAACTTATTCTTCTCTCAAACAAACAAAGAGAATTTTAGCCAATAAAAGCGTAGTTACCTACAATAAAGGAAATTGCCTAATCTCCCTAAACCGACTGTACGAAGCAGAATCTATTTTTAAACAAGCCAATACCTTTGCTCAAAAAGCGGGGGCAAATAGCCTTCAGGCTTTTTCATTAAAAGGTCTTGCCGAAGTTTATACTCTTAAAAGAAAACACAAAGAAGCGCTTGACGAACTTCAAAAAGCAAATGAATTGGCAAAAAACGTTGGTGATTTAGTGCTGAACAGAGAGATTTACATCGGAATGGCCGATAATTATTTGGCATTGAATGATTGGGACAATTATCAAATTTACAATGATAAAAGTGGAAAAACCGCCCAACAAATCATTACCTCAGAAAGAAAAACAATCAATAACTTATTGAATGATTATTCAATGGAAATTGAGCAAAAAATAACCAAGCTAAAATGGGTTTATGGAAGTATAATTTTTCTAACGCTCGTTTTTATTTTTCTATTAGTATTCTACCTCATTAAAGGCGAAATTTCATTCCAAAAGAAACTTAAAAAAGTTAAATCCCAAATAAAGTTCTAAAAAATTCACATAGTTTTTATTTTCTGAATATCCGGAATTTTAAAAAAGCAGTATTATTTTATTTGGGAGCCTTGTGAAGGTTAATTTTCACCATGAAATAACCTTGACATTCTATACAAAACAAAATTAC
>JBKECF010000027.1:0-1189 GCA_047974375.1 Lachnospirales bacterium
CCTTGAAAGCGGGCAAGTTGTGAATTGCTTTTAAAATTCTATCTTTGACAACAATAAGAGCTTCTTTTGGAAGTGCTGAATAGTTGTGAATTGCTTTTAAAATTCTATCTTTGACAACCAATCCAGCAACAAGTCCAATCAGTATCCGTTGTGAATTGCTTTTAAAATTCTATCTTTGACAACGTTTCGAAGAATAACGAGGAACTCCTCATAGTTGTGAATTGCTTTTAAAATTCTATCTTTGACAACCTTTCCGCTCCATTGCCTGACAGATAGAAGGTTGTGAATTGCTTTTAAAATTCTATCTTTGACAACACTTCCTTGTTACATTTGTTCTCATTGTAGGTTGTGAATTGCTTTTAAAATTCTATCTTTGACAACTTACACTAAAACAGCAAGTAAGCGCAAGGGGTTGTGAATTGCTTTTAAAATTCTATCTTTGACAACTAAACCCTATACACGTAAAACATGGCGTAGTTGTGAATTGCTTTTAAAATTCTATCTTTGACAACTTTTAAAATAAAGTTGTACTTTTGCCCTTAGTTGTGAATTGCTTTTAAAATTCTATCTTTGACAACATGCTTGCCGCCGCTGCTGTTACCGCTTTGGTTGTGAATTGCTTTTAAAATTCTATCTTTGACAACTTCAAAATACTTCACTTATATTTGCAATGTGTTGTGAATTGCTTTTAAAATTCTATCTTTGACAACGACAAATAAACCCGCTGGGGTGGCGGAATGTTGTGAATTGCTTTTAAAATTCTATCTTTGACAACTACCAAGTCGGGTACACCAACCGCACAGGCGTTGTGAATTGCTTTTAAAATTCTATCTTTGACAACTGCTGGGAAATTGTTTAATCAGCAAGCACTGTTGTGAATTGCTTTTAAAATTCTATCTTTGACAACCAAATGAAGAAACATTCAATCAGCATGCCCGTTGTGAATTGCTTTTAAAATTCTATCTTTGACAACTTTCGAGCCTGTTCAATGATACGGAGTGTAAGTTGTGAATTGCTTTTAAAATTCTATCTTTGACAACCGTTGTGGAATGATAAGTGTTTCGTAACCGTTGTGAATTGCTTTTAAAATTCTATCTTTGACAACTCACATCTTGGAATGCTTTGTTTTATAAGGATCTAAGAACTGTTGGAGTAAAGAAAAAATGGATGAAACTCTGATTATTAATCA
>JBKECF010000068.1:0-76677 GCA_047974375.1 Lachnospirales bacterium
ATCAATAGATAATATTTTTATGGAATTGAAAAAAAATGTAAAGCTAATACAAAGGAGTGACAGCCTTTATGCGGATTATAGTAGCAAAGTAGAGCTTATATACAGTTCAATTTTTAATAAGAATTCAGAGGCTTTCGAGGGTGAAGTAAAAAGAGTTATAGGACAATTTATAAAAAAAGAAAACTTATTAAATTTAAGTTTTTCAAAATTTGAAAATTTAATAAACTCTGGAGATATAAAATATGATGTTGAAAATAATGAAGCAGTAATAAAAACTTATATTTGCAATAAAATTATGGAAGAAACAACTGGAGTACCTCGAAAAGATGCATTAAAGTACATTAGCTTTAAAGACAATAAGACGTCTTATTTATCAAAAATTATTGATGAACTAATAGATGAGGATAGGGTAACATACATTGAGGGTAGATTATACTCCTGGGTTAGAAGTGTTTTTGAATATATTGATACATTAGACAGCAGAACAAATAAGATAATGATAAAAAGGTTGGAAGGCGGTACCCTTGAAGGTATAGGTCGCTCCTTTGGGGTAACTAAAGAGGGAATTCGCCAAATAGTATGCAGAAAATTAATTAAAAAGGGAAATTTTAAAGAAGACCTTTATAGAGAAATCTATGAAAAATATCAAATTGAAAGAGATAACTTTATTTATATTTTTAATATGGACTACAGAGTATATAATTATTTGAGATATAAGTATTCGAAGAAAAATGCTACACTACAGATAGAAGATATAATGAGTAATACATCTTTACCCAATGACCTTAGGAAAAGAGCAGAAGTGGCATGTTATAGAGACCATATAAAAATAGGCGACACAATGGTTAAACTTAAAAGGAATAAAATACTAGATTATTACATATATACCTATTGCAGAGATGTTGTAAATTTAAGTGACGTAGAAAATGGTTTTAAGGAATTCCTTGAATTAAATAATATTAACTTTATTGATGAAGAACTTTATGAAGGCAGATATTTTGAAATGAAATTGTCTAGTCATAAAAAAACATTATGGCAATTTAAAAGGAATTTCAGATATTATGACTTCGACATATACGACAATGAATATTTTTTTGATTATTTAAATCTAGAACAGTATAAAAATACAGAAATTAGTGCAAACAAGATATTTGATGATAGCATAGAGCTAATGAAGGAGTATAATCTTTTAAACGGATATGAGTTGCATAATTTATTAAAAAAATATATACCTGAACAGTTAAAAACAAAGTTGTCTATTGAGTTTAAAAAGATGCCTACAATTAGGTTTGGAAATTGTGACAAAGAGGCACAAGTTATGGACTTGTTAAAACTAAATGCACCTATAGAAATAGGTGAACTAGCAAAACTATATGAGGAACAGTACGGTTTTAGAGTATCTACTATACTTGCTAATTATTTTAAGGGAATAGATAAATATTTGGTAAATGGGGTGTATACCTTACCTGAGAATAATATACCTACAAAAATAATTAGTGATATAAGGGCTTTATTACCTGAAGATTTCTATTTTCTTGAAGATGCACTACCTATAATAAGAAAGAATATTTTTTTAGATAAAGAGGATGTAGATGCATACCTCTTAAAGCTAGCAGGATATAAAGTATATACAGACTATATTGTATCCGATAAATTTTCCAATGCTGTGGAGTATTTTAGGGATAAATTTACTGGGGACTACTTAGATTTAAGGATAGAAGATAGTAGACTATACTATATTCAACAAAGGTATTATGTACTTCGTGACTTAGAGAAAAATTTAGAATATGTAGAATATGAATCTAGGAAATTTATGTCAATTAGAAAATTAGAGGAAATAAATATAAGCAAGAGTGATTTATTGGACTTTGCAAATAAAGCTTACGACTGGTGCAATGATGAAGTTTTTACTGTTAAGTCAATGAAGTTGGACGGGTTCAAACATAAATTATTTGATTTAGAATATGATGATATGTTTTATAGTTCTTTAATTAAATCCTGTGATAATTTATATACCTCTAGAGTAGGGGGAACAATACTCTTTAGAAAAAACCAAATAGTACAATTACTAGATTTAATAACAAAAATAATGAAAGAATTAAAGCAGATTATCCTTAAAGATTTATTAAAATACATTGAAGAAAATTATGGAATTGTTACTGATAGGACTAAAGTGCTAGCATTAGTAGCTAATTCGCCTATTTACTATAGTAATATAACAGAAACGGTTTATTTGACCTACGATATGTATAATAAAGGTGTATAGTTAAGTTTAGAATAAATAAAAAGCATGAGATAAACAACAAAGTTTATTCATGCTTTTTATTTATAAAATATTAAATTTCACTGCTATTGTAGCCGAAGTTTTTTAATAAAAAGTCTGTATCACGCCAATCTTTTTTTACTTTAACCCAGGTTTCTAGAAAAACTTTGCTACCTAATAAATTCTCTATATCTTTTCTACTTCTTATACCAATTGTTTTAAGTTTGTTACCTTTTTTACCTATTACGATTCCCTTGTGTGATTCTTTTTCACAAAAAATTGTTGCTTGTATATTAACTATATTATTTTCGCTTTTCATAGAATTAATAAGAACTGCAATTCCATGAGGTATTTCATCTTCTAAAACTTGTAAGGCTTTTTCTCTAATTATTTCGCTAACAATTTGCCTTTCCGGCTGGTCTGTTATCATATCTTCAGGAAAGTACTTTGGGCCTTCAGGTAAATATTTTGTAATGGTGCTTAAAAGTGTATCCAGATTTACGCCGTTTATTGCAGATATTGGAATGATTTCTGCAAAATTAATTTTAGCTTTAAAAGTATCAATTACTTGTAAAATTTCTGCCTTGCTAATAGTATCAATCTTATTTATAAGAAGGAAAATAGGGCTTTCTACCGTTTGTAATTTTTGTATAATCATATTATCCAAAGCTCCTACTTTTTTATCCGGTTCTACTAGATATAAAACTATGTCTACTTCATTTAAGGTAGTATTTGCACTTTTTACCATGTATTTACCAAGCTTAGACTTAGGGGTATGCATTCCAGGAGTGTCTATAAATATGCATTGCATAGTTTCATTGGTATAAATACTTTGTATTTTGTTTCTTGTTGTTTGTGGTTTATTGGATATTATTGATATTTTTTCACCTATTATGGCGTTCATCAAAGTTGATTTACCAACATTTGGGCGACCAATTAACGATACAAATCCAGATTTAAAATTATCCATAATTACACCTCAAGGGAAAAGCTGTGAGGTAATAAATCAGCTACTTTATACGTATGAATTTCTCCTAAAGCATTTTCTAAAATTATTTCGCCTTCTGGCATGAATTCCATAAGAACTTGCCTACAAATTCCACATGGATAGGTTGAATCTTCTGAAGTAGAAACAACGGCTATTTTTTCAAATTTGCTAGAACCTTCAGAAATAGCTTTGTAAATAGCGGTTCTTTCGGCGCAACATGTTGCACCATAGCTAGAGTTTTCTACATTACAACCCATAAATATTTTATCATCTTTAGTTAATAGTGCTGCTCCTACTTGAAATTTAGAATAAGGCGAATAGGCGTAGTTTTTTGCTTTTTTTGCTATTATTAATAATTCTTTGTTGTCCATTTAGTTTCCTCTCTGTACTATGTTAACGTGTAATGTTTAATTTATTTAATACTTTTTCTTGCTTTTGAAACATTTCTACTTCTTCATCATTTGTCATATGGTCATAGCCTATTAAATGTAACATACTATGGGTTATTAAAAAGGCTAGTTCCCGTTTTTGGCTATGGTTATATTGAATACTTTGCTCTATTAATTTATCTTTAGAAATTATAATATCTCCTAAAGGTAGAGTGTTGGTAAAATCTAGTTGAAAGCTAGTATACATAGGGAAGGAAAGCACATCTGTAGTTTTGTCTATACCTCTATGTTCTTTGTTTATAGTTTGCATTTCATTATCACAGACAATAGTTAGGCTTATTTCTACGTTTTTATTTATATTTTCCATTTCCAGTACTTCTAAAATAATCTTTTCTATATCTTTTAAATATGGTTCGAGGCTAAAAGTAGTTTCATTTTCAATTAGTAATTTCATTATTCCTTACCTTTATTTTCACCTTCACTATTTTCAGCTGTATTTTCTGCATTACTATCTTCTGTAGAATGTATGCTTTTTTCTGTTATTTCCTCGTCTGCATTTTCCTTTTTTTCTTCATCAGTATTTGGATATTCAACTCTTTTATGGTACATACCTGTAAATACATGGTTGAAAGTTTTCTTTATTTCTTCTATATCGCCAATAGTTAAACCACTATCAACAAGTTGACCATCATGCAGTTTATGATTGATTAGCTCTTCAATAAACTTATCTAAATCTATTAAAGAGTTTGTTCTTGAAATCCTTGAACGAACTGCTGCCTCGCAAGTATCTGCTAGCATTATTATGGCAGCTTCCTTACTTTGTGGTATTTCCCCTTTATATCTAAAATCTTTTTCTTGTACATCAGAATTTTTTTCTTTTTCTTTTTCATAAAAATAGCGAATTAATGTATTGCCGTGGTGCTGTGGTATTAGGTCTATTATTTCATCAGGTAATTTATATTTTTTAGCAATTTTTATACCGGCTGTTACATGATTTTTTATAACTTCAACGCTTTTTAGTGGTGTCATAGTGTCGTGTGGATTATGACCGATTTGGTTTTCACCAAAAAGGCTTGGGTCTACAGTTTTGCCAATGTCATGGTAATAGGAGCCTACTCTTGCTAGACTGTAGTCTGCATCTATGTTGTAAGCCGCGGCTTCCGCAAGGTTTGCCACTATTAAACTATGATGATAAGTTCCAGGAGTTTCTAGTGTAAGTTTTCTTAATAACTCGTTACTTGGGTTTGAAAGCTCTATTAATTTATTTGGTGTAAGCATTTCAAAAGTCATTTCTATAACTGGAATAAGGGCAAAGGAAAGTAGGTACATAATAAATGAATGACCTGCAATAAGTACGCAACTAACGAGTAAAGTTGTTTCTATGTATGGTACTAAATTTATATTTGTATTATTAAAGCTGAAATTTAATGCTAAGTAAATAAGCACATTTATTATAACAATTATAATACTATTTGGAAAAACATTTTTTCTTATGGTAATGCTCTTGGACATACTAACAAGGACTATAGAACTTATTAGGCAAAATAGTAAAAATTCTAAGCCACTACCTGTAATAATGGCAGAAACAATTACGGAAACCAAAGCATAAAGTAAGGCGATTTGGTAATCTAAAAATAAACCTATAATTAATACACCTAAAAGCACTGGTGATAATAATATAGTAATTTCTGATGTAAAGTTAGTTAAAGTAATAGAAATACAATAAATTGCAAATAGTAGTTTATATTTTTTATTTGCATTATCCATGTCGATGCATTTATATATAAAGTATGCTATACCTATAAATAATAAAGATATAACTAGACTTAGACCGAATATCTTACCGTAATTTTCGCTTAGTTTACTATCTACAAAGCCTAAATTATCTAAAAGCAAATAATCTTCTTCAGTAATTATTTCTCCTTTTGAAACAATAGTTTGGCCTTTAATTACAACAATATCGTCCACTGCCTCTTGTGCTTCTACACGTGCTTTTTCTGTAGATTCTAAATCTTCTAATAAGTTTGGTCTAAGAAAAATTCCTACTAACTTTTTACCAATAGTTTGTATTGTTGTATCCATACTAAGGCTTATAAAGGTTTCGTTGTTATATATATTTGAGGCTGTGGAGTTCTCTTTAACTCCTTGTTCTAAGGCGCTATTAAAAAGGTTAATAATTGACTCTTTAAAGTTGTTGTAGGCATCGTCGCTTAATGTTAATAGGGCTGCTGCTTCTTCATCTGTTAAAAATTGGCTTAGTCTTTCACTTGTGAATGGTTCTTTTTCTGTTGCTGGTTCACCTTCCGCTGGGGGAGCTGGCTCTGTATTTAGGTATTCCTTATATGCTGTACGCTCTTCACTTGTTACAACAAAAAAATCATTAATATCATTTTGAACCTGTGATGTTATTTCGCTATTAAAAGTATAAAGAGGTGATATTGAATTACTAGCTAGCTCTTTTGCATCGTCTGTTGCCTTTTTGTTAACTATATCACTACTTGCATAAAATGTTTCTGACGATGGTGAACCTATATTAATATCATAACCAGAATTTACATATTTCCCTGTAACGGAAAATCCTAGGGTAAGTACAAAGGACACCAATAAGTATATTACTACATTCGTATTTAAATGCTTAAGATTTACCTTTTTCATATCTTCCTCCAACTCTTCTACTTGAGGATTTTTTTTCCTCATTATATTTTTCTTTTTTATCAAATTTTTCGTAGGCTTTTATAATATTTTGCACTAGTGGGGCCCTAACTACATCTCGGTTGGTTAAGGTGCAAATGGCAATGTCATCTACATTATCTAAAACTTTAACAGCTTGATTTAAACCGGATACTTTTCCGCGAGGTAAGTCTATTTGTGTAACATCACCAGTTACTACAGCTTTAGAGCCAAAGCCTATTCTGGTTAAAAACATTTTCATTTGTTCGGGAGTGGTATTTTGTGCTTCGTCTAATACTATAAATGCGTTGTCTAATGTTCTGCCACGCATATAAGCAAGGGGTGCAACTTCAATAAGTCCTTTTTCCATATTTTTCAAAAAAGTTTCACCACCCATTATTTCGTAAAGTGCATCGTAAAGGGGGCGTAAATAGGGGTCAACTTTTTGCTGCAAATCTCCAGGTAAAAAACCTAAATTCTCCCCTGCTTCTATTGCTGGCCTTGTTAGTATAATTCTATTTACTTTATCATTTTTAAAAGCTGTAATTGCTTTTGCCATGGCTAAATATGTTTTACCAGTACCAGCTGGACCAACGCCAAAAACCACAGTGTTTTTATCTATGGCTTCTGCATAGGCTTTTTGTCCAACTGTTTTAGGTAATATACTTTTACCACTAACAGTTAGGCAAATGTGCTTGCTATCATTTAGTTTGTCGGCTTGGTCAATGGCATTGTCCTTGTATAGGTCTATAAAGTATTTTATTTTTTGTTCTGTTATTTCACCATCTACAGATAGAATATTTATTAGCTTATCTAATATATTTTTCACATCTTTACTTTTTTCACCAAGTATTTTTATATTGCCATCTCTGTAAGTAATATTAACATTAAACTCTTTTTCTAGAATTTTTATATTTACATCGTGTATTCCAAAAAGAGTGCTAACATTACTATCGTGAAAGGCTATCTTTTCTTCCATAAGTTCTCCTTTTATTTTTTATAGGGTATTAAAAAACTTCCTTAGGTATTATAACATTTTTTATTTATATATCAAAAAAAACCTGTTATTTTTTTAAATAAATAACAGGTTTTTTAGCTTATATTTATGAATCAATAGACCTATCTGTCAGTGGGGGCTTGTACCCCCACTGAGAGGCGAATTCGGCCGTATAACCGAGTTGGTTGCATACACGAGCAGGGAACTGAGTTCCCGACTAGTGAGCAGCTTCCAAACACACAGTGTGTGGTTTTGCCGAAAGCAAAATTTAGATGCCAGCACTAAAGTAGGGGTCTAATTCTTACCGATTAATTGATTAAAGTAATTCGGTCATTAATTCCATAGAGGATTTTTGGGATAAGTATGCTACAGGTACATCAAAAACAGATTTTGCACCAATCATGCCTTCATTGTTCATACGTACAGTGGCACGAGCATAAGCTACTAATACTGCACCAGTAAATTCTGGGTTACTATCTAACTTTAAAGAAAACTCAATAATTTCTTTGTGCTCATTATTTAAACCAGTAGTACCACTTCTAAAAACAAAACCGCCATGAGGCATTTTGCTATGATTTTTTTTCATTTCGTCTTCTGTAATAAAGTTTACTATAGTATTATAATCACTAAAGTAGTTTGGCATATTTTTAATTGTTTTTTCTATTTGATCTTTATTGGCACCATCTTCGGCAACAATAAAACATTCCCTTATGTGCTTATCTTTTGTTGTAAGTTTTGGTTGTAAACCTTTTCTTACAGCGTCTATTGCTGAGTCTACAGGAATTGTATATTGGCGTCCATCTTTTACACTGTCTACACGTCTAATGGCATCGGAATGGCCTTGGCTTATGCCCTTGCCCCAAAATGTGTAGTCTTCTCCTACAGGAAGTATTGCGCCAGACATCATTCTAATTATTGAAAACAATCCTGGATCCCATCCTATAGAAATTAAACTTGTTGTACCACTATTTTTGGCAACTTTATCTACACTTTTAAAATACTCTGGTATTTTTGCATGAGTATCAAAACTATCAACTGTATTGAAGTTAGCAGAAATAACAGGTGTTTGTTCCGGTAAGTCTGTTGCAGAACCACCACAAAGTATCATTACATCTATTTTATCTTTATAATCTAAAACGTTATCCACATGGGCTACGGTTGCACTTTTAGTTGCTATATTTACGGTGTTTATGTCACGTCTTGTAAAAACTGATACAAGTTCCATATCACTACTTTGGGTCAAAGCTGCCTCTACACCTTTAGCAATGTTTCCGTATCCAACTATTCCAACTTTTATACTCATATATACCTCCATAATTTTTAGTCATTCATTTCCTTGTTACGAACATAATTATATAGTAGGGCTTTATAAAAAACAATTAAATAAAATGGAAGTGATTTATAAGTATAACTTATGACATGGTACTTTGGATATAATTATACCCCTATGGAAATATTTTTCTATAATATTCATAGGGGTATAAATTGAATTTTAATTTTATTCCATTGTAACAGTTACTTTTGCAAATATTCCAACTTCACTAGGTGAAACAGGCACATCTGCAGAGCTAGCACTGTCATCACTAGCTAACATTTCTCTTTTGGCATTTCCTGTTACTGCATAGGAAGAATTTTCAGATACATTTTTAACCTTTAAATCTTTGTCGCCAAGTGTTGCGCCAATAGCTTTGCCTTTGTAAATAGCGTTGTTAACAGCTAGATTTAAAGCCTCGCTATAGTAAGCATCTTTATTTTCTATATCGAAGTCAATACTGGAAATGTTAGTTGCTCCTTTTTCGCTAGAACCATTTATAACATTAGATATAATATCGAAATCTCTAATAGTTACTTGTATTGTATTGTTTACAGTGTAGCCTACTATTTTACTTTCCCCTGTTGACTCATCATACTTATTACGTGGATTTACATAAAAATATTGTGTTTCAATATCGGATTCTTTTATTCCTAAAGACTTTAAATATTCCATAACGCTGTTAGTCTTAGTATTATTATCTGCTATGGCGTCTGTTGTATTTTCACCTTCAGTAGTAACGCCAATACTTAATTTAGCAATGTCTGGCTCAACGTATACTGTTGCCTCTCCGTTGGTAACAACTTCTGCAGCATATATGCTTGCTGGTATAGTGAAAACAAAAGCACTTGCTAATAAAATTCCTAATAATTTTTTCATGATTTACCCTCCTAGGTACTATTTTTCTCTTTTGAAAGATTTTATAAAGGAAACAAGGTTTAAAATAACTAAAACTATTTTAACAATTATTTCTGAAATATTTAAAACAATTTTAGCGATTTTAATAACTTTTTTTCTTTTTGCTTTTCTTTCTTCTTTTTCTTTTTTTATTTCTTTCTTAGATTTTTTTGGAGAAGCATCTTTACAATTTTGTTTAATTGCTTTTTTAACCTCCTTATAAAGTTTTTTGTTATCTTTGTTTACTACCATGTTTCCTCCTTGTTCCCCATGCATCTAGTAATATAACGATGCGAAATAATAAAAGTTCCAAATTTATTTTATATATAAATACAATAGTTCTAATGTAGCTTTAACACCATTAATATGCGTTCTTTCCATGCCGTGGCTTGCAGCTACTCCTGTTCCGATTAAGGCGCCTTTTATATCATTGCCTCCATGTAGGGCTGCACTTGTATCGGAGGCGTAAAGTGTATATACATCTACAGCATGGGGTATGTTATTATTTATTGCGAGTTTTTCCAATTCCCTTACTATTTCATAGTCATAAGGGCCAGATGCATCTTTAGCACATATAGATACTTTTTCTTCGGTACATTCTAAATCTTCGCCAATACAACCCATATCAATAGAAATTAATTCATCAATATTATCTGGTATGTAAGCCATACCATGGCCAACTTCTTCATAAGTTGATATTAACATATTAATATTATATTTAGGTATAAAATTTTCTTTTTTTATATATTTTAGTAAAGTCAGTATCATGGCAACGGATATTTTATCATCCAAAAATCTAGACTTAATATAACCATTTTTTACAGTAAATTTAGGTTCTATGGCAATAAAATCTCCATTTTTTATTTCTAGTTTTTCCGTGTCTTCTTTTTTATAAACTATATTATCTAGCCTAATATGCATGTTTTTTTCATTGCATTCAATTGTTTTTGCATCGCTATAAACGTGTGCGGCAGGGCTGTTAGTTAATATAGTTCCCGTATATTTTTTTCCGGAACGTGTATATATTGTACAGTATTCACCATGATAGGAGGATAATATTGTGCCACCAAGGGAGGTGAACTTAATAGTACCATCACTTTTTATAGCTTTTACCATTAGGCCTAAAGTATCCACATGAGTTGATAGTCCAATAGTATAATGGGAGCTACCTTTAATTTCAATAATTCCATTGCCTTTTTTTGTTCTGGTCATGGTAAAGCCAAGACTAGAGGTTTCTTCCTCAATTAATCTCATTATATTATTTGTAAAACCTGTAGGACTGTCGCAGTTAATTATTTTTTCGGCTACTTCAATAATATATTTTTCATCAAACATATTTTCTCCTTATCTTTTATTATAATTACAGTCTTTTGATATATTTAGCAATATTCCCATAGTACCCATGGAAACAATTAGGGAAGAACCACCAGCGCTTATAAAGGGTAAAGGTATTCCTGTGTTGGGTATAAGGTTTGTTACTACGGCAACATTTACTAGCATTTGCACTGCAAACATAATGCTAATACCCACGGCAATTAATGAACCAAAAAAATCTGTACATGTTAGGGCTATTTTAAAGCCTCTCCATACAATTGTGGCAAATAATCCTAGAACAATAATAGCTCCTAAAAGTCCGAGCTCCTCACAAACAATTGCAAAAATAATATCGTTATGGCCTTCGGGTAAAAAATTAATTATGCGTGAGTTACCTAAACCAATGCCTAAAAGTCCACCAGAGGCAATACCATAAAGCGACTGCCTAATTTGATAGCCAAAATCAGTAGAAAAAGGGTCTAGCCAAGCTATTACTCTGGCACCACGGTATAAATCTAAGTAAATGCTTATTAAAAGGAATGTAACTAACACAATAAAAGCTACAATGCCTAGTTGAATAAAAATTTTAGTATGTGTACTGGCTACAAACATCATGCCTATTCCAACAGCTGCAGCAATTAACATCATACTAAAGTCCTGAAGTCCAATAGCACACACCATTGCAAAAATAGGTATAGACATAAAAAATAATCCTTCTTTAGTATCTAATATTTTTCTACTTCTACTAATTAGATAGGCTATAAAAATAATAAGGGATACTTTGCCTAGTTCGGATGACTGAATGGAGCCAATGGGTGTTTCCAACCACCTTCTTTTTCCTTTTACAGCCTTACCAAAAACATCTGTGTAAAATACAAGAAAAAGTGTAAAGTAATAAAATAGTGTGGCAATTGCTGGAAGACCTCTAAATTTTAACTTGAAAAAATTATAGGGGAAATTTATAGCAACAACCGTAACCACACCGCCAATTGCTGCAAAAGTACCTTGCTTTATTAAATATTTATAAGGGGTTTCAGTAGCTAAGGTATTGTAGTAACTAGAACTAAAAACCATAATAATTCCGAATAAAACAAGAACAAAAACACAGACAAGTATTATTTGGTCAATACCTCTATGACTATTAATAGACCTGGAGGTTTTTTTATTTTCTTTACTCATGATTTAAACTCCTAAATAAAATCCATAAAGTGATAGGGCGCATAAAATAATAGTAATAACTGAAAATAATGTAACAATTTTAGTTTCGCTTAAGCCAGACTCTTCATAATGGTGATGGATTGGTGTCATTTTAAAAATTCTTTTTTTAGTCTTCTTGTAATAATATACTTGTAAAATAACAGATACCGATTCTAAAACATAAATAAATCCCACAATAAGTATAAGGAAAGGTTGCTGTAAAATTAAAGCCGTACCACCTATTAGCCCGCCTAAGGCAAGAGAGCCAGTATCACCCATAAAAACGCTGGCTGGATGAGAATTGTAAATTAAAAAACCTAGTAATGCACCAACCATAGATGATAATACAAAAGCAATATCCATATTAAGGAATAATGCTAAAATAATAAAAAACATACATATAATTGATGTAACAGTTGACGCTAACCCATCTATGCCGTCTGTTAAATTAACACCGTTTACAGTACCTAGCATAGCTATATAAAATAGTGGATAGTAAAAAATGCCAAGGTCTATTTCAATAGTTGTAAATGGTATATATATGATAGTAGTTAAATTATTAGCAATTAATGTAAACAAAAATATTGTAGTTACTATGAATTGTAAAACAAGTTTACTTTTTGCACTTAGGCCATCTGGGCTTTTTTTACTTGCTTTTAAATAGTCATCTATAAAGCCAATAAAGCTATAGGCAATTGTTATAAAGATTAAAGCAACGGCAGTATAGTTTTTAAAAATGAAAAAAATACAGCCAATTAAAAATGAAATTAAAATAAATATACCACCCATTGTAGGAGTTCCTGTTTTTACTAAATGAGTTTCAGGACCGTCTAGGCGAACTGTTTGTGACCTTTTTTTATTTATAAGAAATTGTATTCCCTTTGGCATTATAAAAATGCAAGTTATAAAGCTAATAAAAAAAGCTGTAAAGGATGTGACTATTCCATTCATGTTATATCTCCTTGTTTAATAGTATGTTAACTACAGTTTCTAGTTTCATGCCTCTTGAGCCCTTAAGCAAGATTGTTTTATTATTGGTATTTAAATCTTTTGTGTAATTTTCAAGTAAGTCTTTTTTAGAAAAATGTTCCTTTTTACCTTTATAAGTTTTGTGCGTTTCTTCGCTAAGGTCGCCATAGGTAATTAGTAAATCAATATTTAAAGAGTTGCAATATTCACCTATGTAACTATGAAGGTTTTGGCTTTCTTCTCCGAGTTCTAGCATATCTCCTATTATGGCTATTTTTTCACCTTTGCATGTATTCAATAAATCTAAAGATGACATTAAAGAAGTTGGGTTTGAATTATATACATCATTTATTATGTAGGTATCATCATTATTAATAATTTCTAGTCTGTTTTTTGTTAGATGTATATTCTTAATACCATTTTTTATATCATCATTACAAAGGTCTAGGTCTTTAGCACAGCTATAGCATAGTAAAAAATTATTTATATTATGCGTTCCTGGTGCTTTTATAAAGAAACTAGTGTCATTAATTTGAATTTCTGTGCCTAAAAGACCTTTACAATTAGCTTGTATAGGAGTTTCCTTTGTACCAATCCTTACAGTATTTACAGAGAAATTAGTATTTTTAAGTAAGTCGTCATCATTATTTAAGTATAAAATACCTTTTTCATTTAAAAAATCTACAATTTCCATTTTTGCTTGTAACACGCCTTCAAGGGATTTAAGCTTTTCTAAATGACCTGCACCTATTTTGGTAATAATTGCGTAATCAGGCTTTGCAATTTCGCTAAGTCTATGTATTTCGCCGAAGTCATTCATTCCCATTTCTGCTATAACTATATCAGTATCATTTTTTAAATTAAAAATTGTATGTGGCAATCCTATTTCATTATTTTGGTTGCCATAAGTCTTTAATACATTGTATTTCGATGAAAGCATACCAGCTAGCATATCTTTTACAGTAGTTTTGCCAACGCTACCTGTTATACCTATTAATTTAATGCTGAAAAGGCTTTTATAATTCATAGCAATATCTCCATAAGCCTTTATGGAATTATTTACAAAAATAATTTTGGGTGAGACTATATTAGTTCTGCCTTTTTCAGATACAACAGCCACGGCACCATTATTTAAGGCGGATTCAATGTAGTTATGTCCGTTATTTAATGCAACAAAAAGACAATCTTCACCTATTAAAGAGGAATCCGTACTTATAGATTTTATTGTTATATCATTTAATTGTGATAAACTGTTAATACTTTTTAATATATATGAAAGCCTTAAGGGTTTACAAAGTTTTTTTAATGGGTTATTAACTAAAGCTTCTTTAGCTACTTCTCTGTCATCAAAATGAATTGTTCTGTCTTTAAAGATTTGATAATCTTCATGACCTTTTCCAGCAATAATTACAGTGTCCCCTTTTTCTAACATATAAACACTTTGGTAAATAGCATTTTTTCTATCAACAATTATTTTATAAGGACAGGTATTTTTAATGCCTATCTCCACATCTTTAACTATTTGCTTTGGGTCTTCACTACGAGGGTTATCGGAGGTTATTATACAAAAATCGGAATTTTCTCCAGCAACTTTTCCCATTATTGGTCTTTTGGAACTATCTCTATCACCACCACAACCAAAAACAGTAATAACTCTACCCTTGGTAAATTCTCTAGCAGATTTTGTTATATTTAAAATGCCATCTGGTGAATGGGCATAGTCTACAATTACATTATAGTCTGGATTAGTGCTTATATTTTCTATGCGTCCAGGAACATTTTTTAAAGTTGGTAGAGCATTAACAATTTTTTCAAAATCAATATTAAGTTTGACTAAAGTACCAACAGCTGCTAAAGCATTATAAACCGTAAATTTACCAGGGATATTTATTGTTACATTTCTTGTTGTATTATGGTAAACCAAATCGAAATTTACAGAGTTTGAATGATAGTGGATATTTTTTGCATAAAGGTCGCTTTCTTTTTCAATTCCGTAAGTAATTACATTTTTACTGGAATTTATAAAATCTTCAAAATATTTACTGTCGCTATTTATAACTGAGTTTTCACAATTCTCAAAAAGCATAAGTTTTGCCTTTACATAGTTTTCCATTGTTTTATGGTAGTCCAAATGGTCCTGAGTTATATTTGTTAGTATACCAACAGTAAAATTGCAACCTGCTGTTCTATGTTGATGCAATCCTTGAGATGTAACTTCCATAACAACGGTATTGACTTTATTTTTTTTCATTTCTCCAAGAATCTTATGGAGTTGATGGGAGTCTGGTGTTGTGCTAGTTTCAAAGGGGATGTTTATTTTTTCATCACTTTCTATTCCTAAAGTTCCTATTACTCCTGTTTTTATATTTAAACTACTTAGTAAATTTTTCAAGAAATACGAAGTGGAAGTCTTTCCATTTGTGCCAGTTATAGCAATTAAATTTAAGCCATTACTATTATAAATTTCTCGTCCTAGTAAACCTAATATTTTTCTAGTATCATCAACTTTTATAACTGGTATATTCTTATTTGCATAATTCTTAGAAACAACGATAGCGGACGCCCCATTTTCTATGGCTTTTTCAATATAATTGTGGCCGTCAGTTGTAATGCCTGATATACATACAAAAATATCTCCCTTAGTTACTTTTCGGGAGTCTATTTCTATTCCTTTTATAAAAATATTACTTGAATCGTCTATATTAATATTTAATTTCGAAAAAATTTCCTTTAAACTTTTCATACTCTTACCTTTCCTTTAATTGTGTCTATAATAAATATTTTAACACAATTTTTTGTAAAATATATATTTAAATTATTTTTGTACCTATAAAAAATATATGATATAATAAATTACGGTTGGAAGATAAAAAAATCAAATTTATTTTATTATTATTTGTGGTAAAATATTAATCCATGAATAATAAATTTTTTAATATAGGAGGATGAAATGGCAATTGTAAAAGAGGGTATAAGAGTAAATGAAGATAACTCTTTAAGTTTTGGAAATTATGAGGTAAAAGAAAAGTTTAAAATTAAGGACTTCGATTTAGATGGTGATATTTACTATTTAAAAACGCATGATGAAGTAACGAAGTTAACAAAAAATGATATTTTGCTTTTAGAGTCTGTACCAGGCTCTGCTGTACATAATTTTAAAATGAACAATAAGCTTATAAGTTTTACAATGGAAGGGAAAGGAAGTACCTCTGTAACAATGGAATTAGCACCCTCTTCGGAGTATAGTATTAAATTAGATGATGTTCGTATTGGTAAGGCTAAAACGAATATGAGTGGAAAATTAAATTTTAGTGTTAACTTAACTAATGGTGAAAATGAAATAGTTATTGAATTAGCATAAAAAAAAGCAATAAATAAATTCAACTTTCTGAATTTATTTATTGCTTTTTTTATCTATTTTGACTTACTTATAATTTTTTTAATTCATCGGCTACAAATTGAACCTTTGTACCTACTACAATTTGTAAGCTTTTTTTACTAGGTCGAATTACTCCCACAGCGCCAGTAGCTTTTATTTTCTTCTCATTTGCTAATGTTGAATCAACAACTTCTAAACGAAGTCTAGTTACACAGTTATCTATACTAACTAAATTTTCTTTACCTCCAATAGCCTCTAATATATTTCTAGCCATAGCCGTGAAGTCATCATTTGCAAGTTCTATTTTTTCTTCATCATCAGATAAGTCTTCGCCTCTACCAGGAGTTTTTAAATCTAAAGCTAATATTAATGCCCTAAATGCAACGTAATAAACAACAGCAGCCACAAGTCCAATAGGAATTAAGAGTATAGGATTTTGTGCCATAGGTGCATTAAAGCTTAATACCCAGTCAATAAGTCCGGCACTAAAGTTGAAACCTGCCCTTACTGGTAAAGAAGCAACTATAAATGCGGAAATACCTGTCAATATAGCATGTAATAAATATAAAGGTGGAGCTAAAAACATAAATGCAAATTCAAGTGGTTCTGTAACCCCTGTAAAAAATGATGATAAGGCTCCGGCTAGTAATAAACCTGAAACTATTTTTTTATTTTCAGTTTTAGCTGTATGATACATAGCTAATGCCCCAGCAGGCAAACCAAACATCATTACAGGGAAGAAACCAGACATATACATACCAGTTACACCTAAAACGCCAGCGCCGTCTTTAGCCCAGAAGTTAGGTAGGTCATTTATACCAGCGACATCAAACCAGAATACAGAGTTTAATGCATGGTGCAAACCTGTAGGTATAAGTAATCTATTTAAGAATGCATATATACCAGCACCAACTGCACCAGTTCCAGTAATCGCTGTACCAAAACTAACAAGCATACTATATATAAGTGGCCATAGGAAAAACAATACTACAGACGCTAAAACAGATATACCCGCCGATACTATGGCAACGCTACGTTTGCCGCTAAAAAAGGCTAAAATATCAGGCAGTCTAGTTTTCTTAAAGTTATTATAACTATATGCACCAATTAAACCAGAAACTATACCTATAAATTGGTTTTGGATTTTACCGAAAGCTGGATTAACTAACTCTGGATCTATGGATTTCAAAAATGCCACAGAGCCAACAGATAATAAGGTCGTAATAACTAACCAAGATACTAAACCAGATAAAGCAGATGTACCATCATTGTCATCGGACATACCTACGGCAACACCAATTGCAAATAAAATTGCCATATTATCAATAAGTGCTGAACCGCCTTTAATTAAAAACGCAGCAACCACACTGTTGGCACCCCAACCACTTGGGTCAATTGCATACCCAATACCCATTAAAATACTTGCAACAGGCAAACAAGCTACGGGTAGCATTAAAGACTTACCCAATTTTTGTAAAAACTTCAACATAAAATTTTCCTCCTAAAATATTGTTCTTATTGTTTTATAAATTAGAACTTAAAAAATTATTAAAACTTACAGCCGCTGTGTCTTCGTCGGAGCCATCAACTTCAACAATAAGTTCATCACCACATTTTGCACCTAGGCTCATTATTTTAATTAACTTCCTAGCGTCGGCTTCTTTATCTTTCAACTTAATAGTTATAGTAGATTCGTAAGTAACGGCCTCTTTGACTACCTTTGCAGCTGGCCTTGCGTGTATACCAACTTCATCTTTTATTACATAAGTAAATGTTTTCATTTTTTTCCTCCTATAAAGTAGTGTTTCTTATATTATTTCTTACTTCTAAAGTTTTACTTGGGGTTACAGAAAGTTCATCGTAGCCCATTTGTAAAAATTTTTCTGTCATTTCGGCATCAGAGGCAATAGCACCGCATATGCCTGCCCATATACCATTTTTGTGTGCGTTTTCAACTACTATTTCCAACATTTTTAAAATAGCTATGTTTTTTGAAGAAAATAAGTGGCTTAGGTTTTGGTTTTGTCTGTCTACAGCTAAAGTGTATTGTGTTAAGTCGTTAGTACCTACACTGAAGAAGTCCACAACTTTTGCTAAATCGTCGCTTATTATAACAGAGGCAGGGGTTTCAATCATTATTCCTAGTTCGACATCTTTAAATGCATGGCATTCGCTTTTAAGTTCTGCTTTGATTTCTTCAATTATTTTTTTAGATTCTAATACCTCATCTACAGAAATAATCATTGGTAGCATAATGGAAATATTTCCAAAAGCGGAGGCTCGATATAATGCACGTAATTGTTCTTTAAATATGTTAGTTTGGTCTAAGCAAATTCTTATGGCCCTATAGCCTAGGGCTGGATTTTCTTCTTTAGGAATATTGAGGTATTTAGCTTCCTTGTCAGCACCAATATCTAAGGTGCGAATTATTACTTTTTTATCTCCCATTTTTTCAGCTACAGCTTTATAAGCTGTAAATTGTTCTTCTTCACTTGGCAATGTATCTCTGCCAAGGTATAAAAATTCACTTCTAAATAGACCAATACCTTGGGAATCGTGTTTAAGAACAGATTCTACATCTGCTACACTACCTATATTGGAAAAAAGCTTTATATGCTTTCCGCATTTTGTAATATCTTCTTTTCCAATTAAAACTTTCATTTTTTCTTTTTCCTCTAGGAAAATTATTTTTTTTCTATCCAATTCTCTTTTTACTTCTTCTGTAGGTTCTATATAAGCAATAGCAGCAAGAGCATCTATAGCGATTTCCATGCCCGATAGGTCGTTGCTTAAATCTAAATTTACATTTATTAATGCAGGTATATTCATGGTTTTTGCCAATATGTCTGTGTGGGAGTTTAAGGTACCTTTTTTAGTTACAAAACCGAGTATTTTACTTTTGTCAAACTTAACAGTTTCACTTGGGGATAAGTCCTCGGCTACTATTATTACAGGTTTTGTAATATCGTCACTAGAGGAAATACCAAGTAAATTTTCTATAAGTCTATTGGAAATGTCGCGGATATCAAAGGCTCTACCTTTCATATATTCATCGTCCATGGATTCAAATAAATTCGAGAAATAGGTTTTTGCCTCATTTATAGCATAGTCAGCATTTATCATTTCATCTTTTATTTTATCTTCTATAAATTCATTGTAGTCTAGGTCATCTAAAAACATTCTTTGTACGTCAATTATATTTGCCTTATCTTCGCCGAGATCAGCCATAACTTTATCAAAAAGTTTATTTAATTGATCTAAGGACTTAAGTTTTGCAATTTCAAATCTTTTTAATTCATCTTCGATATTTGCTACGGTTTGTTTTGTAATGGTGATATCAGCTTTTTTGAAGTGATATATTTCGCCTAGAACAATTCCTTTATTAGATATTACTCCATCGTATTTTTGCATATTATCCTCCTTCTAAAATTTTGCAAATTAGTTTATGGAAATTAAATCATCTAAAAAGTCAATTTCTCCAATATGCAATCCTTTTATTTCTTTATATTCGTCGGTATTTAATATAACAATAGGTGTAACTATATCCAAACCAGCTGCTTTTATACCGTCAATATTAAAGTTTAAAAGAGTATCGCCTTTTTTTACTATATTCCCTGTAGCAGTAGTTGCTTCAAAATGTTCTCCCTTTAGAGTAACTGTATCAATTCCGACGTGAATTAAAATTTGCATACCGTCATCGCTTACTAAATTAATTGCATGGTTGGTGTCGAAAAGTAATTCAACTTTTCCATCTACAGGGCTTATAAGAGTACCTTCTGTGGGTATAACCGCCATGCCTTTGCCTAGCATTTCTTCGCTAAAAGTAGGGTCACTTACTTCTTTAAGGGGTACAGCTCTACCTTTAAGTGGACTAACAATTTTTTTTGAATTATCCTTATTTTTTTTAAAACCAAACATAGTTATCTCCTTCTTAGTTTAAACTTGTAAGTGCTAGTTTATTTATATATATAATAAAATACACAAGCTCTTGGTCGTTTAAATGCTTATTAAAGTATTTTAAAATATATTTTTTTATTTCTAAGCTACATTTATATTCCTTTGGAAATTCCCTTTGTAAAATAAATAAAAAATTATCTGGGGCAAATTCTTCGTTAATATCTTCTATAATTCGAATGGAAAAATATTTTAAATGAATTAAAAATTGCTTGTATTCAATATTTTCTTCATTGAATTTTATTTTGTAGCACTTAGAAATTATTTGCAATATATCATTTATAAGTGTCATCATTTTTACAGCCTCGCCATTGGCGTAGTTAAATCTTGAATTAACTATGTGCAAAGCTATGTTTCCTGCTTCGTAATCTGTCATTCTTACACCACAACGTTTATCAATTGCTTTTATGGCATAGAGGCCGACGGCAAATTCTTTTTTATATAAATATTTTATTTCGTGCAATATAGGATTGGCTAATTTATTTTTTTTGTTGTAGTACTTAACGGCGTGGCTTATGTGGTCGGAAAGTGTTAAGTATATGCTATCGCTTATTTCACTTACTATTATTGTTTTTGCATAATCTATTATGTCCACTGTTAATTGCATTATTTCTATCGGTAATGATTTTATTCGTTCTTTTACATTTTCAAACTCTGCAAAATCATTAGGTACAAACAATTTAATAATATTATCTTCCGCTATTTTGTCACCCTTTTTAGCTTTAAATCCTATGCCCTTTCCCATGGCTATAACTTCGTAGCCATCAATAATTACAGAAACGACATTGTTGTTTATTATTTGAAAAATTTTCATATATCACCTTTTAAATACTTTAGTAAAAACAAAAAAACCAAACAAATAAAACCACGCAATGGCCTTAAATGTTTGGTTTTGCCTACTTAAAGTAACAACCCAATTGAATATAGTAAAACTATATCATGGTGTTTTGTGTAATGCAACACATTTATAAAACTTTGTTTATATTTAATGAATATAGGTGCATATATTTATGCAAAGTTTATATTGCTTTTTATTAAATACTAATTATTATCTAAAAATTAAAATTGCTCTTTAAAAAAATTAAGAAAATTTTAATCTTTAAAATCTGATAAATAGTATTAAAAAAAATTATAAAAAAAATTCGACACATAGTATAAAAGTGTTATAATATTAATATTGAAAAAAACTGAAATAAATATGGAAGTTGCTTACAGTGTATGAGAGGAATAAAATGAATAAAAAATTAAGACTTGGCGATATATTAATAAAACAAAAAAAAATTACTGATGAGCAGTTAATGGAAGCTTTAATAGCACAAAAAGAAATGGGAATAAAATTAGGTGAAGCCTTAACTATAAAAGGTATGATTTCTGAAAAGGAAATCTTGGAGGTTTTGCAAGAACAACTTGGTGTTCCTTTTATGGATGCAAGTAAAGTAGAGGTTGATCCACAAATCCCAACTTTGTTGCCAGAGAATATAGCAAGGAAACATAGAGTTATACCTATAAAAGTAATGAATGGTAAATTGCTTTTACTTACAGGGAATCCACTAGACGTATATAGTTTAGACGATGTAAGATTAATAACAGGTTTTGAGTTGGAACTTGCCTTAGCTGAAAAGAGTATAATAGATGGTTTAATTAACCAATACTATGATGGTAGAGAAGATGCAGAAAAAGCCATAGAGGAATTTACTGAGCAAAATGAAGATATATTTAATATTGAAGAAGATATAGAAGACGATGACGTTACTAATGCACCTATTGTTAGGCTTATAAATGGTGTAATAAACCAAGCCATACGTGCAAATGCAAGTGATATTCATGTAGAACCCTTTAGCGATAGGTTGCGTATAAGATTTAGAATAGATGGTAATTTACTAGAGCATATGACAACTACAATGGCAACCCATGCACCGATAGTTGCGAGAATGAAAATAATTGGTGGTATGGATATATCAGAAAAGAGAAAACCTCAAGATGGTAGGTTAGAAACTAAAATAGGGGATAAAGAAATAGATATGCGTATATCTATTTTACCTACAGTGTATGGTGAAAAGGTAGTTATAAGGCTTTTAGATAGAACCATGGCTATTGGCAAAATAAGCGAACTAGGTTTTTCAGAAACAAATTTAGAGATGTTTAAAAAAATAATTAAAGTTCCAGAAGGCATGATTCTTGTAACAGGGCCAACAGGTAGTGGTAAAACAACAACATTATTTACAGTTTTAAAAGACTTGAATAAAGTTTCACAAAATATAATTACTGTAGAAGACCCAGTAGAATATAGAATAGACGGTGTAAATCAAGTGCAGGTAAATGAAAGAGCGGGTTTGAATTTTGCCAATTCGCTACGTTCTATTTTACGTCAAGACCCTGATGTGGTAATGGTTGGTGAGATACGTGATAGTGAAACAGCGACCATAGCAGTCCGTGCAGCTATTACAGGCCATGTGGTTTTATCTACTTTACATACAAATGACTCCGTTAGTACAGTTATACGTTTAATAGATATGGGTATAGAAGATTATTTAGTTTCTACAGCCGTGGCTGGTGTAGTTGCCCAAAGGCTTATAAGAAAAATTTGTCCACGTTGCATAGAGTCCTACGAGTCCACAGAAACGGAAATGAAAGCATTAAAATTAAATGAGCCTACTACATTATACAGAGGAAAAGGTTGTAGTTATTGTAATCGAACAGGGTATAAGGGGCGTACTCCAATACATGAAGTGTTTGTTGTGGATAGAGAAATAAAAGCTATGTTAGATGAAAGAAGGTCTGTAAATGACATAAAAGATAAAGCTGTAGAAAAAGGAATGTCTACACTATTTGACAATGCCAAAGACTTAGCACTACAAGGTATAACAAGTGTTCAAGAAACTATAAAGGTTGCCTATACTATAGACTAGAAAGGTATAAATATGGAAATTTTTGAAATTTTAACAAGAGCCAAAGAAAAAAGTGCCTCAGATATACATTTGACAGTTGGATTGCCTGCTATGGTAAGAAATAGCTTAGGGATTAACCCTCTTGACGACATCGTATTAGTGCAAGAAGATATAGAATGTATTATAGAAAAGTTATTAAAACGAGAGCAGTTAGAAATATTTAAAAAAAATGGGGAAGTTGATTTAAGTTTTGGAATGACTAATCTAGGTAGATACAGAATGAATGCCTTTAAGCAGTCGGGGCGTTATGCCGTTGCCATAAGAGCCATAACGGAAGAACCTATGACTATAGAAGAATTGGGCTTACCGCCAGTATTTAAAGCTTTGGCTAAAAAAAGAAGAGGTCTGATATTAGTTACAGGTCCTACAGGAAGTGGTAAGTCCACAACTCTTGCGGCTATGATAGATTATATAAATACAAATTACGATGGACATATAGTAACTATAGAAGACCCTATAGAGTACACCCATAGGCACAAAAAGAGTATTGTAAACCAAAGGGAAATAGGCTTTGATACTCGCAGTTTTTCCAGTGCACTTCGTGCAGCATTAAGGCAAGACCCTGATGTGATTTTAGTTGGAGAAATGAGAGATTTAGAAACTATACAAATAGCCATTAGTGCTGCAGAAACTGGACATCTTGTCCTATCTACTTTGCATACTATAGGAGCAGCTAAAACTATAGATAGAATAATAGATGTTTTTCCAACAGGACAGCAACCACAGGTGAGAAGCCAATTGTCTGGCGTTTTGCAAGCGGTAATTTCTCAACAGTTACTGCCGAGAGTAGACAAAGTTGGTAGAGTGGCAGCTTTTGAAATAATGACTAATACGGTTGCTATTGGCAATTTAATTAGAGAGGGTAAAATTCATCAAATAAACTCTTCTATACAAACAGGTAAACAATTTGGAATGCAATTAATGGATAAAGACTTATTAGAATTATTTAAATCTGGGATAATTGATTTAAATACTATGGTTAAATATGCTGTAGACCCAGAACAAATTTATAAAGATGTAGGCATGGAAGTGTAGGTGTTTATGAGAAAATATAATTATAGAGAATTGCAACCTTCAGGCAGAATTGTAGAGGGTGAAATGGATGCCGAAAATAGTGAGGCAGTAGAGTCGGTTATTAAAAATAGAGATGGTGTAGTAATTTCAGTAGAACTATCTTCAACCAATTCTATTTTTAATAAGGAAATAAGATTACTTAAACCTAGAGTAGGGCTAGCTGAACTTGCCATATTTTCAAAACAAATGGCAACAATGCTAGGTGCAGGATTAAATATTGTAAGAGCCTTGGACATTATACATCAACAAACGTCAAATAAAAGACTTAAAGCTATTTCCAAGGAAATGTCATTAGAAATACAAAAAGGTAATACTCTTTCAACAGCTATGGGGAAGTACTACGATGTGTTTCCATCCTTGATGTTAACGATGATTGAAACAGGGGAGCTTACAGGACAAATGAATTTAGCTTTCGAAAATTTAAATGTACATTATACTAAAGAGGCGAAAATACAAAAGGGTATAAAAGGAGCTATGGTATACCCCATTGTACTAGCCATAGTAGGGGTTATAATTTTATCTATAGTTTTAGTTTATGTTGTGCCTGTTTTTATTTCATTATATGTAGGTATGGAATTGCCTTTAATGACAAGAGCGTTATTGAAAGTAAGTTATATTTTTAAATCTTACTGGTATATAATACTTGCTGTTATTGTTGCTATATTTGTTGCTTTAAAAAAGGCAGTAAGAACTAATAAAGGTAAAAAAATATACGATATTATAATTAGTGTATTACCCGTTATAAGAAAATCGGCAAATATAATAACAACTAGTCGATTTTCTAGGACTTTTGGTACACTAATTTCCAGTGGTGTATCTATTATATCTGCATTGAATATGGCAACAACAGTTACAAATAATAAAATACTTGCCGAAAAAATGGAAATAGTTGTGGAGGGAATACAAAAAGGTAGAACTTTAGGTGCTTTGCTTAAAGAAAGTAAATTTTTTCCGCCAATGATGGTGTCCATGGTCACGATTGGTGAAGAGTCTGGGGATCTAGATAGCATGATGAAAAAAACAGCGGATTATTACGACGAAGAATTAGAATCGGCTGTATCAACTATGCTTACATTAATAGAACCAATTATGATATTAATTATGGGTCTGCTTATTGGGTTTATGGTCATAGCCATTATGGCGCCTGTGTTTACTTTGTATAGTAAAATGTCTGCAACTTTTTAAAAAAAGTATAGACATTTATAGAGTGATTTGTTATACTATATTAGTAGCATTTCATAAATAAATATAAAGGATTACTTTTTAAGGAGGAAAACATTATGGAAATGAAAACAAGAAAAGGATTTACACTTATGGAACTTATGGTAGTTATTGCTGTACTAGGAGTATTGATTGCCATGGTAGTACCAGCTGTTAGTGGGTATGTAGACGCAGCTAAAAGAAAGGTTGTACAAACTACTATTTCGCAGTTCCAAACAGCAGTTGTAGCTTATGAACTTACTGAAGGTAAAGCGTTAAATACTTCAGATGATGCTGAATTGAAGAAGTTATATAATTACTTTGGTGGAAATTCAAACATTGAAATTATAACTGGTTCTGCTACACCAGCGGCACCTGTACCACCACAAGTAAAAGGTGGAACTGAAGAACCAAAACCATCACCATCTGAGGTTAAGCCAAAATGGGGTATTTACCATAAAGCGGGTACGACTGGTGTAAATAATGGCTTAGGTTATTATCTTTTAACATTACCGACTGGCTATGCATCGGCTGATTTTGCAACTGGAGCAGCAATTGAAGAAGATAAAGTAACAATAAGTAGTATGTATAATTAAGGGGTCTATAATAAATGGTGTTGGTGATAAAAACCGACACCATTTATCATGTAAAAAAAGATATAACAATCAAAATAACCTATAATTAATAAAACAGCCCATACTTCAAAGTGTGGGCTGTTTTATTAATTAAATTTGATTAGATTATGCATATTTCTCAAATAGGTACTATCATATTCTTTAATTAGAACGTATTTACCGTTAACAAATTCCATAACAATATAGTCGCTCTTTTTGTATTTTTCTATTCCTATATATTTAGTTCCATATTTTTTTTCCAAATTAGCACCATTTTCAATAAAAACATTTTTAATTGACTCGGTCTTAAAGGTGGCAACACCATTATATACATAATCATCATTTTTCATTATATTATTTTTATAATATTTTTTAAAATACCTAAAGCTAATATAAGTTAAAAAGGGATATAAAATAGCAACTATTGAAACCCTAAATACTAAAATTAATATTAAGAACATAAATAATAGTAATATAGCGATTTTTAAGTATTTATAATTTCTGTATATAACATGAAAATTCTGTAATTTTTTCATATAAATAAAATATATAAAAATAGAAGTACAAATTTGAACCAAATAAACTATAGAAACCATTAGGGCTATTAGTGTAAGAATATCCATAATTAACTTACTTTAAAGCTTGAATCTGCTTTTATATTTTTTGCTCTTTTAAAGAATAAAAATGTAATAATTGCTGTACTTATAACGGCTAATCCATAAGTTAAAAAAGCATTTTCGCTATAGCCTAACATAAATCCGATTTCGCTACCTTTATCCAATATTGCTTCACCAGTAGTTGCAAGGGATTTTTCACGTGTAGCATTTCCACCAAAGAGATAGGAAAATACCACTATGCTATAAAAAATTCCAGGCATTAGAGATAATAGATACTGCTTGCCATTGAATTTAACGTATAAATAAGCTGAAATAGTATATAAAACGAAAGTAGCTGTGGCTTGGTTAGCCCAGGCAAAGTATCTCCAAAGAGCATCAAAACCAGAAGCGTCAATTTTACCCCATATAACTAAAATGAAAGTAACAATAAACAGTGGAATAGCTATTAAAAGCCTTGGTGCTATACTTTTTTGATTTAGGTTTAAATAATCGGCAATAGCGAGTCTTGCTCCTCGAAGGGCTGTATCGCCAGATGTTAAAGGCAAAACAATTAAACCTATTACAGCTATGGAACTTAATATTCCAGGTAAGGCGTTATGGGATATATCAACAATAATAGCTGTAGCATCTCCCTGTGTTTCTAATACATTACGAGCTATCATACCACCAGCTGCCCAAATCATAGCAATTACGCCTTCTAGTACCATCATTCCGTAAAACACAATTCGTCCTTCACGCTCATGTTTAATAGTTCTTGCTATAAGCGGTGATTGAGATGCATGGAAGCCAGACAGTATACCACAGGCTACAGTAGTAAAAAATAGTGGGAAAAGTGGTAAGCCTTGTGGATGACCATTTAAAGAAATATTTTTAAAACTACTAAAGTTATTCATAGCCTCTAGCCAGCCATCTTTCAAAAATAGTGCAATAAAAACTCCTATGGAACTTATAATTAAAGCTGCACCAAAAATAGGGTAAACCTTGCCGATGATTTTATCTATAGGTAACAACGTTGCAACTACATAGTAAATAAAAATAGCAGCGAAAATATAAACGGCAGGTGCGGAAAAAAATTCTGCAATGCCTGTTACATTGTTAATGTCAAAAAAATTGTAGAGGATTATATTTCCTGGAATAGTAATAAAAACAGCCCCTATTAATATAAGCAGTACTAGTAATAAAATGTTAAAGATTTGGTACGTAGCATTACCTAAATATTTTTTTAATACAACAGGCATTTGCGCGCCATTTTCACGTACAGATAGCATGCCGGCTAAATAGTCATGAACAGAGCCTGCAAAAATATTACCTATGGGTATTATTATAAAAACAATTGGTCCCCAAAGTATTCCCGCAATGGGACCAAAAATAGGCCCAGTGCCTGCAATGTTTAAAAGTTGAACTAATGCGTTTTGTGAAATATCCATGGGGACAAAGTCCACACCGTCTTCTAATTTAATGGCTGGGGTTTGCCTATTATCTGGCTGAAACAGATTTTCAACAAACTTTCCATAGAAAATATAGCCCAATATTAAAATTAAAAAACCAGTTAAAAATAAAATCATAAATTTTTCCTCCCTAATTATGTTTTATCTGTTTTATTGCGATTATTTTTCGCTGTATTTATTATACTATAAAAAACTACATACATAAACTGAATTTTTTGTGCAAAAACCTTAAAGGATATAGCTTGTATAGAAATATATATTACTTAGTCGTGGAAATTAAATTTGCCATATAAAAAATATATTATAAAATCTAATTTATTTTATAAAGATTTACACTATACTATAAAGACGGTATAATAATAGGTATTGAATGATATATTATACGATTTATAAATTCTTTTATACTAGAAAGGGAAAAGATATGAAAAAAGGATTGACTTTAATAGAAATTTTAGTAGCAAGTGGAATTACCCTTGTACTCATTTTAATAGTATCTAGCTTTTTAAGTTTGAATTTTACTTCTCTTGAAGGAGTTACCAATACAAAATTAGCAAATGATAATTTGAAAAATGTTGAAACATTTATAGTAAACTCTATTAGCAACGCTGAAGAGTTAGAAATATTGGCTGATGTGCCAACAGAGTTTGCGCCTACATATAGCTACATATATAGTAAGGATAGTATAGTGTACTATGTTGCTCCAGGTAAAACTCCTGTTGAGATGACTGTTAGTGATAAAGAAGAGTTTGAAGTTGTATTTACAAAAGTGATGGCAGATACTTTAAAGTTAAATGTAAATTCATTAAATATATCCAAAAGAGGGAAAGAGACGGAAATAAACCTTAAAAATTTTGCAGAAGATTCAGAGATTACAGGAGAGTCCACAAGTCATGTAATAACTTATATAAGTAACTTGCCTGAGGATGAGGCACTTATTACAGAATTTTCTTTTAGAGTTGAGGATAATGCAAATCCTAAGGATTGGATACAAAGTAAATATATAGGTGTTATTGACCAAAGTGCCCAAACTATAGAAGTTATAGTTGACCAAGAGGCAGGCATAGAGAATTTAGTTCCATATGTTGTGCATTCAGGTTCAGAGCTTACTTACGATGTACCTATGTCTGATAATGGCGCTTTAAACTTTACTGGTATAGTTAACGCCACAGTAGAGGGCAGTACATCAAGTAAAACTTATACAATCACTGTTATTAAAAAATTCTTGCCTACTCTTACAAGATTTGATTTTAATGCTTTAGATAATAATGAATGGCCAGGAGGAAATACAAGTTTAGATGCTACTTCTAAAATAGCAGCGGACCAAACAAGGAATTTAAAAGGTAGAATTTTAGAAAATACAAGAGAAGTAATGGTGTCTATAGATAGTCTAGAGGCATCGAATAAAAAACTTATACCCGATTTCGATATACAAGGTGAATATATAACCATAGAAGGTGTGGAGGGTACATATAGACCAGGTGATAAAGTAGCTGTAGATTTTAACCCTGGAAGGACATTCTCTAAACTTGAGTATGCTACAAGTACTAAGGATACCGAGATAAAAGTTTTTGATAATAGTTACAATGTGGTTGGGGTATATAAAAATGAATATACACACTTAGAGCCTACAATACTAACGGTATATGCCACAGCTGCTGACGGCGTAACCATGCGTTCTAGGACTTATGAGGTATATGTATCACCCTATGGTTACGGAATAGAGCTAGAACGAAAAAGATCTTCAGAGGTTACTGGGGAAACATATTTTTCTGCATGGATAGACCAAAGAAATTTATTGGTATATATGCCTGCTGTTGGTAGCGGACATAATAATCGTTTTTTTGCAAAATACTATGGAGATCGCTCACTATTAAAGAAAGGAACAACAGCAGGTGAGTCGTATTATAGATTCCGAAAGAAAGATGGCTCTGGCAATTATGACTGGTATGCCAGCGATGGTACGGAATGGGTTGAAAATACAGGTAACGATAGAGGAAATGCTATTGGTGAGTGGATTGATTATTTTAACGTGTACAATACCAAAGTTTATGATAAAGTGTATGATGGCAGATATGTAGGTATAGATGATAAACATGAAATGGATAAGCTTTATGGTACTGCCTTTCAAGATGCAGGAATGTTTAAATTTCACTATGAAAATACATTGATTCAAAATAGATATTTGTATAAGAAAAAAGTAAGTGCAGAAATTATTCAACCATCTACTGGTTATACTTCTGGGTATATTGGTAATGGAAACGAATCTCAAATGGGTCAAATTAATTTGACATTCCCTGCTAATGAGTATTTAAAAGATATGGTTGCGTCTATGACCTATATGGGAGAGAAAGTTGGAGCTTACTATGGTAACAAAAGCACATCAGAACAAAAAAGTGAAATAACAGAGAACGATATAGGACCAGACGGTGACGATATAAAAGAATATTATGTTAAATCTCAAGTGAATAACAAAAACCATAGGTATAAATTTAATGTAAATATATCCGACCCACCAACATTTTCTTTAAATAATATAAATTTAATAGATAAAGGCAGAGGGGAAAGCCGTAAGCTATCAGTTAGAGCAGGCCACACATATACAGCTGGAATAAATAGGCCAGAGGAAGAAAATGGATTGGAATACAAATGGTACTATGTTCCGGAATATAGGAAGGATAGAGTAGGCACAGACCAAGGTATGTTACTTTCATGTACAAGCGATGTTTTTAAAGTAGATGATTATAAATATGACTTTTTAGGGAAAGGTTATGTGTATGCTGCCGTACGTAGTAAAAGTGAAACTTATACCGTGTCAGATAATGGTGAAGTTTTTGGTGGAGTTTATACAAACTGGGTATATACAAAAAGTAAAGAGGTTAATTATGGTGTTGAGTTGAAAATTAAGCCTGAATTTAGAGTATTGGGGATGAATAGGAACCCGAATGAAGTTTCAGTAGATATTGCACATTCCTACCTTGGGGTGGATCGATATTATACGCTGTGGAGTAATGCGAGAATAAAAACCATGTTGTATGAAAGTGAAAAGCCTGGGTATGTAAATATACATAGCGCAAATTATTGGATGGATAAAGAAGAAGGTAATAATTTACTGCTTACTGAAAGGTATACTCATTTTTATGGTGCCTATAGGTGGAATGAGGATGCTTTGGGATATGGACTAAAATTGAACAAAAGCATTGGAGTTGTTGCGTTATTTGGAGAACTTTATGATGTTGGTGATGGAGATCTTGACATAGACTTATCTAAAGGTCTTGTAAATGGTAGTAAAAGTAACGTAAAGCAGTGGATATCTGGTAAGAATGTTAATTTTAGAGGTGGATATATAACCCAACCTGATACTTCTGGAGTATTTGGAGTAAGGTCTGTAAATGGAGGAACTGTAAATTGGGACATCACTGCAGATGCTTTTTATGCTGGAAGTAAAAAAGAACCAATTATTATATATCAACCGGATGGAGGAACAATAAACATTACAGCAAATTTATATGGTTTTGATTGGAACGATATTAACTTATTTATTTATGCACCTAAATCTAACGTAAACATAAATTCGGTTAATTTTTGTCCTAGAGCTTCTGTTATAGGAGGAAAAGTTACTATTCTTTATGATAGAATAAAAAAACTAGATGAGTTTTATTTACCTCAGTAATATATAGTAATATAAAATATCGAGAAGTTGCTTTGAAGTAAGTAATTTCTCGATATTTTTATGTAAAAATGATTATTAACTGGAATTAAAAGTTAAAATTAAAAATAAATTTAAATAAAAAATATTGAAAAATATTAAATTTATTGATAGAATGGACACATAGAATGTAGGGTGTGAATATAGTACTAAAAAAATTCATATGTTATTGTGTTGGAATTAAATTATATAACATCATATATATAGTTATAATGTTAAAGTTCAAACACTATAACTACTTTTATTCTGGATTTTATTTCGATGGAAATTAGAAACACAAAATATTGGAAACGGGAGGAGATAAGTGGCTTGTGCAATAATGTCATATTATTACATAAGTTGTTTGAAATTGAAGTTTTTCAAAGTGTAATATTTTTAACGTCATGATTTATAGGATTTGAAAGGAGAAATGGTATGGATCTTTTTGCTTTAGTAGCGGCATTTGGTGGTGGGTTAATTGGTGCTTATATGGGTGCACTTCCAGCGTTTATACTGACGGGAGTTGTAGCTTTGGTAGGTGGAGTTGTTTCAATTGCAGGCGGGGCAGACTTAGCAATAGGTGCAATAGCTTTTGGTTCTTATTTAGGGCCTCATGTTTCTTTTGCAGGTGGTGTTGCAGCAGCAGGCTATGCGGCTAAACGAAAAAAATTAAGTAGTGGTACAGATATATTATCATCTCTTAATGGATTGCAAGACCCAATGACACTAGTTGTTGGTGGGGTTTTTGGTGTTATAGGATTTTTGTTGTGTTATTTTTATGGCTCTGTCTTAAAGCTAAATACTGACCTTCCAGGGTCGGTTGTTGTAACATCTGCAATTATTGTTCGCTTGGCTTTTGGTACAACTGGACTTTTTGGTGAAAAGCCAGAGGGTGATAGAAAGTTTTTGACAATGGGTGACGGGTTAATTTGCAACATACTTTTAGGCTTAGGAGTTGGTATAGCTACAAGTTTTGTTTATGCTTCTTTGATTAAAAGTGGAGTTGATCCTGCCTTATTAGGTAGTTACCCAGTAATATGCTTTGGTATAGCTGCGGTGTCACTAGTATTTGCTCAAACTGGATTTGCTACGCCTGCAACGCATCATATTGCTTTAATTTCAGCGTTGGCGGCAGTAATGTCAGGTAGTCCAATTATTGGTGCTTTATTTGGGGTTATTGCGGTATTGTTTGGCGACTTTTTTGCAAAGACATTTAATAGTAATTGTGATACTCATATAGACCCACCAGCTTTTACAATCTTTACACTAACATTTGCTTTAAATCTAATATTTGGTACAGGGTTGATTAATTCATAATAAACATTATAATAAGGCTGTAAAGATTTATTTGAAATCTTTACAGCCTGGTTTTAAATATTATTTAGAGTTTCCTTTATTAAATCTAGTCGGAAACCGTGTATTTCAGTTTCTCCGATTACTGTTACTGGTAGTTTACTATAATTACGTTCACTCATAAACGATTGGCCGGCTTTATTGGTGTTTAAATCAATTTCTTCGTAAGTATAGTTGTTTTTATCTAGGTATAATTTTGTTTGCTTACAATAGGAACAGTCGGGTAAAGTGTAAATTTTTATTGGTTGACTATTACTATTTGTAGTTTTTATAGTTTCTGTTTCAGTTACACTAAGGGGTTCGTTGCCAACTTCCCAGTTTGCACCACATAGTGAATTCGTTTGTAATGCTGATAAAACTCTTAAAAACTCATTAGTATTACGGCCTATATTGTTGTCATGGACAACGGCGTATTTAATAATTTGCTCTGGGTCAATAATAAACGTACCTCTAAGAGCTACGCCTTCATCTTCGAGAAGAACGCCGTAGTCTTTTGATACATTCAGCAATTTGTCAGCTCCTAATGGATAGTTAATTTTGCCTAAACCGCTTCTGATCCATTGTTGGTGGCTATAAATGCTGTCGGTACTTATACCCAGTACGTTTGCATTTAGCTTTTCAAATTCATTAAATTGCTGGCTTAAGGATGTTATTTCTGTGGGGCAAACAAAAGTAAAATCTAAAGGATAGAAAAATAGTACTAACCATTTTCCTTTGTAATGGTCTAGAGATATATCGAGAAAATTCTCGCCATCTCCTGTTACCCCTTGGATATGAAAACTAGGTGCTTTTTTTCCTACTAAACGATTCATAATTATACCTCCATAAAAAAATTGATTGTTAGTTTTATTATAATAAATATATTAGAAAGGAGCAAGTTATGTCAGAAAAAAAAGAATTTCCTGGTGGTTTTTATGGAACAGGTCAAAAGAAAGAAGTTGCAGATGATTGCGACAACTGCATGTACGATAATAAAAAGGTACAAAAAGATGTTGAAGAATGCCCTAGCTGTTTGTATATACCGGGTAAAGGTGATAAAGATTTACAAAAAGATGTTAAGAATAACAAGGAGTAGTAAATTAAGTTATATATTTATGAAATTAAGGTTGATTACTTATAATGGTAGTTAGGTTTAAAAAGATTTATTTACAAACCCTCTAAATATATGGGTTTAGAGGGTTTATAAATAAAAATTAAAAAATATTTAAAAAAAGTATTGACATTATATTGGTATTACTATATACTTCTAAAAGTCGGCAGGAGATAACTAGTAATTAATAGTTACTTGAAGATTTTTTGTTTGGCCCAATAGCTCAGTTGGTTAGAGCGCTGGCCTGTCACGCCAGAGGTCGAGGGTTCGAGTCCCTTTTGGGTCGTTTTATGGGAGCATAGCTCAGCTGGGAGAGCACCTGCCTTACAAGCAGGGGGTCATAGGTTCGAGCCCTATTGTTCCCATAATTTTTTAGCTCGAGTGGCGGAACTGGTAGACGCACAGGACTTAAAATCCTGCGAGCCATAAACTCGTGCCGGTTCGATTCCGGCCTCGAGCATCTAGGGATAGCATTTGCTATCCTTTTTTTTGTACATAAATATAAAGGTGATAATATGAAATTAAATACTAAAATAGATAATTTGAAAAATATAGGTAAAAAAAGATTAGAAGCATTAAATGTCATAGGAATAGCAACAGTCGAGGACCTTGTAAATTATTTGCCAAGGAACTATGAAGATAGAAGTAAGGTAGTAAAAATTGAAAACTATATAGAAGAGCAATATGCTACTATATTAGTTGAAATTGAAAAGGTGGAAGTGCTTAGTATAAATAGATTAATTATAGTAAGGGCAAAAGCCTATGATGATACTGGGGATATAGATTTAATTTGGTTTAATCAAAGGTATTTGAAAAAAACTTTAAAAAAAAATGTACCTTATAAAATATTTGGAAAGTTTAAATATAAGTTTAATCAATTGGGATTTGAGGTAAAGGACTTCGAGATTTTTTCGAAAGATTCTATTCATAAAGGAATAATACCAATATATACATTGCCTAGAGGATTTTCCCAGAAAGTTTTTCGCGGAATAATGTATGATGCTTTAAGTGAACTGGATGAGGAAGTTAAAGAATATTTAAACGATGAAATAAAAAAAGAACTTAAATTTCCGACTTATAATTGGGCAGTAAGGCATATTCATTTCTTTGAAGATAAATATGAATTTTATAAAGCAAGGGAAAGACTAGTTTTTGATGAGCTATTTTTAACATCTGGAGCTATGAACAACATAAAAATATTGGCTAAACAAAAAACTAATGTGAAAATAAGGTGTAGAAATTGGGAAGAACTTGACTTGCCCTACGAATTAACCAATGCACAAAAAAAAGTAATGGAAGAAATACAAATGGATCTGCAGAAAGATGAAACTATGAATAGGCTAATACAGGGAGATGTTGGTTCTGGTAAAACTTTAATAGCAATAATAACAGCGTATTTAGTGGTTAAAAGTGGATACCAATGCGTAGTAATGGCACCAACAGAAGTTTTGGCAAATCAGCATTTTAAGGAGTTTAATAAGTATTTTTTAAAACTTGGCATTAAAGTAGAATTATTAGTGGGAAGCTTAAGCGCTAAGAATAAAAAGTTAGTTCAAGAAAAAATAGAAAATGGGGATATAGATGTTGTAATAGGTACTCACGCTGTTATTCAAGATAAAGTAAAGTTTAAAAATTTGGCATTGGCAATTACTGATGAACAGCATAGATTTGGAGTTAAGCAAAGAAGTGCGCTCAATGAAAAAGGTAATGCCCATGTGTTAGTAATGACAGCGACTCCTATACCAAGAACTCTAGGCTTAATAGTATATGGTGATTTAGATGTATCTACAATTGACCAGTTACCACCAGGAAGACAAAGTATAGATACCTTTTTTGTAAATACCACTTATAGAGAAAGATTATTTAATTTTATAGAAAAAGAAATTGTGGAGCACCAAGTTTACGTAATTTGTCCTGCTATTGAAGAAAATGAAAATACAAGTCTTACATCTGTTACATCCTATTACGATTTAATTAAAAAAAGATTTCCAAATGATGAAATTGCAATATTACACGGGAAAATGAAACAAAGTGAAAAGGACGAAGTAATGGAAGAATTTTCAGCGAACAAAATAAAAATATTAATTTCAACTACAGTAATAGAAGTTGGCGTAAATGTTCCAAATGCAACACTAATGATTGTAGAAGATAGCCATAGGTTTGGCTTATCTCAGTTACACCAATTACGTGGTAGGGTGGGGCGCGGAAAAAGCAAGTCATATTGCATTCTGGTATCAGATTCAAAATCTAAATTAACAAAGGAGAGACTAAATATTATGTGTACTACCTCTAGTGGTTTTGAATTATCTGAAAAAGATTTAAAACTGCGTGGTCATGGGGATTTTTTCGGAAATAGACAACATGGCATTCCTGAGTTTAAAATAGCTAATTTATACGAAGATGTTAATATATTAAAAAAAGTAAAGATTTTATGGGACAAAATAGAAACAAAGGAAATTACACTGAGTGAACATGAGAAAGAAATTATACAAAAAAAATTAGCAGACTATGTAGGGTTGACTTATACAAGTTTACCTTTATAATTTTATTGAAATTAAAATTATACTTGAGAATTTACGAATAAAATGGTAGTATCTTTATGTAAGTAAGTCAGACAATCGCAGGGAAACCTGAGGAAAGTCCGGGCTTCACAGAGCAGGGTGCTGAGCTAACGGCCAGTGGAGGCGACTCTAAGGATAGTGCAACAGAAATAAACCGCCAATTTAATTGGCAAGGATGGAAAGGTGAAGTAAGAGCTCACCGCTCCTTTGGTGACAAAGGAGGCTATGTAAACCCCACCTGAAGCAAGGAAAAAAGTAATATATGTTGCTCGCATTTACTTTTGATATAACCGCACGAGTGTACAGTAATGCTACACCTAGATAGATGATTGTCTAATACAGAACCCGGCTTATAGATTTGCTTACATTAATTACGAAATTAATATAAAATGATTAAATTATTTTTTAGATTTAATCATTTTTTTTTATTTTTTTGAAATATTTTTTTTGAAAAACTATATTAAGCCTATATTTTTAAGGGGTGTAGCTATTTATTAAAATATTAAAAAAATGTTACAAAGTTATTGACAAATGTTTTTTTATCTATATAATATAGTTGTAACACAAATGTAATATTAAGTTATAATTTAGCAAATAAAAATAAAATAAATTATATTTTTTCGGAGGTTTATATAGTATGAAGTTTTCAAAAGTAGTAGCTTTAAGTCTATCAACGGTTATGGTATTAGGTACAACAGTTTTTGCAGATAATGTTGGTGTAGTAGAATCAAGTGCAAACATAGTAAATAGCGAAAGTGAAGTAGTAGAAACTTTAAATACAGGCACAGTAGTTAGACTTAATGAAAAAGAAGGCAGCTTATACAAAATAGACGAAAATCAATACATAGATGTTGAGGACTTAACTATTACTCGAGCTAATGCAATAGTTAAAAATGAAACCGGCTTAATGAAATATCCTACAGATGCAAATGAAACATTAGCTACATTTTATGCTGATACAACTATAGAGGTTGTTTCTTCTGTAAATGATGGTAAGTGGTACGAAGTAAGTTATGGTAGCGAAAATGGTTATGTAAAAGCCGACGATATTGAAGGTGATTTATTAGAATATTTAAAAGAAGAAGAAGTTGAAGCAGTAGAAAAAATAGATAAAGAAATGTATGGTGAAATAACTTCAAATAATGGAGTAGTAATAAGAAGTGAAAATAGTGCAGATTCTCAATCAGTTGCTAAAATTGCTTCAGGTGAATTTGTTGATGTAAAAGCTGTTTCCGATTCATGGATAAAAGTAGCATACAATGATGTTGATGGTTTTGTATCTGCCGATTTTATTTCATTACATGAAGGTGAAAAGCCAGAGCCAGCAGTAGAACTTGGTAAAGAAATTGTTGAATTTGGTAAGCAATTTACAGGTACTCGTTATGTATGGGGTGGTACAAATTTAAATTCAGGTGTTGACTGTTCAGGGTTTACAACAGCTGTATATAGAAATTTTGGTATTCCTTTAAGTAGAACATCTAGCTCACAAATAAGTAATGGTACAAGAGTTAGTAGATCGGAATTAGTACCAGGAGATTTAGTTTTCTTTGATACAAGTGGTTCAAATAACGGAAATATAAGCCATGTTGGTATTTATTCTGGAAATGGTAAGTTCGTACACTCTTCTACAAGTAGAGGTGTTATTGTTTCAAGCTTAAGCGAAGGTTACTATAGTAGTGCTTTTGTTGGTGGTAGTAGAATTGTTTCTTAAATATTAATATTTAATGCTAGCTTTTAAGCTAGCATTTTTTTGCGTTTTTATTAAAGTGTTATGCTTTTACTGTATATTTATTTATGTTATAATCTTCAATAAAGTTGGACGGTTTTTGACAAATTGATACTTGGAGGATGGAATGGATTTTTTTGAAATAGGTAAAATAGTAAATACCCAAGGTATAAAAGGGGACGTACGGGTTGTACCATCTACAGATGATATAAAAAGATTTGAACTTTTAAAAAATATAAAAATATATAAAGAGAATAAAATTAAAGAATTAACAATAGAAAAGGTTTGGTATCATAAAAAATTTGTCATTATAAAATTTGAAGAAATAAATAATATGACAGAGGCTGAAACTTTAAAGGACTACGTTATACGAATTAGTGACGATGAAGCATTACCTTTAGAGGAAGATGAGTACTTTATTAGGGATTTAATTGGTATAGATGTATATGCTAGTGATGAGAAAATCGGTATTATAAAAGATGTGCTAGTAACAGGAGCTAATGATGTATATGTAGTGAAAACTGAAGGCAAGGATTTATTACTACCTGCTATAAAAGAGTGCATAAATAATATAGATATGAATAAAAAAGTAATGAATGTAACAATAATGAAAGGTTTAGAATAATGAATTTTTATGTAATGACTCTTTTCCCAGAGATGTTTGAAAGTGTTAGGCAAAGTATATTAAAAAGAGCATCGGATAAGGATTTAATAAACATTACTCTAAAAAATATAAGAGAATATTCTTTAAGTAAACATAAAAAAGTAGACGATATGCCCTATGGTGGTGGCGCTGGTATGGTAATGGAAGCTGAGCCTATATATAGATGTTTCAAGGACATAACTACAGGTTTAGAGGAATATAAAGTTATTTATATGACGCCTAAAGGGGCAACGCTAAACCATAAAAAAGTTATGGAACTAAAAAATATTAAAAATATAATTATTTTATGTGGTCATTACGAGGGTGTAGACCAAAGAATTATTGATTTAATTGTAGATGAGGAAATATCTATAGGGGATTATGTATTGACAGGTGGAGAAATACCAGCCATGATAGTGATTGACAGTGTTAGCAGGTATGTAGATGGAGTTTTAAACAGTGAATCTTTAAAAGATGAAAGTTTTTCTAATAACTTACTGGAATACCCACAATATACAAGACCCAGCCTATGGAAGAACATGGAAGTGCCCAAGGTGCTACTTTCAGGTAATCATAAAGAAATTGATAAATGGCGTTTGTTTAAATCTGAGGAGCTAACTAAAGCTAGGCGACCAGATTTATTGGAAAATAAGGAGGATTAAAATGGCATTAGAAGGACTAAAACCGGAAAAAGTGTTTTATTTTTTTGAGGAAATAAATAAAATTCCCCGTGGTTCTGGAAATGAAAGAGCTGTAAGTAATTATTTAGTAAATTTCGCTAAGGAAAGAAATTTAAAATATATTCAAGATGATGTATTAAATGTGGTTATTTATAAAGACGGTACAGGAAATAGTGAAAAACCCGTTATTTTACAGGGACATATGGACATGGTATGTGAAAAAAATGAAAATGTAGTTCACGATTTTTTAGCTGATCCTATAGATATGTATGTAGATGGTGATTTATTAAGGGCAAGAGGTACAACATTAGGTGCGGACAATGGTATAGCTGTGGCTATGTCCTTAGCTATATTAGATGCTAAGGATATTAAACATCCACCATTGGAGGTTTTAATTACAATTGGTGAAGAAACAGGTATGGAAGGTGCTAAATTCATAGAAGGTGAGTATTTTAAAGGTGATACACTAATAAATATAGATAATAGCGAGGAAAGCAAATTCATTATAAGTTGTGCTGGTGGAGTGAGGGCAAAAGTTACTTATGAACTAGAGCATGAATATGAATCGGGAAACCTTTATGAAATATCTGTTAGCGACTTAAAAGGGGGTCATTCTGGTGCAGATATAGACAAGCATAGAGGTAATGCTGTTGAAATATTAGCAAGAATAATAAGAGAAGCAACAAGGGAATACAGATTTAAACTTGTTGAAATAAATGGTGGGAATAAAGATAATGCAATACCACGTGAGGCAAAAGCGAAAGTTTTATTTCCAGAAGAAAATAGTGATATTATTAGCATAATCAATTTAATTAATGTTGAATTTATGGGCAAAGATACACCAACAATAACGTCTAAAATGACAGAAGTAAAAGATATACAATGTATTGATGAAGAACTATCTAAAAAAATTATTAATAGTTTAATATTAATGCCAAATGGGCCATTGGCTATGAGTAGTGATATCGAGGGGTTAGTAGAAACATCCTCAAATTTAGCTTCTATACAAACTACAGACGATTTTATTATTGTTAAGTTATCCCTAAGAAGTAGTGTGGCATCAGCTATGCTTTATATAGCGAAAAAAGTAGAGGCTATAGGTGAAATAACTGGGGCAAAGGTTTGTTTGTATCAGTTCTATAACGGTTGGCAGTATAGTGCGGAATCTAAAATACGAGATATATTTTTAGAATGTCATAAAGATGTTTATGGCAAAAATGCTGAAGCGACTGCAATTCACGCTGGTTTGGAATGTGGTATTTTAAGTGAAAGACTTGGGGATTTAGATATGATATCTATTGGCCCAAATATTTTTGATTTGCACACACCGGAGGAAAGATTAGATATACCGTCAACAGAGCGTGTGTATAATCTTCTGAAAAATGTTCTTGGTAAATTAGCATAGGAGAGTAAATGAATTTTTTTAAGTTAGATGAGAAATATAAAAAAATAGTGCATGCGGTTATTTTATCTTTTATTGCCATATACTGTTTAATGTATGCTATAGATTTTGTAGTTGTTCTTATAAGTAATGCAAGTGAGGCGACAGGCAAAATAACTGAATTTATCAGTACATTAATAAGTATTTTTTTACCAGTGGTTTTGGCTTTTGTACTTGCTTTTTTATGCGACCCAATAGTAGAAAAGTTTCAAGTTGTGTATGAAAATAAAAAAGGTGTAAAAATAAAAGATGATAAATTTAGAGTTCGAGGCGTTGGAACTTTAGTATTATATATTATTTTATTTGGTATTATTATTTTTGGCCTGTACTCAATACTTGGAGGATTTAATTTTTCTTCTTCCACAAATTTAATTGTTTCAATACAAAATAGTATTGTGAAAAGTATAAGTAGCATAGAGGAACTATATAATGCCATGACTGTATGGTTAACAGAGGTTGGTTTAATTGGATATTTTGAAGGCGTTTTAGAGGCTATATTTAGCTTTGCTAGTGGCTTATTAACAAATTTAGTTGGCATAATTGCTAAGGTTGGTAGTGGAGTATTTACATTTTTTATGGCATTAATTTTAGGGTTTTATTTCTTGAAGGATAAAGAGGAATTTTTATATAAAACTAATATTGTGTTTGGTACATTTATGCCAGAGAAAGCTTTTAATAAGTCTAAGGAAGTAATAAAGGGAGTAAATTATATTTTTTCTGGTTATATTCGTGGGCAAATAACAGATGCATTTATAGTAGGAACTCTATTAAGTGTACTACTTAGCATAGTAGGTGTGCCATTTGCTGTGCCTATTGGTATTATATCTGGTTTTTCTAATTTAATCCCATATGTAGGGGCTTTTGTTGCCTATGTATTGGCAATAGTTTCAGCTTTGTTTGGTGGAGATGTAGTTACTGCTGTATTAGCTTCAGCTGTTATACTTGTAGTTCAAATTTTAGATAGTGTAGTAATTGTACCTAATGTAGTGGGGAAAAATGTAGAATTAAGCCCATTTGTTGTATTAGTAGCACTATCTGTTTCAGGGTCTTTATTTGGAATTTTTGGAATGGTATTTGCTGTTCCTGTAACAGCAATGCTTAAAATAATTATTACAGGATTTATAGAAAGACAAAGAGAAAGTCAAAAAATAAAAAATGCACTTACATTAAAGAAAAATAAAAGCGAGAGTTAGTTAATGGTAAAAAGGTTCATAGGAAAATATTTCTTATGAGCCTTTTTTTGGAGGTGGTAGAAAATGAAAATAGGAAATGATTGGGACGAAATTTTAAAAGAGGAATATAATAAAGATTACTTTAAAAATATTTTAAAATTTATAGAAGAAAATGATGTAATGCCACCAAGGGGAAAAATATTTAATGCATTAAAAAAAACTAGCTTTGGGTCAACACGTGTTGTTATATTAGGGCAAGACCCATACCCAACAAGGGGAGTGGCTAATGGATTAGCATTTTCCGTAGAAAAAAATGTAAGAATTCCTAGATCTTTGCAGAATATATATAAGGAACTAGAGGATGATATTAATCAAAAGCCAAAAGAAGACGGTGATCTAACAAAGTGGGCAGAAAATGGAATTTTATTATTAAATACAATTTTAACTGTAGAAGAGGGAAAAGCAGGTTGCCATAAAAACTTAGGCTGGCAAAATTTTACAGGGAAAATAGTAATGGAGTTAAATAAAAAAGGCGGAGTTGTATTTTTGCTTTGGGGGAACTATGCTAAAAACTTTGTAAGTAAATTTAATTTAGACGGGGAAAATAATTTAATATTGGAATCAGGCCATCCTAGTCCTTTAAGCCAAAAAAAATTTTTTGGAAATAAACATTTTTCTAAAACAATTGAATATTTAAATGAAAATATATTTCATTTTTAAAAACTAATGAATGTTGAATCAGTTCAACATTCATTAGTTTTTTTAGATTATAACATATTTTATTTTTATAAAATTGTCTTAAGATTGACATATAGGCGAATTAAAGCTAAAATTTATATAAAGTATGTATGATTATTATGATTTAAATTTAAAATAATTTGTAAATACTAAAAAATAATTGAAGAAGTTTTTAACTGGGAAGGTGCATATGAAAAAGTATAATTTTGCAATAGTTGGAGTAACAGGTTTAGTAGGTAGAACTTTTTTGAAAGTACTAGAAGAAAAAAATTTACCTATAGAAAATTTATATTTATTAGCTTCAAAAAAATCAGCAGGTAGTGAAGTTGAATTTATGGGTAAAAAATACATAGTAGAAGAATTAACTGAAAAATCTTTCGATAAACCTATAGATTTTGCTCTATTTTCTGCTGGTTCTGGTATTAGCAAAAACTATGCGCCTATTGCTGCAAAAAAAGGAATAATGGTAATTGATAATAGCTCAGCTTGGAGAATGGACGAAACTGTTCCATTAATTGTACCAGAAGTAAATATAGAGGAAGTGGAAAATTGCAAAGGTATAATAGCTAATCCAAATTGTTCTACAATACAGGCAGTAGTGGCCTTAAAGCCTTTACATGACAAATATAAAATAAAAAGAATTGTATATTCAACATATCAATCTGTATCTGGTGCAGGAAAAAATGGACAATTGGACTTAGAAAGAACTTTAAAAGGGGAAAAACCAGAAAAATTTCAATACCCAATTGCAAATAATTGTTTGCCTCAAATAGATGTATTCTGTGAAAACGGTGACACTTTTGAAGAACAAAAAATGATTAATGAAACAAGAAAAATTTTAAAAGATGAAAATTTAAAAATAACAGCAACAGCAGTTCGTGTGCCTGTAATGAAGTGCCATGGCGAGGCAATAAATGTAGAATTTTATGAAGATTTTGATTTAAAAGAACTAGTTGAGCTATTAAAGTCGGCTGAATCTGTAGTGGTACAAAATGATATTGAGAATTTACAATATCCACTAGCAACAGAATGTGCAGACAAAAACGATGTGTATGTAGGAAGAATAAGAAGAGATGAAAGTGTGGACAGCGGTATAAATATGTGGGTAGTAGCTGACAATATAAGAAAAGGTGCAGCAACTAATGCAGTACAAATAGCGGAGAAAATTATAGCTGGTGGTTATTCACCAAAAAGTTAGTATGGTAGAAGAATAAGCTCAGCATTATTAATGGTTAAAAATTAGGCCTCTATCTTAAAGTCTAAGGGTTTGAATTTTGCTTTCGGCAAAACCAAAGGTGTAAAATTTGGTTTTTGCGGAGCAAAAGTTTAGATAGCTTGAGTTCAAGTTATCAATGAAGGAGAGGTCTATTGGCTTAGATTATAGTTATAGAAAGGTGATTTTATGTCAATTTTTGTAGGGTCGGGAGTAGCCATTACTACTCCATTTGATATAGGTGGCGAAGTAAATTATACTTCATACGAAAAACATATAGATTTTTTAATTTCCAATAAAAGTGACGCAATAATAACTTGTGGAACAACAGGGGAATCTTCAACTTTAAATGATAAAGAACATTTAAAAACAATAGAAATGGCAGTAAAGTTTACAGGTGGAAGAGTGCCTGTAATAGCTGGTACAGGAAGTAATGATACAAAGCACGGCGTGGAGCTATGTAAGGGTGCGGAAAAAGCAGGTGCAGATGCCCTACTTTTAGTTACTCCATACTATAATAAAACAACGCAAAAAGGTTTAATACGTCATTTTACAGAAATGGCAAGAAATGTAGAAATACCAATTATGCTATACAACGTACCTGGAAGAACTGGACTAAATATATTACCGGAAACAGCGGTAGAACTCTCAAAAATTGAAAATATTGTTGCTATAAAGGAAGCATCAGGTGATTTAGATCAAATAATGAAACTTGCTTCTTTATGTGATGACGATTTTGATATTTATACAGGTAACGACAATCAAGTTGTGCCTACACTTTCTTTAGGTGGAAAAGGAGTAATATCTGTTATTGCAAACATTATGCCAGAGGAAGTTCATGATATGGTTATAGACTTTTTAAAAGGAAATGTTAAAGAAAGTTTAGATATTCAATTAAAAATGCTAAGTTTAGTTGAGGCTTTATTTAGTGAAGTTAATCCGATGCCTATAAAAGCAGCACTAAATGTTATGGGTTTTGAACAAGGTAATTGTAGGCTACCTCTTTGCGAAATTAGTGATAAAACGGCTAGTAGATTAATCGGCGAGATGAATAAATTAGGCCTTTTAAAATAAGGAGATAGTATGATAAATATAATAGTACATGGCGTTTCCGGTACAATGGGAAGGACTGTAGTAAAACTTTGTGAAGAGAATGAAGATGTTCATGTAGTGGCAGGTGTTGACCCTGTTTATAAAGGTAGGGAATTTACATTCCCTGTTTTTGAAACTTTGGCAAATTGCGATGTTCATGGAGATTGTATAATAGATTTTTCTACTGCTTCAGCCATAGAACAACTTTTAAAAGACGCAATGGAGATGAATATACCTGTGGTACTATGTACAACAGGACTTACTGAAGAAGTAGAGGATTTAGTTCAAGAAGTAAGTGGAAAAATAGCAATATTTAAATCTGCAAATATGTCATTAGGTGTTAATTTAATGTTAGACTTACTAAAGAAAGCAACATCAATATTGTATAACGCAGATTTTGACATAGAAATAATAGAAAAGCATCACAACAAGAAAATAGATTCACCTAGTGGTACAGCGCTGTTATTAGCAAATACTATAGAGAATGAAATTGATGAAAATATGAAGTATATATATGATAGATCTTCTGTTTTTCAAAAAAGAGAAAAAAATGAAATTGGCATACATGGAGTGCGTGGTGGCACGATAGTAGGGGAACATACAGCAATTTTTGCAGGGCAAGACGAAGTTATAGAAATAACACATAGAGCCCAATCTAAAAATGTGTTTGCAGTAGGTTCTATTAACGCTGCTATATTTGTATCTAAAAAGAATAAAGGCATTTTTGACATGTATGACTTAATAAGAGAAGCTTAAGAAGTGCTATATTTGACCATAGCTATTTTCTGGAATATAATTAAGTAGTTATAGTAATTTTGAATATGTGAGAGAGGTGTATATGTATAAATTAGTTGACGATAAAGTCGAAACAAAATATATGGTGTATGATGAAAATGAGAATTTAATTGGCTATGTAGATTATAGCCTTGGCGAAAATATGGTTTTAACTTTTCTTTTTGTTGAACCGCAATATCGCCGTCAAGGTAATGGTACAAAAATTGCCGATTTAGTTTACGAAGAAATAAAAAGCAAGGGCATAAAAGTATATGTAACTTGTGGAGTTTTAGGGAAAATTTATTCTAAGGAAAAGTATCAAGACATTATAAAATAAAGGAGTAATCTATGAAACTAAAATTAGACTATAACAACATGATGGCAGAATTTGTAGGCGATAAAGGTATAAATATTTCAGAAATAGAGAAATTATCTCCTAAAATTGAAAAAGCAACAAAGGCAATGATTACTAAAAGGCTAGAAGGGAAAATGGACTGGCGTGACTTGCCTTACAATCAAGACGAAATAGTGAATGATATAAATTCATATGTAGATGAAGTAAAAGACGATTTTGAATCATTTGTAGTATTAGGAATTGGTGGTTCTGCTTTAGGTCCAATGGCTGTACAACAAGCCATCAATCACCCTCATTACAATGAATTGCCAAGGGAAAAACGTAAGTTCCCTAAGTTGTATATAGCTGATAATATTGACCCTGAAAAATTAAATTACTTATTTGATGTAATTGATATGGAGAAAACTCTTTTTAACGTTATATCAAAATCAGGCAGTACGTCTGAAACTATGTCACAATTTATGATCATAAAAGAAATATTAGAAGAAAAGTATGGTAAAGAAGTAGCTAGAAAAAATATCGTTTGTACAACAGATAAAGAAAATGGAAATTTAATTAAAATTTCTAAGGAAGAAGGATACAAAAGATTTGTTATACCTGCTGGTGTAGGGGGTAGATTTTCCGAATTAACACCTGTTGGACTTTTACCTGCTGCTATGTGTGGCATAAACATAAAAGAACTATTAAAAGGTGCGGCAGAGATGGACGAGCTTTGTAAAGAATGTGATATATACAAAAACTCTGCCCATATGTATGGTTTGCTTAACTATATAGCAATGGAACAAGGAAAAAATATTTCTGTTGTAATGCCTTATGCAGATTCTTTAAAATATATTTCCGACTGGTATGCGCAGCTTTGGGCTGAATCTTTAGGTAAAAAATTCGATATAGATGGTAATGTAGTTAATGTGGGACAAACACCTGTAAAAGCTTTAGGTGCTACGGATCAGCATTCTCAAGTGCAATTGTATTCCGAGGGTCCTTTCGATAAAGTAATCGTTTTTTTAGGTGTGGACAAATTTAAAATGTCTATGGATATTCCTAAAATTTATGGTGATATACCAAGTTTAGGTTTCTTAGGTGGAACAACTCAAGATAAATTACTACTTACTGAACAGATGGCAACGGAATACGCACTACTAAAATCTGGTAAAACAAATATGACTATTACTGTGCCAGAAGTAAACGAAAGAACTTTAGGTCAATTGTTGTACTTCTTTGAAGTAGCAACAGGTTTTACTGGTGAATTAATGAATATAAATGCTTTTGATCAGCCTGGCGTAGAAGAAGGTAAAAATGCTACATACGCAATGTTTGGCAGACCGGGATACGAAGAGAAGAAAAAAGAATTGGATTCAAGACCAAGTAAATTGGACAAGTATATTATATAGCAACATAAATGACGGGGCGAGAGTATGTATAAAAAGTTAATTATTTTCATTATTTTAATATGTATTCCAAAAGTGGTATACGGGGCGGAGAATAAGTATTTAGTTGATATTTCAAGTGGTAAAATTATTTCCCAAAACAGCGATTTTTATTTTACTATACCTGTATCATGGGAAAACTATATTGAAGTAGAAAAAATAACTGATCCAAATAGACGCTTTATAGAGCGTTGGGATTTTATTTATTTACCTCGTGAAGAGGAAAATGGAAAAACCAAATTTTTATCTATATATATTTATAATAAAAATAATTGGGCGATACGTTCTAACGAAGAAGTCTTGTTTAAAACAACAAACTATGTTTTTTCTGCTAGTATAGAGACGGATAATTATTATACAACTTTCCAAGATAAAATAATTTATGAAAGATTTTTATCGGAGATTTCTAATAATGATTTTTTAGTTAGCAGATTTACAGGTCAAGATAATAAATTAACTTCAAGTTATAGAATTACAGTTAACAATAAAATGATAGATGAAAAATCAACAAAAATAAAAAATCAACTATATTTGCCTTTACGTGCTGTGTGTGATGAACTTGGTTTCAGTATAAAATGGGATGAAAAGACTAAAACTATTGTTATAAATAACAAGGTAAAGTTGCGTGCTGGACAAGAAGGAGCAATGATAATTGATAATTATACATACTTACCAACAATATTTTACGTAAAGCAACTAGGGCTAAATGTAGATGTTGATAATTTAAATAATGTAAAAATAAGCTAGAAAAAAGACTGCCTATGTTGTAATACTTATAGGCAGTCTTTTTTGTATTTAAATGTATTTAAATGTGTTTAAAGCTCATTATTAAATTTTAATTCCCTTATATAATCTTCTTCGGGTGTAACATAAGCTGTTTTATTAGTTGTATATATTACCATGCCAGGTTTTGCTCCACGTGGCTTTTTTACAAATTTTTTCTCTATATAATCAACAGGCACAAGGCTAGAGTTCTTGCCTTTGCTATAATAAGCTGCAAGCATTGCACCGTCATTTAAAGTAGAGTCTGGAATAGTTTTTCCATTACTTCGGATTATAACATGAGAGCCAGCTATTTCCTTAGTATGCATCCATATATCATCAGGGTTGGCAAATCCAAGGGTTAAAGCATCATTTTGCTTATTATTCTTACCAACATATATATCGAAACCATCCTTGGAAACAAAGTGAAGAGGCTTGGATTCTTCTATTTTTTTCTTTTTACCCTTTTTTTCTTTAAGTATACCTAGTTTTACTAATTCTTCTCGTACATCTTCTATGTCCTCATCATCTGTAACAGCATGTAAAGACGATTGTATACTTTCCAGGTAGTTTAATTCCTTTAGGTTTTCTTCTAATAGAATTTCTGTAGATTCTTTAGTTCTTTTCATTTTATTATATTTTTTAAAATATTTTTGTGCGTTATCTGATGGACTTAAGTTTGAATCCAAAGGTATTTCCATTTCTTTTAAATTTTCGTCATTATAATCAATACAGATAAGGGATGTCATTCCTTGAGATATTTGGTATATATTTGAAATGATTAATTCACCTCGAATACGAAATTTCTCCATGTTTTTTGTATCTTTAATGGCTCTTTTTTGTAAATCTATTTTTTTAATGTATCGCTCTATTGTGGATTGTAAAATTCGTTTAATATCATTTGACTTTTGGTTAAGATTATATGTTCTATCTCTTTCATTATAAAAAAATTCTATAAGTTCCGATGGACTAGAAAAAAATTTCTTAATATTATCTTTATATAAAGACATTTCAAAGGGTGAAAATTCTTCTAGGCAAAAACCTTTATTATAGTATACAACAAATTTATAGTCATTACTTAAGGTTAAATCCATTATATTTTGAAAAGATATTGCTAAACTAACTTTATCATTACTAGAAAGTTTTTCAATAAAATCCGATGGGTTTACATTTGCTCTAAGGCACATTTCTGTTGCCATTATAGGGCTAATACCAGAGTAACATTTATAAATAATGTCTTGTGCTTGCATAGCTTGGTTTTTATTTAAATGCTCAATAAAAGATTCTTTGTCTAATAAAAGTGGGTTTAATTTGTTGTGATTAGGTGGGAATACATAATCCCTTTGAGGTAAAACTTCACGTACAGAACTTTTATCTAAGGTTACTCTTTTTATGCTATCTAAAATAACGTTACTCTCCGTAAGAATAATATTACTGTGCTTGCCCATTATTTCGAATATAAGTATTTTTTCACTCATGTCACCAAGTTCATTTAATGACTGAATATGTAAATTAATAATTCTATCGAATTTAGGCTGGGTAATATCTACTATCCTTCCACCACTTAGGTACTTACGTAAAATCATACAAAACATAGGCGGGGTTTGGGGATTTTCATAACTCTTATTTGTTATACCTATTAGGGGGTTCGCTGAGTTAATAGATAGACGAATTTTATTGCTCTTACCGAAATTACGTACAGATAATATTATATCGTTTTTGTCGGGTTGATGAATTTTGTCAATTCTCCCATTCATAATTGTTTCTTTTAGTTCATTAATAATGCTTCTTATATAAATACCATCGAATGCCATGTTTAAACTCCTTACTAATTTAAAGTACTTTCTAGTGCATATTAGTATAATTTAAAAGAAAAAACAAGCTTTAATATATTTAATGGATAAAAAAAATAAATATATATTCGAAAAAAATAAAAAAACTATTGACATAGAAATAATTTTCTATATAATAGACTTAAGAACATTATTTCGAGGAGGGACGATATGTTAGAATATAATATTTTTTTAAAAAACTTAATGAAACTAGGTATTTTAGTTTTAGTAACCTTTTGTATTGCAACCTTTACCTTTGGTGGAGAAGTTAATTCTAAAATTATTTATTATAAAGAAGTAAAAGTTCAAGTGGGTGATACCTTTAGTAAAATTGCTTTTGAAAATAATACAAGTAATTTAAATACTTACGAATTTTCTGCCTTTTTGCAAGAATTTAACAATTATAGTAGTGAAGATATTTATGTAGGAGAAACTATTATAGTCCCAATATATGAAGATACACATTCTCTTTAACTTTTCTTAATGATAATTATTTTCTTTTAACTTCTTTTATGATATGATTAATATGGTATTTAAATTGGAAAGTAGAATAAGGAGGTTATTATGAAAGGTGTACGTGCTCGTGATTTTGGGAAATTAACTGCAAAAGACATTTGTAAAAAAACTATAGATTATGGATTTGATACTGTGTCATTATCATTGTCCCGTGCCTTAATTGAAATAACAGATACAGATAATATAGACAATGAGCTTCTATTAGCTATAAAAGATGTTTTTAATAACTATAATGTAGGCATTTCTTCTTTATGTGCTCATTTAAGATTTTCTTGTGAGGATAAAGAGAAGAGAGATAGAAATTTTAAAATTTACAGTAGATATTTAAGGTATGGCAAGATGCTAGGCGCTAGAAATATTGCTTTAAAGTCAGGATCTTATAATGATGACCACAGTTTACATTTTAAAAATCATACAAATGAGGGATATAGGAAATTTGCAGATTATACATATTCTTTAGCAGAGCAAGCCGAAATGTTAGAAATTGATATAGCTATAGAGGGTGCTTTTCATCATATAATATATGATAATAAATCTATAAAAAGATTAATAGATGATATTAGTAGCCCAAGGCTTAGAGTAATATTTGACCCTGTTCATCTCATTACTATGGAGAATTATAAAGAACAAGAGTTTCTTATTAAAGAGGCATTCTATTTATTTGGTGATAAAATTGATGTTATTCACTTAAAGGATTTTGTCGTAGCTGGTACGGATATAATTTTAGCTGACCATGGTATGGGTATGTTTGATTATGAAACTTTGTTTGATGAAATACATAAGTCGAAAAATGAAATCGATATAATTATAGAGGGTTTAAATGTTTCAAGATATACTGAGGCTATTAGATTACTGGATATGTAATTTTATAAGTAAATAAAAAGAGTCAAATGACCATGGTTGTTTATCAACTCATGATTATTTGACTTTTTTTGTTATATTTTTTTAATTGTTGGTATATATTCTTTTTTATCTCTTTTTTTATCAGTTAGTTTTATAAATAAATATGTGATAATAAGTACTAAAACACCTGTTAGGAAGATAATTATTTCATTAGATGTAATTACAGATGCAACTAAAAACCCTAAAACCATTGTTATAAGTGGTATACCATATAAAATAAAAGTTGCTTTAAGCATTGGTTTAGGCTCTAGCTCTATAATAACTTTATCACCAATAGATCCTTTACAACTATTTGTTGCTGTTAGAAGCATATCTTTACCTTCCATGCCTGCCAAACAGGCTTTGCATTTGGCGCAGGCTTCCACCCGACGGAGTTTAACTACTGCTTCTTCTTTATTTATTTTTATTATTTCGCCTATTTCTGACATTTCTTCCCCTTTCTTTGGTTCATTAATATATTTGATGCAATATAAAACACAAAAGTAAATATTCCTAAGGCTACTATTTCACTACTATCATCTAAATGCAAGGTGCCAAGCATAACAAAAAAAAGACCGAGAGAAATAAAAAAGTTGTAAACAAACCTAAATTTATTTTTATCATTTGTATTTATAACAAGAAGTAAAACTACACCAGGTAGCATATAAAAAATTCCACCTATTATAAAACATAAATACTTGTAGTACATAAAATGTTGCATATGTATAAAGAAAGTTATATTTGCGGATATAAGCCCTATAGAGAGAGATAGCATATTGTTTTTACATACATAACCTAATAAAAAACCACAAGTTATTAAAAAGAATAAAAATTCCATATAGGCAAAATTTTGCCCCGTTAAAAAAATACACAAAAAAATTAGGGGTAGTACAATAATAAATCTTTTACATATCCAACTCATTTATGCCAAGAACCTTTCTATGAACATATTTTCAGTAAGAATTTCGATGTTTAATTCTTTTGCCTTTTTATTTTTTGAAGAATTAGAATTTATATCATTATTTATTAAATAATTTGTTTTTGCTGAAACGGAAGAGGTAACTTTACCGCCGTTATTTTCGATAATATCACTTAATTCTTTTCTATTGTTAAAATGTTCGATATTGCCAGTAATACATAATATTATATTTTCCATTTTATTACTTTTACTTTCCACTTCAAAAGACAATATTTCTAAAAATTTATTTAGAGTATTTTGTGTTTCTGTATTACTAAAAAACTCATAAGTACTATTACTAAGGATTTCGCCAAAACCTTCTACATTTATAAAATCATCCATTGTTTGATTATATAAATCTTTAATATCATTAACTATGAATTTATTAGTTAGTATTTTTGCGTTTGCTAAGCCAATTCCATTAATACCTAAAGCGTAAATAAAATTTGGGTATCTAGTTTTTTTGCTTTTCTCGATAGAATTTATTAACTTCTTGTAGGACTTTTCGCCAAAACCTACCATTTCTTTAATATCATTCTCAAATTTCTCTAAACTGTAAATATCTAAAGGGGTTTTAATAAAATTATTGTCTACGAATTTAGAAATAGTTTCTTTAGAAAGACCCTCAATATTAAGTGCATTTCGATTTGAAAAGTGCACAATTTTATCAACTAATATTCCTTTACAATTTTCATTAAAACAACATAGGTTTTTACCTTCTTTTTGTTGTACAATATGAGTTTTTTCACCACAACTAGGACAGATTTTAGGAATTTCTAAGTTATTACTTTTTGTGAAGTTCTCGCTAATTTGAGGAATTATCATATTTGCTTTATATACGGAAACTTCATCATTAATTCCTAATTTTAGTTCTTCAATATAACTTAAATTGTGTAAACTAGCACGATTTACTTCTGTACCTTCAAGGTCTATGGTGTCAAATATGGCTACTGGGTTAATTATGCCTGTTCTAGAAACGCCCCATTGTACTTCTCGTAAAAAGGTAGTCTTTAACTCATCACTCCATTTAAATGCAATACTATCACGTGGGAATTTCGAAGTAAAGCCAAGTGAAGAGCTGTATTCATAGGAATTATAAGTAAGAACTAAGCCGTCAGTTCCGTAATTTATTTTAGATTTTTTATTATTGAAGTAGTTTACTTTTTCCTCTATGTCTTTTTCAGTTACGATGTATCTTTCCACAACATTGAACCCATTTTCTTCTAAAAAATTTAATCCTTCACTTTTATTTACGTATCCAAGGTCATGTCCGTTTACTAAGGAAAAACTATAGAATGAAACTTTTCTAGTTGATGTTATTTCATTACTTAGTTGTCTAATTGTACCGGAACATAAGTTGCGAGGATTTTTGTATTTCTCATCTGCGCTAAGTTCTTTGTTAATTTCTTCGAAGGTATCATAATTTATAATTGCCTCACCACGAATAATAATTTTTTCTTTCCTACTAATATACTTCGGTAGATTATAAAAAACTTTGGCATTATGGGTTACGTCTTCACCTATTATTCCATTGCCTCTTGTTATGGCGCTTATAAATAAACCATTTTCATAAGTCAGCACAATTGTTAATCCGTCTAATTTCCAAGATAAAAGAGCTTCTTCAGTGGAGAAATTTTTTAATTTTTCTATGTTTTTTGTTTTATCTAGGGAGAGCATTGGGCTGGTGTGTGTTATTTTATTTAACTGGCTCAATACTTCGTAGCCAACTTTTTGTGTAGGGCTATTGTTATATATAATTCCATCTTTTTCAAGTTCCACTAATTCATCATAAAGTTTGTCGTATTCTTTGTCCGTTAAAATTGAATTATCTTTTTGATAGTATTCATAGGCGGCTTTATTTAAAATTTCTATTAGCTCTTTTTTTTGCATAATTACTCCTGTATCTCCCAATATATAGTGAATTTTACTTAAGTGATGTGCATATTTTTTTTGCGATTTTTTTAAAATCATCTGGCTTGTTTATTTTATCCATAGTAATTCCAACATGGTTTTTAAATATTGGTACTATGTGAAAATGCATATGAGGAACTGCTTGAAGCAAGCCGTAATTTTCAATAATAGTTATACCATCGGCCTCAAGGGCTTCCATAATTTTAGGGTATAGTTTTTTTATTACTTTCATTAGATGAAGTAAAGTTGCGTCATCGGCATCTTCTATACTAGTGTAATGTTTCTTTGGTATAACCAAAGCATGCCCATTGTTTATAGGTTCTACGTCTAAAAAAGCAATGGCAAGATCATCCTCATAAATTTTATTGCTAGGTATTTCGTTATTAATTAGTTTACAAAATATACAATCCATATATCCTCCTTATGCAATTTTTTATGTTAAAATAAAAAAAGTATTGTATTGATTATAATATAAATTTTTTTTCAGGTCTATGAATTTATATTTTTTAAATAGGAGGATGTATGAAGTCAAGAATAGGTAGTGTTGAAGATATAGACATAATTTATTTAGAAATGGAAAGAGAGTTTCCGCCAGAAGAATTAAAAAGTAAAAGACGTTTAAAGGAGTTAATGAGCGAGGGCTACAACTTAAGAATTTTTGAAGAAGAAGGAATAATTGGATACATGTTTTATTTAGAGATAGACAGTTCAAATAGCATATGGATTGAATATTTATCTGTAGTAAGAGAAAAACAAAACCAAGGTTATGGAAGTAAAATATTTATAGAGCTTTTAAAAAGGGATAAAAATATTTTTTTAGAGGCGGAGGCACCAGATGGAATTGATATAAATAAAGATAAGCGTATTAGATTTTATAAAAGGCAGGGCTGTAAAATATTGGATTTTGATTATAAAATGCCAACACCAGAGGGGTATATGGACATGAAATTAATGACTACAAGAAATAAAAGTATATATGAAATTTTAACTTCTATTAAATATAATTTTAATTTGGTTCATAGGGATTTGGCGTCTTGTGGGGAGGTTATTGCTATGAATAGTGAAAGTATTAAGGGGTTGGGTGAATATTTTTAGAGAGAGTATGAAAATCTTTGTAAATGTAAATTGCCAAACTACTTAAAATTATATTATTGTTTTAAAAATATGCACAAACAGTTTTACTAATAAAAGCTAAAGTAATGAAAGGGGAAGTATGTATAATTTAGTCATAGTAGATGACGAAAATAAAATTGCCGAAGGTATAGCTAATTTATTTCCGTGGGAAGACTTAGGGTTTAAAGTAAATTATTTTATCGATAGTGAAAAAGCATTGAAATATATTTTAGCTAATGATGTTGATGTCGTATTAAGTGACATAGAAATGCCAAAAATAAATGGAATAGAGCTTTGCGAAAAAATTAAAGATAAAGATATTATTGTAGTTTTTTTAAGCAGTTACCAAGAATATGATTATTTTAGATGGGCAATAAAGTATAAAGTTGAAGACTATTTAATTAAACCTTTAAAAAGTAGCGATATAATAGCAACATTCGGTTCTATAAAAGAGAAATTGGATAGGAAAAATAAAATTAACGTTCAAAAACCAAAACCTTATTATGAGCAAATAATTGAAAAGGTAAATGAGTATATTTCAGAAAATTACAAAAATGCTTCTTTAGATGAAGCATCAGAAGTTGTAAATTTAAGTCCTAATTATATTTCTAGAATATTAAAAGATAGAGCTGAATATAGTTTTTCGGAATTTTTAATGAAAGTGCGAATGGAAAAAGCAAAAGAGCTCTTAAACGATTTTAAATATAAAAGTTATGATATTGCATATTATATTGGTTATGATAATCCTAAAAATTTTTCCCGTGCTTTTAAAGCTTACTATGGTATTACACCAAATGAGTATAGAAAGCTAGGTGAAAAATGAAGCTAAAGCATGTAGAGAAAAGATTTTTTATCAAAAAATTTATTAGATATTATTTGTTATTATTCATACCAACATTTTTTCTTTTTATTATTTCACTAAATGTAATAAATAAACAAATAGCTATGGAAGTTAAAAACAGAGGGGATAATACTTTATCTAACATAAATACAAATTTAAATTATGTAATAAATAATATAGCTATGCAAAATAATGAATTTACAAATAATTCATATATGATGGTAGCTTTAAAAAAATTACTAACAAGAGATTATATTGCATACAGTGATACAATTTATTTAAGAAATATCAAAGCAACTTTGTGGAGCATAGAGAATTCTTATGATTATATAGATTCGATATACATATATTTAGATGGATATGACTCTTATTTTTCGTCAGAAAATTCCATAAAACCGACTACTACCTTTGTAGCTAAAAACTTTATAGATTCTTACAAAAAAAATAAAGACGCAAATAATAACTGGGTAGAGGTGCTTAATGTAAATGGGAAAAGAATTTTAAGAATATACCAAAAATTAATGCTGGCTAAGGGTGCTATTATTATGAATATAGATACTAATGAGTATAGTGGATTATTAAATGAAATTTTAAACAACCCAAATGAGGCAGTATATTTTTTAGATAAAGATATGAATTTATTATTTTCATGGAATAATCTGTTAAAAAATAATGTAAATAATAGTTTTGCAGAAATTGACATTGAAGGATACAGAAAAAAATATTTTGTTAATAGTTATTATAATGAAAACTATAATATTAATCTGGTTTCCCTAATACCAAAAATGGGAAGTAAGGATACTATAAATTTTTTTATAATTATATTAGTTATAAATGCTATTGTAATGTTTTTTTTAGCTTATTATACTACTAGGCAAAATTTTTCAAGACTTAATTATTTAATACAAGTTTTTCGAGATGCAGAGGATGGTATTTATGAAACAAAGAGAATAACCAATATACGTAGCGAATATGATCTTATTTTGAATAATATTATTTCTCTATTTTTACAAACTATTAATTTAAAAAGTAAGATTTTAAAGGAGGAACATGAGAGGGAGGTTGCGGAATTAATAGCATTACAAATGCAAATAAATCCGCATTTTTTATTTAATACCATTCAAACAATAGAGTTTGAAGTAAGAAATACTGATAGGAATAAAAAAGATGTTATAAAAGTGCTAAATAATTTATCCCATATATTGAAATACACTTTTCAAAATCCAACTGGTACGGTTTTATTAAAGACTGAAATAGAGTATTTAAAAAAGTATATCGATATAATGAATTTTAGATTTGATCAAAATATTATTGTTTATTTTGAAATTCAAGAGGAATTTGAAAATATTAAAGTTTTTCCTTTAATATTACAACCACTGGTAGAAAATAGTATTTTACATGGTATTCGAAATATAAATAAACAGGGATACATTAAAGTAAAGGTGAAAAATAAGAATGGAAATATTATTTTTAAGGTTATAGATAATGGTATTGGTATGTCTAGTGAATTTATAAGAATATTGCATATGCGCATTGATAACCCTGAAAATAAACATATAGGTATAAGCAATTTATATAAAAGAATGAAGATTTATTTTGGGGAAAATAGTAGACTAATTATTAAAAGCAAAAAGAATTTCGGGAGCATTTTTATGTTTGTAGTAGAAGATATGGATAAAAAAAGAGATTAATGATACCTTTGTAAAAATATGTTAAATTTATGAGGAAAAATTATAACTACTGTCCTTTAGCTTTATTGTGCGAAAATTTAAAATAGAATTATGAACAGTAAAAAATTTTAGGAGGTTATTATGAAAAGTAAATTGTTAAATTTAGGGTTAATATCAATTTTAGCATTTAGCTCTCTTTATGGTTGTAAGGGTAATGATGGTGGAACAGAAAGTCCGATTGCAGAAAGTAAAAACGAACAAGGAAGTAAAATCAGTGACATAAAATTAAGGTTTTCATGGTGGGGTGGAGATGAGAGGAATACATCAACTGCTGATGTAATAAAACAGTTTGAAGCATTAAATGAAGGTGTTAAAATTGAGGCTGAGTACGGTGGAAATGATGGTTATCATGATAAATTAGCAACGCAATTGGCATCTGGTACGGCGCCAGATATTATTCAGGTTGATCCTGAAATTTTTCCTACATATGTAACAACTGGTGATTATTTTGTTGATATAAAGGAATTTGATATTGATTTAACAGGATTTGACGAAAAATATATTTCCCAAGAGGTAAATGGTCGATTTGATGGTAAACAGCTAGGGTTGCCAACTGGCATATCTGGAGCAGGAATATTAGTTAATAAGGATTTACTTGAATCATTAAATATCGACTTGACAAAACCTTATACATGGGGAGATTTAATAACTTATGGTAAGGAGTTTCATGAAAAAAATCCTGAGAATTATTTGATTTCTACAAATAAGGAGTATACAACTAATTTAGTTTTATTTAATTATGTGAAACAATTATGTGGAGGCTCTATTTATAGTAAAGATACAGGGAAATTAGTTATGACAGAAGATGAGTTAAAAGAGGCTTTATTATACATAAAAGCTCTATATGATAATAATGTTATACCGCCTGCATCATATCAAGCGGCATATGTAGGTGACGATTTACAATCAGATGCAAATTGGATAGATGGCAAATATGGAGCTAATCTTGTTTATGTTTCTACTATAGATGTAATGGTGGCGGCTAATCCAGAGGGAGAGTATTATATGGGAGAATTACCTATGCTAGCAGACGCCAAAAATGCTGGATGGGGTTCGAATACACCTCAAGTACTAGCTGTTACAAAGACATCATCTAACTCGGAAGTTGCAGTTGATTTTTTAGATTACTTTTTTAATAATGAAGATGCTTTATTAACTTTAGGTGTAACAAGGGCTGTTCCTCCTACTGCAAAGGCAAGGGAAATATGTTCAAAAAATGATTTAATGACAGATGTAACAAAAAATGGTGCAGATATTGCAGCTGCGGCTGGTGGAACAACAAATGATAAAATATCATCATCACCAGAAGCTAAGTCTATATTGTGTGATGCAGTGGAGGCAATTGGTTACGGTGCTGGGACGCCTGTCGAGGTTGCCACATCTACCTATGAATTATTAAAAGAATTAGAACAGTAAAACATATTTAAAAAGCTATGGAAAAGGTATTAAACTTTTAACATAGCTTTTTATGTAAAAAGGAGCGGTCATGAACATTAAATTTTCAAAAGGCTATAGTAGACGTGACTATAAAGCATTTTTATATTTATCACCTTGGATTATTGGGTTTGTTTCGTTACAGCTATATCCATTTATTATGTCATTTTATTATTCCTTTACGGATTACATAATAGGGGCAGATGCAAATTGGATAGGCTTAGAGAATTATTTTAGTCTATTTATAAAAGATAAGGAATTTTGGTATTCGATGAAAGTAACAATAACTTATACTTTATATACAGTGCCAGGGAAATTAGTTATGGCACTTGCAGTGGCTATATTTTTAAACAGGAATATAAGGGGAATTAATTTAATAAGAACGTTATACTATATTCCATCACTTTTTGGCGGGAGTGTTGCCATAGCCATATTATGGAAACTACTTTTTTTAGATGATGGTGTTATAAATGGATTGTTAATAGCGATTAATCTTCCTACTATACATTTTTTGGGAGACCCAAAATATGCCCTTAAAACTATAGCAGCTTTAGAGATATGGCAATTTGGGTCATCTATGGTCATGTTTCTAGCAGCGTTAAAACAAGTCCCAAAATCTTTATATGAGGCAGCAAATATTGATGGAGCGAATAAAATTAAAATATTTTTTTCTGTAACATTACCATTAATAACGCCAATTATTTTTTTTAATTTAATAATGCAAACTATTCAAGCACTGCAAAACTTTACATCAGCTTTTGTCATTACTAATGGTGGCCCTTTAAAATCTACTTATGTACTAGGTATGAAATTATATAATGAGGGCTTTTCTTATTCAAAGATGGGTTATGCAAGTACTATTTCTTGGGTAATATTTAGTTTGATTTTAATAACGACGGTAGTTATTTTTACCTCATCAAGGAAGTGGGTTTTTTATGGTGATGAAGGATAGGAGATTAATATGAAGAAAAAAAACTTTAAAACTTATTTAGAATACATAATTATTGTAATAATAGGAATGGTATTGCTTTATCCAATTATTTGGATGTTTTTTTCTACCTTTAAAACAAACGAGGAAATATTTGGCTCTATAAAGTTATTGCCAAAGATTTTTTCCCTAGAATATTATAAAGAAGGTTGGAAAGGGTACGGCGATTATACTTATAAAAATTTTTTTATTAATACATTTTTATTAGTGTTACCAACTACAGCATTAACTATTATTTCTTCAAGCGTGGTTGCCTACGGCTTTGCTAGGTTTAAATTTCCTTTAAAAAAAATATTATTTTCAATTTTAATAGCTACATTGATGTTGCCAAATTCAGTTATAATAATACCGAGGTATACACTTTTTAATGAATTTAATTGGATAGACACATATTTACCTTTTTATGCACCAGCATTATTGGCATGCTATCCTTTTTTTACATACATGCTTATTCAATTTTTAAGAGGCTTACCAACGGAATTAGATGAATCGTCATATATAGATGGATGTGGAACTTTACGAACTTTTACTTCTATATTGTTACCATTAATGAAACCTGCTATCTTTTCAGCGGCATTATTTCAATTTTTATGGACGTACAATGATTATTTTAATTCACTTATTTTTATAAATTCAGTAAGTAAATTTCCTATTTCTTTAGCTCTTAGAATGTCCCTAGATGGTGAATCAGTAGTTGTGTGGGGCAAAGTAATGGCAATGGCTTCTATAGCTGTATTGCCGGTTATTATTTTATTTTTTATGGCACAAAAATACTTTGTTGAGGGCATTGCAACTAGTGGCCTTAAGGGTTAGTATAAGTTATGCTATAATAAAAAAACAAGGAGAAAAAAATGAAAATAAAAAATCCGATTTTAAAAGGCTTCAACCCAGACCCATCATTACTCAGGGTAGGGGATGATTACTACATAGCAACATCAACCTTTGAGTGGTTTCCAGCAGTAAGTATATATCACTCAAAAAATTTAGCTGACTGGGAATTAATTACCCATGCATTAAATGATGAAAAGCAACTCAATATGAAGGGCATTGATACTTCCTGTGGTATATGGGCTCCAAACCTAACATATAGTGATGGTGTTTTTTATTTAATGTACACCATAGTTTATACAAATAGAGCCAGATATAAAGATACCTATAACTATTTAACAATAAGTAAAAATGTTTATGGACCATGGAGCGACGGCGTATTTATAAATTCATCAGGCTTTGACCCTTCATTATTTCATGACGATGATGGAAAAAAATATGTTGTAAATATGGTTCTAGATTATAGATTGGATAAAAATAGATTTGCCGGTATAGATATACAGGAATACAATGAAAAAAGTCAAAAACTAATAGGTACGCCTACAAGAATTTTTTCAGGAACAAATAGAGGGACGACGGAAGGACCAAACATTTTGAAAAGAAATGGTTGGTACTATCTGGTATGTGCTGAGGGTGGTACATCTTATGGACACTGCTCTATTGTGTTAAGATCCAAAAATATTTATGGACCCTACGAGGAGTCGCCTTTTAACCCTATAATAACTTCCTCTAATGACCCTCAGTGCCAATTACAAAGAGCTGGGCATATGCAACTAATGGAAACAAAAGATGGTCATTGGTATGCTGCTCATTTATGTTCTAGGCCTGTAGAAGGTTTTAGTATTTTAGGAAGAGAAACAGCCATACAAAATATAGTGTGGCAAGATGATTGGTGTATGTTGGAAAGTGGCAGCTACCTACCTAATATGGAATTTACTATAAAAGACAATAATCTTATTACGTCAAAAAATAAAATAGTATATGATTTTCATGACAATAATTTCCCTTTAGATTTTTATACTTTAAGAGAAGATTTCGAAACAAATAAAATAACAATTAAAAACAATAAACTTTTAATTGAAGGAGGATGTTCCATTGCATCTAAGTATAATCAAGGATTAATAGCTAGGCGCGTAGATAGCTTCAATTGTGACTTTAAAGTAAGCTTGGAATTTGAGCCTAAGCATTATAGGCATATTGCTGGTTTAATAGTTTATTATAATTATGATAATTCATATGAAATTAGACTAACCAAAGGAGATATAGACAAAAATATTTCTGTAGTGGCTATAAATAACGGCGTTATAAATGAAAGTGACGTAAAAGAAGTTCAATGTGAAAATATTAGTTCAACTATTTACCTAAAAGCAAAAATTAGAAAAGAGAATGTAGAGTTTTATTTTTCTATAGACGATGTAAACTACACTAAAGTAGGTGATGTATATGACATGAAAAAAATATCTGATGAATATATAGAGGGGAATGGATTTACAGGAGCTATGGTTGGTGTGAATTGTATGGATTTACAGGGCGACGGCTGTACAGCTGAATTTGATTTTTTAGAATATGAAAGATTTTGTTAGTCGTTACAGATAGATATAGGAGATACAATGAAAACAACAAAGAGATTATTAGAAGCAACAAAAGAAATATGGGATGCTTACAACAATCATCCATTTGTTAAAGGGATTGAAGATGGGACATTAGATAAAGAAAAGTTTAAGTACTATATAATTCAGGATTTTAGGTACTTAATAGACTATGCTAAAGTGTTTTCTCTTGGTATTGCAAAAACAAAAAATTTGGAAATGCTTAAATTATTTTCTTCACATATAAATATATTAACAGATGGAGAAATGGATATCCACAAAGGATATATAGGTGTAATAGGTATAACTGAAGAGGAACTTTATAACACTCCTATAGCCTTAGGAAATATTTCCTACACCTCTTATATGCTGAGAATTGCTTATGAAGAAACTGAAGTGGAAATTTTAACAGCATTATTAGCCTGTGCCTATAGTTATGAAGTTATTGGAAAAACCATTGTAAAGAATAATCCTAAATCTGTAGAACATGAGTTTTATGGAGAATGGATTAAGGGCTATTCTTGTGATGAATACAGTAATGGTAATGTTTTTTTATTAGACACATTAAATGTAATGACAAAAAATTATAGTGAAAAGCAAATAGAGCATTTAACAGAGATTTTTATTAATTGCTCAAAGTATGAAATGGACTTTTGGAATTTAGCATGGAATATGGAATATGTATAATAGATTGGGGTGAAAAATGAAACCAATTTTTTTAACTATAAAAGGAATAAATAGCTTTGAAGATGAGCAGAGAATAGATTTTAAGAATTTAATGGAATATGGTGTATTTGGAATTGTTGGAGAAACGGGTAGTGGCAAAACGACAATAATTGATAGTATTTTTTTAGCACTTTATGGAAGAGTACCTAGATACGACAAAAGTAATTACAATAGCTTTATAAATAAAGCCGCTGGTGGAAAGGCTAATTTGAAATATGAGTTTGAAATTAACTATTCAAATATAAAAAAGATATACTTAGTGGAAAAGAGCTTTAATCTTAAAAAGGATGACAAAATTGAAACTAAAATAGCAAGGCTATATGAAATAGTAAATGGAGAAAGAAATCTTTTAAATGACAAAATAACGGATGTAACAAAAAAAATAGAAGATATTATAGGCCTTAGTTACGAAGATTTTGCCCAAACTGTTATTTTACCCCAAGGTAAGTTCAGTAAATTTTTGAATCTTAAAAATAGTGAAAGAAAAAATATGCTGGAAAGAATTTTTAAACTAGAGAGCTATGGTAGTAAATTAGACGCTAAAGTTAAAGAAAGTAAAAATTCTCTGGATGTTGAAAAACAAATAATAAACAGTAATATTTCTTTACTAAATAATTTTACAAAAGATGATATATCACAAGTAGAGGCTAATTTAATTAGTAAAAAAAATAAAAGTCAAGAAATTAATTGTAAAATTAATGAATTAGAAATTAATAGGGAAAAACTTAAGGCAGATATAAAAAAAATATATATATATACTGAAACAAAAAATAAATTTACAGCTATAAATAATAGAACTGTAGAAATAAAAACTCTAAAAAGCAGGACAGACTTAGGCCGAAAATGCAATGAGATTTATCCTAGTATTAAACGAAAAGGTGAATTAAAAAAGACTATAGTTGAGCTGGAAATTAAGCTGGAGAATTTAAAGAATAAAAAATTAAATATAGAATCTTGTGAAAAAGATTTGGCAGTAATACAAAGTAAGTTAGAAGATTTCAGAAAAAATGAATATGATAACTTAACAATTAATATTAAAAAAGTTGAGGAAAATCTACATTTAGAAGAAGAAATAACGAAATTAGATAAAATAGTAAAATCTATTATAAGCGAAATTAAAAATCTAGAAAACAAAAAAGAAACTATAAATAAATCTTTAAATGAGTTAAAAGCCTTATATATTAAGGAAGAGAAAAGCCTTAAAGAAATAAACCAGTATATAAGTGAAAATGTTATAACTTTGGAAGAAAAAAATGAAATAGCTGAAGCTAATGTAAAAGAAAAAGAATTAATTGCACTAGAAAAAGATAAAAAAGATAAAGAGTCGTCGATTGAAAAAATTAATGTAGAAATAGAAGATAGTAGGAATAAGTTAAAGTTACTAAAAAACAATCTTGAAAAACTACAAGAGGTTGGTGAGTTTAATAGCCAAAATGATGATGACAGTGAATATTTAAAATCTGTTTTTTATCTAAAAAATAGCATTAACATAGGCGAAAGTTGTCCTGTTTGCGGAGAAAAAATTAAAAATGAAATAGATAAAATTTCTTATGAGGAATATTTAGCAAATAAAGAGAATAAGAAAAAATCTGAATTAATGGAAAAAGACGTATACAAAATAGAAGAAACAAATAAATTGCAAATGGAGAGAATTAATTTACTACATAAGGATTTAGAGAATTTAACTAATTTAGAAAAAGATACTATTAATATAATTAATCCTATAAAAGAAAAGTATAAAAGTGATAGTGTTAAAAAAATTTATGTTGATTTAAATAATAAGGAAAAAAAATTAAAAACAAAAGAAGAAGAAAAGCGAAAAATAGAGCATATTATTGAAGAAATTAATTCAAAAATAAATTTAAGCCAATTAGAAGAAAATAAAATAAAAGAAGATATTATAGTAAAAGTGATAGATGAAAAACATAATAATGAAAAGTTAAAGGAATTAAACTTATCTTTAAGTAGTATTTTTAAGGAGCAAAAACCTAGTAGCTTATACAAAGAATTGACAAAGAAAAGAGAAGAGTTCTTACTAAAAGAAGAAGAAAATAAAAAAATAGCTATAGAATTAAGTGAAAAAACAGTAGAGCTAGAAAAAAGTATTACTGAAAAATATTCCTTGATAAATGAGCTAGTTATAAATATAAAAGATTTTCTTGAGGATGATAGCATGCCAAGAGAAGATGAAATAGAGGGTAATTTACTGGATATATCTGTTATTGAAAGTAATAATAAAATAATTGATGAATTTAAGAATGAATATTTAATTATAAAAGATCAACTAAATACCCAAGAAAATCTTGTAAAAAACATGGATATAGAGAAAGTTAAAAAGGATAATAGCAATAATGACATAGAATTGACCCAGCTAAAAAAAGACTATAGCGAAATAAGGGAAGATATAGCAGTAACTGATAACAAAATTAAAAAAATGAATGAAGATTTGATTAAATTAACAAGTTTTAAAGAAGAACTTAATAAAATTGATGGGAAAATCATTAACCATGAAAAATTAATCAGTGTATTAAAAAAGCATTCTTTTGTGGAATATGTGGCTGAACATCAATTAAAATACATTGTACAAGATGCCAGCAATAGGCTAAAGAAAATGACAAATAACAAATTTTCCTTAGAACTAGATGATACTGATTTTACAATTTGCGATAATTTTAATGGTGGCATACGAAGAAATACTAAGTCTTTATCAGGTGGTGAAAGTTTTATGGTTTCCCTATCTCTTGCCCTTGCCTTGGCAAATAAAATTCAGCTTAAAAACAAAGGTTCGTTGGATATTTTCTTTTTAGATGAGGGATTTGGTGCTTTAGACAAGTATTCCTTAGAACTTGTGCTTAATAATTTATTTGAACTATCAAGTCATAATGTTAATTTTGGTCTTATTACACATGTTGATGAAGTAAAAGATAGGGTACCGAAAAAGCTGGTGGTAAAAAAAGTATATGGTAAAGGAAGTCTAGTGAAAGTAGAGTAGGGTAAATGGCAAAAGAAAAAACGGTATATATTTGCAATGAATGCGGTTATAAAAGTGTAAAATGGCTTGGGAGGTGTACCAGCTGTGGTACATTCAATAGTTTTAGTGAGGAAATTGTTCGAAAAATCAATAATAAAACTATATCTAAAAGTAGTTTAATAAATAATTTAACGAAACTAGACGAAGTATCTTCCATAGATAATAGCAAAACGGCAACAAATATTGGGGAGTTAGATAGAGTTCTTAGCGGTGGCTTTGTAAAAGGCTCATTAACTCTTTTTGGTGGGAACCCTGGCATTGGTAAGTCAACATTAATTCTACAGTTATGTGAAAGTGTTGCAAAAAAAGGGGAGGAAGTAATTTATGTTTCAGGCGAAGAATCTATACAACAAATAAAATTGCGAGCCGATAGATTAGGGGCTTCATCTGAAAATATTTCTTTGCTGTCGGAAACGAATATTGATATTATTACAGATATTGTGAATAAAGAAAAACCGAATTTTCTGATTATTGATTCAATTCAAACTATGTACAGCGATGATGTTTCCTCAAGTCAAGGTAGCGTATCTCAAACGAGAGAGTGTGTAAATAAGTTGATGGTCATAGGTAAAAAGATGAACATAACAGTTTTAATTATAGGACATGTAACTAAAGATGGAGCTATTGCAGGGCCTAAAATATTGGAACATATGGTGGATACAGTTATTTATTTTGAAGGCGATAGATACGCCAGCTATAGAATAATAAGAAGCATCAAAAATAGATTTGGCAGTACCAATGAAATTGGTGTATTTGAAATGGAAGAAAAAGGCCTAAAAGAAATAAAAAATCCTTCGGAGTTTATGCTTTCAGGTAGGCCAACAGGGGTTTCTGGCTCTGTAATAACTTGTACTATAGAAGGAACTCGAGCACTTTTATCGGAAGTACAAGGCTTAGTAAGTTTTACTAAATTTGGACAACCAAGAAGAACTGCAACAGGAATGGATTATAATAGGGTAGTAATGCTAATTGCGGTGCTAGAAAAAAGGTGTAATTTGGACTTAAGCGAGTATGACTCATATGTAAATATAGCTGGTGGAATGCGAATATTAGAACCTGCATTGGATGCAGCGGTTATTACAGCAATTGTCTCCAGTTATAAAAATATAGCTATGGATAGTAACACCGTTGTATTTGGTGAGGTAGGTCTTGCTGGCGAAATTAGGGGAATTATTTTACCAGAAAATAGAATAGAAGAAGCAATAAAGATGGGCTTTAAAAAATGTATATTACCAGAGTCTAATGTTAAAAACTCCCATAGATTTAAAAACATCGAGATAATTGGGGTTTCCAATGTAAGAGAGCTATTAATAGCTGCCTTAGGCAATAAAGGGTCAAAGTGATATAGAAAAAAAGAGGCTGTCTTGAAATAAAAAATATTCCCTATAGAACCGCGGTGTTGGTTGCATACATGAGCAGGAAGCGAAGTTTCCGACCAGTGTTGGTTGCATATACGAGCAGGAAACGGAGTTTCCGACCAGTGAACAGTGGATAAACGCAATAGAACAGCGATGAACGGCTGACAAACATAAAGTGTTTGGTTTTGCTGAAAGCAAAATTCAGAAATCAAAAGGTAATATTTAAATATTTTCTATAAAAATGCAAAAAGAGCGATGGGTTTTCGCTCTTTTTTTAGATAAAGTTTTGGTCAAGCTTTTTCAAAAGCTTGTAGGGCTTGGGGCAAAGCACCAAGGTTTTTCCTTTTCAAGACAGCCCCTTTTTTTGCCTATAAATTTTTTATAATACCAATGCCAGAAACCTCTGGTCCAGTGTGACTACATATAGTTGCACCTAGACGTTCTAGGTAGATTTCTTCAGCGGGATAACCAGTTCTTTTGGCGAACTCGTCCCGTAAGTGATAGGCGTCTTCAATGTGATTTGCATAGATAGCAGCAACTTTAACATTACCTTTGTGAATATTAAATTTATTAACAGCCTCGTCGACTATACAATTTAAAGATTTAGCCTTGCCTCGTGCCTTTTTCAGTGGGAGTAATTCTCCTTCTTGTAAATATAAAATAGGTGATATATTTAATAAATTACTAGCAAGAGAAGCGGCTTTGCCAACTCTTCCTCCGGCAACTAAATAGTCTAGATTATTTATAGCTAAAAATATATTGTTATTCTTACGGTTTGTTTCAATAATATCAACTAGAACATCGAAAAAAATATTTTCTTTTATAAGTTTGGCACATTGCTCAACTAATAAAAACTGTGCTAAAGTTGCACTTAAAGAATCTATTATAGCTATATTCGAGTTTGGGTATTTTTCCAAAATCATATTCTTAGCCGTATTTGCACTTTGGTATGAACCACTTAAAAAGTGGGATAAACATATGCAAATAATTTCTTTTTCGTTTTTTATATGTTTTTCAAATACATCATAATAAGTCTGTACTGATGGCAAAGAGGTTTTAGGATAAATTTTTTTACTATTTATCTTGTTATAAAATTCATCAATTGATATATCATAGTGTTCGGCTAAATATTCCTTAGAGTCGAAAGAAATGCTAAATGGGATTATTTCTATATCTAGTTTTTTTGCTTTTTCCAACGATATATCACAGGAACTATCTGATATTAATTGGTATTTATTCATAGGATTCTCCTTCCCTATATTTTTTTAGTTTAATTTTATTTACATATGAATCTATACCGTCTAATGATGGAAAGGAACTGCTTTCCATTGTTACGGATTTTATACTAACTGCACAAGCAAATTTAATGATTTTTTCTATATTCCAATTTTTAGTAAATCCATAAATAAATGCAGAAACCATGCTATCGCCGGCGCCAACAGTGTTTAGTGCATTAACCTTATCTATGGTACAAATATAAGTAGAATTATTGTTTAAAAAAATCATGCCATTTTCACCTAGGGAAATACAAATGTTATCGGCGTATTTTTTAAGCTCAAATGCAGCATTTATTATTTCTTTTTTGCTTTTTAGAGGTTTACCGTGGTAATCGCATAGCTCGTCTAAATTTGGTTTTACAAAAAAGACCTTTTCAAACAAATTATCTTTAAGTAACTTACCATTAATATCAAGAAAAACCTTTATTTTATTTTTATTACAGAATTCAATTATTTTAGCGTAAATATTTTTTTCTAATCCCTCTGGTAATGAGCCACATAGAGCAATAATAGTAGGATTTTTGCTTTTTATAGTTTCTAATATTCTATGTAAAATATTAAAAGAACAAGGGTAAACATAAGCTTCTTCGTTTATATCTGTACATGTATTGTTGGATTTATCAATTATTTTTAAATTTCGCCTTATTTTCATTGGCACTTCAATTTCTGTAAATGATATATTTTTATTTTTAATTAATTGTAAGAAGTTTTTATCTTTTACGTCATTTAGCAGAATAGTTTCATGGTCAAGATTAAAAGTACGTATGCCTTTTGACACATTAATACCTTTGCCCCCTGGTTCAATATAGATATTCTCGACTTTATTAATTGTATTTATATTTAAATTGTTTAAAACTATATTTTCATCTATAGCCGGATTTAAAGTTAGCGTAACTATCATATAGCACCTACTTTCTAAAACTTCTAAAGTAATCTTTCATTATTTTTTGACACTCTTCTTCCATAATACCGCTTGTTATATTTACTTTGTGATTAAAATCATGATTAAGAGCGTTTGTTATACTTTCACATGCTCCAAATTTATTATTTTTTGCACCATAATACAAGCCTTTAATTCGACTAAGCAGTATAGCTCCAGCACACATTAAACAAGGTTCAACTGTAACATAAATGTCCGCACCATCTAAACGCCAGTCGCATAAATTTTTACATGCATTATCTATTGCTATTATTTCACCGTGGGAAATAGAACTTTTATTCCGCATTCTTGCATTGTGGCCACGTCCAATTATTTTGTTATCCAATACAACTACTGCGCCTATGGGTACTTCATTTTCTTTGTATGCAAGTTTGGCTTCTTCTAGTGCTTCTTCCATATATTTTATATTCATATTTACCTTATATTAAAAACGAGCTTTAAGTTTAACTTTTGGGCTAAACTTTAAGCTCGGTATGATGTTATTACAGATATTTTTTTAAAGTATCAACCATATCGCATTTTTCCCAAGGAACATTTAATTCGCTTCGGCCAAAATGACCATAACTAGCAGTTTGTTTATAAATTGGTGATTTTAAATCGAGTTTTTCTATAATTGATAATGGACGTAAGTCAAAATTTTCTAAAATAATATCTTTAATTTTTTCGTCCTCTAATTTCCCTGTTCCATGTGTGTTTACTAGTATAGAAACTGCGTTGGAAACACCAATTGCATAGGCCACTTCTATTTCGCATTTTTTAGCAAGGCCTGAAGCTACAATATTTTTAGCGATATAGCGTACCATATAGGCACCGGACCTATCAACTTTAGTTGGGTCTTTTCCGGAAAAAGCACCACCACCATGGCTAGCGTATCCACCATAAGTGTCTACAATTATTTTTCTGCCTGTCAGACCACAGTCGCCCTGTGGGCCACCTATTACAAAACGCCCTGTAGGGTTTATAAAATACTTCGTATTTTTATTTATAAGGTTACTTGGTATTGTTTCTTTAATAACATGTTCAGTTATATCTTTTATAATTGTTTCCCTTGTAACTTCGGGATCGTGTTGTGTTGAAATAACTATATTTGTTATGGCAACAGGTACATCATTTTCGTATTCTACAGTAACTTGAGATTTACCATCTGGTCTAATATATGGAAGTGTTCCATTTTTTCTTACTTCTGTAAGTTTTTTAGTTAATTTATGGGCTAAATAAATTGGCATAGGCATGTATTCATCTGTTTCGTCGCAAGCAAAGCCGAACATCATGCCTTGGTCACCAGCGCCAGTTGAATTTTCATCATGGGATTTATCTACGCCTTGGGCTATATCAGGAGATTGACCTTTTAAGGAAATTAAAACTCCGCAAGTATCTGCGTCAAAACCATATTTTGCTCTATCATAACCGATTTCACGAACCGTATCTCTTGCTATTTTTTCTATATCAACATAGCAAGATGTTGTTATTTCGCCAGCAATCATAATTGTGCCAGTAGTTACTAAAGTTTCACATGCGACTCTTGCATTTTTGTCTTGTTCTAATATGTTATCTAAAATCGCATCTGATATTTGGTCGCAAATTTTATCTGGGTGGCCTTCAGTTACAGACTCTGAAGTAAAAAGTCTTTTCATACTAAACCTCACTTTCTAAATTATATTCTTTATACATTTGTTTAAACATTTCATCGGCTAATCCTATTCCCTTACCAGCACTTATCATTTTGCTTTGTTCTTCTATAAGCATATCTGTAAAAATTTTTTCGCCATTGCCTTTGGGTATAAAACTATTGGAATCGTCTATTGTTTTTTCCATAGCGTTGTACATCATTTTTAAAAAATAGCTTTCAAAATCTGCACAAGCTTCTTTCATTTCCTCTATATCTTTTGATTTTACTTTATTTATTAAATTTTCGCTTTGATTTTGCAAAACACTTGCACTAGCTATATTGAAGTTTTGATTAATCATTTAATCACCTATTTTTTTAAATTATTTGCTAGTTGTAACATTTCATCAGAAGTAGTTATGGATTTTGAATTTAATTCATAGGCTCTTTGAGCTGTAATTAAACGCACCATTTCATCAGCTATAGAAACATTAGACATTTCTATAACTCCTTGTACTACTTCTGTTTTAGCTATGTCCTCTTCTTCAGCTTCTATAATTGGTTCGCCAGAAGTAACGGATTCTTTAAATAAGTTTCCACCCATTGCCGTAAGGCCTTGAGGGTTTTGAAACTTAGTTATATTCATTGTCATACCTAAATCCACTGTTCCCTCAGGGGTTTCTAAAAATAAATTTCCAGCAGGGTCGACAACGAAGTCACCATTTTCATCATATTCAATAGGCTCGTTATCCGTATTAAGTACAGGGTAACCATTGGAATTTACAACAGTAAAAGTTCCATTTAGTATACTTAGTTTAAAAGTTCCATCCCTTGTGTACATAACGTCGTTTCCTTTTTGTACAGCGAAGAAACCATCACCCTGCAGGGCAAAGTCGAAAGTATTTCCTGTTACTTCTAAGCTACCGCCGTCAAACATACGGCTTATGGCAACAGGTTTTACACCATGTCCCACTTGCATACTGTTAGGTACACGTACATCATTATCAACATCTGTTGATGCACTACGTAAAGTTTGGTATAAAAGAGTTTCAAATTCTGCCCGTTCTTTTTTATAACCAGCGGTATTTACATTTGCTATATTATTGGATATTACATCTACATTTAATTGTTGACTGGTCATACCGGATGCACCAGTCCAAAGGGAACGCATCATATTTTACCTCCTATGAAAGTTTAACTTCTACTACCTATGCGACTGGCTGCCATGCCCATTATGGTGTCTTGGGCAGAAATTACTTTCTGACTCGCTTCGTAGGCTCTGGATAAGTTTATCATTTCAACCATTTCTTTAGCTGAGTTTACATTAGATGTTTCTATATAACCTTGAACTATGCTTCCTGCAAAAGCTATTTCTTTGCCGCCCTCATCTATATCGTAAAAGTTTTCGCCGTATTTTTTTAAATATCCGTTGTCTTCAAAAGAGGTTAGGGCTATGGCATCTATAAATTCGCCATCAACGTAAATATTACCGAATTCATTAATTGCAATATCTCCTTTAGGTAAAATTATATTACCATTTTGACCTTGCACGACGTATCCTGTATTTGTAATAAGTGTACCTTGGGCATCAATAGTAAGAGCACCATTTCTAGTGTATTTTGTTGACGTTTCTCCATTTTTATTGACATAATTTATTTTTATAAAACCGTCACCATCAATAGCAATATTATATTTATCCTCAGTTTTTTCAAAAGAACCATTAGTAAAGTCTGTATATATTTGGTCAACACTAAGGCCAAGATCCATATTTCCTATATTGTTTTTGTCAAAAATACTATGAATAGGTCTTTTTTCTCCTAAACGATACATTATTTCATCATCGAAAGTTCTTGTTACTACACCGTCTTTTTTAAACCCTGTAGTGTTTACATTGGCAATATTATTGGAAACAGCATCCATTTTACTCATTTGTGTTGTCATGCCGACAGCACCTATGTATAGGCCTCTATTCAAAATTTTCTCCTTACTTTAATTTAATTCTCTTGCAGTAAAACTTTTTCCTGTTGTTACATATTCGATATATTTTCCAGTACCCATAGCCACACAGGATTGAGCATCATCGGCTATTATTGCTTTTATGCCAGTTCTTTCTTCTATTAATTTATCTAATCCGTAAAGAAGACTTCCGCCGCCTGTCATAACTATACCTCTATCGGATATATCGGCTGCAAGTTCTGGAGGTGTATTTTCTAGTACATTGTGAACAACATCAACTATACTTGATACTGATTCTGCAAGAGCTTCTTGCATTTCTTCAGATGTAATAGTAATAACTCTAGGTAGTCCCGTAATTAAATTTCGTCCACTAGCTTCCATGGTTACAGTTTCCGGTCTTTCGTAGGCTGTGCCTATTTCTATTTTTAAACTTTCGGCAGTTCTTTCACCTATGAGTATATTATGTTTTTTACGCATATATCTTATTATTGCTTCGTCGAAGTTATCTCCAGCTATTTTTAATGAACTACTTACTACAGTTCCGCCTAAAGAAATAACAGCAACATCGCTTGTACCGCCGCCAATATCAACTACCATACTGCCACAAGCTTTTTCAATTTCTATGCCTGCTCCAATTGCTGCAGCGATTGGCTCTTCTATAATACTTACATTTCTGGCTCCGGCTTGCTTTGTTGCATCCTCTACGGCTCTTTTTTCCACACCAGTCACACTACTAGGGACACAAACAGCTATGTTTGGTTTAAGGAATAAACGTCTACCAATGGATTTTTTTATAAAATACTTTAACATTTTTTCTGTTATATCATAGTCGGATATAACACCCTCCCTAAGTGGGCGAATAGCAACTATGTTGCCAGGTGTTCTACCAAGCATTTGCCTTGCTTCATTACCAACGGCAAGTATACTATTTGTATTTTGGTTTATTGCCACTACAGATGGTTCGTGTAAAACTATACCTTTATTTTTAACATAAACAAGTACATTAGCTGTACCTAAATCTATTCCTATATCTACGCTCATATTTATCTCCAAACTCACATTGTGAATAATTTTTGATTTTCAATAAAATTACTTAATGACAACTATATATGTCAACACACATTATACATAAAAATATGCAATTTTAAAAGCCTTTTAGAAATATAATTTTTTTAACTGAGTCATGAAAAATTTAATGCAAAATTATTTTATGACTCATAACTATTTGCAAGTCAATAGACCTACCCGTCAGTGGAAGCTTGTACCCCCACTGAGCGGCGAATTTGGTCGCATAACCGAGTTGGTTGCAGACTTGGTTGCATAGTCGAGCAGGAAGTGTAACTTCCGACCAGACAAATGCTTAGCATTTGGTTTTTGTGAAACAAAAATTCAGAGTAAAACAGCAATGAACAGCTACCAAACACACAGTGTTTGGTTTTGCCGAAAGCAAAATTTAGATGCCAGCATTGAGATGGAGTCTAATTCTTACCGATTAAAAGTATCTAGGAATAAATTTTTTAGAACCCTTGTAAATATGGGACAACTGTTTTATTCTATAATCATAACTACTAGATGTTTGTAAACTTAAAGGAGGTCGTGGTGGAAATTATTATTTTAGAGAATGAAAATATAAGGGTTCAACTTTTACCATTTGGTGCTACAATTTACAAATTATTTATAAAGGATAAAAAAGGAAAGTGGGAAAATATTGTCCTTTCATACCCTGATTGTAAGGAATATAAAAGTACAAAAACTTATTTTGGTATGACCTGTGGACGTCATGCTGGTAGGATTGTAAATGGGAAATTTTCAATTGATGGAAAAGAGTATCAAGCTGACATAAACAACAAAGGTCATTCTTTACACGGTGGGACTATTGGGATAAGCCATAAACTTTGGTCTTATAAAATGAATTACGAAAATTGCGTTTCGTTTTTTTTAGAATCACCAGATGGGGATATGGGCTTTCCTGGAAATGTCAAAATTGAAGTAATTTACACATTAGAAGATAATACTTTAACGGTTGAGTATAAAGGTGTAAGTGATAAAAATACTTTATTGAACTTAACTAACCATAGTTATTTTAATTTATCTGGCGATCTTAAAGAAGCTATGTACGAACACAAATTACAAATTAATGCAGATAAATTTATAAACACAGATGAATTTGTTAATGCAGTAAGTGTTGATAAAGTGGATGGAACGGATTTTGATTTTAG
>JBKECF010000105.1:0-1202 GCA_047974375.1 Lachnospirales bacterium
AATTTCATTCTAACGGATATCACATGTTTTTGTGTACAAAAAAACTGTTGATAGTTTTAACTACCAACAGTAGAAATTATAGAGCCTAATTTTGGTCAATCTTTTTTGTTTAACAATAAAAAATGAAGCGTTTACATTACCTAGTACATATCGTATGATGAAAGCAAATAAGTAAAAGGAGTTCTATATATGAAAAAAAGAGAGATAGTAATAATATCAGCTGTTGGATTAACATGCCTTACTGTGCTGGGTGGTTCGTACTTGTTATCAAAATCAAAAATATCTTGTGTTAGGAAATAATAATAATGACTAAATACTTAGGGAAACTGGGATTAATTATCGTAGCAGTTATTTGGGGGTCTGGGTTTGTTGCAACGGCTGTTGCTCTTGAGAATTACACAGCCTACCAATTATTAGCATTACGTTTTACAATTGCATTTGTGGTTTTATTAATAATCAACATTAAAAGATTAAAAGAGTTATCTAAAAAAACAATTCAAAGATGTTCTTTACTTGGCGTGTTTTTATTTTTAGCATTTGCCTTTCAAACAGTGGGGCTACAATATACTACTCCCTCGAAGAATGCTTTTTTAACAGCTGTAAATGTGGTTGTGGTACCATTTTTAGCCTTTATGATTTTAAAGAAGAAAGTGCCTCTTAAAAGTATTGTTGGAAGTTCAGTTACATTAGTCGGGATTGCCTTGTTATCTTTAACCAGTTCAATTGGTTCTTTTAACCTAGGTGATATGCTAACCCTTGTTTGTGCTGTCTTTTTTGCGTTACAAATATTTGTAACAGACCTTTTTATTGAAAAAGAGGAAGCTTGGAGTTTGATGTTACTTCAGATGGGAACAGCAGCTATTTTATCCTGGTTATCTTTACTTGTAATGGGAGATAGTGTTCCAGTTATCGAGATAAAAGTAATTATGCCAGTATTATATTTAGGCTTGATTAGTACATTACTAGCTTTCTTTTTACAAACAGTATCGCAAAAATATACAACTAGTTCTGAAGCCGCTATAATATTATCTACAGAAGCTTTTTTTGGTATGATTAGTTCAGTTATTATTTTAGGAGAAAAAGTTTCCTTTAATATGCTAATTGGAGCAATTCTAATATTTATTGGTATCTTAATTGTTGAATTAGAGTTCAAACAGTTTGTTAAAGAAAAAGCGTAAGATGGCTAAACAGTTGTAAAGGTT
>JBKECF010000091.1:0-1248 GCA_047974375.1 Lachnospirales bacterium
AGTTGTCAGCCTTTCTAACGAAGATTTCCACCTCAAGGAGAATAACTACAACCTCTAGTACTTATAATTATTATACTAGAAAATATAACAAAAATAACTACATGTATATTATACGAGGAAAAAATGAATAGAGTTAAATCAGTGTTAAGTACAAAAAAAGGTGAGTATTATATAAAGAATGGTAATACAAATTATATGTTTTCCACTGAAGATAGGGAAAGTTTCGAAGAATTTTTACTTAAGTATATGGGAAAATATAACTATATATTTGAGCTTTCAAAAGGATATATTAATTTAGAAAATAGAAAATATTTAGTAAAAGAATTGTTACAAATTAAAGAAGAAGATGGATTTGAAATGTTAGAGTTGAAAGTTCAAAAGGCATTAAATGATATTAGTGAAATAGAGGAATTAGGGCAAGCAAAAATACTAGAAAATAATATTGATTTATATTTTAGAACTGGTGAAACTTGGTATTTTCCAGCCGGTGTGCATGGATTAATGGAAGCAAAAGGGATGAGAAAATTAATAAACTTCCCATATAATGGAGAAGAGTTATATAGACATCTAGAGAGCAAGAAGAATTATTATCAAATCTTAGCTGAGTATGGTGTATATCCAGAGTTAAATTTCGAAGAGATACTAAAATATGAAAAATTTTGGCTATATCCAGATTGGGAGATTGTAGTTAATAAGAATGAACATGTATTGGAAAATAGAATGGAAAGTTTATTTTCAATGGATGTAAATAGAGCGATGGCTGAAGAAAAGTATGATGACAAATTTTATGTATATTTTTCATATAAAAAATATACACCATCAGCAACTGTAATAGAACAGGTTAAAGAGTATGCTCAAAAATTTGTAAGCCCTGAATTCATTTCTAATTTAGAGATAGTGTTTTGGCCAACTACTTATGAAGGGTTTAAGAAGCAACGTGAACTCTTTGATGATGAAAATGGACGTTATGCATTTACAGGTGAAGAAATTCACATAACATTTGATTAGAAGTGCTTTAAAAATAAAATTAGAATAAAAACAAATGTTGGTAGCTAAATATACTAAACTAAAAGATATATTGTGGAATTACAACTAAAAACTAGACAAAAAGTTAAGATATGAGAGTGTATGGATTGTCAAGTATTTATTTTAAAAAAACTCTATATGTTATTTTCTTATTTTTAAATTATGCTGCTAATAACTCATTTCTCAATACTTTAGGTGCTTTGTAACCGATTGTAGAGTGTA
>JBKECF010000006.1:0-136376 GCA_047974375.1 Lachnospirales bacterium
GAATGGTAATTCTTACAGATTAAAAGAGACTCAGCTTTGGTTAGAAGAGCAATAATTTTTTTATCTTTACTAGAGGATTTTTGGATTAGAATATAGAGGAAATTTCAGTTGACAAATACAATATATAAATATAAAAACAGGTGAAACAATATATAAAACTGATACACAAGAATTAGGCTATCTATTTGAAATAGGTAGAGTTATAAAAGATAACAATATTAGTTTCATAGAATACAAAAAGCGATAAAATAAAACATAGGTGTCCAAGTCGGACACTTTTTTTATACAAAGAATAAGGGAGTGATGAATAAATGTCAGTAAAATACAGTAAAGAAGAATATAATATAGCTAAAAACGTAAGCTGTTTTACTTATTTGACTGCTAAGGGTTATGAGGTTGAAAAGCATGGTCAACATCATAAACTAAAAGAGCATGATTCCTTAGTATTGTTTAATGATGGTAAATTCAAATGGTATTCAAAAGATCTATACGGTAATGCCATAACATTACTAAAAGAATTAGAATATAAGCCACTAAATATAGCAATAAAGGAATTAGCTCAATTTGCAGGTGGTATAAATAATGTTAGAAGTCCAACCCATAGCAAATCAAAAAACAAAACAGAAGTTCAAAAGGAAGAACAAGAACAAAGTCAAGAACAAAAGCAACCAGAAAAAGTGTCCAAGTTGGACACCGAATTTACTTTACCAAAAAGAAATACTAGTACAGATAAAGTTAGAAAATATCTTATAGAAATACGTGGCTTAAGTAAAGAAGTAGTAGACTATGCAATTGCCAATAATCTTGTATATCAAGATGTAAAAGGTAATTGTATTTTTGTTGGATATGATGCGAATAAAAAACCGAAGTTTGCAACATTACGTGGTACATACGAGAAAAAATTTAGGCAAGACATAAAAGGTAGTAATAAAACCTGTGGTTTTTCAATAGTTAATAAAAACAGTAAAAATCTTTATATTTTTGAAAGTGCTATAGATAGCCTAAGTATGATGAGCCTAATAGGTATGAAAAATTCTGCAAACAACAATTTTCTTGCCCTTAATGGAACGTCAATAAAAACTTTAGAAAATTTCCTAAATAATAATCCTAACATAGACACCATAATAACTTGTTTAGATAATGACGAAGCAGGGCGAAAAGCAACAAAAAAAATATGGGAAATCTACAAAAAAACACATAAGATGAAGTACTACAGGTTATCAGCTAAAGATATAAATGAACATCTTATTCAGAAAAACAAAACAGGTAATTTGCCAATAAATAACAAAGAAGTATCTAAAAATAATACTCCAAAGGCTACTAAGCAATACAGAAACAATACAGAAATAGAACGATAAAAATAAAAATAGGAGAGTTGAAATGTGTAAACTAAAAAATAAATTAATAGTATTAATAAGTATTTTGACATTTTTCTTCAGTATAAATATATATGCTAATGAAAAAGCTGAAGAAGTAACTGAAGAAATAGTTACAGAAATAGAACTTGTCCCAGCAGATATAATTAGAAATGAACTAGAAAATGGTGCAAAAGAAATAATTAAAGTATATGAGTTACCTCCAACAGAAGAGTTAAAGGTAGATATAAATAGTTTTTCTGGAAATGAAGTAAATTATGATTATGTATCCACAGAGTCATCAAAAATTGTTGAAACAGATGAAAAGGAAATAAAACATACTGTAGAAATAGAAACCATGAGTACCGACAAAGAATATTTACTAACATGGTATGACTTAACTATTGACCATACTAGCGATGATGGATACAAAGGTACATTGGATTTACAGCCAGATACTTTACAAACTAAAGTAAAAGGATATGTTACAAAGCAATATCAAGTATACAAAAGCAAGACCTATCCAAATCTACCTACAAATGATGTAGCCTATATACCAAAAACAATAAATGTAGGTGGTTATACTTATGCTACATCAAATATAAGTTGGCAATTTAATTCAAATTTTGAAGATAACTCAATAATACCAGATACTTATACTGCAAAAGCCACATATGAAAGAACAGCGACTTCTAAAAACGCTACTGGATACATTACAACAGTGGATTATAAAGGAATTGGCACTAAAAACACTAAAGATGTAGTTAGATATGAAGTGAAATTCAGAACAAAGGAAGTAACTAAAGCTACAGAACTAGTACCAAAACCAACACCATCAGAAACACCAGAAGAAAAGCCAGAAGAAGTTAAAGAAAATAGCGTTGCTAAAAATATTATATTAATTATTTTACTAATAATGTTCATTGTTGCCTTAGTATTTGTATACATAAAGTTTTTACATGAAAAAGTAATGGATAAAATTGAAGATATGAAATATAAAAAAGAAAGAAACGCAACTTTAGCAAAGGATATTAGCGAAGAAGCTGTTAATGAGTATTTCAATAATCAAGATATAAAGGAGATGACTGAAAATGAAGCAAATAAAGAAATTGAAGCAAATAAAGAAATTGAAGAATAAAATATTGTATATGACTTTATCTACATTGATTACAATTTCAGCTATAACACCTGTATATGCTTATAATTATGAGTTTGAAACTAATACAGATGAAGTCTTTGGCAATTATACATATACAAGTGACACAAGCTACTACAATAATAATGAAAACATAAGAAAAGATAAAAACTATGCATACTTACCACCACAATACGGATTATTTAGTGGTGAGTTTGTAACGAACTCCAGCAATTCATATATGACCAAGTTAGATATAAACAAAGCTGAAAATGTTACATATTCAAAACCTAATGATGAGTATACAGATGGACAACTTCTTCCAAGTACATCACTTATGGATAATGAAAGTGAACAAATTGTAAAAGGTGCTATAGGTACTAATACAAGCACCAGTGGCAATACAAGCAAAGTTACAATTACTAATTCTAATTCAAATAATAATGATTATAGTGACTACTACAACAGTAGTGAATACAAAACCACACCTAAATATTATAATGACGGAAGCATAGGAAGCTTAAAGATAAAGAAACATAACTTAAGCGTTCGTGTGTGGGAAGGCGAAAGCCTAGAAAACTTACGTAAAGGTGTAGGGCATTTTGAAAACACATCAGCATGGGACGGAAATGTAGCTATGGCAGGACATAATCGTGGTTCGTGGGGATACTTCAATGCTCTAAAAAGTATATCTAAAGGTACAGAAGCGATATATACAACAGAATACGGCACAAGAACTTATAAGATGGCTTACAGAGAAAAAATAAACTTTGACGATATGAGCTATTTTGACCATTCATCAGAAAATATTTTGACTTTAGTAACTTGCGTGGAAGATGAACCTAGTTTTAGGTATGTAGTTGTTTTTAAAGAAAAATAAGTTAAAGAACCAATTAAGAGGTATCCAACTTGGATACCTCTTTACATATAAGATATTATAAGGAGGCGGACATGGAGAAATGATTGATTGGAGTGTTATTATGGAAGCTATAATTATAACAAGTGCTGTATCTTTAGGTGGTTTGCTACTAGGTAATTTATTTTTTCTTTTGAAAGATAAAAAAGCTGTTGATGAAACAAGGCAAAATCTTTCTAAGGAACATTATACATTAGGTAAAACTCTATCCAAAGAGCATGATGGACTAAAGGAAACTATATCTAAAGAGCATAACGGATTAAAAGAAACTCTCTCTAAGGAACATGATAGATTAGAAAAAGGACTAAATTATTTACTAGATACTTCAAAAAAAGAAGAAATGAAAAGATTAGAATTATATAATAACCTTAATTTTAGTCAAAAAGATATAGTTGATAATATTAGTAATCTTAGTAATTTTGCTTCTACAATGCAAGCTTTGGTGGATGAAAAAAGCAAACTAGAAAGTAAAAATAACGAACTATTCTATGAAAATGAAAAACTAAAAGCAGAACTAAAAATATATAAAGCTAAAGAAATAAAGGAAAAATCCGGAGATAGAGAAATCGAAAGATAAATAATAAAAGTATCCAATTTGGACACTATAGCGAAAAGGACAAAAACATAGGTAAAAATTTTTTTTATATTATTTTTATAAAACCCTTGACAACACGTCATTGACGTGTTAGAATAAGTTATAAGTAAAAATAATATTGAAAGGAGATTTTTGTATGGGAGAAGAATATACACCGTTAATATATGAATATATTTGTTTGATATGTAATATTATTGAAAAAATTTTTTTTGTTGCAGTAATTGGATTATGGATTTACCTTTTGTACGACCAATATCATAATGATTTTATGGACTTTTTGCTTTATCTTTTAATCGGACCTATTGTTTTGCGAGTTGCTTACGCAATCTATCTTATAGTAAAAGCTATTGTTATGCTGGCACTTTTTGCAGTAGTTTGTGTGATAGTAGCTATTATTATTACTGTTAGAACAATAGTTAAAATAGTAAAAAAAATAATAGGTTGGATAAAACCAAAGCCAGAACCAGAGCCAATAAGAGAGTATACACCAGAAGAACGTGAATACATAGAGAAAAAAATGCAAGAATGGAAAGATAGTGTAATAACAATATACCCATAATAAACATTCTATGAAAAATAAAAAGGAGATATCGTCATGAAAAAATTATTAAAGAAATTAACAATAGGAATGTTAAGCGTTGCTACAGTAATTGGTACAGTTACCTTACAAAGCCAAGCCACTTATGCTAGTGAAAAAATAAAAGTAATGGTTGATGGAGAATATATAAAGTTTGACGAACCACCAATTAATGACAATGGTAGCGTTTTTGTTCCTATGAGAGCTTTGTATGAAGCACTGGGGTTTGAAGTAAAGTGGGATAGTATGCTTTCTGTGGTTGCAGGACATCATATTAAAGATAATTATTCTATATCTACAACACTATGGAAAGATGGAGATATTATGAGTTTAAATTACTTAGAGTATGAAAAAGGTGAAACTATTATAAACAACCATGTTACTAACAGATTTAATGACGAGAAAAACGCAGTAGAATTTTACAAACGAATTCCAGTAGACCCTTCAGCTAAAAACTTAAACGGTAGAATATTACTACCAGTTAGAGCCATTAGTGAGGGGACAGGAGCAAAAGTAAAATGGGATGGCACTACCCAAACAGTAAGTATAGATAGTAGTAATCTAGTTATAAAAGATACAGAAACAGGTATAAGCTATGAAGTAAATAAGGCTAAAGAACGTGTAGATAAACATTTAGCTGAGCTTGAAAAGACTAAAGCTGAAGAAGAAAAAGCTAAAGCTGAAGAAGAACGAAAAGAAGCTGAAGAGAAAGTAAAGCTTGAGGAAGAAAGAGCAAGAAGAGAAGAAGAGCAAGCTAAACTAGAAAAGGAAATAAATATAACTCTAGAAGAGTATCAAGAAGAAGTTCTAAGGCTAGTAAATATCGAAAGAAATAAAGCAGGAGTAGCCCCACTTCAATCTAGTAAAGACCTTATGAGAATAGCACAGCTAAAAGCTGAGGAAATGGAAGAATTAGGCTATTTTAGCCACGAGTCACCTGTTTATGGTTCGCCATCAGAGTTTGCAACGCATTATGGATATTCTAATGGTATAGGAGAAAATATAGTTAATAACTTTCTTTCGCCAGAAGAAACTATGACAAGATTTATGAACTCAGATGGGCATAGAGAAAATATATTGAATTCTGGTTATAGATATTTAGGAATTGGTCGTTCAGGTGAGAATGACGCAAGCAAGTTATCAGGTTATGGAGTTCAAATGTTTGATTAAGCATAAAAGCAATTCATAGAAATATGAGTTGCTTTTTTAATTGAAATTTATGAAACAACAACAATAACACGTGTTAATTATCTAAAGATATTAATAGGTGTTATTTTTATATAGATAAACTGGGATGTCCAAGTTGGACACCAAAAAAACGAAAAGGAGAAAATTATGTTAAAAAAGATTTTTAGTACGTTTTTAGCAACAATCCTAACTCTAACATCTGTAGTTGTTAGTCCTATTACTGCACAAGGTGCAGGAAATGGTGATACAGTTAGATTTTATTGTATATGTTAAAGATGGACAAATAGAGGAAATAATTGATACTAAGAAACCTAATTATTCAAAAATTAAGAAGTTGGTAGAAGGAGAGGTGGAAGATTAAGGCATCATTATATAATTTATATTACAAAAGCAAAGGTAAGGTACTTATTTATAATTTTTATTCGTAGGTGCTAGCTAGTTTAACTTTAGAAAATATCAAAACTTTCAAGTCGTTTAAGGAAACTGGTACCCTTATAGGAAATGAGAAATTCATAGATGATTTAAATAGGAGGATTTATAATTGACCATAATTTCGACGAAATTATGGCTTTAGAAGATGTTTATAAAAGGTCACAAACTTCAAAAGAAGTTTTGCATTTATCGATTGCTCCAACAATGAACTGTAATTTTGCGTGTCATTATTGCTTTGAAGCTGACAAGAATTGTAGCTCTAAGTTAAATGCTAATAACCGATTTAAATTAGTTTAATTTGTAGAGAATAAAATAAGAAAAGGCGATGTAAAGGTACTTGATATAGTTTGGTATGGTGGAGAACCGTTATTGGAATATAATTTAATCGAAAAGATTTTAAATGAATTCACTTAAGTATGGTATCGAATACAAGGCAAGTATTATAACAAACGGTTACTTGCTAAATAATATAATAGTAGATAGTTTACTAAGATCAAATATAAAAAAATACAATTTACTTTAGATGGAAATGAAAAGACACATAATGAATATAGAGTTTTAAAAAATGGCGGAAATACTTACAAGGTTATATACAATAATATTATTAACTTTATAATACCAAAAATAGATAATTTTGATGAAATAAAATAAGAATAAATGGTCATCGTGGAAATCTCGAAGGTGCATTCGATTTAGCGGAAAGTCTACTAGAATTAAACTTTAAAAACAAACTACATATTAGCTATGCTAAATTGGAGAATGAACTTGGAAATGATATTGATATAAAATATCTTACTGACTCCGAGTTTGCATTAAATGAGTTTAAATTTAATTCAAGTATTTACCTTAAAAAGCAAGAAAGTTCGTTAAATGAAATTTTACCATATCGGGTTAACTTACCATGTGTTGCTGTAAATACAAATTCTTATGTAGTGGACAGCATGGGTAATTTCTATAGCTGTTTAGATAACATATGTGATAATAATTTTGTTATTGGGCAGTTAAAAGACATAGATCACATTGTTGATGGCAAAGTGAATTTGAGTTATTATAATGAGACACCATTTAACGATGAGTTGTGTCTATGTTGTAAATTTTTGCCAATATGCATGGGTGGGTGTCCTAAAAATTACAAGAAAAAAGGTTATAGAGATTGCGTTACTACAAGATATAACATGGATATTCTTTTTGAGTTTATTATTAACGAAATACTTTAAAGAGAGTACTAATTATTTGTTAAATAAGTATTGTATACCTATTTAATTTGTGTGGAAAAGTGCGATTTAATGCTAACTGATAAACCTACTAGCTCCTTAGAAAAAAGAAATGTAAAAAATATTATGTGATTTTGGAGGAGTAAATAATCAGGGTAAGAGAGTAGTAGTACTCCATGATTAAAATTTTAAGAGGATTTTTGCGGTATTTTTGCAAAAATCCTCTTTTAGCGTTTTATAGAACAAATTAAGTCCTAAAAAAATAAAAAATAAGACAGCAGTTATTACACCACTGTTGAATAATAGGCATATAAACTTATAATTCCCTTGCTAAAATTTCAGCTACATCCTGTGCCACGTCTTTTGTAAATTGCACACATTGTTTTTTATGCTCTCCAACTCCAAAGTCCATACCTCTAGTTAAAACGCTACAACAGGTAACTTTATTTCTTTTTTTAAACTTGTCTACCATTTCATTGTTTAGCTCTAAGCATTTAATGGCAACAGGATCTTTTGGACCAGCACCGGAACTTCTTCCAAAGAAAGCACTAAGTATCATACTTCCACCAGAAACAGCTCCACATAAACATTTGCTTTTTCCAACACCTACAGGAAAACCTGATGCCATTTTAATAGCTGTTTCGGAAAGTCCCATGTTTAAATTATCGTTAAAAGATTTAACTATAGCCTCAGAACAAAATAATCCCCCTGTGTCGTAGTTATTTGCTGCATCAGCTGCTATTTTTTCAATATTAATTTCCATAAAATCCTCCTAAAAAATAAATTACTTGTAGAACGTAATAAGTATGCAATAAATGTGTACTTATTACGTTTATTATATTTCACAATGTATACATTTACAATAACACTAAAAGTAGAAAATATTTTTAGGTATGCATAATGAAAGCTAAAATAAATGGTAATTTAGTTCTGGCTTTTTTGTGTTCAATGAAATTTGCGTCTAAAAAAATAAAGGTTTATAATACAGAAGTTAAAAAAATTTTAGAAGTAAATTATTTTGAAGTGGAGGCTTAAAAATGAACAATAAAACAAAAAAACTAAGTATAGCTGGATTAATGTGTGCTGTTGCCATAGTGGGGAGCTTATTTAGTATTCCGGTTTTAGGTAGCAAGTGTGCTCCGGTGCAGCATATGGTTAATATTTTATGTGCTGTCATTCTTGGGCCATGGTACGGAGTAGGAGTTGCTTTTTCTGCTAGTCTAATAAGAAATATTTTAGGAATAGGTAGCTTAATGGCATTTCCTGGAAGTATGTTTGGTGCTTTTCTATGTGGCGTTTCGTACAAAATGACAAAAAAAATATCATTAACATTGTTGGCGGAGGTTTTTGGTACTACTATACTAGGCGGACTTTTTGCCTATCCTATAGCTGTATTAATAATGGGAGTAAATTCAGCTGATATTGCCTTTTACGCTTATATTATTCCTTTTTTTATTTCTACATTGGGTGGGGCAATTATTGCAGGAATCTTGCTAGGTTTACTTTTAAAAATGGGAACTATAAATAAATATTTAAGTTAATAATGATACTTGTTTTTTTATTTAGAATTTCTTTGCGGAATTATTGAAAATTTTATTTAGAAGTGTTATAATGTTTTCGTTGGGAAATTTTTGGAAAATTAAATTTAAATATATTATAAATAAATATAAATATTAATTAATTTTAAGGAGGTAACAATGCCTGGCTTTATAACACATTACATTTGTGGTCAGTCTATATTGAAAAACACTACATCAAATGTAAAAGATATAATTAAAAAATATGAAGGTATATACAACATAGGTACACAGGGGCCTGATATGTTTTTCTATTATATCCCAGGGCATTTTAAAAAAAGCACTCAATTTTTAGGACTTAAAATGCACAAATCAAACACACAGTTATTTGCAGAGAGTTTAATTAAACACACGCAAGAGCTAAATGAGGAAGATAAGGAAATAGCAATAGCCTATGTTGCTGGCTATTTAACTCACTATGCTTTAGATGCAAATACACACCCTTATATTTATTACAAAACAGGGTTTAGAAAAAAAGGTGATTGTTCACCAAAGTACTCATTGTATCATCGTAAATTCGAAACATCTATAGACATACTTCTACTTAAATTACTAAATGGGAAAAAAACATCAAAAAGAAAAATGTGGGAAGTTTTAAAAAGTGAATTTAGAGAGTACGATGTAATTTCCAAGCTTTTAGTTAAAGCAATTGAAGAATCTCATGGCAGAGTTATTTCTGAAAGTTCTATGAGAAGCTGTATAAAATATATGGTTAATTTAAATAGATTTTTAAATATGAAACCAGGAAGTTCTGAAATGGTGCCGGAATTATTGGAAGACTTAACTATTGGCGAATGTAGATACAATGAATTATTGAACTTACAGTACTTTAGGGATAATTTAGATTATTTTAATCTAGACAAAAAAACTTGGTATAACCCATGGGATGACTCAGTCGAGTATAATAGCAGTTTTATTGACTTATACAATGAAGGAATTAAGGAGTCAAAGAGTTTTGTTGAAGCTTCATTTGAATGCATATACAACAATATGACCACAGAGGAATTTGTAAGCTATGTAGGTAATAAATCATTATCTTCAGGGCTAGATTGCAACATGGATTTAGATTGGAAATTTCACGATATCATATTCGTGAATAACTAGGGATGGCTTTATACAGAATTCAGAATGTATAAATATTAAGTAAAAGGGGAAAATATGAAAAAATTAAGTGGTCTATTAGACAACCTGAAAATAAAGCAAAGAACGCTTTTATCCTTTGGAATTATTATTGCGCTTTTAGTAATAATATCCTTAATTAGTTGGTATGCTATGGATAAGCTAAACGATAATTCACAAGATTTATCCGAAAGAGGTATAGTACTAGTAGATAAAATAGAAGACGTAAAATCACTAACTTCAGCTATGCGTGTAAACAGTTTTAGAGCTGTTGTTGCTCGTGGTAGAGATGAAGACATGGATGAATATATTAAAGATATAAACGTAAAATACGATGAGTATAGTATTAAAATTGCTGAATTAAGAGAATATATGATATCTATTGACAGAGGTAGAGGTTATGTAACTACTCTAATTAAAGACTTGGATGAAGTTGAAGCGAACATGGAAGAATACAAAAGTTTTTTAGATAGATTAATAGAGGCTTTTGAAAAAAAGGATACGAATGCGTCGGAGCAGCTAGTTTTTAACGCTGGACCAGTAGCAGATGAAATGGAAAAAAATATTGGCAATGTTATGACAACTGCATTTGATTATGCAAATGAGTTAGCGGCAGAGAATAACAAATCTATTAGTAAAAGCATTGCTATGTTGATTGGTTTAGTTTTATTTAGCATTATTATTGCTATTTTTACAGCTCTTAGATTTAGTGGGAGTTTAGTTAGGCGTTTAACGGGTATTAATCAGAATCTTAAAAAGGTGGCAACTGGTGACTTTAATAACCTTACAATATATAATAGTAGTGACGAAATAGGTGAAGTATCTAGAAACTTAGAAGTAACAACAAATATTATTTATTCTATACTAGATGAAATAAAAATACTTATTAATAATAAAAATAATGGAAATTTATCATACGAAATAGATACTGAGAAATTTAATGGACTTTATGCTGAAATGGTTACGGAAATTAATCATGGATTTAAAGTAATAATTGATGATGTATTAATGGTTATAGATTGCTTATCAGATTTTGCCGAAGGTGACTTCGATGTTGAAGTTGACGATTTACCAGGAGATAAAGCAAGAATAACTAGAGCAGTTAGACTATTACAAGAAAACTTAATGAGTATTAGTTCAAACGTAAAAAGCATAATTGCAAATGTATCTGATGGTAATTTCTCTATTGATGTAAATGCTGATGACTACCAAGGTGCTTGGTCAGACATGATTAAGTCATTCGAAGTGTTGGTAAGCAATATAGAAGAACCGTTTGGTGAAATACAAGTTGCTCTTAAAGAATTATCTGATGGTAATTTAAGTAATAGAATGACCGGAACAAGTGGCGGTGAGTTTGAGGATTTACGTAATAACTTTAATGATACAATTGACGAAATAAGTAGATATATAGCAGATATTAATGAAGTATTAGGTGCTATTTCAAATCAAAATTTAGATGTAGAAATTACTAGAACTTATGTAGGGGACTTTAATAATATAAAAACTTCTATAAATAGAATTGCAAGAACATTAAATGATTTAATGTCTAATTTCTCAGATGTAACTCTAGAAGTTGATTCAGGCGCACAAATGGTATCAAACTCTAACATATCTTTAGCAGAAGCAACTACTGAACAAGTAAGTTCTATACAAGAGCTAAATGCAAGCTTACAAGTAGTTAGTGATAAAGTAACGGAGAATGCAGAGAATGCAAAACGAGTTAATGGTATATCTAAAAATACAATATCTAATGCTAACGATGGTAACAAAAAAATGAAAGATATGCTTGGCTCAATGAAAGATATTACAGAAAGCTCCAATGAGATTTCTAAAATTATTAAAGCTATAGAAGACATAGCATTCCAAACTAACTTACTTGCATTAAATGCAGCAGTTGAGGCAGCAAGAGCAGGTATACATGGTAAAGGTTTTGCTGTGGTTGCTGAAGAAGTTAGAAACTTAGCGGCTAGAAGTTCTACAGCTGCAAAAGAAACAACAGAGTTAATAAATAACTCATTAAGCAAAATTAGTTATGGTAGTAAACTAGCTGTAGAAACAGCAAACTCATTAGAGGACTTAGTTAAAGACATAAGTGAAGTAGATGGTTTAATTGACGGTATAAGTGCTGCTTCTACAGAGCAAGCAGTTTCTATTGAAGCTATATACCATGGTATTGTATCTATGGAAAATGCAGTACAAAATATTTCTTCAACTTCAGAAAATGGCGCAGCAACTTCACAAAACTTAGCTGTACAAGCAGAAGTTTTAAAGGAACTAGTTGCAAAGTTTAACTTAAAGCCTAGAAACTAGTTGTAACAAAGATTTTAGATTATAAAGACTCTATTTTTATGGAAAGTTTATTAGAGAAACTACTGTTTGGTGAAATGTAGTTTAAATAAGTAGTAAATAGGGAACGCTTTATTCTTATACAATTTAATATAAAAGTGGATATACATCAATACGGGTGGTACCGCGGGTTTAAACTCGTCCCGAAAATATTTTATATATTTTCAGGACGAGTTTTTTAATACAAAATTTTGGGAGGAAACATGAAAAGAAATACATATTGTGGACATATAAATTTAAATGATATAAATAAAGAGTTAACAGTAGCTGGATGGGTATTGAACAAAAGAGATATGGGTGGCATTATTTTTATTGATTTGCGTGATAGAGAAGGTGTGCTACAAGTAGTATTTGACGCAGAGAATTTAAGTGAAGATGATTTTCAAGTAGTGGAAAGTTTAAAAAACCAGTCAGTTATTTATGTAAAAGGAAAAGTGAGAGAAAGAGATGAGGAAACTGTCAACCCAAAAATTGAAACAGGATATGTTGAACTAAAAGCAACAGAGTTAACATTGGAATCAACTTCACTTCCTATACCTTTTTCTTTAGAAGATGACGTAGTAGTAAGAGAAGATTTAAGATTAAAGTATAGGTATTTAGACTTAAGGCGTCCTGCTATGATTAATAATTTGCGTTTGCGTCATAAAATTCAAAGAATAACACAAAATTTTTTAGATAATAAAGATTTTATATCAGTAGATACACCTTTATTAACAAAGTCCACACCAGAGGGTGCAAGAGATTACTTGGTGCCAAGTAGAGTACATGAAGGGAAGTTTTTCGCATTGCCACAATCACCACAAATTTTCAAACAACTTCTTATGGTTGGGGGCATCGATAAATATTATCAAGTTGCTAAATGTTTAAGAGATGAGGACTTAAGAGCAGATAGACAGCCAGAATTTACTCAAGTGGATTTAGAAATGTCTTTCGTAAATCAAGAAGATGTATTAGTTCTTTTAGAAGAATTATTCAAAGAAATAATGAGGGAAATTAAAAATATAAATTTACCGTCTTTCCAAAGAATAACATGGCATGAAGCTATGGATGTATACGGTAGTGATAAACCAGACTTGCGTTTTGAATTACCTATTGTGGATTTAACAGAAATAGCTAGAACTTGTAGTTTTTCAGTTTTTAGAAGTGTAGTTGATGGCGGAGGAATAGTACGTGCTATTAATGTTAAAGGAGGAAATGCATTTACAAGAAACCAAATAAATGAGTTAACAGATAAAGCGATGGAATACGGAGCAAAAGGCATGGCATGGATATCTTTACGTGATGATGGAGAGGTGTATTCAATATTAACAAAGTATTTTAGCGATGAGGACATAGAAAATATTATAAGGGCAACAAAGGCAGAAAATGGTGACTTTATATTATTCTGCGCAGATAAATTAAATACAGTTAGAAATGTATTGGGACGTTTACGTTTAGATCTTGGAGATATGTTAGATTTAAGAGATCCAGAGGAATATAAGTTTTTAATAGTAACGGACTTCCCTCAATTTGAATGGGCTGAAGATAGTAAACGATATATTAGTACACATCACCCTTTTACAATGCCCTACGATGAAGATGTAAAGTATTTGCTAGACGATAATGAAAAAGGTAAAGTGCGTGCACAAGCCTATGACTTTGTTTTAAATGGTACAGAGCTTGGAAGTGGTAGCGTAAGAATACATAAAGCGGATGTACAACAAATTATGTTTGAGTCATTAGGTTTTAGTAAAAAGGAAATAAATGAGCGTTTTGGGTTCATGGTAAATGCTTTTAGATATGGCACACCGCCTCATGCAGGATTTGCCTTTGGTTTAGATAGATTGGTTATGCTTTTAGTGGGGGCAAACTCATTACGTGAAGTAATTGCCTTTCCAAAAACGAAAGAGGCTATTTGCCTGCTTACTGATGCGCCGAATTATGTAGATATAGAGCAACTTGAAGAATTAAATTTAGGAACAGCAATTAAAATTGACCATAGTACAGAAAATGAGGCTAAAGAAAAAGAATTAGATATAGATGTGGACAAAGTAGCTGATTTAGCAAAGTTATTTTTAAGCAAGGAAGAAAAGAAAAATATGAAAAAAACTTTAACATCAATAATAAATTTTGCCGATACTTTATCTAATATAGATACAACAGGTGTTGATGTAACGGCACATATTATGCCGATTGACAATGTTTTCCGTGAGGATGAAGTTACTTCTACAGAAAATAGAACAGCATTATTAAGTAATTCAAAAACAAAAACTAATGAATATATATATGTTCCGAATGTTATAGGGTAGGTGAAAAATGGATATTACAAGTTTAACAATTAAAGATTTACAAAATAAATTAAGAAATAAAGAAATATCTTCTTTGGAAATAACTAATTCCTATTTTAATAATATAGAAAAAGAGGATGGTCTTATTGGTTCTTATTTAACATTAACAAAAGATTTGGCTTTAGAAAAAGCTAAATTCGTAGACGAAAAAATAGCAAAAAATGAAAAAATAGCAAACCTTGCAGGTATACCATATGGTATGAAAGATAATATTTGTACAAAAAATGTAAAGACAACTTGTGCATCTAAAATGTTGGAAGATTTTATACCAGTATACAATGCCTTTGTTACAGAAAAGCTAGAGGCTGAAGGGGCAATAATGTTAGGTAAAATGAACATGGATGAATTTGCTATGGGTTCTTCCAATGAGAATTCAGCCTTTAAAATAGTACGAAATCCTAAAAATACAGAGAGAGTTCCAGGTGGAAGTTCAGGCGGTTCAGCCGCTGCTGTAGCTGGCAATTTAGCTCCCTTTACCCTTGGTTCAGACACAGGCGGCTCTATTAGACAACCAGCATCTTTTTGTGGAGTTGTAGGGATGAAACCTACCTATGGTAAGGTGTCTAGAAATGGTTTAATTGCCTTTGCTTCATCATTGGACCAAATAGGGCCTATTACTAAAACTGTAGAGGACAACGCAATAGTTTTAAATACAATTTCTGGACATGATAAATTAGACTCAACATCTATTAAAGAGAATAATCTAGTTGATTTAAAAGCTTTAAATGATGATATTCGTGGAGTAAATATTGCATTGCCTAAAGAATATTTTGGCGATGGTGTAGATGATGATGTGAAAAAAGCAATAGAAAATGCAGCTAAAACTTATGAAAAAATGGGCGCTAAAATAAATGAGGTAAGTTTTGCTGCATTGGACTATGCGCTACCAGCCTATTACATAGTGGCATCTGCTGAAGCATCATCGAACTTAGCAAGATTTGATGGAATAAGATATGGTTATAGAACAAAGGAATATGAAGACATAGAAGAATTATATAAAAAGACAAGAAGTGAAGGCTTTGGTGATGAAGTAAAAAGGCGTATTATGTTAGGCTCTTTCGCTTTAAGTTCTGGCTATTATGATGCATATTATAAAAAAGCATTACAAGTACGTACGCTAATAGTAAATGAATATAATAGAATATTTGAAAATAACCATATTATTTTATCCCCTGTTACACCTTCTATTGCATATAAAATTGGCGAAAAAACAACAGACCCACTAACTATGTATTTAGATGATATATTTACAGTGCCAGCAAATATAGGGGGAATACCAGCATTGTCATTACCTTGTGGCGAAAGCGATGGTATGCCTATAGGTATGCAACTGTTAGGTCCTGCATTAAGTGAGGGTAAATTATATAATTTAGGCCATAAATTTGAAATGGAAAGAAGATAGGGGGATAGAAATGAAGCTTATAAAAGATTACGAAATGGTCATTGGTTTAGAAGTCCATTGTGAACTTAAAACAAAAACAAAAATATTTTGTGGTTGTTCAACAGAATTTGGTGCAGATCCCAATACACAGTGTTGCCCAATTTGTATGGGAATGCCAGGAATGTTGCCAGTACTAAACGAAAAAGTTGTTGAGTATGCCATTAAGGCAGGTATGGCGACAAATTGCGAAATTGCTAAGTACTCAAAACAAGATAGGAAAAATTATTTTTATCCAGACCTACCAAAGGCATACCAGATTTCTCAATACGATTTGCCATTGTGCGAACATGGTAATGTAGATATAGAGAGTGAAGATGGTAGTAAGTCTATTGGAATAACAAGAATTCATATTGAAGAAGACGCGGGCAAGTTAGTTCATGATGATGAAATGGGTACACAATTGGATAATAATAGATGTGGTGTACCTTTGATAGAAATTGTATCAGAGCCAGATATTCGAAGTGCAGAAGAGGCAGTTGCCTACGTAAAAAAATTACGTGCAATTATTTTATACACTGGAGTATCCGATTGTAAAATGCAAGAAGGTTCATTACGTTGTGATGTGAATTTATCTGTTAGAAAATTAGGAACAGAGGAGTTTGGCACACGAACAGAAATAAAAAATATTAACTCTTTTAATTTTATCCAAAAAGCAATTGAATATGAATATAAACGACAGATAGATGAAATTGAAAAAGGTGGAGTTATTGTTCAAGAAACGAGAAGGTTTGACCAAAATACCGGCAAAACTTTTTCCATGAGAACTAAGGAGGATGCAAATGATTATAGATATTTTCCAGATCCAGACTTGCTTCCTATTATTACAAGTGAAGAAAAAATGGAAGATATTAGAAAAAGTATACCTGAGTTGCCTGATATTAGAAAGAAAAAATATATTAAAAACTTTAATTTGACACCATATGATGCTGAGTTAATAACCAACGACATATATGTTGCCGACTATTTTGAAGAAGCAGTAAAGGCAACTAAATATCCAAAAATAGTTGCAAATATAATTATTTCGGAAGTTTTCAAACTAATTGACCAAGATAATATAGAGATAAAAATTTCTCCCAATAATCTAGGTGAAATATGTGAAATGTTAGGTGATGAAATAATAAATAGTAGTACAGGTAAAAAAGTATTAGCAGGAATATGGGGGAATAATACATCACCTAAAATCTATGTAGATGAACATGACTTAAAACAAATAAATGATAAGGTAATACTTATGGAGCTTGTAAAAGAAGTATGTAGCCAAGACCAAAAATCTGTAGATGCCTATAAAGGTGGTAAGGAAACAGCAATAAAGTCTTTAATGGGTAAAATAATGGGTAAAACAAATGGTAAAGGTAATCCTATAATAATAAATGAGCTTTTAATAGAGTACCTTAGTTAGTAAAAGAGGTAGAAATGTTAGAAATAATAATAGCAACAAAAAATAAAGGTAAAATAAAAGAATTTTACAAATATGCAGAACAATACGACTTTGAGGCGAGATTTATTTCAATGGAAGAAGTCGGTGTAAATATAGACGTAGTAGAAGATGGAGAAACTTTTATTGATAATGCTTTAAAAAAAGCTGTAGAAATTGGTAAGCTTACTGGCAAGATAACTATGGCTGATGATTCTGGCTTAGCCATAGATTTTATGGATGGTGGACCAGGAGTATATTCGGCAAGATTTTTAGGTGAAGATACAAGTTCTGAATATAAAAATAACCATATAATAGATTTAATGAAAGATGTACCACAGGAAGAACGAGGTGCACGCTTTGTTTCCGCCATAGCAACTTATATGCCAGATGGTACAAAGTTTACAAATGAAGCGTACATGGAAGGTAAAATTGCAACAGAACCTAAAGGAGAAAATGGTTTTGGATATGATCCTATATTTATGGCAAATGATGGCAATGGCAAAACTAATGGACAATTATCCTTAGATGAAAAAACCAGTATAAGCCATAGAGGTAAGGCTTTAAAAGTTGCAATTAAAGAATTGAAAGAGTATTTAAATGGAAATTGAGAAAAAGTATTTAGTTAAAAAGCTACCTGTAAATTTAAATTCCTATAAATTTATTGACATGGAACAATCTTACTTATCTTTTGAACCTGTACTTAGAATAAGAAAAGAGAATGAGAAATATTATTTAACTTGTAAAGGTGAAGGTTTGCTTTCAAGAGATGAGTTTAATTTAGAAATAACAAAGGAAGTTTATTTGTCTTTAATAAAAGATGCACAAGGTAATAAAATAAAAAAAATTAGACATTTAATTCCAGAAAATAAATATACCTACGAGCTAGATATATATGAAGAAATAAAAAATCATAAAAATTTAGTAACAGTTGAAGTTGAATTTAAAACTAGGGAAGAGAGTGAATGTTTTATTCCGCCAGATTGGTTTGGTGAAGATATTACATTTAAAAATGAATATAAAAATAATAATTTAGCCAGAAGTCAATAGACCTAGCCGTCAGTGGGGGCTTGTACCCATCACTGAACGGCGAATTAGGCCACATAACCGAGTTAGTTGCATACTTGGTTGCATAGTCGAGCAGAAAGCACAGCTTTCGATTAGGTTAGACAGTCCCGCCACCTTATGCATTGAGGTGAGGGTCTAATTCTTACCGATTAAATAAAAAAACACATAATCAAAATAGGGTTATGTGTTTTTTTACGTCTGTTCACAAATAACAGATTTTACACTATAATACATACTATGTGGAAATTTTAGATTATAGCCATGCTGTAAATAGGATTACTATATTTTTAGAAAGTAGTGGGAGAAAAAAATGAATATTGATTTAACAAAAGGAAAAATAAAAGGAAATTTAGTTAGGTTAAGCTTACCAATTGTTGCCACAGGTTTTATACAAACGGCATATAGTTTAGTGGATATGCTTTGGATTGGACGCCTTGGTAGTGGAGCATTGTCGGCTGTATCATCAGCGGGATTTTATATGTGGTTTGCGGCGGCTGTTATGATGTTAGGGAGAACAGGAACAGAAATATTAGTATCGCAGGCTACAGGCGAAAATAATCAAAAGAAAGCGAAAAAGTATGCAAGAAGTGGAATAGCAATAGCATCGGTTTTAGCTGTGGTTTTTTCAATAGCATTATACTTTTTAAAAGAACCTTTAGTTGGAATATTTAATATTGATGATGTAGAAGTAAATGAAATGGCTATTTCTTATTTAGGGGTAGTTACTATAGGATTATTTTTTGACTTTTTCACACAGGTGTTTACAGGTATTTTTATAGGTAGGGGGAATAGTAAACTTCCCTTTGTGGTTAATGCCATAGGATTAGTAGTAAACATATTTTTAGATCCATTCTTAATCTTTGGGTATGGTACTTTTAAAATATTTTTTCCTGAGTTGGAAGTTAGTGGATTCAGTGGAATAGGATTTATAGGAGCTGCATGGGCTACTACTATTTCTAAAATAATTATTTTCTTTTTATTTATATATTATATAAAAGTAAAGCATTATATGTTTAATAGATTTGTCATTTTTAAAAGGAGCACATTAAGTGCTATTTCAGATATTTTAAAGCTTGGTGCTTTACCATCAGTATATAATGGGACATTTTGTGTATTTAGTATATTACTAACTAGAATAGTAAGCGGATTCGGTATTGACGCAATCGCTGCCTCTAGAGTTGGATCGCAAATTGAATCAATATCTTGGATGACAGCTCAAGGATTTTCCATAGCTCTAGGTACTTTTACAGGGCAGAATTATGGTGCAAAAATATATAGTCGAGTAACTAAAGGATATATTGAGGCAAATAAAATTGCCATAGTTTTAGGTCTGATCAATACATTCATTATATATTTTGGAGCAGAGCCCTTATCGTCAATTTTCTTCCCTTTGGCAGAAGATGCAAAAGCTTTAGAAATTTGTGTGGATTATATGAGGATTTTAGCTTTTAGTCAATTGTTTATGTGTGTTGAAATAACTACAACAGGTAGTTTTAATGGCATAGGTAAAACTGTACCACCTTCAATAGTCAGTATAGTAATGAATTGCTCTAGAATTCCTTTAGCTATATTTTTAAGTTCTATAGTTGTTTTAGGGGTAAATGGTATTTGGATTACAGTATCTGGAACGTCAGTTGTAAAAGCTATTTGGATTACACTTTGGTTTTGTATAATGGTTAAAAAAAGTGATAAACTTTCATTTAAAAATATGGAGGTTGATGAAGATGAAAGATAAATTAATAGTTATTGGGGGCGCTACAGCAAGTGGCAAAACAGGTATATCTATTGAGTTGGCGAAAAAAATAAATGGTGAAATTGTGTCGGCGGACTCGATGCAAGTATATAAATATATGGATATAGGCACAGCGATGGTTACAAAAAAGGAAATGGAGGGCATAGAACATTATTTAATTAATATGGTAGAACCACATGAAGAATTTTCTGTTGCCCAATATAAGGATTTAGCATTTGAGGCCATAAATAAAATTAAAGAGAAGAAAAAAATACCAATTTTAGTTGGTGGAACAGGGTTCTATATTAATTCAGTTTTGTATAATACGAATTTTAAAGAAGAAAAAAACGATTTTTCTTATAGAAAGGAATTAGAAGGGCTAGTTAAAGAAAAAGGAAATATTTTTTTACATAATATGTTGAAAAATATAGATAATACATCATACGAGAATATTCATTATAATAACGTAAAGCGTGTTATTAGAGCCTTAGAATACTACCATCTAACAGGAGAACCTATTTCAATTCATAATGCAAGAGAAAAAATGAAGGATAGTTATTTCAACTATAAATTTTATTCAATAGAAATGGACAGAGAGTTGTTATATAATAGAATAAATATGCGTGTAGATATGATGATGGAAGATGGTTTACTGAAAGAGGTTAAGTATTTATACAAAAATTTCCCTAAAAATATAATTTCTATGGAAGGTATAGGTTACAAAGAGTTGGCTAAATATATAGAGGGAGAAATAACTTTAGATGAAGCCATAAACCTTATAAAACAAGAAAGTAGACGTTTAGCAAAAAGACAAGTAACATGGTTCAAACATCAAACAGATGCTAAATGGATAAAAAATATAGAAGAAATAAATATGGATTTAAAGGATTGGATATAACATGGATTTAAAAAGAGAGTTTAGTATTGATAATAAAGTATATGATTTATTTTTAGAATGCGAAAAATCTTTAGTAGAAGAATATAGAAACATAGATGAAATTTCTTTTATAAACCAAGGTAAAGTATTAAAGGCGATGCAAAAAAACAAGTTAAGTGATGTGCATTTTCAAGGTACAACAGGTTATGGTTATGACGATTTAGGAAGAGATGCTTTGGAGAATATATATAGAGATACATTTCATAGCGAAAGTGCTCTAGTTAGACCACAAATTATTTCTGGCACTCATGCTTTAACTACAGCTTTGTTTAGTAATTTAAAATATGGTGAAGAGTTAATATCTGTAAGTGGAACGCCCTACGATACTTTAGTTGGAGTGATAGGAATAAGAAAAACAAGAGGCTCATTAATTGAAAACGGTGTGTTGTACAACGAGGTGGATTTATTAAAAAATAAAAAGTTTGACTTAGTGTCCATAGAAAAAGCAATTAATAATAAAACAAAAATGATTACTATTCAGCGTTCAAAGGGCTATAAATGGAGAAAATCTTTTACAATTGAAGAAATTAAAGATGTTATTGCATTTATAAGAAGTGTAAAAAAAGACGTTATAATAATGGTAGATAATTGTTATGGCGAATTTGTTGATATAATTGAGCCTAGTGATGTTGGTGCAGATTTAGTAGTTGGGTCTTTAATTAAGAATCCTGGTGGAGGTATAGCACCTGTAGGCGGGTATATTGTAGGTAAAGAAGAGTTAGTAGAGAATTGTGCTTGCAGATTAACAGCCCCTGGTTTAGGAAAAGAAGTTGGGCCAACTTTAGGCCTATCTACATCTTTTTTACAAGGCTTTTTTCTTGCACCATCTGTCGTTGCATCAAGTTTGAAGACAGCGGTGTTATGTGCTAAAATTTTTGAAGAGCTTGATTTTCAAGTAAACCCAACAAGCAAAGAAAAACGTGGGGATATTGTTCAAGCTATAAATATGAAAAATAAAGAAAATTTAATTAAATTTTGTCAAGGAGTTCAAATGGGAGCACCAGTAGACAGCTATGTTTTACCAGAACCATGGGCAATGCCAGGCTACGATTGCGACGTAATAATGGCTGCAGGAGCTTTTGTACAAGGTTCATCTATAGAATTAAGTGCAGACGCGCCTATTAAAGAACCTTATACGGCGTATTTTCAAGGTGGTTTAACCTATGGACATGGTAGGTTGGGCGTAGTATTGGCGCTGAATAATTCATTAAAAAATTTTATAAAATAAATATAAAGGTGTAAAAGGAGTGTTTTAGTGTATAAAGAGGTTAAGTCTACAGTGGTAGAGGACGGTGTAGTAAATACATATAAATATGAGTCAAATTTTAAAGTAATTCATTATAAAAATTCAGACGAAAATAGAGTTTTTACTATGTCAATAAAAACACCTTGTGAAAATAATAGAGGCATACCTCATGTGCTGGAACATTTAGTTTTGTGTGGATCTGAAAAATATCCTATACGTGACCCCTTTAATGAGTTATTAAAAAGCAGTCTGTATACATATTTAAATGCTATTACTTACAAAGATAGAACAATATATCCAGTGGCAAGTAAAAATAAAAAAGAGTTTGAAAAATTAACAAAGGTTTATTTAGATGCAATATTTAATCCGCTGTTGCCACGTTCTGCTTTTTTAGAGGAAGGTGTGTCTTTTAATGGTGAATTTAATGGAATAGCATATAATGAAATGAAAAGTGTATACAAAAATCCTGATGATGTATTAATTGGGATTGCCAATGAAAAAATTTTCAAATCATCTATTTATGAGTTTGATTCTGGTGGAATTCCCGAAGATATGGAAAGTTTAGAGTACAATGACCTTGCAATCTATTACAATACGTACTATAATGAGAGCAATATGATTTGCTATTTTTACGGTGATATTGACATAGACTACTATTTAAATTTTATTGAAGACAATTATTTAAAAGGTGAATTAGGAAAAATAGTTAATATAGATATGCCTCAAATATACAATGGTATATACGAGGAAAAAATCAATTTAGAAACTAATTATAAATATTCTTATGATTTTTATTTTGTTTTAAATAGTTTAAATCACTATAAAATTATAAATGAAATAACATTAATATTGGATTACCTTTTTGCTAATAACACATCATATGGTAAAAAAATATTTATGGACAATTATAAAATAGTTGATTTTACTTACGATTTAGATACAGATTCAATATATCCAATAGCAAGTATATCTTTGAAAAGCGATAAAAGCTACAATATTAAAGATATGTACGCATTTTTTATGGAAAAATTAGAGTTAATGGAGCTGGACAAAGAGGCTTTAACAATAGTGGCTGACACAATTAAATATTATATAAAAGAAGAAGATTTCGGATACAAACCACGAGGATTAGGGTATTTTGTAGAGTTTATAAAATTATGGAATTATAACGATTTTACATTAAATATAAATAAAAATTTTGACTTCGAGCCTAACCTAGAAGGGGTTTTTAAAGATAACTTATTCAAAGAAAATGTAACATTAATAAAAAGTGAGTTTTATAACAAAAAAATAGAGAAATTAGAAAAAGTAGAAGGCAAAAAAACTGAGCAGATTTCCAATGAAAATTTTTACAAAGATTTTACATTTAATGTATTAAATAGAAATGAAGTGACTTACAATAAATCTTTAAATATGGTGAAAGATGGAAATATTTTAATATTTGATACAAAACAAGATGTAGTTTACTTAACGCTTATTTATAAAAATATTAATGTATGTTGGGAATATTTAGGTTTATTAATAGATTTATACAAAGAAGTTCCAACTAAAAATTATACCTTAAGGGAATTAGAAAGAAAAATAGATGAAACGTTTGTGGAATTGGATATTGGATTTGAAGTTTTTAGAGATAAAGAATTTGGCAACTCGATAATTGTAGAAAGTAAGTTAAAGAAGTATAATTTATGTTCAGCAATAGAATTAATAGAAGAAATTATAAAGAGTAGTACTATAACATTAGAAGACATAAATAAGAGAAAAGATGAAATATTAGTAGATTTACATAGAGAAATACAAAGTAATAGTGATATACTAGTGGTAAAAACTTTAAGTTCAATAAAAGATAAGTATCTAATAAAGGATAGAGTAGAGGGTATTAATTATTATAATTTTATTAAAAACAACAAAAAAGAGTTTGATGATGCGAAAAAAGCACTAAATAATATTATAATGACAATAAAGAATTGTGAAAAAAAATTAATATTAGGTTTTGATTTGGATTTGATAGATAAATTTAATCTTTCATTAATTAATAATAATTACTTGGAAGAAAAAAATATAAAAAAAATAGACTTTTTTAGTACTAATCTTGAAAAAAAATGGTATAATTGCAATGACTATAAACTTTTAGGCAAGGCCTCAAATGTTTATAATAATTGTTTGGTATACAAATTAAATAGAGAAATATTTGACGGGTCGGCATTAGTGCTTGCTAACTTATTGTCAAATGATTATTTAAATGAAAATCTAAGAATAAAAAACGGTGCATATGACTACGACTTTCATATAGATAGAGATGGATTTATTTACACCACATCCATATATGACAATTACATAAAAGAAAGTTTAAATATAATGAGAGATGTACTTAAAGAGGATATAAACAAATACACATCAAGAGATATTGACAAACATGTAGTTGGTACAATAAATAATATGAACTTATCGAAAAATTCTTATTCTAATTATATAGAAAATGTACATAAATTTTTAAATGGCGTTACTTCTATGGATATAGAAAAGACATTTAAGGAAGTTATAAATACTAATAAAGAATTATTAATAAATAAGCTTATGGAAATAAATGAATCTATAGTTTATGAGCATAATTTAACGATAGGGCTTTAGTTCAAAAGGAGGTAGGGGTATGAATTTATCAACAGTAAACAAAGTTTTAGAAGCAGGAATGAATGCATCAATTATACGTAATGAAGCAATACAAAGCAATATTGCTAATGCCGATACACCATATTATAAAAAAAGAACAGTGAATTTTGAGGACAGCTTGAATAAAGAGCTAAATTCAGCTCTCATAGATGGTAAAATAGATTTTAATAACATAAAAGCTACTATTAACAATACTGGATTTAACTATAGATTAGATGAAAATAATGTTGACATGGAGGCTGAAATGGTAGCTCTTTATCAAAATTCAGTTAAATATGAACTAATGACACAAAGCGTTATAAGTAATTTTGCTAGGCTGGACTCAGTTTTGGCGAAATAATAGCTTAATATAGATAGGGGGATTTATGGGACTTTTAGACTCGACCAGTGTAATAGCAACAGGGTTAACAGCTCAAGCTTTAAGAATGGATGTAATAAGTGAAAATATTGCGAACATTAACACAACTAGAACAGATGACGGTACGGCGTATAAACGTAAAACGGTTATTTTTGAAGAAAAGGGCAGTACTTCACCTTTTGGTTTGTACTTCAATGAGGCTACTGGTCTAACCTCGGACACAAGAGGTGTTCAGGTTTCTAAAATAGTTGAAGACGACAGTAAGGGTGCATTAATGTATGACCCTAGTCATCCAGATGCAAATGATGAAGGATATGTACAAATGCCAAATGTTAATATTGTGGAAGAAATGGTTAATATGATATCAGCCAGCCGTTCATACGAGGCAAATGTAACAGCTATGGGTGCTACAAAGGCCATGGTTACAAAAACTTTGGAGATAAAATAATTTGGAGGATTAAATGGTTAACCAAGTTGATGGTATAAATTTAGGCTTATCAAGCTTAAATACTATAAATAATTATACAGAAAAAACGAAAACATCTGGTGACGCTTTTGAAATGTTTTTAAATGCAAGCAAAAACTTAATTAACGAAACAAACCAAAAGCAATTAAATGCAGAACAAGCACAAATAGATTTTGTAACGGGTAAAAATGATGATTTACTAAGCGTTGTATTAGCACAAAAATCAGCTGCAACGTCTTTAAATTATACAGTGCAAATAACAAATAAAGTTTTAGATTCTTATAGAACACTTATGCAAGTATCAATATAGTTTTTTTGTTAAAAGCTACTATACTATATGGAGTTATAGCGTAAAATTGGTTAGTTAGTAGTAACGTTTATTAATAAATGAGGTGAATTAGTTGAAAGAACGATTACAGAAAAACTATGTTTTAGTAAAAGAGAAATGGAATAATTTAGAAAGAGGTCAGAAAGCTCTTATAACTTTAACGACATTGGTTCTTATTGTAACTATGGGCATATTTATTTACATTACAATAAAGCCGGATAGAGCTATATTAATTAGCAATCTTACAGCTCAGCAAGTAGGTGAGGCAGGGGATCTTTTAACTAGCGCAGGTATATATAATGAGCCCACAGAGAGGGTAGATGGTGTAATTGTAAATAGAGAGGACTTACAAGAAGCGGAAATAGTTATTGCTAAGTCTGAATTAGCCTCAACAAGTGGCTTTACTTTTGCAGATGCATTAGACGCAAGTGGTATGGGAAGCACAAGTGATGTTAAAAGAAATGCAATGATAAGAGCCGAAGAAACCGACATGGCAAATCAGTTAAAGTTATTTGAAGGGGTAAAAGATGCCAGCGTTGAACTAAATATACCTCAAACAAATAATTTTTTATTAAAAGATGATAAAAAGAGTTCTGCTGCTGTAGTGCTTGTTACGTCAAGTACGATTGGAAGAAACGAGGCGCAAGGCATGGCTCGTTTAGTAGCTGCAGCTGTTGATGGCTTAAGTATTTCCGATGTAGAAATAATGGATCAAAATAGAGAAATTATATATTCTGGGGCAGATATGTCCGATACCAATTTATTTTTATACGAGCAAGAACAGCAAAAGAAGGCTGAAATAGAAAAAAATATACGTACACAGCTTTTACCGCTTTATAACGATGTGAGAGTATCAACTAATTTAGTATTAGATAATACGAAGTCATCAGTATATAACGAAGAATATGAAAATCCTTTTGATGCAGAAAGTTCCACAGGTTTTGTTAAAAAAGAAGATACAGAGGAACAGAGTGCAAAAGGAGGAACAATATCAGGTGAACCGGGAGTATCATCTAATGATGGTGGTTTAAATACATATGAAACTGGCGACGGGACAGAAAGTTCTGCCGATTTAAATAGAGAAAATAGGGATTATCAATATAATGTAACTAAAACGCAAAGTGAAAAACCAGGGGGGAATATTGTACAAGGAGAATCATCAATCTCCCTTACTGTATATAACTATAGAGTATATGACGAGGCTGTAATACGTGAAAGTGGCGAACTAGAAGAAAAAGGCATTACTTGGGATGAATATAAAAATAGCATAGAAAATATAAGACTTGAAATTGATAATGATATTATTACCAATATACAAGCAGGTACTGGAATTCAAAATGTATCAATTATTGGTTACGAAGTTCCAGAATTTAAAGATATTGTTGTAGAAGAGGTTAATGTACAACAAATAGTAATGTATGTTGTTCTTGCTTTGCTTATTTTACTGTTGGCTATAGGTTTAATTAGAAATACACAAGAAGAAGAAATAGAAGATGTTGAGCCAGAGCTTGTAGTAGAGGATTTATTAGTAAGTACACAAATTGAAGAAGAAGAAGAGCTACAAAGGCTTAAACAGATTGAATACAATGCAGAACTTGAAACAAAGAAGCAAATTGATGATTTTATAAAAGAAAAACCAGATGCAGTTGCACAATTATTACGTAACTGGTTAAGTGATGATTGGGAGTGATAAAATGGCAGAAGACAGATTAGATGAAGAATATATAGAACTTACAGGGAAAGAAAAAGCAGCTATTTTATTGATTACATTAGGGCCAGAAAAATCTGCAGAGGTTTTTAAATATTTAAAAGAGGATGAAATTGAACTATTAACATTGGAAATATCTAATATGACGGCGGTTATGCCTAATGTTAAAAAACAGGTTTTAGATGAATTTTATCAAATTTGCTTAGCGCAGGATTATATTGCAGAAGGTGGTATAGGATACGCAAAACAAATTTTGGAAAAAGCTTTAGGGGAAGAAAAGGCTGTGGACATATTAAAGTCATTAACTGCCCAACTTCAAGTTAGACCTTTCGACTTTGTAAGAAATACTGAGGCAAGACAAGTCTTAAACTTTATACAAAATGAACACAACCAAACAATTGCCCTTATTTTGTCATATTTAAACGCAGGGCAAGCGGCGGAAATAATGAGTTCTTTAGACCCAGAAAAACAGGCAGACATTGCAAAGAGAATTGCAATTATGGATAGTACATCTCCAGAGGTTATAAAAGAAATTGAAGAGGCTTTAGAGAAGCAACTATCAGATCTTGCAACAGAGGGATATGCAAATGTTGGTGGTATAGATAGCGTAGTAGACATATTAAATAGTGTAGATAGAACTACCGAGAAGCATATTATGGAAAGTTTAGAGCTTGAAGATGTAGACTTAGCTTATGAGATTAAAAAGAAAATGTTTGTATTTGAAGATATCTTGAATTTAGATAATAGAACTATTCAGGTTATATTAAGACAGGATATTGATAACAAGGAGTTAGCTATTGCACTAAAGGGTTCTAGTGAGGATGTAAGAGAGTTGATTTTCAGCAATTTATCTAAACGTTTAGCTGCAATGATAAAAGAAGACATGGACTTTATGGGACCTGTAAGACGTTCAGACGTAGAAGAGGCACAGCAAAAAATAGTTAATATAATAAGAAAGCTACAAGAAAGTGGTGAAATTGTTGTTTCTAGAGGTGGAGGCGATGATTTAATTGTCTAAAGTATTTAAGTCATCAAATATAACCTTTGATGAAAATAATAGAGTGTACATAAACAGTGTATCCGAACAGCCTAAAAGTAAAAATGAAGTACCAACAGCTCTTAGAAAATCGGAAATAAATAGTCTTTATAAAAAAGCTGAATTGCATAGCAAAGATATAATAAAAGATGCTAAAATTAATGCAGAGAAAATAATAAGCGACGCATTAAATGAAGCTGAGATTATAAAAAACAAAGCTATGGAAGATGGGTACAATAATGGATATGAAAAAGCTAAAGTTGAAACAGAAATTGAACGAAATACCTTAAAAGAAGAGATGGCAATCGAATACGAAAAAATGAGGGCTAGCAATATACAAGAGAAAGATAATATGCTATATGAAGTTGAACCTCAAATCGTAGATTTAATATATACTACAGTAGAAAAAATAACATTAAGTGCAATTGATTTAAATAAAGAATTAATTTTGTTACTAATAAAAAAAGGTTTAGACTCCTCGAATATTTTAAGCAAGGCTATTATAAAAGTAGCTGAGGATGATTACGAAAACGTTTTTTCTAAAAAAGATGAAATGTTAAAATTAGTTGATAGTTCTAAAGAAATAGAAATTATAAAAGATTTTACTCTTTTAAAAGGTGATTGTTTAATAGAAACAGAGTATGGAAATATAAGCTGTGGTATAGGTCAGCATTTAGGAACGCTAAAAAACCATTTATATACAATTTTAAACAATAGGTGATATATTGATAGATATAAAAAAATATAGTGTAGGGCTGGACTTTCCTGTAAAAAAGCTAGGGAAAGTGTCCCGTATAGTTGGATTAACAATTGAATCAATAGGACCAGATGTATCTGTAGGAACGGTTTGTGAAATAAAAGTAGGAATACACGAAAAAATTGTTTTAGCAGAAGTAGTTGGCTTTAGAGATAGTAACATACTGCTTATGCCTTTGGGAAGTATAGAAGGTATATCACCAGGTGCAATGGTAGAAGCGCTAGACGGACCTATTAAAGTTAGAGTAGGCGACAGCTTACTTGGCAGAGTATTTGACGGGTTAGGTGAGCCCATGGATGATAGGCAACATATAGATTCAGAAAAGTATGTAGGCGTATCGAATAGTGCACCAGACCCTTTACATCGAAATAGAATAAAAGATGTTTTACCCCTAGGGGTTAAAATAATAGATGGACTTCTTACAGTTGGAAAAGGCCAAAGAATTGGTATATTTGCTGGTAGTGGAGTTGGTAAGAGTACATTAATGGGGATGATTGCGAGAAATGCCAAAGCAGATGTAAATGTAATAGCGCTAATAGGTGAACGTGGTAGAGAAGTAAGGGAATTTATTGAAAAGGATTTAGGCGAAGAGGGACTAAAACGATCTGTCCTTGTTATAGCAACATCTGATAAAGAAGCTTTAATTCGTTTAAAGGCAGCAGAAGTTGCAACTGCTATAGCTGAATATTTTAGAGAAGAGGGAAATGATGTAATGTTAATGATGGACTCCCTTACTCGTTATGCAATGGCACAAAGGGAAGTTGGACTAGCCATAGGAGAACCACCTGTGTCTAGAGGTTATACGCCATCTGTGTTTTCTGCAATACCAAAGCTTTTGGAACGTGCTGGCAATTCTGAAAAAGGAAGCATAACAGCGATTTATACAGTTCTTGTGGATGGTGATGACTTAACTGAACCAGTAACAGATACTGCCAGAGGTGTGTTAGATGGTCATATTGTTCTTTCCAGAAAAATAGCAAACAAAAACCAATATCCTGCAATTGATGTACTAGCAAGTGTTTCTAGGGTAATGAGTGACATAGTTACAAATGAGCATAAATCCTATTCTAAAGTTATTAGACAATTAATGGCAACCTATAGCGATGCAGAAGACATGATAAATGTTGGTGCATACGTACAAGGAAGTAATGAAGAAATCGATACAGCTATTGCGAAAAATAAATCAATTAAGGACTTTTTAACTCAAGGTACAGAAGAAAAATATGAGTTTAATAATACTGTGGACATTATGGCGACAATAGTAAGAGGATAAAATGGCTTTTAAATTCAACTTTGAAACACTATTAAGTATAAAAGAAAAAATGGAAGATAAGAAAAAAAATGAGTATGGTATAGAAATAGTAAAGCTAGAGAATGAAAAGAATAAATTAAAAACTATGGAAGAACGTAGAGTTGATTTATTGGAAGAAATGAAATCTATTTTAACTAAAAGCATTAAACCTATGGAGCTTAGTGGCATAAATATGTACATAGGAAAAATTGATAATGATATTATCAACCAAAAGAAAGTAGTGGAAAGACAAGAAGGAAAGGTTGTTGAAAAACAACAAGAGCTAATAGAAGCTATGACAGAAAAAAAATCCTACGAGAAGTTAAAGTCAAATGCATATGAGGAATATGTGAAAGAAAATAAAATTAAAGAACAGAAACAAATAGATGAATTAGTAAGTTATAAACATAGTATAAAATAATGGGGGCACTATGGGCGAGAAAGATGTAGTTCAAGAGGAAGATGTTTTATCAAAGGGCGAGAAAAAAAGGCTAAAACAGGAAATGAAAAAAGCTAAAAAAGAAGCAAAAAAAGCAGGCAAAAAAGGAAAACTACCTAAAATTTTGCTTTTTTTGATATTAATATTATCTGTGTTTATTGCTTGTGTTTATTTTGATTTTGCTAGCCTAAGGACTGTACATTTACCAAAGGTTGTTGAAAAGATACCAATTTTAAATAATATAGTATCAACTGAAACAAAGTTAAGCCCTAAGGAGTTGGAGTCTAATAATACAGCTTTACAAAGCCAAGTAGCATCTTTAGAAGAACAAGTGTTAAAGATCGAAGAAGAATTGGCTAACAGTGAGAATGAAGTAAATCGACTTAAAGAATTTGAAAACAACAACGCAGAGCTTAAAACTAAGCAAGAAGAATTTGATAAAATGATAGCTAATGAAGACCCTGATAATTTTATTGAATTTTACGAAAAAATGTATCCAGAAAACGCCAATAATATTTACAGAGAATTATCTAATAAAAAAATAAGCTCTGATGAAATGAAAGGTTATATAGCAACCTTTACAAATATGAAACCTTCGGACACAGCTGCTGTATTTGAAGAAATGGTAGTGACAGATTTAGATTTGGTGGTAGCTATATTAGATGAATTAGATAGGGATTTAAGTGGTTCTATTATATCGGCAATGGAACCAGAAAATGGTGCAACAGTTGTTAAAAGAATGGCGCCAGAGGATATAATAGAGTAAATTATTAAAATAAACAAAAAATATTTGAAAGGAGGTGAGATAAATGATAATAGGAGAACAAAATTTAGTGCAAAATTTTTCTAAGAGTAAAACCAATAAAAATACTGATAAAGGTTCGGATTTTGATTTTGTTTTAAATTCAGAGAATAAAAATAATTCATATGAAAAGAATGAAAAAGAATACAGAAAAGATTATAATAAAGACAGCAGTAAAGATTATAACAATGATTATAATAAAGATTATTCAAGGGATAAAGTAAAAGACAGCAAAGATATAATAGAGCATAACAGGAATAAAAGCATTAATGAAAAGCCTGAAGAACCTGAAAAATCCAAAAATACTGAAAAATCAGAAGATGGACTTGCAGAAAAAACAGAAAAATTAAAAGAAGACTTAGTAAATATTGATGATTTATTAGCTATATTAAATAACAGTGAGTTAAATACAAAAGCAACTGAAAAAGTATTGGAAGAATTAAGTGATATACTTAATATTTCAGTAGAAGAAATTAAAAGTATACTACAAAGTTTAGACTTGAAGTTGACGGATTTATCTGTAAACGAAAACCTAAGTAGTTTTTTAAAAACGGTTTATTCTGTAAATGAAAATATTGATCTATTAAAAATAGAAAATATTGACTCAATAATGAAAGAAATAGAAAATTTAATTAAGGTAAATGAATCAGACCTAAAGTTAGAAAATGTAGATTTTTCTGAACTCAAAAAAAATACAGAAACTAGTAATGTTGAAATGCCACTTAGAGTAATAGAAAATGCAACAACAGTAAAAAAAGATAATTTACCAACTGGTATAAAGGATAATATTAATGAGGAAAGTTCTGAGGCGGAAGCAAAAGAAGTTGAAGAAATTGATATTAATAAAGTGTTAGTTAAGGCCGAAACAAAAGAAAATGATACTGGATCCCAACAAGGACCAATGAATTTTTCAAATTCTAGACTAGGTAATTTAAATATTGGTCAGTTATCAAATGACAGTGTAGAAGGTTTTAATTTTCAGGAGAATTTACAAAAAGTTCAAAATATTGAGATTAAGGAAATTACTGCACCAGCTTTTAGGAACTTAGATCAAAAAGATATTGTAAGCCAAATGCTTAATTCAATGAAAGCTGAATTCAGTGCCGAGGGAACAAATGAAATGAAAATGTTATTGAAGCCTGCAAATTTAGGTGAAGTAGCATTAAAAATTGCAACAGATAATGGAATAGTAACTGCTCAATTTGTAGCAGAAAGTACAAAAATAAAAGAGATAATAGAGGCTAACTTTAATTTACTAAGAGATGCACTTGAAGAGCAGGGAGTAAACATTTCTTCTTTAGAGGTATCAGTTAGAGAAGAAAGCAACTTTAATTCTTCCAACGAATATGGAGAAAATGGCGAAAATAAATCTGGTTCAAATACAACAGATGACATGGCTGTTGAAGAAGAAAAGGTAGAGGAAGAAAACTTGCAAAATGACAGCACTGTAAGTTATAAAGCTTAAGAGGAGTTGAAAAAATGACTAGTACAGATTACAAAAGTACTTTTAATAATTTTGTTACTAATGGTGATTTATCATCAAAGGTAAATAAAGATGGTTCTATTGGTGACAAAAGCAAAGAACTAGACAAAAATGCATTCTTGAATTTATTAGTTACCCAATTGAAGTATCAAGACCCAACTAATCCGGTAGAAGACAAAGAATTTATAGCACAAATGGCACAGTTTACTACACTAGAAGAAATGCAAAACATGAATGCTACACTTAGTAAAGCTGAAAGTTTTTCTATGATAGGTAAATATGTAGTGGGGGAATATGTAGATAGTGCAACTGGTGAAACCGTAGTAAAAGAGGGTAGAGTGGAAGGCGTAACAATGTCTGGAAATACAGCACTTTTAACTATTGGTGATACAGATATGCCTGCAGAAGCTGTTAAAATGGTTTTTGAAGATTATACAGACTTAGGTATACTTAACGATATAAGAGATGCATTGCTAACATCAGAAAATACTGGACTTGTAGGTAAAACTATACAAGCTATTATTACAAACGAAGATGGGGAACAGGTGGATTATGTTGAAGGTGTAGTTGACTACATTAAGTTTGAAAATGGTTCGGTTGTGTTGTCTGTTGGTAATAAAAACGTATATGGAAATGAAATTATATCAATTTCCGAGGAAAATTTATTACTAGGCAAAGAAGTAAACTATGTAAGTGGTGATACAATTGTAAAAGGTGCGGTTTCTGATATAGTTTTTAAAGATGATCAGGCGTATGCAGTAGTTGACGGCGTAGAAGTGGCTATTAATAAAATAAACCATATAACGGAAGCATCTGGATATGTTGGAGAAGTTGTTGAATATGGAGATGCCTCCTATCAAATAGCATCTTTTATAATAAGAGATGGTAATGTATATTTAATAGCAAATAATGAAGATGCAACGGAAATACCCTATGCCGATATAAGAGGTAAAAACTAAAATCATTTAGAAATAATAGGTGGTAAAATGGAAACGTATAATGGTAAATTTTTAATAAATAATATTAAATACCCAGTACAACAAAAATTAAATACTGACGATACTATTGACCCTAAAAGTAGTGGTAGTTTTGGTAATGTTTTACAAAGCCTACAAAATGAAGTTAAGTTTTCAAAACATGCAATGGAAAGGTTAAATGATAGAAATATAAGTTTAACAAAAAATCAAGTAAATAGACTTGAAGATGGTGTTTCTAAAGCAAAGGAAAAAGGATTAAAAGAGTCCTTAGTTTTGCTGGATAATGTAGCTTTAGTTGTTAGTATTAAAAACAATACGGTAATAACAGCTACAACATCAAATAAGGATAATGAAAGTAAAGTATTTACCAATATTGACGGAGCAATTATAGTATAGCTGGACCTTAGGGAGGCTAAGAATTTTGACTGATAGAAAAATTCTAATTGCTTACATCTCATATAGGAGGAAAAAATTATGATGCGTTCAATGTTTTCTGGGGTTTCAGGCCTTAGAGCACATCAAACAAAAATGGATGTTATAGCACATAACATCGCAAATGTTAATACAGTAGGCTTTAAATCATCTAGGGCAACATTTAGTGAATATTTTAGTCAAAGTGTAAGTGGAGCAACGGCAGCTAATGAAAAAACAGGGCGTGGTGGAATAAACCCAATGCAAATAGGTTTAGGTTCTTCTGTTGCGTCTATTGATGTAAATATGTCTACAGGTGCGTCACAACGTACTGACAAGCCTTTAGACCTAATGATAGAAGGCGAGTCGTTTTTTATAGTTAACGACGGCCAAAGCAATTATTTTACAAGAGCAGGTGCTTTTAATTTGGATGCTATGGGAAATTTAGTTGACCCAAATGGTTATATAGTACAAGGTTGGGATGCTGAAGAAGATCCAAATAAGCCTGGGACATATAAAGTTAATCAAGGTACAGTAGAGGATGTAAAAATAACAGGTGATGATTTATATTCACCACCGTCACCGACAACAGCGGTGGAATTCAATGGAAATTTAAATGCAATAGAAAAACCTATATTTAACACAACAGTTGCATTTAAAGACTCTTTAGGTAATGAGTGGATGGTTGATGCACAATATGAATATGATGAAGCAGCGGATACGTGGAATTATAAGTTAGGTAATTATGCATATACAAATAATGACAGAACAAAAGGATATGAGTTAACTATAACAGCTCCAACAGCTGGTACGGTAGGTGATCCGCCTACAAATGGTACACCAGGTGGCATTGAAATAGGTGCGATTGTTGATCCACTTAAGGAAACTACATATACTACAGTAAGTACAGTTGACTTTAACAATGATGGAGTTGTAGATTATAGCGACGCTGAGGATGCAGATAGTGCAACCACTACATTTACCAATTATAATGAAACAACAGGTGAATATTCCCTAGAATTTAATATTACTGGTACAGATTTACCTGTAGATGCTACTTTTGGAAATGCAGGTATTGTTGGTTTCGATTTCGGAAATATTACGCAATTTTCATCAGATGCTAATGCTACGTCTAAAGCATTAGATGGAAACGAGGCTGGAGCCTTAAATTCCATAAGTGTTTCTGAAGATGGTGTTGTATCAGTTACATATACAAATGGTGATATACGAGCAGTTAAACAAATAGCAGTAGCACAATTTGACAATCCAGCGGGATTGGAAAAAATAGGAAGCAACTTATTTCAAGCTACAGCCAACTCTGGGGCTTTTGATGGCATAGGGGTGTCTGTTGCGGCTAGTGGTGGTTCTATTAGTTCTGGTGTTTTAGAAATGAGTAACGTAGACTTAGCACAAGAATTTACAGAAATGATAACAACTCAAAGAGGTTATCAAGCCAATTCAAGGGTTATTACAACATCTGACGAAATATTACAGGAATTAGTTAATTTAAAAAGATAATTGACAAATACTAGTTCCTAGTATTAACTAGGAACTAGTATATAAATTTTATTTAGGTAAGTATATACAACCTATATATTTATTTAAGTAAAATTTGTAATGTAAAGTTGCTACATGAATGGAGTAAAGTATGATAAAGATTAAAAAAATTAATAATGTAGAAATAGTGGTAAATTCTGACCTAATAGAAACCATAGAAACAAATCCGGATACAACTATAACCATGACAACAGGTAGAAAAATAATTTCAAACGAGACAGTAGATGATATCATAAACAAGGTTATAGCTTATAAACGAACTATTTATACTAAATAATCAACATAGTGAAAGGAGAACTATAAAATGGAATTAGGTTCGGTGATTGGGTTTGTTGCAGGTACGGTTTTTTTAGTAGTGTCAATCTTTTTAAATGCAAAATTTGACTTTACAAAAGTAGTGGCGATGATTGATATACCATCTATTGTTATAGTTGTAGGTGGTACTATTGGCTCTACCATGATTGGTTATCCATTAGAAAAGGTTACATCGGCATTAAAATCAGCAAGTAAAGTATTTAAGCCATCGTCGGTAGACCCCGGTCAAGCAATTGGTGATATAATAAACTTAGCAAATTTGGCACGTAAAGAGGGTTTATTAGCCCTCGAGGAAGCTGTAGAATCTGTTGAAGACGAGTTTCTTAAAAAAGGAACAATGCTTATAGTAGATGGTACGGACCCAGAACTTGTAAAAGGTATCCTAGAAACAGAATTATCATATCAAGAAACAAGACATAGTGACAACAGAGGTATATGGGAATTTATTGGTGAAATGACGCCAGCATGGGGTATGATTGGTACTCTTATAGGACTTGTAATGATGTTACAGGATTTATCTAACCCAGATGCCATTGGTCCATCTATGGCAGTTGCCTTATTAACAACTTTTTATGGTTCATTATTGGCAAACTTTGTAGCAATACCTATTGCAAATAAAATGAAAATATTCAGTAAGGAAGAAATTCTAATAAAAGAGATTTTAATAGAAGGCATTTTGTCAATACAGGCGGGTGAAAATCCACGTATTATTGAAGAAAAATTAAAAGCATTTTTAGCTCCTTCAATAAGAGATAGCATTGGTGAGTCAAATGGTGGTGAGGAATAATGGCTAAAAAAAATAAACCGCCAGAGGGTAAAAAAGGTTTACCTGGGTGGATGGCGACATATGGCGACATGGTTACGCTATTATTGTGTTTTTTTGTTTTATTGTTTGCCACATCTAATGTAGATGTGGCAAAATATCAGGCTGTTGCAGCCTCCTTTAATGATAAAATAACAATAATAGATGCTGGTGGTTCTATGGGCGAAAACAATATGTTAGGCAGTGGTATAGCCGATTTACCAGCACTAGATATGGGTATAAATGATAGTACTAAGGAAAAAGAAAATAAAGAAGAATTAGAAAAATTAGCAGAAAATTTTAGAACATATTTTGCTGAAAATAATTTATCTCAACAAATTGATGTAGAGGTTACAGAAAATTTTGTAAAATTGACGTTCGACAATGGAATACTATTTGATTCAGGTAGTGCCGAATTAAAACAAGAGTCAAAAGAGGCTTTAGACATTGTAGCAGATGAATTATCGGCTAATAGTGCAACGGATATTAAAATTGAAGGTCATACAGATAATATTCCTATAAATAGTGGTATTTATCCGGATAATATGTATTTATCAGCAGCACGTTCAATATCTGTTTTAAATTATTTTAAGGGTGTGCATGGAATACAACCTAGTAGACTTTCTCAAGAGGGGTTTGGAGAATATAAGCCTATTGCGTCAAATGAAAGTTCTGAGGGTAGAGCGAAAAATAGACGTGTAGAGATAAAAATAAGTGCAGAGTAAAATAAGGAGAATATTGTGGAAAAAAATAAACTTATGATGATTATTATTATAGTATTATTAGTTGTACTATTAGTTACAATAGTTGGGGTGTCCTTAGTTGGACTTAAATACTTAACAGCAGCTAAAGACGAGGAAACAACTAAAGTTTCTGAGGAAGTAAAGGAGCTTACGCCGTCAGAAATTACAACTATAGATATAGAAAACCCTATAAGTGTTAACTTAAGACAGGGTGAAGATGGTGAAGACCATGCTGTTAGAGTTGAGGTAAGCATAGGTATAGATAATACTCAAGAGGAAAAATCAACTGAATTTTTAACAATGTTAGAAAGTAAAACAGTAATTATAAAGGATGTAATAATAAGCGTTTTAAGTAGCAAAACTTATGAAGACATGACAAGAGCCGATGCAAATGATATAATTAAGGACGAGATATTGCAAGCATTGCGCAAAGAGTTTAATTCGGATTTAATTGCAAAAGTTTATATAGGAAATATGTTTACACAATAATGTTGAATTTATTAAGGTATTTTGTTAAACTAAGTTAGGTGGTGGAATATGGGCGACATACTTTCTCAAAGCGAAATAGAGGAATTACTAAAGGCTATGGGCGATGATAAAATCAACATAGAAGAAATAGAAGTTAAAGATGAGGCTGAAAACTCAGATGAAAAAAGTATAAGTGAATATAATTTTGAAAAGCCTCCAAAGTTCAATAAAGAACAATTAAGGACCCTAGAAATAATATATGACAATTTTTCTAGAGTAGTTTCTTCATATTTAACAGGTTATTTGCGTGTAAGTACCCAAATAGAAGTAAATAGTGCCGAACAAATAACTTTTAAAGAGTTTTATGGCTCTATACAAAATCCAGTTATTATTGCTATCGTTGACTTTTTACCACTAAAAGGTTCAATAATTCTTGAGTTGTCAGCATCAGTTGGATATGCTATGATAGATAGGATTTTAGGTGGTCCTGGTTTGGCCATGGAAAAAATTAGAGAATTTTCTGATATAGAGGTACTATTGCTTAGGCGTATAATTACTCATATAATAGGAAGGCTAGTTGAGCCATGGGAAAGCATACTGCCACTTGAGCCTAGGTTAGAAAAAATTGAAACCAATGCACAGTTTGCGCAAATTATTTCACCTAATGAAATGATAGCCCTTACTTCATTAAAAATAATGGTTGGTGGTGTATCAGGCTATATGAATTTTTGTTTGCCTCATTTAGTTTTAGAACCAATCGTAAAAAATCTTAATAATAGAATATGGTATTCTAGTAGCTCCTCTGATGATGAGGAGAGTTACCGTTATGATTTAGAAAACAAACTAGAAAAAACAAATTTAAGTGTAAATGCAGTATTGGGAAAAACATTTATTAATGTAAGTGATTTTGTTGATTTAAAAGTAGGTGATGTAATTGCCCTCGATTCAACAATTAATTCTGATATAAAAATATATATAAGTGAAAATTTAAAATATTATGGTAAACCGGGAAAAGTAAAAAATAGAAATTCGGTACAAATAACTGAATTTGCAGGGAAGGACGAGTTTTAATGGGGGATATGCTTTCGCAAAATGAAATAGAAGCGCTACTAGGTAATAACGAGCCAAGTGGAGTAGAGGACGGTGATATTACTTTACCTTTAAGTGACGAGGATAAGAGTATATTAGAAAAACTTGGTCTGGAAACAATGGAGGTGTTGGCAAATACCTTAAGTAAAATTTTATTTCAAGAATCTAAAATTGGCAAACCTGATTTAAAATGTATTCCTATTAGTGAAATGACAGCTAAAATTGGTATACCATATATAGGTGTTTTAATCGAATATACAACTGGTATAGTTGGTTCAAACATATTATTATTAACGCATAAAGATGGTAAGGCAATAGCTGATTTAATGATGGGTGGAACGGGTAAATCCGATAGCGACGAGCTTACTGATTTAGATAAAAGTGCTGTAGGCGAAGCTATGAATCAATCCGTTGGAGCTATGTGCAATCTTTATTTTAAAATACTGGGCGAAAAGGTTGATATTAATACACCAAGAATAATTCAAGTTACGCCAGAAATATTAGAAGAAGAAAAAGACATACTACTCAAAGAACTTGGATTTAATGAAGATAAAATGGTCATTGTTCTTGAATATGACTTTAAAGTTGGAGATGTCGTTGATAGTAAAATTGTAAGCATTATGCCGAGTGATTTTGCAAGAAGATTAAAAGAAAAATATGAAGCAGAGGAAATACTGGCAAATAATGAGGGTGAAAAAACTGTAAATGAGCAGGTTAAGCCAACTCCAAAACCTAGCCCTGTTAGTAGTAGTGTGCAACAAGGCGGAATTAATAAAGGAACTATAAGTAGTTCGGGTAGTATAAACGCACAGCCTGTTGAATTTCAAGAATTTAGCTTTAGTGAATTAAGACAGCAAAAGGAAAATATTGATTTAATTATGGATGTTCCCCTAGAGGTAACAGTTGAAATGGGACGAACAGTAAAAAGAATAGAAGAAATACTGGAGTTTTCGCCAGGAACTATTATAGAATTAAATAAATTAGCAGGAGATCCTATAGATATAGTTATTAACGGCAAGTTTGTTGCAAAAGGAGAAGTTGTTGTTATAGATGAGAACTATGGCATAAGAATTACAGAAATTGTAAATGTAAATAGAAGAATTTAGCTAAAAGGAGATATTAGAGATATGGCAGGGAAAACTGTTTTGTTGGTAGATGACGCAGCATTTATGAGAATGATTTTAAAAGAAATGTTAACTAAAAATGGTTACGAAGTTATAGGTGAAGCAGAAAACGGATTGGAAGCCATAACTAAGTATGAGGAACTTAAGCCTGGACTTACGTTAATGGATATAACGATGCCAGAGATGGATGGTATTAGTGCAACTAAAGAAATTTGCACAAAGTTTCCAGAGGCAAATATTATTATATGTTCTGCAATGGGGCAGCAAGCAATGGTTGTAGAATCCATTCAAGCAGGCGCTAAAGATTTTATAGTTAAGCCTTTCCAACCAGAAAAAGTACTTGAAATAGTAGAAAAGGCCTTTAAATAGTATGGGTGTATTATTAGCTACAAAGGTTCAAAGCAGCGGCTCCAGCTTAATGTTTGGTCAGCTGCTTTTTCTTTTATTTATTCTTTTTATTATAACAGTCTTAATTTATGCCTTGGGATATGTAGCAAAAAAAAATAATATTGGCAATAATGGTAATATAAAAATAATAGAAAGAAGAGCGCTATCTACAAACAGTTGTTTATTTATAATAGAAATAAATAATAACTATTATTTACTTAGTCAAAGTAAAGAAAGAGTTGAACTAATTACAAAGCTTGAGAATTTTGAGCTACAAGAAGCTGAAAATAATTTCTCTAGCATTTTCGATAATATACTAAAATCGAAAAAGAAAATGTGAGGATTTATGAAAAGAAAGAATTATTTTATTATATTAATAGTACTTACTTGTCTTTTATTTATAAATAATGTATATGGTGCCGATGCTAGTTCATTAATAGGTATTGAAGTAAGTGGAGATGAAGGTACCGCTACTAATTTAACAGTTCAATTATTATTATTAGTTACATTAATTACTCTAGCACCTTCTATTTTACTTATGTTGACGTCTTTTACTAGAATAGTAATTATTTTGCACTTTACTAGGTCCGCCTTGTCTACACAACAGACTCCGCCAAACCAAGTGTTAATAGGTTTGGCATTATTTTTAACTTTTTTTATAATGGGTCCTACACTAACAGAGGTGAATAAGCAGGCAATGCAACCCTATATAGCCGGTGAAATAAATACAAGTGAAATGGTGGCAACTGCAATGGATCCTATACGGGAGTTTATGTTTAAACAAGTGGAAACAAATGATGTAAAACTTTTTGCAGAGTTTGACGGACAAAGTTATGACACCTACGAGGATATACCAAATCGTGTGTTAATACCTGCATTTATATTAGGTGAAATAACAAAGGGCTTTAAAGTTGGCTTTATTATATTTATTCCTTTTTTAGTTATAGATATGATAGTTGCATCAACTCTCATGGCTATGGGTATGATGATGTTGCCACCTTCTATGATTTCATTACCATTTAAAATATTATTTTTTGTAATGGTTGATGGATGGGCATTAACAATTAATGGAATATTTGAGACTTTTAGATTAGGGGGGTAATAATGACTCAAGAAATTATATCAGACATTATGGTTTTGGCAATAAAAACAATTATAGTGGTTTCTGCTCCTCCCTTATTGCTTGGTTTATTAGTAGGATTAATTGTAAGTTTATTTCAGGCTATTACATCTATTCAAGAGCCGACTTTAGCTTTTGTACCAAAGATATTGGCAGTTTTTTTAAGTCTTATAATTTTTGGGCCATTTATGATGTCTACTATAGAAACATTATTTATGGAACTTTTTACTAATATACAAACCTATGTTACACCATATTAGACATTAAATATTAGGATAGGAGGGGTGCATGTCCGACCAGCTAACTTTTTCTCTTTTAAGTTCATATTATAATTTTGAGTTAATATTAATAATCTTTGCTAGAATAATTGGAGGTATTTCTTTAATACCAATTTGGTCTAGCCAAAATGCACCTACTCAAACTAAAATAGGTCTAGCTTTTATTATTTCTTTGTTAATATACTCTACAGGAAATGTGCCAGATATTGCAATTTCAAGTTTTATCGAATTTATTTTTATAGTAATACGTGAGGTAATAACAGGGGTTATAATGAGCTTTGTTGTATATTTGTTTTTTTCTATTTTTTACTTTGTAGGTAGATTGCTGGATTTTCAAATTGGATTTTCTATGTTGAATGTAATGGATCCAATGACTAATATTCAAGTTTCCATAACAGGTAATCTCTTATTTTACGTTATGGCTGTTTTTTTTGTAGTTTCGGAAGGCCTAAATGCATTTATATATACTTTAATGCATAGCTATGAAGTATTGCCTATAAGTGGTCTTAAATTAATTAGTAATGAGGCTTTAACTATGTACTTTGTACAGATTATGACGGATTTTTTTGTTATTGGAATGGGATTGTCTATGCCATTAATAGGAACTATGCTAGTTGTGAATGTTGCGTTAGGACTTTTAGTAAAAGCAACACCACAAATGAATGTATTTGTTATAGGTATGCCTATAAAACTTTTTTTTGGTTTAATTATATTATACATAACTGCAGAATTCTACCAAGAAGTATATAATGAATTTTATTATGATATGATGGAAGCGTTACAAAATGTTATTTATTTGATGGGTAGTGATTAAATGGAAGACGAAAAAGTTGAAATAAATGATAGAGCAAAAAAATTAATTCCTTTGAATTTATCTTTTTTTGATGATGAAAAAACAGAGTCAGCTACGCCAAAAAAACGTGAAGATGCGAGAAAAAAAGGACAAGTTGCAAAAAGTATGGAGGTTTCTACCTCTTTTTCTTTTATAATTATGTTTTTTTGCTTAAGTATTTTTGCTGAATATATGTATAATGGAATATATTCTTTATATACACAATGTATGTCTTATATAGGTGATATAAATGCTAATTTCGACAAAATCTTTATTTATAAAATGGGTATATTTATAAGTTTAAAGGCTATATTAATTGTAGTTCCTTTGTTTGCTGTAGCAATGATAATTGGTGTTATTGCCAATGTTATACAAGTTGGATGGAAAGTTTCTTTAGAACCAATAATGCCAAAATTTTCCAAAATTAATCCTCTAAAGGGTATAAAAAGAATTTTGTCGCTTAAAACTTTATTGGATACGCTAAAAAATATAATGAAGATTGTTATTATATCTCTTACTGTATATGCTACATTAAAAAAGGATATAGAAACAATACCGGCAGTAATGTATATGACATTGGAAGAGTCAACTATTTTTTTTGGTGAAGTAATTGTACGTATGGCTATTCAAGTTGGTGTTATTTACTTGTTTATTGCACTTTTTGACTATACTGTGGTGCGTTTAAAACATGAAAAAGACTTGCGTATGAGTAAACAAGATATAAGGGAAGAGTTTAAGCAGTCGGAAGGTGACCCACAAATAAAGGGTAAAATTAAACAGAGAATGCGTGAAGCGGCTATGCGTAGGATGATGAATGATTTGCCACAGGCAGATGTTATAATAACTAACCCTACTCATTATGCAGTAGCGATTAAGTATAATAAAGAGGAAAATCCAGCGCCTATTCTTGTGGCAAAGGGCACTGACCATTTGGCAAAACGTATTAAGGAAAAGGCTAAAGAGCATGATGTGGAAATTGTAGAAAATAAACCTTTAGCAAGGGCATTATATACCTCTTGTGAAATTGGTCAATCCATACCTCCAGATATGTATAAAGCTGTAGCTGAAGTATTAGCTTATGTGTATAAATTGAAAAATAAAATATGATACCCTATAAAGAGTAGCCCTTTTCGGTACTCTTTATAGGGTGTTGTTTTATTTAATCCTTAAAAGTATCAATACCTTTTTTTAATCTATTTAGACCGTCATCAAGTGTAGCCTTTGGGCAGGCGATATTCATCCTTATAAAATTTTTACCAGATTCACCATAAGTAGAGCCAGCTGTTACATTAAGTCCGGTTTCTTTAAGTAAATGCTCGCATAATTTACTTGTATCACTAGTTATTTTAGAACAATCGAGCCACAAAAGATACAGGGCACTAGGGTTTACAAGTTTAACATTAGGTATTTCTTTTTCTAGAAAATCTTTACATATATTTATATTTGATATTAAATATTCATTAAGCTCTTGGAGCCATTGCTCGCCTTTATTATATGCTGTTGTTGCCGCTGTTATTGCAAAGGTATTAGGTTCAAGAAGCTTGTCTGTATTAAATGCTGCCAGAACTTTATTTCTTATATACTCACTTGGAATTATAACATTGGCACAGTGTATACTTGCTAGATTAAAAGTCTTAGACACGGATTTACAAGTAATAGAATTATTTTTTGCATTTTCAGAAACAGTTGCAAAAGGAATGAAGTTTTTGCTATGACATAAATCAGAGTGAATTTCATCAGCTACAACTAAAACATTGTGTTTTAGTGTCAAGTCTGCAATTTTTCTTAAGTCCGTCTTGCTCCAAACTTTGCCAACAGGGTTATGTGGCGAACAAAGTAGCATTAATGAAGTATTCGGATGTTTTAGTTTTTCTTCTAAATCACTGAAATCTATTTCATATTGATTATTTCTGTATACAAGTAGACTTTCTTGAACGTTTCTTCCGTTGTGTAAAATTGAATTAAAGAAAGAATTGTACACAGGAGTCATTATTAAAACATTATCTGCTGGCGAGGTGAATTTTCTTATTATGCTAGAAATAGCTGGCATTATACCTGGTGCATACAATACCCATTCTTTTTCTACAAGAAGGTTATTTCGCTTATTCCAGTTTACAACTGACTCTCGAAAAGTTTCTGGAATTGTACAATATCCAAAAATTCCATGGTCAACAATTTTATGTAATTCTTCTATTACTTCTGGAACTGTCTGGAAGTCCATATCTGCTACCCACATTGGCAGTTCATTTTCATTATTCCATTTTACTGAATTAGTATTTTTACGATTGATGATTACATCGAAATTATATTTTCCCATAGTTCTCCTTTACAATGAAAATAGGGGCTGCTCTTAGGTGAAAAAGATACTTAAGAACAGCCTTTATTATATTTACACTTAGTCCATAACTATTTTTACGGGCTTTAAGTTCCAAATCTCGTTGGCATATTCTTGTATAGTTCTATCACTTGAGAACTTTCCAGAATTTGCTACATTTATAATGGCACTTTTAATCCATGCTTCTTGATTTTTATAGTATTTATTTGCTCTTTCACAAGCTTTGCTATAACTTTCAAAGTCTTTTAAAATATAGTATTCGTCTGCTCTTGCACCATTAAAGCCGTTTAGAAGAGCGTCGTATATTTCTCTAAAAATATATGTATCATTTGGTAATAGAGTTCCGTTTATTAGCTGAGTTAAGGCACTTCTCACATCGGAATTTATATTGAAGATATCCCAAGGGTCATAGCTATTAGTTTTATTCAACTCAATAACTTCATCAGCTGTCATACCAAAAATGAATATATTATCTTTGCCTACTTCTTCAAAAATTTCAACATTTGCACCGTCCATTGTTCCTATTGTTAGTGCACCATTTAACATAAATTTCATATTACCTGTACCTGATGCCTCTTTTGAAGCTGTTGATATTTGCTCGCTTAGGTCGGCTGCAGGGATTAATTTTTCTGCTAAGGATACTCTATAGTTTTCCATAAATACGACTTTTATTTTTTTACTAACTACTGGATCATTGTTAACTAAATCAGCAATGGCGTTAATAAGCCTTATTATTAGTTTTGCTCTATGGTAAGCTGAGGCGGATTTTGCACCAAAAATAAATGTTTGTGGTGCCATATCTATGTGTGGGTTGGATCTAATTCTATTGTAAAGAGCCAATATGTGTAAAATATTCATTAGTTGACGTTTGTATTCATGAAGTCTTTTTACTTGAATATCGAATATTGAATTCGGGTCAACGGCTATTCCTGTTGTGGACATAATTAAATTAGATAATTCGATTTTATTATTGTGTTTAATTTTTGCAAACTCATTTCTAAAGGCTGCATCATCCTTGAATTTTTCTATTTCTTTAATTTTAGATAAATCTGCAACCCAATCTGTACCTATTGAGTTGCTTACAAGGGTGCTTAAGCCTTTATTACAATGTGCCAACCATCTACGTTGTGTTATTCCATTAGTTTTGTTGTTAAACTTATTTGGGTATACTTCATAAAAATCACGTAATTCTTGATTTTTTAATATCTCTGTATGTAGAGCAGCTACACCGTTTACGCTATGGCTACCAACTATTGCAAGGAATGCCATACGCACTTGACCATCGGCTATTATAGCCATATTTCTTATTTTTTGTGGGTCATTTCCATATACATCTATTAAATTTTTGCAAAATCTTCTATTTATTTCTTCAATAATCATGTATACACGAGGGAGTATTCTACTAATAAGTTCTGTTGGCCATTTTTCTAAAGCTTCCGACATTATTGTATGGTTAGTGTATGCACAAGTTTGTTTTGTAATTTCCCATGCTTCTTTCCAAGACAAACTGTATTCATCTAGTAGTATTCTCATTAATTCGGGCACAGCAATAGATGGGTGAGTATCATTTAATTGGAAAGCTACTTTATTAGGTAGTTCTTTAAAATCATTGTGATTTTCGGAAAACTTTCTTATTACTGTTTGAATAGTAGCAGATATAAAAAAGTATTGTTGTTTAAGTCTTAATTCTTTACCAGATATGTGCTCATCTGCTGGGTACAATACTTCCGATAGGGTTCTTGCTAAATTTTCTGCCTCTGTTGCCTTTTGATAGTCACCACGGTTAAAGGACTGTAGGTCAAAACGGTGTATAGCTTGTGCATCCCATAGTCTTAAAGTATTAACTGTATTATTATTGTATCCAATAACAGGATAGTCGTAAGGGATTGCTAATACTTGTTGTGCGTTTACGGTTTTATAAGTATGCTCGCCTTCATCTCTTGCTACAGTTTGTACATTACCACCAAAAGATACTTCCACGGCATCTTCTTTTATTTGAACGCCCCAAGCGTCACCATTTTGCAACCAGTTGTCTGGCAGTTCAATTTGTTCACCATCTTCAATTTTTTGTTTAAAAATACCATAGTGGTATCTAATGCCGCAGCCAAAAGCTGGTAACTCAAGAGTTGATAGTGAATCTAAGAAACAAGCAGCTAATCTACCTAGTCCACCATTTCCAAGACCTGGGTCTAGTTCGGCGTCTTCAACTAGGTTATAATCTATTCCCATTTCTTCTAAAACGCTACTAACTTCTTCATTCATACATAGATTAATAATTGCGTTTCCTAAAAATCTACCCATTAAAAATTCCATAGATAGGTAATATAGTACCTTTGAATCATTTTCCTTATATGTTTTATTCGTTTTTATCCATTTATCAACAACTATATCTCGAATGGTAAAAGCCAATGCACCATATACTTGCTCTGGCGATGCAAGGTTGTACGTTGTCATAGATAGGGTTTTAATATTTTCGATAAGTCTTTTTTTAAACTCATCACGTGTTATATTTTCGTATAGTTCCATATTTCCTCCTTGTAGGATATAAATTTTATAGCTATAGATTACCAAATAAATTAGAGTTTATCAATTGGAATAAAGTTTTGAATTTATTGAATGTAATAATAGAAAAAGCACTTCCTAAGAAATGTAATTTAGATGAAGTGCTTTTTAATGAAAATATTTTTATAATTTAGGTTCGAAGTTCTTTAATCGTAAAGCATTTGTTAAAACGGATATTGAACTAAATGCCATTGCTCCACCGGCTATCATTGGATTTAAAAGGGGTCCGCCAAAGATGTATAAAATTCCACATGCAATGGGTATACCTAATGTGTTATAGGCAAAGGCCCAAAATAAATTTTGTTTAATATTTTGAATTGTTTTTTTACTTAATTGCAATGCAGTTACTACATCTAGTAAATCGCTTTTCATAAGTACAATGTCTGCTGATTCTATGGCTACGTCTGTACCTGACCCTATGGCTATACCTACATCAGCTTGCACGAGAGCTGGGGCGTCATTTATGCCGTCGCCAACCATTGCAACTACACCATCTTTTTGAAGTTTTTTTACTTCCTCAGCTTTTTTACTCGGTAAAACATCGGCTAATATTATATCTATTCCAACTTCTTCAGCAATTGCCCTTGCTGTTCTTTCGTTGTCCCCTGTAATCATAGCAACTTTTATATTCATATCATGAAGTTTTGCTATTGCATTTTTACTACTAGGCTTAGTTGTATCAGCTACAGCTATTATACCCACAAGTTTGTTATTAATAACAACATACATAGGTGTTTTTCCCATATCAGCTAATTTATTTGATCTTTCTAAAAAGGTATTTTTTATATTTTTTTCTTCTAATAATTTTAAATTACCAATATATATTTCTTTGCCATCAATAACTGTTTCTATACCACGTCCACTTAATGAAAGGAAATGAGTTAAATCAAGGAAATTCAGCTTTCTATGTATGGCTTCATTTACAATTGCTTCGCCTAAAGGATGTTCAGAACCTTTTTCTGAAGATGCTGCTAACTGTAGTATATAATCCTCATTACCCTCTACAGTAATAATATCTGTAACTACTGGTTTTCCTTCTGTAATTGTCCCTGTTTTATCAAATACAATAGTATTTACTTTATGAGCTGTTTCTAGAGGTTTACCGCCTTTTATAAGAACACCGTATTCAGCACCTTTACCAGTGCCAACCATTATTGATGTTGGTGTTGCAAGGCCTAGGGCACATGGGCAAGCAATAACTAAAACTGATATAAAAACAGTTAAAGAAAATTCTACACTTTGGCCTGAAACTAGCCAAAGTAAGCCGGCAATTACAGCTATAGATATTACAGCGGGAACAAAATAACTAGCAATAATATCTGCAAGTCGTGCAATAGGAGCTTTAGAGCCTTGAGCATCTTCAACAAGCTTTATAATTTGAGCAAGAGTTGTGTCGTTTCCGACTTTAGTGGCTTTAAAATGTACCATACCTTGTTTATTTATACTTGCTCCTACTACTTTATCGCCTATGTTTTTTTCTACAGGAATACTTTCACCAGTTAACATTGATTCATCTACTGTAGTACTGCCTTTTATAACATTTCCGTCAACAGGAAATTTGTCACCTGGTTTTACAATAACAATATCGCCAACTTTTACATCATCAATGGGAATTGTGATTTCGGAATTATCTTTTAAAACCAAAGCTGTTTTAGGTGAAAGACCAATTAATTTTTTAATAGCATTTGATGTTTTACCTTTAGATATTGCCTCTAAATAATTGCCTAAAGATATTAAGGTTACTATTACACCTACGGTTTCAAAATATAAATTTTGAGCAAACTCAACATTGCCCGTATAAATTCTATAAATTCCATATATTCCGTATATGAAGGCGGATAAAGTTCCTATGGCTATAAGTGAATCCATATTTGGTTTTCTAGTGAATAACATTTTAAAGCCTATAGTGTAAAATTTATAACCGGCTATCATTGTTGGAATAGTTAAAATTAATTGTATTAAAGCAAAGTTTAAGGGATGAAAATGGGGGTTAATAGCACTTGGTAGTGGCAAACCCACCATATGGCCCATTGCTATATAAAGTAATGGTAATGTAAATGTTGCTGAAATTAAAAATCTTTTGAAAAAAGCTTTTGACTCTTTATCTTTATTACTAAAGTCGTTTTTGTTAGCATCTGTAACTTCTATAGCTTTAAATCCTAAAGACTCAATGGACTTCTTGATCTCTTCTAGAGTAATCTCATCTGTGTTATAAGTAAATGTGCCTTTATTAGTTGCTATGTTTACATTTGCCTCTTCTATACCTTTAAGCTTATTAGTTGTTTTTTCTACATTAGATGAGCAAGAGGCGCAATGCATTCCTTCTATGTTTAAGGTAGTTTGTGTTTTATTCATAATATTCTCCTTTAAAAACAAGTTATTTATCTAATACATACTAAGTTTATACATAATAAGTGAAGATACTATGTAGATGCGCAATATTACTTTTAAATAATTATACTCTTTTAAATATATAAAGTTGGTTGCAAATGTTTTATATTTTAAAAAATAAAAATTGGGTTTATATTTAAAATCGTGCTAAAATTATATTAAGTAAATGAGAGATTGACAATGTTTTTTTAAAACTAGTGAGGTATGTGATGAAAAAAATCTTAATTGTAGAAGATGAAAAGACTATAGCAAAGAATATTTCAGATTATTTAATAAATAGTGATTTTGAAACAATTACATGTTTTGACGGGCTTAGTGCCTTAAAAATTTTTGATGCAAGTAAAATTGATATGATAATACTTGACCTTATGTTGCCTAAGTTAACTGGTGAAGAAGTTTGTGAAAATATTAGAAAAAAATCTAGTGTACCGATAATTATGTTAACAGCAAAGGTAATGGAAGATGATAAAATTAATGGTTTAGAAGTAGGTGCGGATATTTATTTAACAAAGCCTTTTAGCTTGCGAGAGTTGGTTACAGTAGTAAAGTCATTATTTAGACGAGTTGATAATTTTATTGTAGATGATTTTCAAGTATTTAATAAAGGTGATTTAAAAATTAATTATAAAGAACGGATTGTGTTAAAAGCTAATGAAGAATGTAAACTAACTAAAAGTGAGTGTAATATACTACTGCTATTAGCAAAGCATCCTAAAAAAGTATATACAAGAGATGAACTTATTGAAATTGCTTTATATGAGGATTTCGGCGGATTTGATAGGATAATTGACTCACATATTAAAAATCTTAGAAGTAAAATAGAAGACAATACATCAAAACCTATGTATATAATTACTGTACGAGGAGTGGGATATAAGTTTGGGGAAGATTTATGAAAATGACATTGAAATATAAACTAATACTTTTATATACAATTTTGGTAGTAGCTCTAATATCTATTATTACATTTACCTCTAGTGCAGTTTTTATGAAAATTTTTAATAGCTATGTGGAGAATAAACAGGAAAAAGAAATGGAGCGTGTAGTTAAGCAAGTTACTGAACTTTACGAAAAAGAAGAAGATGTAAACTATGACGATTTATACAAAATAGGTGTAAATGCGTTGGACAGTGGTTTGATACTAATGGTTAACAACGACCATGACAATCGAGTAATATGTATGAGTGATATACTAAAAAATGAAAGCGAAAAAATGCTAAATCAAATGGAAGCAACTTTAAAAGTAGCATATCCACATTTGGAGGGAAGTTACCAAGAAGACCATCATGCCATTAAAAATGATGGCGAGGAAGAGGGATATGTTACACTTGGGTATTATGGTCCGGTGTATTACACAGAGTTTGATGTGTTGTTTCTAAAAGCGGTAAAAGGCTCAATTCTAAAAATAGGTATTGTCTTTTTACTTATTTCCAGTTTATTTATTTATTATTTTGCTGACAAGCTTTCTAAGCCTATTTCTAAAGTTAGTAAAGTTGCTTTAGACATAGGCCAAGGGAAATATAATGAACGTATAACATTACAAAGTAGTACAACAGAAATAAATAGCTTAATTCAGTCAATAAATTTACTGGCAGAAAATTTAAAAGCGGAAAAAATACTTAAAAAGCAAATGGCACAAAATTATACCCATGAAATTCGCACACCTATTACATGTGTGTTAACAACAATTGAGGGCATGCAAGATGGTGTTTTTGAAATAACAAATGAACGATTAAGTAGCTTATATTCTGAGATGCTCCATATTTCTAAGTTGGTTCAAGGTGTTGACAAACTTATTGAAACAAATAATTATAAGTCGACTGTAAATAAAATAGAATTTGACTTATATAGTGTAACAAAAACTTGTATAGATAATTTTAGTGCTCTATTTGAAAATAAAAATATAAAACTGGCTTTTGAGTACGACTCAGAAAGTGATTTAAATATAAATGCAGATGTAGAAGGTATAAAATCTGTATTGACTAATTTATTATCAAATGCATTAAAATATTCAGACGATGGAGATAAAGTTGAAGTTGTTTTATTAAAGAATAATAATGAAGCGATAATAAAGGTTAAAGATTCAGGAATAGGTATAGAAAAAGAAGAGCAAAATTTAATTTTTGAACAGCTTTATAGAGTTGAAAAATCCAGAGTAAAAGATATAGACGGTTTTGGCATAGGCCTATCTATTTGCAAAAACATAGTAGATGCACATAATGGAGAAATAAGCGTAAAAAGTGAATTAGGTAAAGGCAGTGAATTTATTATAAAAATACCAGTATAAAATAAGGGGGCTGTCTTGCAATAAAAAATATTCCCTAATCAAAAGGTAATATTTAAATATTTTATATAAAAATGCAAAAAGAGCGATGGGTTTTCGCTCTTTTTCTAATTAAAGTTTTAGTCAAGCTCTGGTCGTTCCTTTCAGAAACTGCTCGAGTCTGCAGCTAACTTTTTCAAAAGCTTGTAGGGCTTGTGGCAAAGCACCAAGGTTTTCTCTTTTCAAGACAGCCCATTATTTATTGTGGTATAAATCTAAAAAATGTTGTGAATTTTTAGATTATTTTGAAATTTAGTAGCGTGAACCACGGTGATGTGAACCGTTGTTTGATGAGTTATGCCAATTGTTATCTACACAATTATTATACATATCTAAATAGTCTTGTTTATCATTTTTAGTTAATGTTTTATCAGCTACTAAAGCGTCTAAATTCTTTTCATAATCTTCTTGGCTTAAAATATTACCATTTTCATCAAACATATAATCATGCATATTTGAATAATTTTCATCCATCATATGTGATCCGTAACCTCTATGGTTATTTCCCCCACGGCAACCGTGACCGCTTGCTAATACAGGTGTAGATATAGCTGCTACCATAGCAACTGCACTTAATGATGCTATTAATTTTTTCTTCATATTTAACCTCTTTTCAAAAGTAATTGTTGTTGTTTACACTCTTAATATAATAAATAATTGTGGAGATAGTGTGAAGAAAATTAATTTTTTTATAAATTAATAAATTTATGTTATTATTAAGGAATTAGAAGGAGAGAAGAAAATGGATATATATAATTCACCAATTGGACAAATGGCAATTGAAACAACTAGCAATAGGCTAAAGGCTATAGATTTTTCAATAAATTTAGATAAAAAAATAATAGAAACAAAAACTAGTTATATTGTAAAAAAACAATTAGATGAATATTTTGCAGGGAAAAGGCATGAATTCACAATAGAGCTGGAACTAAGTGGAACGGCATATCAAAAAATAGTATGGCAAAATGTTATGACAGTTAAATACGGCGAAACAATGTCTTATAAAGAAATTGCTATACTTTCCAATTCTCCCAAAAGTGCAAGGGCGGTTGGCATGGCAAATAATAAAAATAAAATACCTATTATAATTCCTTGTCATCGCATTATAGGGTCTAATGGCGATTTGGTAGGTTATGGTGGTGGAATAGATAAAAAAGTATTTTTGCTTGACTTAGAAAGTAAATTTTTGGAGGGGTTTTGATTTGGCCATAGCCTAAAAAAATCGTTATATTTATTTTTTTATCATAGTTATATTTTATAATATAATGTAAAAAATCTCCAACCTAAATGTCTGGAGATTTTTTGCTGTCAGGCTATTTCGCAAATGCCCCGTTGGTAAATGTGGGTTACTTAGAGAAACTTTTTTATTTATACTCCAAAGTGTATTATTTATATTATACTTGTTTTTTTTATTAAATTTATATTATACTTAATATATCGAATTACAATATGAGGTGTTAAATTGGTAAGTGAAAAAATAAAAATTTTATTAATAAAGAGAAAAATGACAAAAGTAGAACTTGCCCGTAAGATTGAAACTTCTCCACAAAATTTTAGTAATAAATTAAGTAGAGATAATTTTACAGAAAAAGAGTTGAAAGCTATATCAAATGTATTAGGTAGCAAACTAGATATAACCTTTACTATGGAAGAAACAGGTGAAGAACTATGAGTGTAAGACCTTTCATTAAGTGGGCTGGCGGCAAAAGTCAACTCTTACCCGAGATACGAAACAACTATCCGGACCAACTAGGAAAAACAATAACTAAGTATTGTGAACCATTTATTGGTGGTGGTGCTGTGTTTTTTGACATTGTTTCAAATTATAGCATTAAAGAAATTTTAATTAATGATATTAATTCTGAACTTATAAATACATATACACAAATTAAAATAAACTTAAAATATTTAGTTATGGAACTTAGTTTAATACAAAATGAATATTGGTTACTGGAAACTGAATCACGAAAAGAATTTTATTACGAAAAACGTGAGCGATTTAATTATCTAAAAATTAATGGTAGTGAAACTGTTAATGTAGAAAAAGCTGTTTTATTTATATTTTTAAATAAAACATGCTTTAACGGGCTGTTTAGAGTTAACAAAAAAGGATTGTTTAATGTCCCTATTGGTTCGTATAAAAAACCACTTATATGCGATATTGATAATCTTAAACTTATAAATGAGCTTTTGAAAAAGGTGACTATTAAGTGTGGAGATTATAAAGATTGTATTGATTTTATTGATGAAAACACATTTGTATATATAGATCCACCCTATCGTCCATTAACGGAGACTGCAAGTTTTAATTCGTATTCTGAAACAGATTTTAATGATAAAGAGCAAATAGAACTTGGTAAGTTTGTAGATATGATAACTTTAAAAAATGCAAAAGTTGTGCTTAGTAATTCTGATCCCAAAAATATTAAAGAAACGGATACATTTTTTGATGACCTTTATAGCCAATATAAAATTGAAAGAGTTTCTGCAAAACGTATGATAAATTCACAAGCTGGTGGTAGAGGCAATATAAGCGAACTATTAATATCAAATTATTGAGCCGAAAAGGAGATCATTATGAAATTTATTGAAAAATACAAATCTATGGGTATTCTTTCTGAAAACGCTGCTCTTGAATATTTATTATCAACTCCAAAAGATACAATTAGAACCTATGATTTTTTTGTAGCATGGGATAAAGTTCTTGGAAATGTATCTAAAGTTGAAGTTGTACTTAATATTCTAAATACCTTAATTGGCAAAGATGATATTGCCAATAAACTAAAACAACTTATTAAAGAATATCCAGAGGTTGTTCCAGTGCTCCCTTTATTAATAGCTGTTCGAGGTAAAAGTATAAAGGTTGCTGACTTAGGTGGCGATATTGAATATTCTTTTACTAAACAGAGAATTTATGCAGATGAAGAAATTGATAAAATTGTTTTCTTTGCTAAAAAGAGCGGATTACTTAAGGTTATAGCTGATAAAAGTATTAAAAATTTAGTAGATTACACTATTGGTGTTGAAGTTGGACTTGATACTAATGCTCGCAAAAATCGCAGTGGTACTGCTATGGAGAATTTAACAGAAGTTTATGTAAAAGCTATATGCGAAAAACATAATTTCAGATACATAGCGCAGGCTACTGCAAGCAAAATTAAAGAAGATTTTGGCAAGGAAGTTAGTACAGATAAAGCAAATAGAGCTTTTGATTTTGCTATAGATACTGGGAAAATGTTATACCTTTTAGAAGTAAACTACTATGCTAGCGGTGGTTCTAAGTTAAAGTCAGTTGCTGGAGAGTTTAGCACATTGTTTAGCCTCGTTAAAAACGATATTACAGGTTTTATTTGGGTTACAGATGGTGAAGGTTGGCAAACAGCAAAACGCTCCCTATCTGAAACTTTTAATGTTACGGATTATGTTATGAATATTAATATGATTGAACAAGGGTTACTTGAGGAAATTGTAACTAAAGGATTATGAATATGCAAATTAGTAGTTTATTAAAATAGAAGAAATTAAAATCCTACAACAAGAATTTTGTGAAGACTTTGATATAGGATATGTATTTGAAAGAATTTTTCAAAGAAGATCTAATAAAAATGGAATTGATGAAGTTGAAGTAATGCAACTCTCTAACGCTCCATATAACCCAGAAGCCTTTATAAATGATACAAAAATTTATTTTTAGTATTATTAAAGGTGGAAATTATTTCTGAGGTGTTACTGAAACGATGAGAACTTTCAATTTATTATCAAATGATGGCGTTAGGTACTCTAAACAAAGTAAATGGTTATATGATGTTGAAGATAAAATAATACATATAAACCTAGAGGATGAAAATGACTAAAAAAATCAAAAAATGGGAACCAGATAATTTTGAATTAGAGATGACAACGCATTGGACTTTTCCTAAACGTGGGAATTGGGCAACGCATGATGCCAAGTGGCGTGGTAACTGGTCCCCTTACATACCTAGAAACTTGATACTTCGATACTCTAATGAAGGTGATTTAGTGTTGGATCAATTTGCTGGTGGTGGGACAACTTTAGTTGAAGCTAAATTGTTAAATAGAAATATCATTGGTGTTGATGTAAATGATGTTGCTTTAACACGATGTAAAGAAAAGACGGATTTTGAATGGGAAAATGGCGGTAAGGTATATTTACATAGAGGCGATGCTAGAAATTTACACTTTATACCTGATGACGGCATAGACTTTGTTTGTACTCACCCGCCTTATGCAAATATTATTAGTTATAGCGAAAATATTCCAGAAGATTTATCACTTCTGAAAATACCACAATTTTTAGAAGAAATAAAACTCGTTGCAAAGGAAAGCTACAGAGTTTTAAAAAATGATAAGTTTTGTGCTATTCTTATGGGGGATACAAGAATTAAAGGGCATGTTCAACCTATGAGCTTTGAAGTAATGAAAATATTTGAAGCCGAAGGTTTTAAATTAAAAGAAATTATAATAAAAGAGCAACACAACTGTAGAGCAACTGGCTACTGGAAAACAAATAGTGTAAAGTATAATTTTTTGTTATTGGCACATGAGTATCTGTTTGTATTTAAAAAAGGGTAATTATTATAAGTTTACAAAAGCGAAAAATTGCTTATTTCATCACTCTTAAAGATTTTTTTGAACTTATTAAATGATGGTGAAAGAATTATAAATGATGAAACTTTTGTGGAAAAAAGGTTCTAGGAAGAGGGAAAATGATAAACTTTATTAAAGGCAAAATATATAGTATTGGTACTGACTATATAATTATAGAAAATAATAATATGGGGTTTAAAGTAGGAATGTCATCAAAACATATTAACATGATAAATATAAATGAAGAAAAGCAAATTTTTACACATATGAATGTAAGAGAAGATGATACATCTTTGTTCGGATTTCTAACTTTTGAAGAGCTAAATATGTTTAAATTATTAATATCTGTATCTGGTATTGGGCCAAAAGTAGCTTTAGGTATGTTAGATAGATTTACACCGGATAAAATAATGATAGGTATAGTAGGTGATGATTTTAATTTACTATCTGAGGCTAAAGGCGTGGGTAAGAAAACAGCTCAGAGGATTATATTGGATTTAAAAGATAAAATAAAAGGTAACAAAGTAGAGGAAAGTGGTACATTAGACTTTTTAGACAACAGTCAAGACGCAATAGATGCATTAATAGCATTGGGTTATTCCAAAAAAGATAGCGAGCATGTAATAGAGAAAGTTGTAAAAAAAGATATGTCTATAGAAGATATTATAAAACTAGCGTTAAAAGAATTTTTATAGGATAGCGATATGGTAAATAGAATAGTAACATCAGTGGAAACTGAGGAAGATGTAAAAGATAACTTAAGGCCTAGCAATTTCGATAATTATATTGGTCAGGAAAAAGTTAAAGAAAGTATGAAGATATTTATAGAGGCGGCTAAGAATAGGAATGAACCTTTAGATCATGTACTTTTATATGGTCCGCCTGGCTTAGGTAAGACAACCCTTTCTAATATACTAGCCCAAGAAATGAATGCAAATATTAAAACAACTTCCGGACCAGCTATAGAAAAATCTGGAGATATGGCTGCTATTTTAAATGAATTACAAGAAGGGGACATACTATTTATTGATGAAATTCATAGATTAAATAGAACAATAGAGGAAGTGTTGTATAGTGCCATGGAAGACTTTGCACTGGATATAGTAATAGGCAAAGGACCTGGGGCTAAAAGTATACGCCTTTCATTGCCAAAGTTCACCTTAGTGGGTGCGACTACACGAGCGGGATTATTAACAGCACCATTACGAGATAGGTTCGGTGTGATACATAGGCTAGAAATGTATAATGAACAAGAATTGAAGGCCATAATTGAACGTTCTAGTGGGGTGCTTGGCATAAAAATTACAGATAGAGGAGCCTTAGAAATAGCGAAAAGGTCTAGAGGAACACCTCGTATAGCAAACAGACTTTTAAAGAGAGTCCGAGATTTTGCAGAAGTTAAGTTTGACGGGGAAATTACCAATGAGGTATCGGAGTACGCCTTAAATGCATTGGAAATTGACCCCTTGGGCTTAGATGTAACAGATAAAAATGTATTAGAAACTATGATTTATAAATTTGATGGTGGACCAGTAGGATTGGATACGTTGGCTGTTTCCATAGGGGAAGAATCGGAAACGATAGAAGATGTATATGAACCTTATTTAATACAACTTGGTTTTATAAAAAGAACTCCACGAGGAAGGGTGGTTACTGCTCTTTGTTATAAACATTTTGGTTTAGAGCCAAAAGGCGAACAAATGACATTTATTTAAGGTGTAAAAAAGAGGGCTGTGAACAGCCCCCTTTTTTTATTTTATAGTCATACTAGTTAATTTGTAGTACATAGTTTATAAAAAGAACTAATAATATATTTTGTTTAATTGATTGTGGTTATGGGTTTTAGAGGGGTCAAATCACTGCAAATGGCAAGTTTTTCTATTGGTAATATTTTTTATTTCAAGACAACCCCTTGTATTTACCATATAATGCCTGCAGCCCAAATTGGATAGATATAAATTCCTTTTAAGTTATTTTTAGCAGCTAGTTCTTCAAACTCTGATTCATATTCTTTTTGTAATTCAGTAGAAATATTTTTTGTATCATCAGTAATTTTAATATATCGAGAAGTTAGCCCACCTAAATTATAAATTCCTTTATAATCATTTCCTAATATAATGCTTATGTTGTCATCTCGATTTTGCAAAAGGAAATCTTCTTTTATAAAATTCCTGCCTTCAGATATTTTATCCTCGTAGCGTGTTGCTGTATTTTTACAGATAGCAGCTGATTCTAAGGCAGTAAATAAGTATTCTTCTCCCGTATGGTTTTTAGAAGGGATATTAATGGCGTCATTTCCTCGTTCTATAAAACCATCAACGAATTTAATATCACCTTTATATTCACCTTTATAGCTTAGCCAGTTTAATCCTATGCTGTAGTATTCATAATTATTATTTAAATCTGTATACATATTTTTAATATCTTTGAAAGGTGGGGTTTTATCATTTGGCAATTTTTCGAAGGCGAATACTGTTTTGTAGTAAATTTCGGCGGATGAATCTTCAAGTCTTTTTAAATGTTATTTATAATCTTCATCTAATTCCGAGGTTTCGCTTGTGTTTTTTTGTATTACTTGATACAACTTTTTCAGTAATTTCATTTGAATTTTTATTTGTAGTTTTCTCTATGACTTCAGGGGCAGAAGAGCATGATGTAATAAATGCTAAAGTTGCTATTAAAATAAATCTATAAATATATCTTATATAATATTTCATAATACTACCTTTCTTCTATTGTTAATTATGTAATATGATTTTTTTGATTACTTCTTATTTATTCAAAATCATAAAAGATGATGGGGACATTACTTGAATGAGTGCTAGTACTTAAAGGTGAAGTTGCATAACCGCAGCGATTAGAACATAGCGTTTAAAAAATAAATATAATTCATTTTTAAGTAAGGTTGCTTTAAATAATGCAATTGTGTGGTTATTTGTACTTTAAATATCCTATAAAAAGTGTATAAATTTGTTACTAAATAAGTTGTATCTGAAATATGTTTAATAAAGATTAAAGGAGTGAAACATGAAATTCGGAAAAATCTTAAAAAACTATAGAGATTACATGAAGCTAACTCAGAAACAAGTAAGCGAGCTTTGCCATATATCTAGAAATCATATTATGAACATAGAAAAGGACTATAATAGTGTGTCATTAGAAATAATGGTAGCTATTTACGAGAGTCTAAACCTTAATTTAATTAGTACCTACATGGGTTTTTATGATTTTAAAAATTTTAAAGAATTTAAATTATATAAGGAATTAAGAGTTTAAATAAAAAATAAATAATATAAGAAAATTGAAAATTATATTGAGTTAATAGATAATAGTTATTCCTTAAAAATACAGAAAACCAAGTTATATTGCGAAGCTTTGGTTTACAAATATTTATATGATAATAATAAAAAGGCAATTTTAAAATGTAGAGAATGTATACAATTAATCAATAAAAAATTTAATTTATTTAATGTAAGTACTTATAGTTTAAAGGAAGAGGAACTATCTTGTGTCAACATAATAGGTACTATATTGTGTTGTAATAGTTATACAAAAGAAAGTAACATTGTTTTTAATAATTTGATTAATAAATTAGAATTCACATATTTTAATGACAATTTTCATTTTTTAAAGGAGAAAGAGTTTGTTATAAGAATTTATTTATCTGTGTTGAATAACTTAGCTAATAGTTATTATGAAATGGGTGAGGAGTATTTAGATGAAACAATTGAATTAATTAGAAAAGGTATAAATATATCAAGAAAATATACAACATATTATAGATTAGCAAATTTTTATGAATTAAAATTCAAGGTTGAATATAGAAGGAAAAATATATACGAGTCAAAAAAACTTTATAATCAACTCCTTATTCTTTATGGTATGGTGGGATTGGAGAAATTCAAAGAAAGAATTGTTTCTAAGGTAGAAAAAGACTATATTATTAAAAAAAGGTTGGTAGTAAATGATATTAAACCATTTACTACCAACCTTCAACTAAATATTTAAAAAAAAGAGAATGAACCACCCGGGGCTCGAACCCGGGACACCCAGATTAAAAGTCTGATGCTCTACCAACTGAGCTAGTGATCCATATGCCCAGAGACGGAATCGAACCGCCGACACGAGGATTTTCAGTCCTCTGCTCTACCGACTGAGCTATCTGGGCTTGTTTAGCAACAAAAAATATTATATAAAATTTTTTTATACTTGTCAATAGTTTTTTTGGATTTTTTTGAATTTTTGTAAATTAGAATTTTAACTATCCTTAAAACCGAATTATTTTTACTAGTGTAATTATTTATTTCCATTATTAAAACTGAAATAATTTCTAAAAAAAATATTCTTAATAGCATAATTAAATTAGCTTTACATATGTTTTATAAATATTTTTAAAAATTATGCAAAAACACTTCAAATTTCATATTAAAAATGATAGAATATTTATGAAATATACATAAAACGAAAATAAAGTGTTATTACTATATCACTTGACATTTTATTATGTTTATAACTACAGTATAAAGATAGGAGAGATTTTATGAAAAAAGCTACAAAACTAAGTAGAGTGTGTATGGCTGTGGCACTAGCTGCTACAACTACATTTGCTGCTTTTACATCACTAGCATTTGCTGACGAAACAACGTCTAAGGAAAATGCAGAAGGAAGTAAAACAATAACTATACTAGGAACATCGGACCTTCACAGCGGAATATGGGGATATTCCTACGAGGACAACGAAGAAACAACCAACAATGGTATGGCTCGTCTATATACTTATATAAAACAAACTCGTGAGGAAAATCCAAATACATTTTTAATAGATGCAGGTGATGACATTCAAGGCAGTATAATGACGGATGATATTTATAACAAAACTCCTGAGCTGGAGCACCCAGTTATCTCTGCTATGAATTACATGGGTTATGATTCAATGGCTCTTGGAAATCATGAATTCAATTGGGGAATTCCTACAATGAAAAAGATTTTATCTCAAGCGGAGTTTCCTGTACTTGCTGCAAATGTAAAAGATGAAGATGGTAATTTAGTTACAGGTAAAGGATGGACAATAGTAGAACGTGGCGGAGTTAAAGTTGCAATTATAGGAACAGTTACGCCAGATGTTCCTATTTGGGATGGTGGAAAAGAAGGAATTGATGAGGCTACTTATGAGGCTGGTAACACAGCAGTAAAGGCAGCTATTAAAGAAATAAGGGATAAAGCTGACATAATAGTAGTTTCCACTCACATGGGTATGTATGCTGAGTTTGATGAAGAAAATGGTTCTGATTCGGCACAAAAAATACTAGATGACAATCCTGAGATAGATGTGCTTCATGTTGCTCACAATCATGTTGTAGTGCAAGAAAAACAAGGGGACACTGTAATTGGTGGTGTGCGTAACTTAGGTAGGGACATAGCACGTTTCGACTTAACTTTAGATGAAAATAATAATATAATAGACAGCACAATAAATGTTGTAGACATGACTGATGTTGAACCAAGTGAAGAAATTCGCTCTATGGACATAGTAAAAGAGGCACACCAAAAGACAATAGAATTTATAAATGGTGGCGGAGCTGAAGGCGAAGAAGAAGGTGGAGCTGTTTTAGGTTCAACAACTGATAAATTCCAACCAGTAGATGAAATTACAGGAATACCATCTGGACGTCTAATGGATACGGCTGTTACAGACCTTATTAATAAAATTCAATTAGAAAATTCAGGTGCAGATGTGTCAGCAGTTGCTTTGTTTAAAAATACAAGTGACCTTCCTGAAGGTGAATTAAATTATGGTGATATATTTAATATTTACAAATTTGATAATACACTATATCGTGTAGCTGTTACAGGAAAAGAACTTAAAAACTACATGGAGTGGTCAGCAGAATGCTATAATCAATGGCAGTCTGGAGATATTAATATTTCATTTGACCCAGACTACCCAGGATACTTATACGATATGTTTGCAGGAGTTGATTATCAAATAGATTTAAGCCAGACAAAAGGTGAAAGAATTAAAAATCTTACTTTTAAAGGTGAACCCTTAAAAGATGACCAAATATTAACACTAGCTGTAAATAATTATCGTTACTCCTCAGCGCTTAAGGCTGGTGGTCTTATTGAAGGTACAAAAGATTGGGAATCTTCTAATTCCATTAGAGATATGATTGTTGAATATTTTGCTGAAAATTCTCCTGTTACTCCAAGTGTAGACAATAATTGGGAAATAATAGGTGTAGACCTTCAAATTGATAATCCAGAACGTATAGCTATTATAGAACGAATTAATGCAGGAGAGGTGAAAGTTCCATATGACAAAAGTATTAATTTAAATGATAGTAGTACTATTATAGAAGTAACTGAACCTTATGAAATGGAAATATCAGACAGCAAAAGAGCTAAAAAAGAAGATAAGAAAAAAACTGACACGGAAATAACAGAAAATAAATCAATAATGATTAATGGTGTAGAAGTTGCAGAGTACATAGAAACTGAAGAAGGAATATTTGTACCTCTTAGAAAAATTTCTGATACTTTAGGCTTAACTTTAAATTGGCTTAAGGAAACAAAAAGTTCCCAGATAACAAATGGCGTTTTCTCTAGTAATATTACCATAGGAAACAAAGAATACACAATAAATAAATCTTTAAAACAATTTGAATATGCACCACAAATAATTGACGATTTAACTTATGTTCCTGTATCTTATGTTACAGATGCATTAGCTTTAGAATATAAAATAGAAAATGGAACTTTAACTATATCTTAGTATTTACATAAAAGGAGCTGTCTTGAAATAAAAAATATCATCAAATTAAAAGGCAATATTAAGATATTCTATACAAAAATGAAAAAAGAGCGATGGATTTTCGCTCTTTTTTTAATCGGTAAGAATTAGAACCCCGCCTTAATGCTGGAATCTGGTCGTTTACTACGTAAACTGCTCGATTATGCAGCTAAATAGGTGGTGGGACTATCTACCTGTCGAAAGCTTTGCGACCAATGGTTTAGGGCAAAGCACCAAGGTTTTTTCTTTTCCTGACAGCTCCCTTTTATCTTATATATTATTGTATCCTTTTAACAACAAGCTTAATTTGTGTGTCAGGTGGTAACAAAACGCCAGAGGCTGGCATTTGTGATATAATTTCATGTTTTGGCTCTAATACATTAATAACTGTTTTTTCAGTTGAAGTTTCTTCAGTGTTTTCAACTGCATCTTCTGTTGGGGTTTCACTTTGAATATTTAAATTAGGATTATCAATTTCTTGTGAAACTGTTCTAAAACCTTCATTTATAAGTAATTCTTCGCCGGCATTAAAATCCATTCCCGTCACATCAGGGACTTCAATTAAAGCACTATTATTAATATTTTCTACAGTTAAATAATATGTAGCATTCTCTTGTATAAGTGCTGAAGGAATAGGTATTTGCTTTACAACTGTATCGCCGTTTCCTATTATCTCGTAATTTTCTCCGTTTTTGTTTAAGGCTTCAATGCTAGATACTACATTTTTATTGATATAATCATAAGCGGTTTTATTACTTATAATTTCTTCAGGTACAAAACCATCTGGTTGAATGTTATAGTAACTTATTAATGTTTCAAAAACTTCCTTCATCATTGGCACTGCAGAGGTAACATTACTAACATATTCTGCAGGTTTAAAGACAACCCCTAAAGCAATATATTGAGGCTTGTCCGTCGGTAAAAATCCAACAAAACTCACAGAATAATCTTCTTTATTACGTAAACCTTGCTCGGCTGTACCTGTTTTACCAGCTATAGTGTAGCCTGGTATTTTTAGTTTTTTCCCAGTACCGTTTTCTACAACATTAATCATATCATTTGTAACTATATCTGTTGTTTCTTTAGTTAGAATTTTCTTGTTTATCATTGGTTCAGTATTTTTAATTATGTTGTTGTCGCTATCTTTAATTTGAGAAACAATGTATGGCGTATATAAGTAGCCACCGTTGGCAATAGCGCTAAGTGCTGTAATGGCTTGAATGGAAGTTACGTTAAATCCTTGCCCCATAGCACCTGTGGCAAGCTCAACGGGATTTAGTTGTTCAATGGGGTTTATAATTCCATATGATTCTGCGGGTAAATCTATATTAGTATAAGCTCCAAAACCGTAATCCAATTGAGAACTATGATATATACTGCGTCCTAATGCCGATGATACATTCATGTAAACAACATTACAGGAATTTGTCAATCCATCTCTCATAGTTTGGTTCCCGTGACCTATTTTATGCCAACAACTTACTTTTGTGCCATCGGAAAATTCTTTATAACCAGGGCAAAAGAAAACTTCGGATAGGCCAACTAAACTTTCCTCTATTGCTGTAGCTTCTACTAGAGGTTTGTAAATTGAACCAGGCTCGAAGGTGTCGGATACATTAAAATTTCTCCAAACCTTATATAACATTTCACCTTGTTCTTCTGGAGTCGCAGCTTCATAGTTTGAAGTGAAGTTAGTCCCGCTTATATAAGAAATATTACCAGGGTGATTATTGCTAAAGTTTGGTGCCTCACTCATTGCTAAAATTTCCCCTGTGTTGGGGTTCATTACGATTATGCCAACGTTTACAGCATTCATTTCATTGTGATATTTGATTGCTATTTGGTCAATTGTTTCTTGTAAATCTCTATCAATTGTAGTTACTAAGTCGTACCCAGCAATGGGTTCTACAGTCATGGTGGACACTTCACCGTTATCGTTGTAACTGCTAAACCTTCTTCCATTTACGCCTGTTAATTGTTCATTATAAATACGTTCTAAACCCCAGTTTCCGTCTCCGTTGTCCCCACGCATAAAACCGACAATTTGTGGGGCTAAGTTATCTAAAGGGTAAATCCTCTTGGAAAATTCTTCAGAATGAACGCCTGATAACCCTTTTTTTGAAACTTCATCAAGTAAGTCTTGTAGTTCTGTATAGGTTAACTCATTTTTTATTACTAAATAGTTATTATTATTTATTGGGACGCCTTTAGAATCGACTTTAATAAATTCATTTGCCTCTTCTAAGGTGAAGCCAAGTTTACTACTTAATATAGGCGGTAAATTTTCGTAAATCTTTTTATTTTTATGCATCTCATTAAATTTTTGTATCTGTTTATTATCTATTATTACATTATAGTATGTATTACTTTGTGCCATAATGTTGCCATTTCTATCTAGTATATTTCCACGTGGGGAAACTAGAGTTTTTTCATCAGATTGGCTTGCAGCTTGTCGAATGGCTATTTTTTCATATTCATCTCCATGAGCATATTTTAAATAACTAATTTTTAAAATTACAATAACAATACATATTATGAACAAAACTCTAATTATTACTAATTTCCTTTTAAAAAGTTTTTCTCTTTTTATTAAATCATTTTCTAAATCCATAGTGCTCCTTTAGTAAAAAATATTTGCAAAAAAATCTTTAATTCTATTTAAAAAGCTTGAATCAGCAGGTATTATGTCGTTATAGTTAACATAGCTTTCGCTTGTGGGTTTAATATATATAATTTGGTATGATTCGGGCTTTCTCATATTTAGTTCTTCTTTTGCGCGTCTTTCTATTTCTTGTATATCATAACTTTGTGCAAGCTCTACTTCTAAACTATTTATTATATCATTTTTTTCTTTAAGGGCATCACGATTTTCCGTAATAGTGTAATTAATACTATCCATTTTTGATTGTATAAATAAATTTGCTGTAAGAAAAATAAAAGAATAAAATACTAAAAATAAAAAGATATTTCTACTTTTTATATTAACTTTATTTATACGTATAATGTTTCTATCTTCATTGGTAAGTGAATTTTTTTTAGGTATTATTTTTCCTTGTTCTATAACTTTAGTTTCTTTATTCTGTATTTCCTTGTTAGTTAATTTTACGGCTTCAGTGCCATGTATGTAGTTATATTTATTAGGCATAATATCTCCTATTTTATTTTTTATCAAATTTTTTCTAAAACACGTAGTTTGCTACTTCTAGAACGACGATTATTTTCTATTTCTTCATTTGTGGGTACTATGGGTTTTCTATTAATTATTTTAATCTTTGCTTCTTTTTTACACATGCAAATTGGAAATTCGCGTGGGCAAATACAGGGGTTAGCCAAGGTATTAAATTTTTGTTTAATGATGCGGTCTTCTAGTGAATGAAAAGTTATAATAGACATACGTCCACCTTTGTTTAGAGATTCAACACAAACATCAATTGTATTTTCTAATATATTTAGTTCGTTATTAACTTCTATACGAAGTGCTTGAAATGTTTTTTTTGCTGGGTGAGAATTTTCTCGGGCTTTTTTTGGAATGGCTTTTTTTATTATACGGACTAAATCATCAGTGGTATTTATTTCTGTAGTTTCTCTTTCTTCAACTATAAATTTAGCAATTCTTTTTGCCCAACGTTCTTCGCCGTATTTTAAAATAATACCAGATAAATCATTTTCGCTATAGTTGTTAACAATGTATTTTGCATTAATATTATTTTCTTTATTCATGCGCATATCTAGTATAGCATTTTGGTGATAGGAGAAACCTCTATCTTTTTCGTCTAACTGGTGTGAGCTAACACCTAAATCTAACAGCATACCATCAATTTTATCTATATTTAATTTATATAAAATAGATTTTAAATTGGAAAAGTTATCATGAACAAAGAATGTTTTATCTAAATATTCCTTTAAAACTTCTCTCCCTTTAGCATGCGCATTTAAATCTTGGTCTATACATATTAGTTTACCAGTAGTTAATTTTTTTGCTATTTCTAATGAATGTCCGGCTCCACCCATGGTGCCGTCAACATAAACACCATTTTTATTTATATTTAAACTATTAATGCTTTCATACAGCAAAACCGATATATGATTAAAATTCATTTTTTCTCCTTGATGTTATTTATAATTTATTTAATTATTCCTATTAGTGTATTATATTAACGCTCTTAAAACAATTAGAACGTATTTTCTGGTTATAAATTTTAAAACAAGTGGCATTGATTAGAAAATTTATCGGTAAGAATTAGATCTCTACCTCAATGTATAATGGGTGGCAGGACAGTCTAACATGGTCGAAAGCTGTGCTTTCTGCTCGACTATGCAACCAAGTAAACAACCAACTCGGTTATGCGACCAAATTCGCCGTTCAATGGGGGTGAGAGCCCCCACTGACGGATAGGTCTATTGACTTGCTCTCCTGTACACATTTCACAATTATTATATACTATTTTACGTAAAAGTGTAAGAAAGTGAAGTTTAATTGTTTATATTTAATGCAAATTGTGATTATGTGTTATAATGTAAATAAGATTAATCAGTTTATCAATAGATAAAAAATACACAAGGAGGCACCTATGTTAAGTACTGGTAATTTAGAAGAAGTTATAAGCATTGTTGAAAGTAAACATAACAACCCTCATAATATTTTGGGTATGCATAAGGTTGAACACATATTAAATTTTGAGATTGTAATTAGGGCTTTTAATCCTAATGCAATAACAATAAAAGTTATTAACCAAGATACAAATAAAAAATATGAAATGAAAAAAATTCATACAGATGGTTTTTTTGAAGTAACTACAGATGAAAAGGATTTTTTTAAATACAAATTAGAAATAGAAACTTTCGATAATTACATTTATGAAACTTTTGATCCATATTCATTTTTACCACAAATATCGGATTTTGATATACATTTATTTTCTTCGGGCACGCACTACGAAGTGTACAATAAACTTGGGGCAACTCCACTAGTAGTTGGTGGAATAGAGGGGGTTTTATTTGGAGTATGGGCGCCCAATGCAATGAGAGTAAGTGTTATTGGTGAGTTTAATAATTGGGATGGAAGAAGAAACCCAATGAGGACTATAGGTGTTTCAGGTGTATATGAAATATTTATACCAGGTCTAAAGAATTTTGATAAATATAAATTTGAAATAAGAACTTCGACAGGTGAAATAGTTGAAAAGCAAGATCCATATGGTTTTTTTCATGAGCATAGACCAAGTCATACATCTTTAATCTATAATATAAATGGTTATAAATGGAAAGATGAAAAATGGATGCGTAAAAGAAAATCCGGAAATATTTTAAATACGCCTATTAATATATATGAGGTGAACTTAGGTTCTTGGAAAAAGCCAGAGGGCAGGGAGTATTTTTCATTTATAGAATTAAAAGATACATTAATCCCTTATGTAAAGGAGATGGGATATACACATATAGAAGTAATGCCTATTACAGAGTTTCCTTTCGATGGTTCATGGGGATATCAGGTTACAGGTTACTATGCACCAACTAGCAGGTTTGGCACACCACATGATCTAATGGACTTTATTGACGAATGCCATAATAACAATATAGGTGTAATACTAGATTGGGTACCAGCTCATTTTCCTAAAGACCCACATGGATTAGCGAAATTTGATGGAACATCATTATATGAACATTCAAATCCATTGCAAGGTGAACATCCAGATTGGGGTACATTAATATTTAACTTAGGTCGTAATGAAGTTAAAAACTTTTTAATTGCCAATGCAAACTATTGGCTAAAGGAATACCATATAGATGGATTGCGTGTTGATGCAGTGGCATCTATGTTGTACTTGGATTATGGTAAAGATGATTGGATTCCTAATATATATGGTGGACGTGAGAATTTAGAGTCTATAGAATTTTTTAGGCATTTAAATTCAATACTTTATAAAATGCACCCTAATATTTTAATGTGTGCAGAAGAATCTACTGCATGGCCAGGAATAACTTTACCACCAGATGTAGGTGGTCTTGGTTTTAATTTGAAATGGAATATGGGTTGGATGAATGACTACTTAGGCTATATAGAAAAGGACTGTATTTTTAGAAAGTATCATCATAATCAATTAACTTTTAGTATGGTATATGCATATACAGAGAACTTTATTTTAGTATTATCTCATGATGAAGTGGTACATGGCAAAAAATCTTTAATTGATAAAATGCCTGGAGATATTTGGCAAAAATGTGCAAATTTAAGGTTAACTTTCGGATTTATGATGACTCATCCAGGGAAAAAATTAACATTTATGGGCTCAGAGTTTGGTCAATTTCAGGAGTGGAGTGAAAAAAATAGTTTAGATTGGTTCTTGTTAGAATATGATCACCACCAAGGTATACAAAAATTTGTAAGAGACATGAACTTTATTTATAAAGATTTAAATGCATTATGGATGACTGATTTTGATAAAAATGGATTTTCTTGGATATCCTGTGATGATTATGAAAATAGTGTAGTTATTTATGAAAGAAAAACAAAAGACCCGAAAGAAAGTTTAATTATTTTTTGCAATTTTACACCAGAAACCTATGATGAATATGAAAGTTATGTGCCTTACAAAGGTGTGTACAGTGAAATAATAAATAGTGATGATGAAAAGTATGGTGGTAGTGGAGTAATTAACGCCATAGATATTGCTTCAAAAGAAGTTAAATTTTCAGAGGACGATTCTATATCAAACTTTATAAAAATTAAATTACCTCCTTTAGGAGTTGCTATATTTAAATATTTAGGATAATAAAAAAACACCATTTACAAAAATAAAAGTAAATGGTGTTTTTTTATGTAATTTAATTAAGATCTTTTTTCAACAGTTTTATTAACAGCGTCAATTACTTTAGTATATCCAGTACATCTACATAAATTACCAGATAAACCGCGGCGTATTTCTGCTTCTGTAGGGTTAGGGTTATTTTTAAGTAACGCTGTTGTGGAAACAACTAAACCAGGTGTACAATAACCGCATTGAACTGCTCCTGCTTCTACATAGCTTTCTTGAATATCGGATAATGTTCCGTCTTTATTAGCTATGCCTTCTATTGTAGTTACTTCTTTTCCATCTGCCCACATTGCTAAGTATATACATGAATCTACAGTTGTGCCGTCTATCATAACAGTACAAGCTCCACATTCACCTACTGAACATCCTTCTTTTGCACCTGTTAGTTCTAGGTCTTCACGTAAAACTTCTAAAAGGGATTTTCTTACATCAATAAGGAGGGAATGTTCTTTATTATTTACTTTTAAATTAATAACTTTTTTCATTTTTACTCTCCTTTACATGTTTCAATTGCACGTTTAGTTAATTCCACAGCAAGGTTTTCTCTGTAAGCTTTAGAACCTCTCCAAGAATCTCTAGCCTTTGTACTTTCTAGAGTTTTGTTTGCGATTTTTTCAATATTTTCTTTAGTTAATTCTAAACCTTTTGCCATTTCTTCTGCTGAAGTAGCACGTAAAGGAGTAGGACCTGCTACACCAAAGGCGATACGTATATCTTCTATTTTGTTATTATTTTCTTTTAATAAAACGGAACAGCCTAAAGTTGCAATGTCCATGGCATTTCTTTGAGCGAATTTAATATAGTGACCTTTGTATCCATTAAAATTTTCTTTATTTATTTTAAAACCAACTACTATATCAGTCTTACCTAATTTAACTCTACCTGGACCTTCGTAAAAGTCATGTATACTTTCTTCTCTACGTCCATTTTCATTTTCAATAACTAACATGGCGTCTAAAACAAATAGTGAAGTTGCACTATCTGCAGAAGTTGCTCCATTACAAATGTTACCGCCTATTGTACCGGCGTTTCTTACTTGAGGGCCACCAACTTGTCCAACAGCCGTAGCAACGATGCTAATGTTGTTTTTAACTACATCAGAATTTTCTATTTCTGTAAAGGTAGCACTTGCCCCAATGAAAATTGCTGTATCTGTTTCTCTAATTTCTTTTAATTCGGGTATTCTTGTTACACCTAAAAGATTTATATTTATATAGTCTGAACTACGTTCTCTTGCACGAATGAGTACATCTGTACCCCCGGCAATTATTTTTGTATTTTCATTTTTTTGTAAATAACTAAATGCATCTTTTAAGTCTTTTGCTTCATAATAATCTAATATATCAAACACGTTATCACTCCTTTACTTTATATTATTTTGGGCTTCAAAAAATACTTGAGGCGAAATAGGAATTGTATCTATAGCCACATCTGTAGCATTTAATATTGCATTTCTAATAGCTGCAGCAGGGCTACATAATGGTGGTTCACCTAAGCCTTTATTACCATAAGGGCCAGTTGGTTCATAGGCTTCAATAAATTCGTTGATTAAGTTTGGAACGTCCATAATAGTTGGCATTTTGTAGTCAAGTAAATTGTTGTTTAATGGCTTTCCGTTTTTCTCGTTGTATTTTAATACTTCACCTATGGCATATCCAACACCCATAGCCATACCACCTTCTACTTGGCCTTCAGCTAGTAAAGGATTAATAATAATACCAGAGTCATGAACGTTTAATATGCTTAATATATCAGTTTTACCAGTTTTTATATCAACTTCAACATATGCAAATGTAACTCCCATTGGGAAGTTATTGTGCTTGAAATTATTTGAAACTTCTGCAGTAATACATTCACCAATATTTTTATCATAATAAGTTTTTAAACTTAAATCAGCAAGGGAATTAACAATAGTTCCAGTATCTTTATAAACTATATTGCTGTCTTTTATATCTAATATTGTAGCTTCTAAAGTATAAAATTTAGCCGCTGCTAAAATTATTTTTTCTCTTAACAATTCAGCACATTTACGCACAGCCATACCAGATACTAAAGTTTGCCTTGAAGCATAAGCAGCTGTGTCGAAAGGTGCGTGGTCAGTATCTGTAAGGCTTTCTAAAATTACATCTTCGTAATTTATAGAAAGAGTTTCTGCTACCATTTGAGCAAACGCTGTATCTGAACCTTGACCAATTTCAGTAGCACCAACTGTTATTTTAACCCTGCCATCTTGGTTAAGTACTATTCTACAACCAGCCATTTCCAAGCTTATTGGATAAACGCCAGTTGCGTAGGAAAATGCAGCAAGACTAACTCCGCGGCGCTTAGTTTCACTTTTGAAGTTTTTGCATTCAGCTAATTTTTTATCGTATTCAAATACTTCCTTACCATGCTCAATACAATCTACTAATTCATTTGTATGCATTGGTAACTTACTAGCAGGGTGGTCTACGCCTTTTGGTAATATATTTTTAAGTCGCATTTCCACTGGGTCGATGTTAAGAGTTCTACTTGCATCATCCATAACAGATTCTATAGCAAATATAACTTGAGGTACACCGTACCCACGCATCGCTCCTGCTGTTGCAGTATTTGTATATATAGTTTTAGGTCTATAGCTTAAGTTTTCTATGCTGTATAAAGAGGCAAGTATTCCGCCACCTTTAGCTGCAATAGAATGACCATGGGAAGCGTATGCTCCGTTGTTTGAGTATGCATCCATTGAAAGAGTTGTAAGCTTACCTTCTTTTGTAAAGCCAGCTTTTAATTTGTATCTAATAGCATGACGCACGCGAGTGTATGCCATTGTTTCTTCCCTTGTTAAGTTGTATCTAACAGGTCTTCCGTTAACTGCCATACTCATGGCAACAACAACAGGCTCTATTGTTACTTCTTGTTTATTACCAAAACCGCCACCTAAAAATGGTTTAATTACTCTAAAGTTAGACAAAGGCATATTAAATGCTTCGCCAAGAACACGTCGGCAAATATGAGGTATTTGTGTTGAACTAATACAGACCCATCTACCATCAATATCCATATAAGCTTTAGCTATTTGTGGCTCCATATGGCAATGTTGAACTATAGGAGTCTCAATTTTTCTTTCGATAATATAATCTGATTTTTTAAATCCAGCATCTATATCACCCATGTTTAATTCTGTACTTGCAATTAAATTTCCTGTGTTTTCGTGGATTTCTACTGCACCTTCTGCTATAGCATCTTCAGGGTCAAGATAGAAAGGTAATTCTTCGTACTCTACCTTAATAAGTTCCAATGCTTTTTCACATGCTAATTCTGTTTCAGCAACTACTGCTGCAATTTCGTCACCATAAAGGCGAACGTGTTTAGTTAATATATTTCTGTCGGCTATATCTTTGTGCTCTGGTGTAATAGATAACGGGTGGCCTGCTGTTGGAAATTTCTCTGCAGAAACATCATCAGGCGTAAGTATCTTTAAAACACCTTCAACTTTTAGTGCTTCGCTATAGTCGATGTTTTTTACAAAGCCGTGAGCTATAGTTGCTCTTAAAACCTTGCCATGTAAAAGATTTTTCATTGGAATATCATCTGTATAGTCAGCCTTACCTTGTACTTTTCCGATGGCATCCCATCTTTGCTTGCTTTCTCCGATTACTTTCAAAATTTTCACCTCATCTAAAATGAATTTCATAAAATTATGAGTTACACTTTTAGTATATCAAGAAATAAAAAAAATTCAATGATTTTTATATTTTTTTTGGATTTTTAATTTTTTTTTGTTTAACTTCACTGTAAATTTGAAAAGAAATTATATTTAAGGTGCAATTCATATAAAAAAACAATTCGAATTTATTCCAATTTTAAAATTAAAAATAGAAATTTGTGCATTTATTTTCAACTTTAAATTTTATTTGAAAATTATAATATAATACACTATCATAATAGGAATAGATTTTAAGTTTTTGCAACCCACAGAGAAAGAGATGATAAAATGAATAGTTTATTGAAATTTTTAGGTGAGCACAGTTATCATAAAAGTCATTATCCGACTTGTAAAGATTATACATTTATAAAAAAAATGCATGTAACAGATACTACAAAAGTCTTTATGCTAGAAAAACATGGTAGGTTTTATACGCTAAAAGTTATAGATAAAAAATATAAAGAATACAAACACGAATCAAAAATGTTATATGAGCTAGAGGGGAAATTTTTTCCGAAGATTATTAAAACTTTTGAAGATAATGATCACTATTTCGAGTTAATAAAATTTAAAAGTGGCGAAACTATTGATCTTGCCGTAAAAGATGCAGATCTAGCCACTGTTGAAAAATGGTATTATGATTTACTTCTATTGTTAAAAAGTGTTCATGACAAAAATATTTTACATTTAGATATAAAGCCAACTAATATTCTGGTCAATAATAAAGGTGTTCATTTAATCGACTTTGGATCTGCCTCATTTATAGGTGAGGAAAGGAGATATAGATCTATATCCCTCCAATATTCAGCACCAGAGTTATTTATAAATGAGGAATGCCAAGAGTCTAAACTTACAATTGAAAAAAGATTTAAAAAAGATTATACTAAAACAAAAATGGCGGTTGGTAGGCATACAGACATTTACTCAGTTGCCTTAGTGTTTAAAGAAATTATTGATGCTGATTTTAAAGAGGCATACGAATTAGATGACTATAATTTTTTTATAGGTGTACTAGCAAAATCCTTAGGCGAAGATGTTAATGAAAGATATCAATCAGTTGATGAAATTTTAGATAGTAGAGGGTAAAATGAATTATAAAATTAAAGAAGTTGAAGGTTTTACTGTAATAGGAAAAAAGTTTTTTGTGCCACATAGTAATAACAGCATAATTACCTCTTTTTGGAGAGAAATTATGGAAAATGGAGATTTTATTGAATTAGATAAAATTAATAATGGTAAAATAAAAGGACCTATGGGTCTTTGCATTAATGTTAACGAAAAAGGCTTTGATTATATAATAGGAGTTGATTCAAGAGAAACAAATCCAAAATATGCAACTTATAAAATTGAAAATGACCAATATGCCGTTTTAACTTGCCCTATGCAGGATATTGCAAGACTTTGGGAAAAAATAGAGTTGGAATGGGGAAAAGACGGCAAGTACACATACAATAAAGGTGTAGCCTTTGAATTATATCCAGATAAAAACACAGCAGAGATTTATATTTCTGCAAAAAAAATAATAGAGTAGAACCGCGGTGAAAAAAATACTTATGGAACTTTCCGTAAGTATTTTTTTTATAAAGGATACAGCTTAAGTAAAATTTTACTAAATTATTGACAGCGTGAAAATGTAATGATAATATTTAGGAGTAGAGATGAAAAAAATTATTTTAACAGGTGGTGGAACTGCTGGCCATGTAACACCAAACATTGCTTTAATTCCGGAACTAAAAAAAGAATATCAGGTGATTTATATAGGTAGATGCGGAGAAAATATTATTGAACAACAATTAATTGAAAAAATTGGAATTCCTTATTTTTCCATAACAAGTGGGAAACTAAGAAGGTATTTATCTATAGAGAATATAAAAGATGTGTTCAAGGTGCTTAAAGGCTTTTTTGAAAGTATTATTTTACTAAAAAAATTAAAGCCCGATATTGTTTTTTCTAAAGGTGGGTTTGTTACTGTTCCTGTTATATTAGCTAGTAAAATTTTAAAAATTCCTGTTGTTATACACGAATCTGACTTAACTGTTGGCTTGGCAAATAAAATTTCTATACCAATTGCAAAAGAAGTTTGTACCTCGTTTAAAGAAACAAGTGAGTTTATAAAAGGTAAAGGCATAGCTACAGGAACTCCAATACGAGATGAGTTGTTTCAAGGTAAAAATATTAGTAGTCAGTTGTTTTGCGATGTTAAGCCCGTTGTACTTGTAATAGGTGGAAGCTTAGGTGCGAAAGTTATAAATGAATTTATATATAATAATCTGGATAAAATATTAGTAAATTATAATATTATCCATATTTGTGGCAAGAACAATTATAAAGATATAAAAAGGAATGGTTATTTTTTAGTAGAATATGTTATTGATGAGTTAAGTGATTACTTAGCTACGGCAGACATAATCATTTCAAGAGCAGGAAGCAATAGCATATTTGAATTATTGGCTTTAAAAAAACCTAATATATTAATACCTCTAGGAAGAAATGCAAGCCGTGGCGACCAGATATTAAATGCAGAGAATTTTTCTAAAAAAGGATTTAGCATAGTCACATATGAAGATGATATAAATGAATTATATGAAAATATAAGAACCTTAGATGAAAATAAAGAAAAATATATAAAAAAAATGGATGAATATGACTTTAATAATGGAATAGATAGCATTATTAAAGTTATTAAAAAATATACTAAATAGTAAAAAGTAGGAGGTAAATTATGAATATTTTAGTTTGTGGTGGAGCAGGGTATATTGGTAGCCATACCGTTTTAGAATTATTGGACAAGGGTTTTAATGTAGTTGTAGTTGATAATTTAAAAACTGGACATAAAGCATCTGTAAGTAAAAATGCTAAACTTTATATTGGCGATTTAAGAGATAAAGATTTTTTAAGAGAAGTGTTTAAAGAAAATGAAATCCATGGAGTTATTGATTTTGCTGCATATTCATTAGTTGGCGAAAGTGCAATAAATCCAAGTAAATATTTCGACAACAATATACATGGAACTCAATGTTTATTAGATGTAATGCGTGAGTTTAATGTTAATTATATTGTATTTTCTTCTACAGCAGCAACTTACGGTGAACCAGATTCCATTCCTATATTAGAAACAGACAAAACTGAACCAACAAATCCATATGGTGAATCTAAATTATGTGTTGAAAAAATTCTAAAGTGGTATGATGATGCATACGGCATGAAATACGTAGTGCTTAGGTATTTTAATGTAGCTGGTGCACATATAAGCGGTGAAATAGGCGAAGCTCATACAATAGAAACTCATTTAATTCCATTGGTATTGCAAGTGCCTTTAGGAAAAAGAGATGCAATTTCTATTTTTGGGGATGATTACGATACTCATGATGGAACTTGTATAAGAGATTATATACATGTTACAGACTTAGCCAATGCGCATATTTTAGCTATAAACAAAATATTTAAAGATAACACATCTGAAACTTACAACTTAGGAAATGGAAAAGGATTTACTGTAAAAGAAATTATTGAAACTTCTGAAAAAGTAGTTGGTAAAGATATTAATAAAAAAATAGTTCCGAGAAGAAAGGGCGACCCTGCTAGACTTGTTGCTTCATCTGAAAAAATTATGAAAGAGTTAGACTGGAAACCAGAATATAACTCTTTAGAAAAAATAATTGAGACAGCTTGGAGCTGGCATAAAAATAATCCGAATGGATTTGAAAAATAAAATCCTTTTTAAAAATAAAATCCTTTTTAATATATAAAATTTAATATGTAAAGGCAATTCAACTGTTATTTTATAAATAGTTTGCGTTGCCTTTTTTTGTATAATGATTTTTTGGAATTATTGCTGAATAGTGTAAAATTTTATGTTATACTTTATAAAAAAGAAAACACAAAAACTTTATATTTTACACAATAGGAGGAAGATGATGGGTGGTTTTTTTGATTTGGACGGTCCTTTCCAAAAATATGGTGGATTAGTAGCCGATATAATTATTTTAAGTTTATTATGGACGATTTTTTCTATACCTATATTTACAATAGGCGCAGCAACAACATCTCTTTTTTACGTAATGACTAAACGAGCAAACAATAGAGATGAATATATGTTTATGCCATTTGTAAAGAACTTTAAAAATAATTTTTTGCAAGGTACTATTTTATTTTTTATATTTGCTTTTGCATATCTAGTGCTTACAATAAACATTCAGGTTTTAGGCAAAGGTGTATTAAATTTACCTCCTATATTAGGACAAATTTTTTTTATAGCACAATTTTCTATTTTATTGGAAGTTTTTATAGTTGGCCTTTATATATTTCCGGTATTATCTAGATTTCATTTAAAAACTAAAGATGTTATTAAAACATCATTTTTTTTAGCAAACAAACACATTTTAAGTACAATACAAGTAGTGGCGATTATAATTGCAATCGGCTTTTTAATTATTAAGGTTCATCCGTTATTTATTGTGCCATCAATGGGTATATATAGTTTTGTTTCATCCCAAGTTTTTGTTAGAGTTTTTAAAAAGTATAAACCCGATATGGACGAGTACCCAGAAGACCCAGGGAATACAGATGCTGACAGAAACCACTTAAATAGAAGAATTATTGAAAGTGGTAATTATATACCAGACATAAAAGATGTAAGCACTACAACTAAAAATGAAATAAAGAAAGATGTACCAATAATTGAAAATAGTTTAAATATGCAAGGAGATAATAAAACCGAAGATATAGGTGAATTATCTAAAGAAAGTGACGATACAGAAGCGGTTGAAAGAATTGACCCAAGGCTTCTATAAGTTAAGTACAAGAAGGGAAAGAATATGAGTCTTTATGATGATAAATATTTAGATATAGTGAATTGCATTTTAAAAAATGGCTATTTCGATGAAAATAGAACAAAAACTAAAACATATAAGTTACCGCATCAAATAATGCAATTCGATTTAGAAAAAGAGTTTCCTATACTTACAACAAAAAAGATTGCTTTTAAAACTGCCATAAAAGAATTGTTATGGATATTTCGAGATCAATCAAATAATGTTAAAAAACTACACAAAGAAAATGTACATATATGGGACGAGTGGGAAATGGAAGATGGAACTATTGGTACATCATATGGTTATATAGTAAATAAATATAAGCAAGTAGATGAGTTGATATACAATTTAAAAAATGAACCCCAAAGCAGGCGAATGATTATAAATTTATGGCAAAATCAATATTTAGAAACAGGCGCCTTATATCCTTGTTGCTTTATGACAATGTGGGATGTTACAGATGGTAGGTTAAACTGTATGTTAGTTCAGCGAAGTGGCGATATGGGTTTAGGTGTGCCCTTTAATACTACCCAATATGCCGTTTTGGTGCATTTAATCGCTCAAGTTGCGGGATTAAAAGTAGGATTGTTTACTCATGTAATAAATAATGCACATATTTATGAAAATCATGTTGAACCACTAAAAATGCAAAGCAAAAATGAAAGATACGAAGCTCCTAAATTAGAAATAAATAAAGATATAAAGAATTTTTATGACTTTACAATAAATGATGTAAATTTAATAGATTATAAATATAATAATAAAATTTCCATGGAGGTAAGTGTTTAATGTTAACATCCATAGTGGCTATAGCTGAAAATAATGTAATAGGTTGTGATAATAAATTAATATGGCATATACCAGAGGACTTAAAAAGATTTAAAGAAAGAACCTTAAATAAAACTGTTATTGTAGGTAGAAAAACCTTCGAAAATATGCCGCTACTAAAAAAAAGAAATATTATAGTGGTTACAAGGGATAAAAGATTTACTAGCACAGAGCCTAATGTTAAGGTTAGCGATAATTTAATTGAAACTTTGGAGAAATTTAAAAATACGCCAGAAGAGGTCTTTGTTATAGGTGGAGCAGAAGTATATTCTGTGGCTATGAAATATATTAATAAACTAGATGTAACCATAGTATTAAAAAGCTATGAAGGGGATACATTTTTTCCAATAATAAATAATGAATTTGAACTAAAGAGTGAAAGTGATATTAATGAAAGTAACGGTTTGAAATATAAATTTTTAGAGTACTACAGGTTAGGTGAATGATGAAAAAAAAATTTATTACTATGTGTTTATTTTTTGTTTTTTTACTTAGTTCAAATATTTTAGCAGATAGCCAATTTATAAGAGTTGGCCTTGAAAGATACTACGAAAATATGAGCGAAGTTGAAATTGAAAATGAGTCAGTAGAATTTGGGTATGGTGATAGCTTTAACAATTTAGGAGAAGTTTCTGGCAATATTACTTTAAAAAAAGTAAATAATGAGTTTTTAGCTATAAATAAAGAATTTAATAACTATTCAGGTGTAAATAATTACGTTTTAAGTTTAATAGAAAATGGAATAAATGCTTGTGTAGGAGTTACAAATGCTGGTGGATATTATGCTGTAGGATATAGTGCTGATTTAAATAATAGTGGTTACGAAACTATAAATATTTCAATGGAAAGTTCTTTATCGGCTCTGTATAAGGGTAATAAAATAGAAATATTATTTTTAAATAACGGTGGACAAATAAGAGGAATAAATGGAAAGCCAATAAAGCTAGGTGAGGGCTACAAAGTATATAGAGGCAGAGTTGAAGCTAATATAAAGGATAGTTCTATGACTTTAGTAAATTTACTAACTATGAATGAATATTTATATGGTACAGTTCCTTCGGAAATGCCCAGTGAATGGCCGTTGGAAGCATTAAAGGCACAAACTTTAGCTGCTAGAACATTTGCTGAAAAAAATTTAAATAAACATATTGAATATGGGTATAACTTATGTGACGATGAACATTGTCAGGTATATTTGGGAGTAAATAATGAATCTAATAGCACAAAAGAGGCTATTGATGCAACAAGAGGAGAAAAAATATACTATAATAACGAGCTTATTGATGCAGTTTATTCTTCCAGTAGTGGTGGAGCAACTGCAAATTCGGAAGATGTATGGACCAATAAAATACCTTATTTAAAAGAAGTTAAAGATAATTACGACCGAACGGGAAAAACTTGGTCAAGAAAAATAACTATGGATACCATGGGAAAAATTGTATCATCTAAAGGTAAAGATATAGGGGATGTAAAGAGCGTTACCATTGGCTCGAAAAGTGATTTAGGTAGAGTAAATGAGTTGATTATTAATGGTTCAAAGGGCGATTATACCCTAACTAAGGAAAATATAAGATATTTTTTTTCCTATGGCAATAATACGTCTTTAGAAAGTAGACTTTTTTCTATTACATCAAATGGTACTGTTACTAATAAGATAAGTACAGAAGAAAATTATAGTGTATATGTGCAAGGGTTGGAAAAGCCTGTAAGTGATGTATTAAATTATTATGTACAAGGAGATAAAGGAAAGTCTAAGGCGGAGTATAAGATTTATGTAAAGGGTAAAAATGATATAAAACTTTATGGTGAAGGTCAGTCGACTATTGAAGAAATACATGTATCTGGAGACGAAATATATATAACAGGTACAGGTTGGGGCCATGGAGTTGGGTTAAGTCAACATGGTGCCTATGGCATGGCTGTAGATGGATACAGCTATAAAGATATATTAAAGCATTACTTTACAGGAGTTAGTATAAGGTAGGAGCAAAATATGAACAATAAATTTAGTTTAAGAAGATTTTTAAAAAATTCATTTACAGCATTTAAAATGAATAAAATAGATATATTGAAGATAGTGTTAATGTATGCAATTATTGGATTTGCGGCAAATATGGTGCTGTTTAGTTTGCCTTCTGGGTCTTTTAGCAACTTAATAAATATATTAATGACATTGCTCATTTTTGTGCCACTGAATTATGGTGTGTCTAAGTATTTTTTATTTAGGTATATGGATAAAGATATTAATGCTGGCAATTTACTGGATTTTTATAAAGATAGTAAAAAATCAACATTTTTACTTATATTTGTTCTTAAAACAATAATTCTTACAATTACTGGAATTATAGCACTTTTGTTATATGCACAAATAATTGTAATTTATGCAAGTACAATGAATTTAGGCAAAGATTTTTTAACTTTTCTTTTAAATATAGTAACATTAACACCAACGGACTCTAGTCTAGTGAGGGAATTATTTAGTATTTTAATTATTACTGGCATTTTTTTCTTTTTATACAGCATTTTATTTTTTATACTTCAAATCAGACTAGATATGTCAGACTATTTATATTTTGAAGATAGTGAAAAATTATCATGTATTGAATATATTAAAAAAAGTTTTAAAATTTCTAAAGGCAAGTTTAAAAATATATTATCACTTTACTTCCTTAATTTTTTTGTAGCTATACTCCTTGGAATCGTAATATGTATATTTATTGCGATATTGAGTATTTCAGGGGAAGGCGTAGGTGCTTTGTTTACTATAGGCTCTATGAGTGTTATTAGCACAATTTTCGCATCGTTTTTTTTAGTATTTTTTGGGCTATTAAAAGCTGCTGTTTATGATAATTTCAGAGGTGAAATTATTGATAGTAATGTAGAATATTTAGAGCCACCCAGAGAAGAAATATAATATTAAAAATGTAATTTAAAGGAGATTAATTATGAAAACTGTAATTTTAGCAGCTGGTCAAGGTACTAGAATGAATTCTAATATACCAAAGGTACTTCATAAGATAAATAATAAACACTTAATTGATTATTCCATTGAAATAGGGAATAAGATTGGATCAAGTGAGATAGTAGTTGTAGTTGGTCATAAACATAATGTTATTAAAGAGGCTTTAAAAGAAAAAAACGTAAAATTTGTGATTCAAGAAGAACAACTAGGCACGGGTCATGCTGTAATGATGGCAGAGAAGTATATAAATGATGATGACGTATTAGTATTATTTGGAGATTGTCCACTTATACCTGCTGAAACAATTGAGCATTTTATAAAATACCATAGGGAAAGCAATAACGATTTATCTTGTATATCATCATTTACAAAAGAACCTAAAGGTTATGGAAGAATTGTTAGGGGAAATAATGCTTTTCTTAAGAATGTAGAAGAAAAAGATGCGACGGAAGAAGAAAGAAAAATTGAAGAAGTAAATGTCGGTGTATATTTATTTAAATCTGGAATAGCTAACTTAGCTTTAAGTAAATTGGGAAACAACAACGCACAAAATGAATATTATATTACTGATACATTAGAGATCGTAAAACAAAATGGAAAAGTTGGGGTTTATACGGATATTAATTTTAATAATTTCATGGGGATAAATACAAAAAGCCAGCTAGCTATTGCTAGGAAAATAATGCAAGATAGAATTAATGAAAACTTAATGGATAGTGGAGCAATTATAATTGATCCAGCAACTGCATATATTGATGCCACTGTTAAGATAGGAATAGATACGGTTATAGAACCTAATGTTATAATTAAGGGTGATACGGAGATAGGGTTAAATTGTACAATAGGAGCAAATACAAAAATAACTAATTGTAAAATAGGGGATAATGTTGAAATAAATTCCTCTGTTGCCATAGATTCAAAAATTGGTAATGGAACAAAAGTGGGACCTTTTGCCTATATTCGACCTAATTCAAATTTAGGCGAAAATGTAAAAATTGGTGACTTTGTTGAAGTTAAAAATTCAAATATAGGAAAGAATTCTAAGGCGTCCCACCTCACATATATAGGTGATTCAGATTTAGGCGAAAATATAAATGTAGGTTGCGGCACAATAACTGTAAACTACGATGGGAAAAATAAAGCAAGAACAGTAATAGGTGATAATTCATTTATTGGGTGTAACAGTAATTTAGTTGCTCCTGTTGAAGTAGAGAAAAATTCCTATGTTGCCTGTGGAACAACAGTTGTGAAAAATGTACCAGAAAAGTCTCTTGCAATAGGGCGTGTAAGGCAGGAAAATAAAAAAAATTGGATACGAGATTAATGTTAAGTTAACACAAAATATGGAGTAAATGGGGGATTTAGTTGAGTAGATTTTTAATTAGAGCTATAACTGTAATCATATTAATAGCAGCGGCTGTTATAATTATAGCAGTAGTTTTTGTGAAGGATTTTGAGCCTAATGCAGAAGACTTATTTGATTTACCTGTTATTGTAACTCAAAATACATCAAGTGATACGGGAAAAACTACAGAAATTAAAGTAGAGGCATCTTTAGGTGGTTCTAAAAAGTCCTTGGAAGAAGTAAGGGAAATTAATTATCAAGAGATTTTAGAAGATGCTATTTCGGCAATTGATTACAAAGATGTTGTAGGAGAAGATGGAATTGGCATTATTAAAGAAGAAATAGAAGAAGCTATAAATTTAAAGCTAGAAAAAAATCAAATATCAGATGTGTATATTTCGGGTATAGATGTTGGAAAGATTAAAGCTGTGGATAATTCAGAGGGTGATAAAGATGCTGCACGAAAAAAACAATTGGAAAGCTATTTCGGAAAAAAATAATACTAATTTAGCAGATGTAGAAGAGGTAGTGGAAGAGCTTTTTTCTGATCATGGATGCCAATGGGATAAAAGTCAAACCTTTGAAACTTTAAAAAGTGATTTTTTAGAAGAGTTGTATGAATTAATAGAGGCTGTAGATACTAAGGACATTAACAATATTACAGAGGAGATAGGTGATTGCCTGCTATCTGTATTACTTTATGTAAATGTTGGTGTGTACAATGGTTTATTTAATAAAGAAGAAGTATACAATAAAATTGCAAAAAAGATGATAAATAGACATCCTCATGTATTTCAGAAGGAGTCAACTTCTACAATAACAAATGTTGACCATATTTTAGCTCAATGGGAAGAAATAAAAAGAAATGAGAAGGAATATACCGTAGAAGATGAAATAAAGAGAATTCCAAATTCATATCCAGCTTTGCTAAAGGCTGATAAAATTAATAAAAAAAGAAAATTGCAGCTAGAAGATTATAGAGAGAGTTTATTAGAAATAGAAGAGGATTTTGCAAAGGCATATATGTATTTAAGTCAAATGGCAAGTAGTAAAGGTTTTTCAAGCGAAGTTTTACTGCAAAAATTTTTAAATAATATAAGGTGATAATTATATTTAAGAATACTTGAGAATAGGAAGTGATTTTGCATGAATGAAATTTATAAAAGAAGAAGTATAAGGAAATTTGCAAACAAAAAAGTTGAAAAAGATAAGATAGATAAACTTTTGCGTGCAGCTATGCAAGCACCATCAGCAGTTAATCAACAATCATGGGAATTTTTAGTAATAGAAAATAAAGAAACTTTAGCGAAAATAAGTGAAATGGGACCTTTTTCATCAATGGTTAGAGATTCAGGAGTTACTTTTTTATTAATGGGAAATATGAGTAGCTTACGTTTTGAGGAACTTTGGCAACAAGATTTAAGTGCCGCAACACAAAATCTTTTACTTGAAGTAGTTACACAAGAATTGGGAGCAGTTTGGGTAGGAGTACAACCTGTAGAGGCGAGGGTTAAGCATTTAAGAGATATGTTTAATTTACCAGAGCATATAAAACCTTTTGCTTTAGTTGCTGTGGGGTATCCTCAAGAGGAAGAAAATAAATTCGTAGATAGATATAATGGTGAAAAAGTTCATTTTGAGAAATACTAATAATTTAGTCTGTTTAGTTGACTGCATAAAATAGACAAATAGAAAATCACTTCAGAATTAATGAGATGCATTTGTAATGTGCATTTTAAATTTTGGAGTGATTTTTCTTTTCCTCTTTAGGGTATTTCCTTTGGTGTTTTAATGAGACAGTATCATAAGCGTTTCACAAGTTGTGATATTTTATTTCATTTTTATAGCTCATTATTTTTATTTATGTTATACTACATAAGATAATGCTGAATTTAAAAAAGTTGAGAATGTAAGGAGAATTTATGAACATTGACAAAAGAAAAATTGCTCTTATGTCTAAACTTGCAAGATATGAAAAAAATAAATATGACAGCGATAGAGATACAAATAACTATTTTAGGTTTGATTATATTTTCAAAAAGACCATGCCTAATATTGTAATAATGAGTATCATAGTTGCAATATGGATACTAGCTATTAACATAGGAGATATATTTACAAACGAAATGTTTTTTGACACCAATGCTCTAACTAGTATATTTGTTAATTCAATTTGGACAATAGTTTTTATAGACATTATATATTTAGTTGTTTGTTTTTTTGTTTTTAACAGGCAATATGGTGAGAAAAAAGAGCGTTTAGACAGTTATTACAGAGCCTTAGATAAAATAAATGGAACACATGAAAAAGACCGTGCAGGAAATAGTTCAGATATGGCATCTCAGAACAGCCATATAGTTAAAGCACCGCCGAGTAAATACGATAGATATTAGGAGACAAAAGATGGAAGACTTACTGCTAGTAAGAAATATAATAATAAGTTTTTATGGAAAATTTCAAAAAATAATTAACATATTGCTCAAGTTAGTTTTGGGATTAGTTGTATACAATACTATATTTAAAATTGATATGCATTTAAGTGTTTTTGATGTGGTATTTAACGGGAAATATAGTACAATATGCATATTTGCTTTAGTAATGTTTTTTGTTGTTTTTTCAACGCAAATAAATTTGCTATTAATTGGCATAAGCACTGCTTTAGCCTATAGTAACTTTGTTTTTATATCTATTGTATTATTACTTATTTTTATAACTATTTTTGTTGGATACATTAGATTATCCGAACGAGAGGCAATGTTTATTTTATTGACGTATATTGCTTTTACTATTAAAATGCCATACATCGTTCCACTAATTGGAGGGTTGTTTTTTTCAGCAACAATTATTTTTCCTATAACAATTGGTACTTATATATGGTATTTAATCGGAAATATGCCACAGTTCTGTCTAATGGTGGAATCAGAAGAATACCTTTCTCTCGATATTTTAAATAGGTTTGCATATACATTAGAAAAAATAGTTGGAGGTACATTAAGCGATACAGCTTTTTTTGCTTCAGCCTTTACGCTTATTTTTATGGCATTAGTTATACAAATAATTAGAATGATAGATATAGATAGACGTGAGGTAGTTGGCGTACTATCTGCTACTTTAGGTGGGCTCGTGCTTATATTTATAAGTTTTATAATAAATAACATAGGGGCAAATTTAATAGTAAACTTGTTTATGTGCTTATTATCAGGTGTAATTGCAGTCGCTGTATCAGTTTTAGATAATTTAACAGATATTGAATCAACGGAGCATGTGAAGTTTCAGGATGATGATAATATATACTATGTTAAAATTGTTCCTAAAATCAAAGGGGATTAGGTGATGAATTGAATTTACTTAATGAAATATTTAAAGATTTACAACTTACATATGTTGAAGTGCCTAGAATAGGTCTTAGTACTATTTTAGACATACTTTTAGTTACATTTATAATATATAAATTACTTATATGGATAAAAGAAACAAGGGCATGGGCTCTTTTAAAGGGCTTAACTTTTATTTTATTTATAAGTTTTATGGCTTATTTATTAAATTTATATACAGTAACTTGGATAATAAGTAACACTTTTAACGTCGGTCTTATTGCTATTATTGTTATATTTACACCAGAAATTCGTAAGGCTTTAGAGGAACTAGGAACTAGAAATATGTCCTTTATGTTTATGCAAGAAATTGAAAATAAACAAGTTTCTGCGGAGTCACTAGATAATATTTTACGTGCAGCGCATAAAATGGCAGATGAAAAAACAGGAGCAATTGTTGTAATAGAAAATTCTGTTGCTTTGAAGGATATAGCGGATACAGGTATCCAAATAAATGCCGTTATTACAACCCAGTTATTAGTTAATATATTTGAAGACAAAACACCATTGCACGATGGAGCAGTTGTTATAAGGGATAATAAAATAGTTGCTGCATCATGTATTCTTCCTCTTACTAAAAAAGAAATAGGTAAAGAGCTTGGTACAAGGCATAGGGCTAGTGTAGGCATAAGTGAAAATTCAGATGCCTATGTAATTGTAGTGTCTGAAGAAACAGGAAAAATTTCTTTAGCTACTAATGGTAACCTTCATAAAGATATATCCGACGATGAAATTAAGAAAATCATTAGATTTAAGGATAGCGGAGAAAGCAAACGTGAAAGTAAGCGAAATAAAAGAAAAAAAATATTTAAAGGGAGGGAACGTAATGAGTAAAATCAAGGAACTCCTTTTAACCAATTTAGGTTGGAAGATTATATCTTTATTAATAGCTATAATGACATGGTTTGTAGCTACAAATATTAACAATCCAGTTATTGCGCAAACCTTTGCAGTACAGCTGGAGTTACGTAATTTGGATGCACTAGAAGATAATGATTTAATTTTATTAAACCTAAACAAAATAGAAAAAGAAACAGTCAATATACGTGTGAAAGGTACAAGAAGAGATATAGGCAATTATAAAAATGGAGATTTAGTAGCATATATAGACTTTAAACCTATTAACATTAATAATAGCAACAATACAAAAAATCCATTTCTAATTTCAATATTAGTCGAAAGTAATAATAGTGACTATGAAATAATTGAATACACACAAAAGACCATAGAGGTTACCTTCGATAATTTAGTGACTAAAGAGTATAAAATTAACGTAAATACTGTTGGCGAACTAGCGGAGGGCTTTAACTTAGTGGGTGAACCAAGTTTAAACGAACCTAAAGTTATGATAAAAGGCGCTGAAGGAGTAGTATCTAATATAAACGATGTAAGTATTCAATTGGATTTTACAGATAAAAGTGCAGATTTTACAGAGCAATTACCGATAAATATTTATAACGAAAGTGGTCAATTACTAAATGACGATTTATCCTTAGTCAACCCAAGTGAAGTAACAGTAACAACACGTATAGATATGAGAAATAGTATACCAATATCAGCACCTATGTGGAGTGGTGTTGTGGAGAATGGCTATAGACTTATTACACCACCAACATGGACACCTAGTTATGTAGAGGTGTATGGTAATGAGGAAACTATTGACTCAATACCAAACATTACACTAAGCCCTGTTGATGTAACAGGTGCTACAGAGGATGTAGTTGTCACTTATAATATAGAAGACTTGCTTAAGGATACGGATCTAACGGTTACAGAGGAAATGGCAAAAGAAGTTACTGTTACATTTAAAGTAGAGCCAATAATTAGTAGAGATTTAATAATACCAATTAGTAATATGGATATTGTTAACGAACCGAATAATTTTGAATTACCAGATGAATTTACCATTACAATATCTGGACCTGAAACAGCTGTAAATTCAGTTGATGTTGAAGACATAGTTGGCACATTGGATTTAGAAAATACAATTGAGGGCGAAAATCAAATAACACCAGCATTGGAATTTACAGGCGATATTATTTATACTACAGAACCAATTGTAATAAATGTTTATGGGGAGTCAACAAGGGAAATTAGCCCTACTATAGATAAGCCGGAGGAAGAGAATACAGAAAATCAATAAAAGTTCATAAAAGGGATACTAATTAGTATCCCTTTTATGTTATATTTAAGGAGGAAACAATGGGAGAAATATTTGGAACAGATGGAGTACGTGGAGTTGCTAACAAAGAACTTACACCAGAACTTGCATATAATTTAGGTAGAGCAGGAGCATATGTATTAACAAAAGAAAAAAAACACATGCCCAAAATAATTATAGGAAAAGATACACGCATATCTGGTGACATGCTAGAGGCATCTTTACTTTCTGGAATGTGTTCAGTTGGTGCTATTGTATATACTGTTGGCGTTATTCCTACACCAGCAATTCCATTTTTGATTAAAAAATATAATTTTGATGCAGGAGTTATGATATCTGCATCACATAACCCAGTAAAAGACAATGGAATAAAGTTTTTTAATAGCAATGGATACAAGCTTTCAGATAAAATTGAACTAGAAATAGAGGACATTTTATTAGATACTAAAGAGGTTTTACCACGACCTGTAGATACTGAAATAGGCTATAAAAAAGAGTTTAAAAGTGGAAAAAATGATTATGTGGATTTTTTACTTACTACTGTTCCAAATATTGACTTAAAGGGGTTTAAAATAGTATTGGACTGTGCAAATGGTGCAACTTTTGAATGTGCACCTGAGGTGTACAGTAGATTAGGAGCTGATATATACCCCATTTTTAATGAGCCTAATGGAGTAAATATAAATGACGATTGTGGTTCTACGCACGTAACTGATTTATGTAAAAAAGTAATTGAATTAGGTGCAGATATAGGATTTGCCTATGATGGTGACGGGGATAGATGTTTTTGTGTAGATGAAAATGGAAAAGTTATAGAAGGAGATGAAATACTTTCTATGCTTGGGACTAAAATGAAAAGCGAGGGTATTTTAAAAAACAATACTATAGTAGCTACAATAATGAGTAATCTAGGTTTATTTATAATGGGTGAAAAATTAAAGATGAATATTGAGCAAACTAATGTAGGGGACAGATATGTTTTGGAAAATATGTTGGAAAATGGACATAATTTAGGTGGGGAACAATCAGGTCATATAATTATGTTAGACCACAACACAACAGGAGATGGAATACTTACTTCACTACAGATAATGGATTTAGTATTTAAGGAAAATAAAAAAATATCTAATATAAATAAATTAATGGAAATATTGCCACAAGCATTAGTTAATGCCAAAGTGTCTAGAAATAAAAAGAACAATTACTTGAAAAATCAAAAAGTACAAGAAATGATAAAAGGGCTGGAGGAAAAGTACAATGGAACAGGTAGAGTTTTAATTAGACCATCAGGTACTGAACCTTTAGTACGTGTAATGATAGAGGGGAAAGACATAAATGAATTGAAAAATGACGCTGTAGTTTTGGCTGAGTTAATAGAAAGTGAATCAAAATAAGGAGAATTTAATGTGTGGTGTAGTAGGTTACGTTGGCAAAGAAAATGTTGTACCTATTTTAATTAATGGACTATCAAAATGAGAATATAGAGGATATGATTCTGCTGGAATAGCAATTCAAGATGAAAGCGGAATAAAAATAGTAAAAGCAAAAGGTAGACTTAAAAATTTATGTGATGTATTAGAGAGAGATCCCGTAAGTGGTTTTGTAGGCATAGGTCATACAAGATGGGCAACTCATGGAGCCCCGTCAGATATAAATTCCCATCCCCACTTTAGTATGGATAAGGAAATAGCAGTTGTACATAATGGTATAATTGAAAATTATTTGGATATTAAAAGAGAGTTAGAAAATAAAGGTTATGTTTTTTCTACGGAAACGGATACGGAAACAGTTGCCCAATTACTAAGTTATTTTAGAAGCACTGGACTAAATATGTACGATGCAATTTATGAAGTTTTAGATAAAATAGAGGGTTCCTATGCCTTAGGTATTATTTCTAAAAACGAAGAAAATAAAGTATATTGTGCTAGAAAAGATAGTCCGTTAATTTTAGGAGTAGGGAAGAATTGTAATTATTTAGCTTCAGATGTACCTGCCATTCTTAATTATACAAGAAAGATTATTTATTTAGAAGAAGGGGAAGTAGCTGTTTTAACGCCGGATAAAATTGATATATATGATAAGGAAAAAACAAAAATTTATAAACAAGCTGAACGCATAAATTGGGATATGAATTCTGCTGAAAAAGATGGGTATGACCATTTTATGTTGAAAGAAATCTTTGAACAACCAAAAGTAGTTAAAGATACCATAGGCAATAAGCTTAAAGCGGATAGAATAGACCTAGGCGATATTGGACTTACAAAGGGAATTTTAGAGGATATAAATAAAATATATATTGTTGCCTGTGGCACAGCTTATTATGCAGGCTTAGTAGGTAAATATTTATTGGAAAGAGTAACCAGATTAGCTATAAATGCAGATGTCGCAAGTGAGTTTAGGTATAATGACCCTGTAATAGACGAAAAAACTTTAGTTATTGTAGTTTCTCAATCTGGTGAAACGGCTGATACACTTGCGGCATTGAGATTGGCAAAAAGCAAAAAAGCCAGAGTGCTGGCAGTTGTTAATGTAGTAGGGAGCAGCATAGCCAGGGAAGCTGACAATGTATATTATACTTTAGCAGGCCCAGAAATTGCTGTGGCAAGTACTAAGGCTTTTACAGCTCAGGTTATGTCTTTTTATATGTTGACGTATTATATTGCCATTGAGTTAAACAAAATTACACAAGACGAGTACAGAAATATTTCTAGTGCAATGTTAAAGCTTCCTGAGTTAATTGATATCACCTTAAACAACATTCGAAAGGTTCAACGTTTTTCTAAGCAATTTTTAAATGCTAAAAATGTTTTCTATATAGGACGAGGGCTAGATTATATAATGGCCATGGAAGGTTCATTAAAATTAAAAGAAATTGCATATTTGCATTCTGAACCATATGCAGCAGGGGAACTTAAACATGGACCAATTGCACTTATAGAGGAAACAACTTTAGTTGTAGGTGTTATTACTCAAGAAAGATTATTTGATAAAACTGTGAGTAATTTACGTGAATGTAAGGCTAGGGGAGCTAAAATTTTAGCAATAGCTATAGATGGTAATAAAGATATAGAAAATTTTGCCGATCATATTTTTTATATACCAAGAACCATGGAGGAGTTTGCCCCTTTAATTGCAAACGTATTCCAGCAACTTTTTGCCTATTATATGGCATTAGGTCTGGAAAATGATGTTGATAAACCTAGAAATTTAGCTAAGTCTGTAACAGTAGAATAAGTATAAAAAAAAGACAAATGAGAAGAAAATTTAAAATTTTTCATTTGTCTTTTTTAGTTTAATGGTTATTATCTGTGTTGTAGTGTGTTAGTACCTCAACTAATGATTCATATATGGTTTGAGCTATTAAATTTTGATAACTATCTGTATTTAATTTAGCTGCTTCATTATTGTTACTTAAAAAGCCAAGTTCCACTAAAACAGCAGGCACCTTTGTACTATTTAACACAATAAGGTCACGTCTTTTTAAAATTCCTCTATCAAAGCTACCTAATTTTTCTATTAAGTTTTTTTGCACTATAGTTGCAAACTTTTCAGACGAAAATCCTAATTTATCTTCATTATTATGGTTAAAGTATAGAGTTTCTGTACCATTTGGACCTTTAGCAGGGGCTGCGGAATTATTATGTATTGATATAAATAAATCTGCAATCTCGTTTGCAATACCAGTTCTTTTGTCAAAGGATGGATTGGTATCATCAAGGCGTGTGGCTATTACTTTTATATTAGGGTCATTATTTATTAATTCGTATATTTTTTTACCTATTGATAGATTAATATTTTTTTCTATTAAATTATTTCCTATTGTACCAGGAGCACTGCCACCATGGCCAATATCTAATACAACAACGGCTTTTTCATGGTATTTTGGATTTGTATAATTTAAGTAGATGTTGTTAGCATCTTCTGTAACTTTAATAAGTCCAAAAGCATTTAGTGTTACTTTTAAATCATTACTATTTTCATTAATAGAAATGGTATTAAAATACTCATTGTTAATGGATATATTTCCTGTTCCAAAGTATGAGGCACTATTAGGGATGCTTATTTTAATAACTTTGTTTATAGCTTTACTTTCATCAACATTTAAATCATTTACACTTAACGTGTCATTTTTATTTATTACGATTGCATTTAAGCTGTTATCAAAAGAAATATTTTCGTATGATGCTTTACGTAAGGTAATTACTGTTGAATTATTTCTGGCCTCTGTAATTATTGTTGGTATTCTATTTTTCAATTCCATTTCTATTATGGCATTATTATCTTCTTCAGTTATGTTTACCTCGTCAATAAAGTTTCCATTTACTTTGTAACTTTCTTCTTTATTTAATTTTGATGATGGTAAAAATATTTTAACTTTATTACCCTCAATACTTGTAGTTGCGCTAGGGGCATAGTTTCCTTTAATATTTATTTTATCATTGCCACTGCTTGAGTCTACATTTATATTAGAAATATTATTGTGTTCAAATGTTACCATTATATTTTTTCTACTAGGTGAAAGATTTAAATTATATTTATTACCTTTTAATTGTATTACAACCCTTGTAATAGGTGGCGATTTTTGGAATAAAGACATTCTAATTTCACTAAAGTTTGCATATTTAGAACCTAGGTTTGCTTCATCCATAGTGTTGATTGGTGTGGCGTTATGAATATCTATAACTAATCGGCTATCTTCGAGTAATTGGGTTTCTACCTTACTAATAGGGCCACCAGCTTGGATGTCTATATAGTTTTGTGTGGAACTAGGTAAACTAACAGAGGTTATATTTGTACTTGGGTGGTTCTCAACTGGAAAAGGGATTTTTTCATAAACAATATTTCCTGAACTTGTCTGATTATCAAGATTATCTTTATCCGTAGTTTCATCCATGTCTGAATTGGTATTTTCACCACTAGTAGAGTCATTATTAAAATAATCATTTACACTTTGACCAGGTTTTAAGTATATTATACCGCTATCCTCGGAGGTTTCTTCTTCTAAAATTGGAAATCCATCCTCATCATATTTTATATCATCACTTTTTTCTATCTCAGTATTTGAAGATAGTCCATTAATATTAACTGTTCTTGTTTTATCATCCCACTGAACCTCCATGCCTATACCTTCGGATATAGCACGTACAGGAACCATTATTTTATCGTTAATTATTAGTGGTGGAGCGTCTAAAGTAACACCTGTTCCACTAACATCCATTGTGCTGTTGCCAACTTGAGTTGCAACAACAATGTTATTGTAAGATACAATGGCATATTCGCCATCCGCTACCCATTCAACAGTTGCACCCAAAGGCTCAAAAACTTCTCTTATGGGAACTAACACTCTATCTTCAATGACAACTGGTGGCATTGGTAGGTCAGACAAATTTTGATTATTTATAGATAAATTTACATCAGGGGCATTGTAATAATGTTCCTCGCCGTTGTAAATTAGAGTCATTTCATTTGCATAAATATTTACCGTTGTAATTATGGTAGTAAAAAAAGATAATAAAAATAATTTGATTTTCAATTTGGATCTCCTTAGGTCAAAAAATAAGATAATGTTTTTACTTCAATAGTATTATACGTTAAAAGTATTAAAATTAGAATAAGAATAAATTAAATTTACAAAAAGGCTACTGTATAATGAAATCATCATTTATCAGTAGCCTTTTATTTAGAGTTTATTTATATATACTATTTAGTATAAGAATTCTTCAGGTAAATCCACATTAAAATCTTTACCTAAATCACGGAAATTATCAGAACTTATAGTTTGTCTTTTAGCTGGTGAAATTGAGAGAACTTTAACCAATATTTCTGCTGCTTTTTCAATTGTATGCATTAGACCAAAGGCTAAATCACAATCCTCTCCAGAACAAAAAATACCATGGTGCGCCCAAATTGCTGCGTCATGTTTTTCCATTAGCTTACTAGTTTCTACAGCAATATCTCTGCCGCCTGGTACCATCCAAGGAACAATACCAATACCAGTTGGGAAAACTATTGGGCATTCTGTAGCCATTTCCCACAATTGGCGTGTAAAGACTTTGCTATCTAAAGGTAAAATAAAAGTTAAGGCAATTACATTAGTACAATGAGCATGATAAATAGTCCTATGTTTGCCTTTTGTAGCTATTTTTTTAACCTCATGATTCATTAAATGGGAAGGTAATTCACTGGTTGGTTTGCCATTATTAATTAGTCCCCAGAGTATTTTATAATTTTCGCCTGATTCATCAATTAAAATGATACCGCAACTATCTTCTGTGTCTATTTCAATATTTATAAAATACTTACCACTACCTGTAACTAAAAAATACTCATTGGCAAGTTTTGGTACAGTTGTTCCTATTGGAGTCCAGTTCGAATTGACATTAAAGCAACTTTTAATTATATCAACATCTTCATTTTTAATTCTGTAGCTTAAATTACCACCGTTTCTTTCGTGCCAATTAAATTTGTAACCATCTGTAGCTATTTTTATAAAATCTTTCATAAATTGCATTTCATATATATTCATAAAATCTCCTATCTTTCGCTTAAAATTTTGGCTTCATATTCTTCTATTTCCTTAAACCAATCTCCGTCGCATAATGTATTGTTTCTTTGACAGAATTCTCTCCAAATATCGCCGAAAGGCATTGTTTTCATTTCTTCATTTAACACCATTAATTTAGTGAAGTTTCTTTCATCTTGTAGCTTAGATAGTTCCTCATTAGGTAAAAGCAAGGCATTCAATAGAGATTTTTGCATATTTCTTGTACCAGTTACCCAAGCACTTATACGATTTATACTAGCATCAAAGAAATCAAGTGCTAATAAAATCTTTTCACTACCGTTTCTTATTATTTCTTTAGCGATCTCCTTAGTTGTATCGTCGAAAAGCACAACATGATCACTATCCCAACGAACAGGTCTTGTAACGTGTAGGGCTAGTTTTTCGTTAAAAATAAGCATAGTTGATATTTTATCGGCTACGTCTTCCATTACATTGTAATGGCCATTATCTATTAAACACATTATATTGTTTTGCATTGCATAATTCATATAAAACTCACTAGAACCAACTGTACAGCTTTCTAATCCTATGCCAAATACTTTGGACTCAACTGCTACATATACTTTAGACTTATCATAGTCAATACTTAAAATTTCATCTAAGGATTTTTTTAATCTTAGTCTAGGACCTCTTCTATCGGCAGGAATGTCTTTAAAACCATCGGGTATCCAAATGTTCATTGAGCAATAAGTATTTAACTCATTTGCAAAGTACTCACTTATTTTTAAACATGTTTTCCCATGTTCAACCCAAAAACTTCTAATTTCCTCGTTTTCAGAAGATAAAGTAGCTCCTTCGGCTTTTTCATGTGAAAAATATGTAGGGTTAAAATCAATTCCTAGATTTCTTTCTTTTGCATAGTCTACCCATTTTTTAAAATGTTTAGGCTCTAATTTATCTCTATCAACAAAGCCATCATCAAATATTGCATAGTTTGCATGTAGATTTATTCTGTGTGTACCTGGGATTAATTCTAAGGCCTTATCTAAGTCAGCCATTAATTCTTCTGGTGTTGATGCTTTGCCCATATAGTTGCCTGTGGCTTGTATTCCACCAGTTAGGTTTTGGCTTCCTTCAAAGCCAGTAACATCATCACCTTGCCAACAATGTATAGAAATGGATATATTATTTAGTTCTTCTATTGCTTTTTCTGTATCAATACCAAATTTTTCATAAATTCTTTTCGACTCTAAATAGCTCATAAATACCTCCTAGTATTCTTCTATGTTAAATGAGTTATATACACATTTTCTTGCATCAATTAAGTTGTTAAACACTTTATTTTCAATCATTTGAACTAATAAATTACCAATGGCTGTGGCTTCACTAGGCTTTGCAAAAACTTTCTTTTTACTGTATTTGGCTGTTAGTTTATTTAAATAAGCCGCATTTGAGCCACCACCAATAATATAAATCGCTTTATAATCTTTTTTTGTTATGTCTTCTATTTCCTTAACTGTTACGCTGTAAGAGTAGGCTAAGGAATTGTAGACAACAGCGGCGATATCTTTAATTTCTGTTGGAATTTCTTGATTAGTTTTTTCGCAATAATTTTTTATTTCTGTAATCATAGACTTCGGTGTAAAAAACACATTGTCATTACAATCAACAATTGACCTTATATTTGATGTTTCGGCTAAGTCGCATAGTGTGCCGTAAGTTATGTTACCTAATTCATTTTTTACATTTTGAATAATCCATAAGCCCATAATGTTCTTTAAAAAACGATATTGATAATTTATACCACCTTCATTTGAAAGATTAAATTCTTGTGTTTTGGCAGTTATAATGGGGGATGTTGATTCAATACCCATTAAAGACCATGTGCCAGAACTAATATAAACTCCTTTGGAATTATAATCTGGTAAAGCTGCAATTGCTGAAGCAGTATCATGAGTACATGGTAAAATAACATGGCAATTAAAACCTACAATGTTTTGTATTGTATTAGAAAGAGTTCCAACTTTTGTTCCAGGAGTACTTAGCTCTTTAAATAAAGATTTTTTAAAACCTAGCTTTTCAATAATTTCACTATCCCATTCTTTAGTATAAGCGTTTACCATAGATGTAGTTGTTGCATTAGTATATTCTTGTTTTTTAACACCTGTTAGTAGAAAATTCAAATAATCTGGTAACATTAAAAAACTTTCTGCTTTTTGAATTTCGTCAGTATTATCTTTTAGGTACTTTAATTGAAAAATTGTATTATAATCTTGCTCTTGTATACCTGTTTTTTCGTATAAAATATTTTTTGGTATAACCTCATATATTTTATCTTTTATACCGGTTGTTCTTGAATCTCTATAGGAAACGGAATCTCCTACTAAATTGTCATTTTCGTCTAGTAAGACAAAATCAACACCCCAAGTGTCAATTCCAACGGACATTGGTATTTTATCAAGTTCCTTACATTTTTTTAAACCTTCTACAACTTGGCTAAATAAATATTCTATATCCCATACTTCTTTAGAATTTTTATTAATAAAGCCATTATCAAACCTATGTACTTCTTCTAGTATAATTTTATTATCTTTAATTGTGCCTAGTATATGACGTCCACTAGATGCACCTATATCAATAGCCAAAAAATACATAAAACACCTCTTTCTTTTTTTAGTTTTAACTAATATACTATATTTACTAGTTTTTTAAAATTATTTAAATTGCTAATATATCACACTATATTGCTAAGGAGGTTTTATGTTTGAACGTATACCATTTATTTCCATAAGAAAAAATAGAATTACACCAATTAAATATTTAAATGAAATGGAAGAATTAAATATAATTAGTAATGATTTTTTGGACTCTTTTAACGCAGATTTTATATTAAATGACATATCATTTATACAGCCTACACCGATTTCTGAAACGTCTTTAGAAAGACTTTTATATTTGCAAGCATTTACTTTAATAAATGGTGATAGTACATACTATACTAAAAGAGAAAAATACAATTCATTTTTAATATCTTATACGTATAGCGGCACTGGATATTTAGAATATGATAATAAAGAATATACCTTAGAAAAGGGTATGGGATTTTTAATTGACTGTAGGAAAAAACATTTTTATAAAACAAAAGGTGAACAATGGGGCCATTATGATTTACATTTTAATGGTATAGATGCCGAGTATTTAGTAGGTGAATATAATAAATATAAGAATATTATTTTTGAAGTATCTGGTAAAGGATATTTTTATTTAACTTTAGAAAAAATACTATGGGATTATTCTATTTACTCAAATCATAAAGAACTATACGTATCCAATGGTATTGCAAATTTGCTTGTACATTTAATTAAAAAAAAGGAGAACACTTATAAAAATAATATTCCGGAGTATATACAATATTTAGTTAAATATATAGATAATAATTTTTATAATAGATTAACTATTGATGACTTATCGAGATTTTCAGGCGTGAGTAAATATCATTTAATTAGAGAGTTTAAAAAGTATACAAATTTCACACCAACAGATTATATAATAGAATTAAGAATTGAGAGAGCAAAATTATTATTACAAAATACGACTATTCCATCTTATAAAATAGGGAATTTAGTAGGATTTCATAACACAAATAATTTTACAAATTTATTCAAAAAAAGGGTAGGGACAACGCCAAATGTTTACAGAAAGGGTTTACAATAAATGGGCTGTCTTGAAAAGAAAAAATCTTGGTGCTTTGCCCCAAACCTTGGTCATAAAGCTTTGCTTTATTGCTTCTGAATTTTTGCTTTGCAAAAACCAAACACTTTGTGTTTGTCAGCCGATCACTGCTGTTCTACCAGCCCCACAAGCTTTTGAAAAAGTTGGTTGCAGACTCAAGCAGTTTCTGAAAGGAACGACCAGAGCTTTACTAAAATTTTAATTAAGAAAAAGAGCGAAAGCTCATCGCTCCTTTTGTACTTTTATATATTTTTTGAAAATCATTTTTAAATTTGGTAATATTTTTTATTTCAAAAGAGCCCAATTAATTAATCTATGGTATTTTTTAAAATTTTTAAACCTGTGTCTAGGTCCACTATTGGTTTCCAGCTTAGTTTGTTTTCGATTTTTGCTATATCTAATACTGAACGTCTTATATCCCCTGGGCGTTCACTTTCCAGCATAATATCCATGTTGGAATTAAATATATTTTTTATTTTCAAATAAATGTCTAGAATAGGTATTTCGATGGATGATGCAATATTAAAAACATCATTACAACAATTTTCTGTTAATAAAATATTAGCATTTACAACGTCAATTACATTTACATAATCTCTAGTGCATCCTCGAGGCATATCTTTATATGTTCTAAGAATTGAATTTTTATTATTTTTAATATTATCAATAAAAATAGGGATAACTCCGGATTCGCCGTCCTTTATTTGCCTTTCGCCATAAACATTACCATATCGTAGTATAGCGAAGGAAAAATTATAAATCTTTGAATAAATTTCTATATATTTTTCACCAGCGTATTTATTAATGGCATAGGGTGAAATTAATTGTGGTGAGTCACTTTCTTTAGACTTTTCATTTCCAACTATTTCTTTTGAAAGAGCACCTCCAGAGGATACATAAAGAAATTTTTTAATGCTAAATTCTTTACATAGGTTAATTAAATTTAATAAACCAAATAAATTTACATCTAAATCGTATTTAGGTTCTTCAATAGAATATGGTACGGATTTTTGAGCAGCGTGATGGTTTATAATATTCGGTTTATATTTATTAAAGACATCAAAAAGCTTTTTATCGCGTATATCCATTTTAATAAATGTAAAATTCTTGTGGTCTATTATGTTCTTTAAGTTTTGAATATTGCCAGATGATAAATTATCAATAGCAATAACTGAGTATCCTTTAGCTATGTATTTTTCGCATAAATTAGAGCCTATAAAACCTGCCCCGCCTGTAACTAATACTGTATCCATTATTTTCTCCATATAAATTTATAGTTGTTATGTGAATTATAATTAATACATTAGCTATAGTCAAATAAGTATATTTTTAAGAGTTATATTTTCATTAGCTATTTCACTTAAATAACTTCTATTCACTTCAAGTAAGTTTTATCATTTAAATTTAAATTCAGCCATAGATTTACTAAGTCCAGTAATGAATATAATAATCAAAAAACTTAAATAACCAGAGAGAAGCATGGATTTCGACTGAATGCTTGTATTGATGTGGGAGATAAATTATAAATAATTTACCATGAGATATTTCGTATATATTACATTTTTTATTTTTTTTGATAATTTTATTAATATATTATATATTGTACTAAAACAGATATTGTTTTTTTAAAAAAAACCAGTATACTATGCATAATGATTGCTGCAGAAATCATTTGTAAATGAATTTATTGTTTAAGTTTCATGGTCGACGGATCATTGTAGCAAAAACAGATTTTTTCGAGGATGTTTATAATTACACCAATGAACTATTCGTTAGCTATGACAATATTTTATATGTACTAGAATAATAAAATGTATAGGATGATTTTATATGAGATTAAAAAAGGTCTTTGTAATAGTGTTAATAAGTACGTTTATAGGTATTTTTGTTGTACACAATAATAGTGCAGATAGGTTAAAGTATTCTAAAAATACGATGAACTTTATTTTTGTTGAAGTTTTATCAGATATTCAAAAGAGGAAATTTTAGATATATACTATTTAGACAGTGAAGATAGTAATAGGAACATAAAAACACATAATTTTAGGAAATTATATAATATTCAATATGTACCTAGTTTTGATGTATTTCAACAACGGAACAAGTAAAAGCCTAAGATTTGATGTAACGTCACCTTTGTTTGACAAGGAGGTTCCTCTTACCAAAATGAAAAATATTATAAAATAATTTTTATTGGTTCTGGCTTTTATAACAGTTAATACTTATCACTTTTTAATTAATAGAGGTAAAGTATATGAAAATTTATGTAGTATTTTGATTAGTTTTATTATAATATCATCTATTTTAACGCCTAGTGTGTATGCTACGGAAGTAGATAATATTTATTTAAATTATGGTTATGAAAGTTATAAAGATTTAAAAAGAGATTACTTAGTAGGATTAGAAGAAAATGATTTAGAGAAACAGATTGAACTAGAGAGAATAGCCGAAGAAACATTATAGGCAGAAATTCTATTATCAGAAAATCAAAGGAAATCACTTGGAATTGATCCGGATGCAGATAGATATTTTAATAAACACTTTTTAGGTGGGGGATGGAAGCTTAGGAGCGATGGCTGGACTCTAGCAGTTATTCCAAGAAGAAATGACAATAAATATGAAGCGTGGAGTGGCGTGTATGGTAGGTTTTATAGGACTTCTCGATGGGCAAATACAGTAGTATGAAAAAACAGTTCTACTGCCATGCAAGAAATTTCTGGCCTTATACTACTGAAAAAGAGTGGAATCTAGAGCTTTGTAAAACTAGTACTAGCTATATACTTGTAATTAGGAGATAAAATGAATGATATTTTTGATATGTATTTAAACCACATTAACTATTACATACTTATATATTTAATAATTATAATTAGTAATAGTATAAATTTAATATTAATAATGAATTTTTGTAAATCAAATAAAATTATCGGGGCTTTCTTGCTAGTGGCTCAGAATATAATATTAACTATGGCTTTAGTACTTCTTTCTATATGTAATGTAGTTGTGCTTGACCAATGGATTGATTATAGCGCCAAAGGGATGACATTTAGTTTTGGTGATATTTATGTATGCTTAATTTTTGCTTCCGCTTTTTTAACACTTTTAAGTGGTATTATATGTATTATTAGCTTAATAAAATATATGAAGGCAAAATATGTAGAATAATTTATATTATAAATGATAAAAAAGAGGCATTTGCGAAATAGCATTTTTTGCTAAATCGCTGTGCCTTTTTTAATTGCCTGATTTTACAGGGGTATATAAATTTTATTATATCCGTTTAAATATTTTTTAATTTAGAAATGGGTACAACAAAGCAAACCTACGATTGTATATTTTTTAATGGCTATAGGTTAGAGGATATGAAAAAAAGTCTGTAAATAAACCTTCTATGATAAAATAAAAAAATCATAGGAGGTAATTTTTATGTCAAGAAGAAAAATGACAGAAGGAAAAGAAAGAATAATAGCAGGATTGTTGGAAGAATACGATATTAAGAGCGGAAATGATATTGAAAACGCGTTAAAAAATTTATTAGGTGGAACAATTGAAAGTATGTTAAGAAGCGAGCTAGATAGTGAATTAGGGTATGGAAACTATGAAAGAAATAGTACTAAAAACGCAAGAAATGGATATAAAAGTAAAACTTTAAAAAGCACCTATGGAGAGATTCTAATTGAAGTGCCACAAGACCGAAATGGTGATTTTGAGCCAAAAGTCGTAAAAAAGAGACAAAAAGATATTTCAGGAATTGAAGAGAAGATAATTTCAATGTATGCAAGTGGACTAACAATAAGATAAATATCAGATCAGATTAACGAAATATATGGATTTGAAGTTTCTGGAGGAACAGTATCTGATATAACAGATAAACTTATACCTGAAAAAGAAGAATGGCAAAACCGACCATTATCAAGGGTATATCCGATTATATTTATTGATGCAATTCATTTTTCAGTGAGAGTAAAAGGAATATAGTACGCACCAACAGAAGAAAAAGCCTTTTAAAAAATGGAAGAAGTGGTAGTGTCCAAAAATCTGTGTAAATAAAAAAAGTCTTCCATAAGAAAAATTAATGATATAAAATTAATTTTAATATATGGAGGACTTTTATTATACAAAAAACAACAAAAGTAAGTGAGTTAGTACAAGATATGATGGAAATACACGACATAAGAAATGGTGAGGATTTAAATGCAGTATTGAAACAAATGATGAAAGAAGTGGTAGAAGCACTTTTGGAAGCAGAGCTTGAAGAAGAGTTAGGTTACAGTAAAAGTGATAGAAATGCAAACAAAAAAACTACAGAAATGGAAAAACAGAAAAGACAGTAAAATCAGATATTTAGGAATTAAGGATATCAACACCAAGAGATAGAAATGGGGAATTTGAGCCTAAAATACTACCTATAAACTCCAGAACATTAGGAAATATAGAAGATAAAGTAATATCAATGTATGCTAAAGGTCTGAATTTTTACTCCCTAAAAACCAAATGCTACGCATTTATCAGCTGTTCACCACTGTTCTAGTATGACAATACGAGACATATCAGATCATATAAAAGATATATATGGTTATGAGTTATCAGCAAGTTAAGTGTTTACAATAACAGACAAAATATTACCTGTGATAGAAGGCTGGCAAAATAGACCCTTAAATTCAAAATACTATTTTATCTTTATGGATGCAATACATTACAAAGTAAAGGTGAATAATAGAATAGTATCAAAGGCAGCATATATTGCAATAGGCACAGATGATGATGGTTATAAAGATGTTTTAGGCATATGGATAAGAGAAAATGAAACAAGCAAATATTGGTTAAAGGTATTAGGAGACATAAAAAATAGAGGAGTAGAATACGTTGGAATATTCAGTATAGATGGATTACCTGGCTTTCTAGAAGCTACAAAAGCAATATTTTCATGAGCATCACTCCATGATTTAGCAAAATCATAGCCTACATCTATTACCATTCCATAATTCCATGATGCATGTCTAAATGCATCACCATTCCCATCAGTAAGCCTAGTTGAATAATTTTTTTGTGCGTAATCAATAGCTAATTTACCATTAGACATACATAATAAGCCTTTTGTCTTATTTTTATTATATAGTGCCTGTTCTTGAGAATTCATTTTACCAGTAATATATCCGTATTAGTTCTAAAACGCATTTCAATTATGTCTTTACGAGCTTCTTTCACATTCTCAATTTCTATAATTTTTTGTTCTATTTCGTTTGCCATTACGGTGTTGGTAAAAAACGGTTGTATCAACGTTAAACATAACATCGATATAAATAAAAATTTTTTCATTTTACTTCTCTTCAATTATCTTATAGCCATAATCAATAAAAATTTTAGCTGTTTCCCCACTAATCTCATCATCAATCTTACCATCAATATAAAATAAATACTTACCATCTTTAGTTTTCATAATATAAGCATCATCAGTAGAAATTGCTATTGACTCATCTGTTGGTGCTTTATATGATGGTTGTAATATGTACGCATAAGATAAAACACTCATTAATAAAAACAATGTAGCAATTAAAAACTAATTATTGTTAGGTATATAGTTCATAACTACTTTAAATCGTTCAGTTATTTCTGATTTCCTTTCGGACTTTTCAACGTACTAACTATTACAGATAAATACTCAACCTTGTTAGGCTTATCCATGAGTACTATAGATTTGTCAAATAAGCCTATTCCGATAGGTGTACTTATATAACTGCTTTTGTAAACATTAATATTAATGTATTTGTTTAGTTCTATTTTTATAGTGTCTAGAATTTCTAATTCTTTGCTCTCACAAGGTTTTGATAACTTTATTATATTTTTATGAACATTTTTATATTCAATAATAAAATCTCTAATTTTAACCACAGATACTACTAGCCAAATTGTAAGTAAAACCTTAATTATGTGAATACTTTCAAATCCATTCATTCTATATCAATAAAGAACTTTGAACGTATCTGCATAAAATTTCTCTGCAGGTATTACCTTTGTAAAACTAAATTCTAGAGGAAAGAATATTCTAAAAATACTAAAAGAATAGTAATCCAATATCATAATATTTTTTTATTCCATTAATTTTACGCACATTGTAAGTTATAAAAATAAAAGCTGTACTCCATATAAGTGCTGTTAGAAATGAAAAAATTGATACTTCCATATTAGCTCTCCTAGTTAAAAATAAAAAATTCGGCTTCGTGAATTTAATATTTTATGGTTTTCACCGTTCTTTGGTAAAAAAACCTCCTGTATTCCGTAGTTAATCCTCCCTGTTTTTATAATCTTCTAACATTTTTTCTAGCTCTGCTACTAACTCATCATTTGAGTCATCGTCAGAACCTTTGCTTTATTTAACTAAAGCAACTGCAATTTTTGCAATTGAACTTTTATTAAAATCTTGTGACATTATACTTCGTGCAGCCACTTCTTCAGCAGACAGAACAACTTTAAATTGTCTTGCGTATTGACTGCCATATTGAACTTGTCCACACACAGTTAGTAGCCCTTCTGTTTCTAATGTCTTTAATAATTTGTGTATACCAGAGGGGCCACTCAAAATAAATATACTTTCGCGGCATAAAAGTTAATCCTTCTCTATTACTGCATCTTCTTTAGCTTGCATTATCCCTTTTTAATCTGTATTCAACAGAAGTTACATAATTTAATGATCCATGAATGCGTTTATAGTTATACCATAGAACATATTCTGAAAGTTCTTTCTTTAATTCTTCTAAATCATTAAATATTCTTTCATATGCAAATTCTGTTTTTATAATTTTATACGCTGCTTCAGCTACTGCATTATCATAAGGACAACCTTTTTTGCTAAGTGACCGCTCTATTTCAAATGCTTGTAGCACTTCATCTATTACTTTATTTTTAAATTCATTTCCTCTATCTGTATGGAAAATTTCTATTTCCATTAAATTGATTGTTAAATTCATAAAAGCTTCATATACTAAACTTGCATCCTTTTTTGAACCACATGAGTATCCTACAATCTCTCTATTAAATAGATTTATTAACAAACTAAATTGTATTTAAGAATTTTATAAATCCGTTTTTGCCATGTTCGTTCAATTTAAACACACCGCAATGAGTTAAACACTCCATGAATTTTTTACCTACTTCATTTTTTAGATATTCAATTAAATTATCTTTTTCATTATAGTTAGTTTTTAAATATTCAATCCAATTTTTATGATTTAGGAGTTCTTCGCTAATTTCTTTTTTATTCAAAAGTACATATTCAATATTTTTCAGTTCATCTTTTAGTCTGGCTGGTAAAATAGCAAGGCCCATAACCTCTATAAGGCCTATATTTTCCTTTTTAATGTGGTGAATTTCCTTATGAGGATGAAAAATACCGTCGGGGTGTTCCTTGGAGGTTCTATTATTCCTTAAAACTAAATTCAATATGTATTGATTGCCTTTTTTTCTGGCAATTGGTGTTATTGTATTGTGTCTTTCAGTTGTATGAGCAACAATATCATGTTCTGGATCTGAATAATCAATCCACTGGTTAAGTATTTTCTCGCCTAAGGCTAAAATTTCATTTTTATTTTCTCCACATAATCTAATTGTTGATAAAGGCCATTGTAATAGCTCTAAAGTTATATTATTTTTAGTAACTTTATGAAATGAATTAGCTTTATCCATAGGAAAAATATGATTACCGCATTGGTAATGGTCATGACTAAGAATTGAACCACCCACAATAGGCAAATCGGCATTGGAGCCGGCGAAGTAATGTGGTATATAGTCAACAAATGATAGCAAAGCATCAAAAGTTCTTTTGTTAATAACCATAGGTATATGTTTTTCATTAAGTAAAATTGAGTGTTCATTAAAATAACTATAGGGAGAATATTGCAAAAACCAATTTTCATTGCATAAACTTAGAGGTATAAGTCTTAAATTTTGTCTAGCTGGATGGTTTAAATTTCCTGCAAAGCCTTCATTCTCCCTGCAAAGCAAGCACTTAGGATATTTGTTTTTAGGCGTGTTTTTTGCTTTGGCTATATCTTTAGGGTTTTTTTCGGGTTTAGATAAATTAATTGTTATATCTAAACCATGGCTTTCCCACATTATATTTTTTTCAATTCTATCTGTGCGAATATAATAAATATCTTTAGATAGATTATAGAAGTAGTTAGTTGCGTCCTCTTTGTTGTTTTTGTATAACTCTTGAAACTTTTTAATTACTATACTAGGGAGAGGTGTTATTTCGCCCATAATTTTAGTATCTAAAAGATCACGCTGAGTTATTGTATTTTCAATTTTTCCATTTTCACAAGCAATATCAAGTAGTTTATTTAAAATGTATATAATATCATTATTGGTTTCATTACTAAAAAAATTATGTTCATTTTCACCAACAATATTCAAAATTTTATTACCTATATAAGATCTGTCATTTTCTTCAATGTAATTTTTATCTATTGCGTAGTTAATTAATTGACCTATCATTTTTCACCTATAACTTTCTAGCACCATTTCCAGAGTTAGCAATGTACACTTCGCCATTTAATCCTGTTTCTTTTTTGTAATCCTTAGGGAGATTATCTAATAAATCTTTAACTTTATTATCTGGTACGATGTTAACGGTACATCCGCCAAAGCCTGCGCCTGTCATTCTTGCCCCGATTGCACCGTATTTTTGTGCAAGTTCTACCATTAGGTCTAATTCCTTACAACTAACTTCGTAATCGGTTTTTAATGATTCATGGGATTGATTTAATAAATTACCAAATTCTATAATATTGCCTTTTGTTAATTCGTTTTTAGCTTTTTGTGTTCTATCATTCTCACTTATTGCGTGCTTTGCTCTTTTAAATAATACATCGCCATTTAAAAGGGGCTTTATATTTTCGAGGTCTTTTAAAGTTGCCTCACATAAAAAATTAAATTTTCCAATTGTATTTAATTTTTCTAGAACTAAATCACATTCTTTTCTTCTTTCGTTGTACTTTGAATCGGCTAAACCTCTTTTAACTTTGGTATTACATATTACAATTTTGTATCCCTCAATGTCTAAGGGTACATGTGTGTACTCTAGAGTATTTGTGTTTAACATTACAGCTTTGTTTTTTTCGCAAATACCTATGGCAAATTGATCCATTATTCCACAATTTAAACCTATGTATTCATTTTCTGATTTTTGACATAGTTTTATTAATTCAACTTTATCAATATTTAAATTATATTCAGTATTTAAAATTGTAGCCATAAGTAGTTCTATGGAAGCTGAGGAAGATAAACCAGAACCATTAGGAATAGTTCCTTCAATTAATAAATCGAAGCCATCAAATTTATAACCTAATTCATTTAAGTAGTAAATTATACCTTTCATATAGTTTACCCAATTATGGTCTTGGTCATACTTTAAAGTATTTAAGTCTATTTCAATAATATCTTTGTCTTTGTAGTTATTGGAATAAAACCTGCATATATTGTCATTTCTTTTTTTATATACTCCATATGTTCCAATATCTAAGGCACAAGGAAAAACAAAGCCGCCATTATAGTCTATATGTTCACCAATTAAGTTTACACGACCTGGTGAAAAGTATACACAGTTGCTGTTAGTTCCAAAAACTTTCTTGAAATCATCTTTTAAATTATTAATCATTTTTTTCCTCTTTTCTAATTTTTATTTACGAGTTCGTATCTAATATTATTTTAGTAAATTTTTACCTCTGTGTCAAATTTAATGTAATTTGACAATAATTATTGTAAGTAATAAACTAGAGTAGTTAAAATATGGTGGAGGTTATATGAATTCAGTAGAGTCTTTTAAAAATGCAATGAATATAGTTGAAAGTGTAATAAATAAAACAGATTTAATTTATTGCAATGAGCTAAGTTGCAAATATAATAATAATATTTATTTAAAACCAGAGAACTTTCAGAAAACAGGTTCTTATAAAATTCGAGGTGCATACTATAAAATTTCATTACTAACAGATGAAGAAAAGTCTAAAGGTTTAATTACTTCATCTGCGGGAAATCACGCACAAGGCGTTGCTTATGCAGCTAAGGAAATGAATATTAGAGCTAAAGTCGTTATGCCAACAACAACGCCTTTAGTTAAAGTAAATAGAACAAAAAGCTATGGAGCTGAGGTCATACTACATGGCGATTGTTACGATGAGGCATCGGATTATGCGAAAAAAATGTCCTTAGAAGAGGGATACACTTATATTCATCCATTTAATGACTTAGACATAGCCACTGGACAAGGAACAATTGCATACGAAATATTAAAAGAATTGCCGGAGGTAGATGTTATTCTTGTACCTATAGGTGGTGGCGGGTTGTCGTCAGGGGTGTCAACACTAGTAAAAATGTTAATGCCTCACGTAGAAGTTATAGGTGTTGAACCAGTGGGGGCTGCATCTATGAAATATTCTATAGAAATGAATAAGGCAAGTGTATTAAATAAAGTAGATACTATCGCCGATGGCGTTGCAGTTAAAGCTCCAGGGGATAAAGTTTTTCCTTATATTAAAGAAAATATAAGTGATATTATTTTAATAGATGACAATGAATTAATAGATGCATTTTTAAGTCTAATGGAAAATCATAAAATGATAGTAGAATATGCAGGATTGTTAACTGTTGCTGCCTTAGAACACATTAAATTTAGAAATAAAAATGTAGTTTCTATATTAAGTGGTGGTAATATGGATGTAATAACAATGGCATCTTTAGTTCAACATGGTTTAATTAATAGAGGTAGAATTTTTACATTTGGAGTATATTTACCTGATAGACCGGGTGAACTTGTAAATGTAGCTAATATAATTTCTAAAGAAAATGGAAATATAATAAAACTTGACCACAACCAATTTGTAAGTATAAATAGAAATAAAGCTGTTGAGTTAGTTATAACTCTTGAAGCTTTTGGTCATGACCATAAAAATAAAATTTTGAAAAAACTTAAAGACAAAGGCTATGAGCCTGTACTTAAGGAAACCAAAAATTTATATGATTAAGGGGTAAAAATGATTAATATTTCAAATATACCATTTCCCGCCTCTGTACCTATTGTAGTGTTTATAGTTCTTATAATATATTTTAAAATTAATAAAAGTAATAGAGTAAAAGGAAAAATGGAAAAATACATTGAGCGTGAGGCTAGTATTGATTTTTTTCATTTTAAAGAATTACCTAAAGAAGTTTTTTTGTTTGCAGATAAAAAAATTTTTGATATAGAGGTTAATTTTGATAATAAAGCACAAGAAATTAGTTTTAAAAATATAAAAGAGAACTTAAGGGTGCTAAGTGAAGATACAATGCTTAGGCTAGACAAACAATACACAAATTTAGAGATAAAAGAGATATATGGAGTAAGAAATTTAGAAGCTATAATAAATGGAGAGAGTAATTTAAGCAGATACATTATACAACTAAATTCTATGGCTGAATTATTACTTAAAAATGAAGAATACATCTATTTTGAAGCTATACTGTTGGAAGCCATAAGAATGAAGTCGGATATTAGTAAGACCTATATTTTATTACTTGATTATTATAAAACATTCAATAAAAGTAAATACCGAAAATTTAAATTAGACATAGAAAATAATCAAGTAGTACTTAATAATAAATATTTAAAAAAGAAGTTATTGGAAGGGGAAATATAATGAATATAATTCGAATAATTGAGAAAAAAAGAGATAAAGAAGTGCTTTCTAAGGAAGAAATAGAGTGGTTTGTAAAGGAATATACAAATGGAACAATGGAGGATTACCAAGCATCGTCATTACTTATGGCTATAGTTTTAAATGGCATGACAAAAGAAGAATGTGTAAATTTAACAATGGCAATGGCGAATTCGGGCGAAATTTTAGACTTAAGTTCAATTAATGGAATAAAATGTGATAAACATTCAACGGGTGGGGTAGGTGATAAAACTACTTTGGTATTAGCGCCATTAGTTGCGTCATGTGGTGTGCCAGTGGCTAAAATGAGCGGAAGAGGATTGGGACATACAGGTGGTACCTTAGATAAAATCGAATCTATAGAAGGTGCCGAAATATCAATGTCTATGGAACAGTTTATTAAACAGGTAAATGAAATTGGTATTGCAGTTGCTGGTCAAACAGGTAATCTAGCACCAGCAGACAAAAAACTTTATGCTCTTCGTGATGTAACAGGGACGGTTCAATCTACACCGCTTATAGCGTCATCTATTATGAGTAAAAAAATAGCCAGTGGTGCTGATGCCATTGTTTTAGATGTAAAAACTGGTGGTGGTGCTTTTATGAAAAGTATAGATGCAGCAAGAGAATTAGCGAAAACAATGGTAGATATTGGAAATGGCTCAGGAAGAGTAACTAAAGCTGTTATAACTAATATGGAAGAACCTCTAGGTTTTGCAGTAGGTAATTCAATTGAAGTAATTGAAGCAATAGAAACATTAAAAGGAAATGGGCCTAAAGACTTACTTGAATTAGTTTTAGAGTTAGGTAGTCAAATGCTAATAAATAGCAAGTGTGTTGGAACTACTGAGGCTGGTAAAAAACTATTGCAAGAAAAAATTTATAATGGAGAAGGTCTAAAGAAACTAGTTGAATTTATTAAGATTCAAGGTGGTAATTCTGAAGTTGTTATGGACTATAGTAAGTTCAAACAACCAAAATATAAAGTGGAAATTGTAGCTAAAGAAGATGGATATATAGAAAAAATTATAGCCTTAAAAATAGGCGAGGCAGCAATGGAATTAGGGGCAGGAAGAAGAACAAAAGACGATGCAATAGATATGAGCGCAGGTATTTTATTCAATAAAAAAGTAGGTGATAGTGTTAAAAAAGGTGAAAAAATATTAACCTACTTTACAGACAAAGATGACAGTACATATGTAGCGGACATAATCGAAAATTCAATTTCAATTTCCAAAGAAAAAGTTGAAAAGTTACAATTAATATATGAAATAATATAGAAATATCAATTCAGAAAGTTAACTAACCACGTAAGTGGGTGAATCCACGTTGAGCGTAGAATTAGTCAATTTCTCCATCAAATATAATATTTGAGGAGTAAGTCTAATTCTTCACGATTTAAATAATTGTTTTCTACAAAGGAGAAAAGATTAATGAAACATGAACTTATTTTAGTATTAGATTTTGGTGGGCAATATAATCAGTTAATTGCAAGGCGAGTGAGAGATTTAAATGTATATTGTGAGGTTATATCATACGATACGCCTTTAAATGAAATTAAAGAAATGAATCCTATTGGAATTATTTTTACAGGTGGACCGAGTGTTGTAACTGATGCGAATGCACCAATCGTTTCAAAGGAAATATTTGATATGGGCATACCTATTTTAGGTATTTGCTACGGTTGCCAATTAATGGGACATTTACACGGAGGCAATGTAATAAAAGCTCCAAATAAAGAATATGGCAAAACGGAAATTAAATATGATACAAATAGCCTTTTATTTAATGGTTTAGATAAAAATAATATTTCATGGATGAGTCATACATACCATATAGAAAATGCTCCAGAAGACTTTAAGCTAATAGCAGGTACAAACACTTGTAAAGTTGCTGCAATGGAAAATAAGAATAAAAATTTATACGGAGTACAGTTTCACCCTGAAGTTGTGCATACAAATGAAGGTAATAAAATAATAAGTAATTTCCTTTATAATATTTGCAATTGTAAAGGGGATTGGGTTGTAGACGATATAGCTAAAGAAATGGTAAATGACATAAAAGCAAAGGTTGGTAATAAAAAAGTTTTACTAGCCTTAAGTGGCGGGGTGGATTCCTCAGTTGCGGCTGCCCTAATTCACAAAGCTATAGGTGACAACCTTATATGTGTGTTTGTGGATCATGGATTACTACGTCATAATGAAGGTGATGAAGTGGAAAATATATTCAGAGAACGTTTTTCCATGAATTTAATAAGAGTGAATGCTGAAGGAAGATTTTTAAGTAAGTTAGCAGGAATTTCAGATCCTGAGACTAAAAGGAAAATAATTGGCGAAGAATTTATTAGAGTTTTTGAAGAAGAAGGAAAGAAAATAGGAAGCGTAGATTTTCTCGCACAAGGCACAATATATCCAGATGTAATAGAAAGTGGAACAAAAAATTCTGCTGTTATTAAAAGTCACCATAATGTTGGGGGTATACCGGATGTAATTGACTTTGACGATATAATTGAACCACTTAGAGATTTGTTTAAAGATGAAGTCCGTAAAGTTGGCTTGGCCGTTGGCTTGCCAGAGGACTTAGTATTTAGACAGCCTTTTCCAGGTCCTGGGCTAGCTATAAGAATAATAGGCGACATAACTAAAGAAAAGTTAGATATTTTAAGACACACAGATTATATTTATAGGGAAGAGATTAAAAATGCAGGGTTAGATAGAGATATTTGGCAATACTTTACAGTTTTAACTGGTTTAAGGTCTGTGGGTGTAATGGGCGATGAAAGAACATATGGATATACTATTGCTTTAAGAGGCGTTACATCATTAGATGCAATGAGTGCTGATTGGGCTCGTATACCTTATGATGTTCTGGAAAAAATTAGTGTAAGGTTGGTTAATGAATGCCACGATGTTAATCGGATTGTTTATGATATAACTAGTAAGCCACCTAGTACTATTGAGTGGGAATAAGATTAAACCACCAAAAACCTTGAATTAACAAGATTTTTGGTGGTTTTTTAATTACATTGACCACATTTTGACCACAAAATATTTATATGAAATTTATTATATGTATTTTAAATAGGGTTTTATGGTCAGTATATTAATTGAATCCACATACAAAAATATTATTTTTCATCTAATCAATATAAATTATATCAGATATTGAATTTTTCACAAAAAACTATGAATTATTATATATCTATTTCAACTGTGAACTTTCCAAAATTATCTGATTTTATGTAATATTCAATTGCTGAAAATCCTCCAGCATGATAAAAAATATCATCTGTACTAGAATATCCTGTATGTGATCTAACCAACACTTTATCCGATGTAATTGGTAAAATAAATATTGAACTTTTATTTATTTCTCCATTTATGATAACTTTATCTGAGTAAATTTTATAATTAATAATACATTTATAATTACCAATCATATTCTCTTGTTTGACAGATACCAAAAATGAATCTATATTTACCTCTAAATATTCGACTTTATTTTAAACCCATCTTCAACACCAAAAACAGGTCAAATCTTGAATTTTAGGGATTTGACCTGTTTTTCACCTCGTTTTGTAGTAAAGACTAACCTTGAATATTAGACCTGTGCTACCGAAATTTAAATGATATTATTAAGTCAAGACCTAAGGAAGTGCTTATGTTTTTTAAAATTATACTAAGAAAAAAGAAAATACTACTTATTATCATGCCGATTTAGTAGAATCATACCGTGAAGATGGTAAAAATAAGCACCGAGTTATTGCTAGCATTGGTGCTATTTCAGAAAATAAAGCTGAAAGACTTAGACATGTGTTTTCTAAATCTAAAAAAATGATTCCTTTAGATGATTTATCTATTAGCTCTGTCTTTTCCTATGGTGCATTTTACTATTTATTTAATTATATTGATAAACTTAAATTTAGTGAAAAATTTATAAATAAAGCCGAATCTAATATTCCGATTTCTCTTACTAAAGCTTTTGATTGCATTAAAATAATGGTAATCAACAGAATTTTATGTCCATCAAGTAAATTAGAACTATGTAACTGGCTTGAGCTTACACCTTACAAATATTTTTTTGATGTAGACTTTGATACACAAGCTTTATATAGAGCTCTAGACGTTTTAAATGACAATTTTGAAATATTAGAAAAACTTATATACAAGACAGCAGTAGCAAAATATAAACAGAATTTAGATGAATTATTTTATGATATAACAAGCAGCTACATGGAGGGATATAACTGCATTCTAGCTGAATATGGATATTCAAAAAATCATAGACGTGACAAACCTCAAGTTGTAATAGGTGTTATTACAACACTTGAAGGATTTCCTGTAAAGTGCAAAATTTTCAAAGGCAATACTGTTGATAAATCAACGGTTTCTGACATCGTTACTGAAATAAAAAGTGAATATAAAATTGATGAATTTATTTTTGTCGGAGATAGAGGAATGCTAACGAAAGACAACATTGACTGTATAAAAGATTTGAAACAAAAATTCGTTATGGCAATTCCAAGGGCATGGACAAAAAAATATCTTACAGATACGGTGATAGATGAAACTCATATGGATAAAAGTGACAATCCATTTCTATTCGTTAAGGAAGTAAGCGCCATAGATGATAGGTTGTTATTATGTTTGAATGTAGATAAAAAAATGACGATAGGACTTATAGAAATGGTAAAATAAATGACATAGTCGAAATGTTAGAAGAATTTAAAATCTTATTGAATAACCCTCGTAGCAAGGTTAAAGATAAAGATTCTCTTGTGAAAAAAGTAAATACTTTTTTGAATAAAAAACATGGCAAGTACTTTGATGTTACATACATTGAAGCTGATAATAAATGCGGATTCACTTTTGAACTTTGTAAAAACGAAACTCTGTTAGCAGAAGAAGAAAGATTGGATGGCACTTTCCTTATAAGAAGCAATAACAAAAAAATATAATAGCGAAGAACTGATACAAATATATAAAAATTTGAATCAAGTAGAGCACGCCTTCGACATACTAAAAAACACTTTAGATTTAAGACCTATGTATCATTGGAAAGAATCAAGAGTAAAAGGTTATATATACATGTGCGTACTTGCCGAATATATTTATAATGCAGTTAGCTATGATCTAAAGTTATGCGGAGCCAATGTTAGTACAGATAGATTTTTGAGTATATTGCAAGGAGTGTCTATAGTTAAATTAGATATAAAAAACGAAGCAAAAGCATATAAATTTACAGAAATTAAAGAGGAAGATAAAGTAATTTTCAAAAAAATGAAAGTTAAGATAAATAATCCGCCGAAATTAAATGTAGTCTAGAATTTTTTAAAATCAAAAAGCTATGAATCCTTTATGTAAAAGGGGCTTCACGGTTTTTTGACTGCTATCATATGTTGAAGATGGGTTTATATTTAATTCCTTTAATTTTTCTTCAAAAGCAGTCGATTTGCTTGTTTCTTCACTGTTGTTTACAAATTCACTTCCATTATCCGTCTGTACTGTATTTATTTTGACGCCCATTTTTTCTTCTAAGTCTTCTAAAAATTTAGTCCTATTTGTTATATTTATAAGTAATACTCTTTTCCTTGAATACTCATCTCTCGCTGTTATTTGATCATGTCTTTTATTATATTCATTTTTTTCTAAACATTTCATTGGTACATATTTTATATCTATTTGAACCTTGTACCTTATATATTCTCCTCTTACTTCTATGTGTTTTGTTTTATATCTTTGAGTTTTTTTGGTACTATTCATCTTTCTTATTTGTCGACACATACTATCATAGCACCTGATATACCCTCTTTTTATTAACTGCATGAAAACTTCTGCTAGCCTGTGTCTTTTGTAAACATCTTTTATTAAACCTAATTCCTCTTTTGTATGTTCATTGTAGAACCATGGTGAACGGTGGACAAACGTGAAACGTTTGGTTTTTACGAAGTAAAAATTCAGATGGGTGGCTCTTTAGTCTTGTTCATTTTAATGCTAAACTTTGTATTGTGCCATTATATTTTTCTAACTATCTGTATATGAATTGCCTGTTCGTAGGGGATTTCCTTGCTGCTGTTGTAACTCCTCTTCTGCTATAATTGTTTTCATAAGAACACCTTTTTTTTGGTTAATGTTTTTTTATGATTACTATTATAACTTAAGTGTTCTTTTTTTGAACTTTTTTTGTAACATAGGTAGTGTAGCACTACAACAATTGAATATTTGGGAACTTGGAACAACTTTATAATTTGAATTTTAAAGAGTGGTTTTGAAATATCCATCAAAAAAAGATAAAAACCTAGAAAAAAGTATTGGAGGACATTAATTATAGAAATACGTTTAATAATCAAAATAATAAAAAAGAAAGAAAGGGAGCTGTCTTAAAGCAGGTTAATTCTACTTTAGGACAGCTCCTTGTTTTTTATTTTTTAGGTATAGTACTACAGTGACAACTCATCTCACCGGGTTTAGCACTACAACCACAACATGTTTTACCTTTTTTCTTACTTCGATACATACTAAAAATAGCAAGAAAAAGAACTAAAACGATAATTAAACCAACGATTATATCTACCATATTATTCTCCTTTCAATTTACGTTATACATAATTTAAATATAAAGTAAGAAAAAATATAAGTTAATTTAAACAGCAGATTTTTTTTGTTTATTAATTAATTTAATTATACCAAAGATTGAAACAATATATATAATAATAGCTGCAATAAAGCCATCAGCAATTCTACCATCAACAATAATTGTTCCGAACTGATAAATAGTTAATGCAGTTAAATAACCCACAGCAAATTGTAATAATACACCGAATCTTAACCATTTTTTATCTGTTATTTCAGAACGCATCGCTCCTATTGCTGCAAAACAAGGAGGTGTAAATAAATTAAAGGCCATAAAGGCAAATCCTGCTACAGCTGTTATGCCAAATGCATTGGATATTGTGCTTATATCTCCTACAACTGCAAATTCTTCAGTGTCAATTAAATTTGTTATAGAAAATACAACAGCAAGTGTACCAACTACGTTTTCTTTTGCAATAAAACCAGTAACGGCAGCTGATGCAAATTGCCAAGTACCAAATCCTAAAGGAATAATTAAAAGCGCAATAGGTGATGCAACAGAAGCAAGTATACTTGTACTTGCATCTTCTACTACTTGTAAATCCCAACTATAAGTACTTATAAACCATACAACCATATTACAAACTAAAATAATAGTAAAGGCTTTCTTTATGAAGTCTGATGCTCTATCAAACATAACCTTAATCGCTCTAGTAATACTTGGAAGTTTATATTCTGGTAGTTCCATAATAAAGTTACTATCAGGATCTGCACCTGTAATAGCCTTTATAAAAAGTCCAGTTAATACAATAATAAATATTGCTAACAAATACATAAATGGTGCTAATAAAGGAGAATCTCCAAAAAAAGTTGATGTAAATAGTGCAATAATAGGCAGCTTTGCACCACATGGAACAAATGGCGTAAGTATTGCTGTCATATTTCGCTCTTTTTCACTTTTAATAGTTCTTGTAGCCATTATACCAGGAATACCACATCCACTACCAACTATCATGGGTATCATAGATTTACCTGACAAACCAATCTTTTTAAAATAGGGATCAAGTAATACAGCAACTCTTGCCATATAACCACAATCTTCAAGTAATGAAAGAAGTAAGAATAAAACCATTATTAAAGGTAGGAAACCAACAACAGCACCAACACCACCTATAACACCGTCAAGTATTAAAGAAACCAAAATGTCATTTACACCAAGTCCTACTAGGAAATTTTCTGTAATGCCACCAAGTCCAGCTATTTCAGCGCCGAATAATTCACCGCCATTTAACAATGCATCCAACCACTCAGCAATAATAGGTCCAACATAAGTTTGAGATATTGAGAAAACCACAAACATTATGGCGAAAAAAATAGGAAGTCCTATTATTTTATGTGCAACAATTCTGTCTATAGTATCGCTTGTTGTATCCTCCGTGGAAGCTTGGCCAAGAGTCATATGTTTTTTTGCAATACTCTTAACATAATTCTGTCTCTTTAAATCATTTTCTTTTGCATTTTTTTCGTTATATTCTTCAATACCAGGTATTTTTAACGGACTTTGTCCCTTATTATTCTTATGGAGCTCCATGGCTTTATTGATTAAATCTTGTAAACCGAAACCAGATAATGCTGAAGTAAGGATAATAGGACAAGATAATTCTTTTTCTAAAGACTCTATATCGAAAATATTATTTTTTCGCTCGGCAATATCCCCTTTATTTAAGGCGATAACTGTGGGAATTCCCAATTCCAAAAGCTGACTTGTAAAAAATAAACTTCTCTCTAAGTTTGAACTATCTACAATATTTACTATTATGTCTGGGTTTGTATTTTTTACAAAATCACGAGTAATACTTTCCTCGCTCGTATAAGGTGACATGGAATAAGCCCCTGGTAAATCAACTATTGTTACGTTTTCTTTACCATATGATTTTTTTAATAGAGCTTCTCTCCTTTCTACAGTTACACCTGCCCAATTTCCTACTTTTTCTGTTTTACCAGTTAATGCATTGTAAATAGTAGTCTTTCCACTATTTGGATTACCTGCTAATGCAATAATCATCTAACTTCCTCCTTTGAATTATAGTTAACTAAAACTAACAGAACAGCACAAATAACCACACTAAAAACTAGCAAAGACCATTATAATATTTGCAGTAATTTTTATAAAAAATTTTACTCAACTATAATAGCTTTAGCCAATTTTTCATCAATAGCATATCTTTCATTTTTTATATTTATTACTAGATTACTGCCTAGTTTTGAAATAATAGAAATGCATTCGCCTTCATAACAGCCAAGGCTAAATAAAAAATCCTTCATTTCGCCTTCTGCTTCAACGCTTGATATAGTGTATTCTTTTTTTTGTTTACCTTTAATTAAATTCATAAACACTCTCCTGTTATAGTTAACTTTAAGTAACTATATGAATAATAATATAATTGTTAACCTGTGTCAATACATTTTTTTCCTTATTTCCTTTTACTTTATAAATGTCTTTCTTTATGTAAAATAAAGTGTGCAATCTATTTCGATTTACACACTCGGGGCTTTGGCTCTTGTAAAACGCAAAAACCAAACACTCTGGTCATTTAGTTCGTAAACTGCTCTACAGGCTGTGTCAAAACCTTTTCAAAAGTAAATATGCACAGAATCATTTTTCGTATCCACATGAAAAGCACCTAAGATGAAAGATAATAGGTCGATGCACATTTTATGACTTGTTTTAAATTCCTTTTAGTGTACAGAATTTTAGAATCTAAACTAGATTACATATACTCTTGTTGCAATATTTTAGCGATATTATCAGATATGAGCTTAAACAAAGTAAAAGGTGCTGGTTACATACCAAGGTATACGATTGGACCTTACAGATGCTTTACACGAATACTTTAACTTCAGATTAGACTACCAGATTATAAAATATATAGATATGCTGAAAATTTTTGAAATCACCAAAAGTTCATAGACATTACGCACTTTTTTAGCAGACTAAAAACCACCTGAAACCTCAATTTGACAATATCAGCAGTGGTTTTTAGTCTTTTAAAGTGTCAAAGATGGGAGTATGGAATTTTATTTTTTTGCATAAAAATAAAAAAATTGTTATAATTCAGTAAAGTTAACAATAAAATGTGCAAAGGTGATTTATGAAGTATTTAAAAGATGTAAAAGAAATATTTGAAAATTCCAGTGAAGATAATTGGCAAGACCTAGTTAATGAGTACAAGTTGGATAATAGAAAATGCGTACAAAAAATTGTATCGAAATACGAAAAGAAAATTTTCAATGTAGAAAGGGAAAGGAAAAGAGTACATAGGTTAATTAATTTCGATAATCAATTTTTAATTAACCATAATTGTATTTATGGTATAGATGAAGTAGGTAGAGGTCCTCTTGCTGGCCCTGTGGTATCCGTTTGCATTACTTTGCCAAAAGATTTATTTATAGCCGGAGTAAATGACTCGAAAAAAATAAATGTAGAAAAAAGAATAGAATTAAGCGAAATAATTAAAGAAAAAGCAATTGATATTTCAATAGGTATTTGTTCGGCTAAAGAAATTGATGAAATTAATATATTGCGTGCAACTTGTAGATCCATGGAAAAGGCATTTGAGGGTATAAAGAATAAGGCTGATATATTATTAGTAGATGGAAATACTAGAATTGATGTACCTGTTGCTCAAGAAACAATTGTTAAAGGCGATAGTAAATCAATGGCAATTGCTTGTGCTAGCATTGTGGCTAAAGTATACAGAGATGATTTGATGAGTGAATATGATGATATATATCCACAATATCATTTTAAAAATAATAAAGGCTACGGAACAATCGAACATATAGAAGCTATAAGAAAATACGGACTTTTAGACATTCATAGAAGATCCTTCGTGAAAAATATATGCCAATGAAAAATAAAGAAATAAAGAAGGCCGTAGCCATAAAATATAGCAAAGAACAGTATGCACCAAATGTAGTAGCAAAAGGAAAAGGTGAGTTGGCTAAAAAAATTATAGAAAAGGCTGACGATATACCTCTTGTTGAAAATGCAGAACTAGTGGAAGAGCTAGATAAAATTGAAATAGGGGAGTATATTCCACCGGAGCTCTATGAGGTAGTAGCACAAATTTTGGTGTTTGTAAGTGAAATGGATAGGAATAGTGATAAAAAATGGCTTTAAACAAGGTAAAAGGCGATTATGGTGAAAAACTTGCCCAAGACTATCTTTTAACTAAAGGATATAAAATCTTAGAAACGAATTTTAGGTATAGCCATAAAGAAATTGATATTGTTGCACAAGATGGTGAATATATAGTATTTGTAGAAGTAAAGTATAGAAAAAACTTAGAATATGGAACTCCATTAGAAGCTATAAATACAAAAAAAATGATGCAAATACGAAAAGTAGCTGAATATTATGTTTATATAAATGAATACAGAGGCTGTGTAAGGTTTGATTGCATAGGTATATTAGACCAAGGTAATATAGATATTAAGCATATAGTAAATGCATTTTAGGAGTAATAAATGAGCGTAATAGAAAAAAATGGTGTGAAGTTTATACAATTCGATTTATTTAATAATTTTAACTTTATTAATCATTGTTTTAGTACAAAAATAGGTGGGGTATCCAAAAATCAATATAGTTCAATGAATTTAAGCTATTATTTAGGGGACAGTAAAAGTAATGTAGATAAAAACTATGAGCTTATTAAAGATGCTGCTCACTTTCAAGGTGCTGTAGTTAACTCTAAACAAGTACATGGTAATAAGGTTCTTTATGTTAATAAAGACAATTGTTATGAGCATGAAGGGTATGATGGCTTTGTTACAGATAAAAAAGGGATTACTCTATCTACTTTTCATGCGGATTGCATACCTATTTTTTTAGTAGATCCTGTTGAAAAAAACATAGGTCTATTACATAGTGGATGGAGAAGTACTGTGTTGAATATTGCTACAGAAGGGATAAAAGAGATGATAAATCTGAATTCTAACGTAGAAAATATTTACGCAGCTATTGGGCCAGCTTTAAACAAGGAATGTTTTGAAGTAGATAAAGATGTATATTTGGCCTTTACAAAAGAATATTTTTGGTCAAAAAAATTTATAGATTTTAATGGTAAGAAGTATTATATCGACATTAAAAATATATGTAGGGAACAGTTAATTTTAAGTGGTATAAACAAAAATAATATAGAAATGAGTAACCATTGTACTAAATGCAACGATTTATATTATTCGCATCGTAGATCAGGAACAGATCGTGGTTCAATGGTGGCTTTTTTGGAGCTAAAATAATGCAAAACGTTATAATAAAAGTGGAAAAAAATTCTATTGCGGAGGAACTGGGTATTGAACCAGGTGACATACTTAACTCAATTAATGATACAGAAATAACAGATGTTTTTGATTATAGATACATTATAAATGATGACTATGTGGAAGTGTCAATTATTAAGCCAAGTAATGAAGAGTGGATTTTTGAAGTTGAAAAAGACGTAACAGAAGATTTGGGAATTATATTTGAAAGCGGTTTAATGGATAATGCAAAATCATGCAAAAATAAATGTATATTTTGTTTTGTTGATCAGATGCCAAAAGGTATGAGAAAAACTTTATATTTTAAAGATGATGATGCAAGATTGTCTTTTTTACAAGGCAATTATGTAACATTGACCAATATGAAAGAAAAAGACCTTGATAGGGTAATATTTTACCGTTTATCTCCAATAAATATCTCGGTTCATACAACAGATATGGAATTACGATATTTTATGTTGAAAAACCCAAATGCAAAAAATTTATTTAAGTATATAGAAAAAATTTCTAATGCAGGAATTGAAATGAACTTTCAAATTGTACTATGTAAAGATATTAATGATGGCAAATACTTAGAAGAAAGTATTGACTATTTATCAAAGGTAAAAGGTGGAAAAAGCTTGTCTATTGTACCTGTAGGCATATCTAAATATAGAGAGAAACTGCACCATTTAGAGAGTTTTACACCAGAAGATGCAAAAAATGTAATAGAGTGTGTAAAAAGTAAACAAGATAAATTGAAAAATGAAATTAATACAAGATTTGTATATGCCTCAGATGAATTTTATCTTTTAGCAAATTTAGAAATGCCTCCTATAGAGGAATATGAAGATTTCCCTCAAATTGAAAATGGAGTAGGCATGACTCGAAATTTTAATTTTGAGGTAACAAGAAGATTACATGAAGTTACCTACAATAAAAATGTAGCAATAACTATAGCTACTGGTGAATTAGCTTATGATAATATAGTGTATGTTTCAAGTTTAATCTGTAAAAAATTTAAGAATATACATATAAATGTATATAAAATAATTAATAATTTTTTTGGAGAAAAAATAACTGTAGTTGGCTTACTAACTGGAATTGATTTCTATACACAACTAAAAAATAAAGATTTAGGAGATTATATTTTCATATCAAGCGATGCATTTAAAAGTGATGAAGATATTTTTTTAGATGATATGACAATGAACGAGTTAGAAGATAAATTAAATACTAAAATTAAAAAAATAAAAGATGGAACTGAACTAGTTAATCAGATTATTAATATTAAATAGTTTATTAAAATAATTAGGAGGAAGTATGCCACGACCAATAGTAGCAGTAGTAGGAAGACCAAATGTTGGCAAGTCAACATTATTTAATAGAATTGTAGGGGAGAGAATTTCTATAGTTGAAGATACCCCAGGAGTAACAAGAGATAGAATATATGCTGACGCCAATTGGTTGAATCATGATTTTACATTAATAGACACAGGTGGACTAGAGCCGGACTCTGAGGATTTAATGCTAAAACGCATATATGAACAAGCACAAATTGCAATAGAAACAGCAGATGTAATAATTTATGTAGTTGATATAAAAACGGGTGTAGTTGATGACGACGTACAAATAGCAAATATACTAAGGAAATCTAGAAAACCAATTGTACTTGCTGTAAATAAAGTAGACAATATGCAAAAGGATAATAGTGAAATTTACGAGTTTTATAATTTAGGTCTTGGTGACCCTATTGGTATATCCGCCGGTCAAGCTCTATGTTTAGGAGATATGTTAGACGTGGTTGTAGGTCATTTTGAAGCGTTAGGTTTAGAAGATGAGGACGAAGATATAATAAAAGTTGCCATAGTTGGAAAACCTAATGTAGGTAAATCTTCTCTAGTAAATAAAATATTAGGCGAGGAAAGAGTAATAGTAAGTGATATAGCAGGAACTACAAGAGATGCAATAAATACGTATTATGAAAAAGACTCACAAAAATATATGCTTATTGACACGGCAGGTATGCGTAGAAAAAGCAAAGTAAAAGAAAACATTGAAAAATATAGCCTTGTTCGAGCGGTAACTGCTATAGAAAGGGCAGATGTTGTAATTATGATGATTAATGCCGAAGAAGGAGTTACAGATCAGGACACAAAAATCGCAGGAATCGCACATGAAAGAGGGAAGGCATCTATTATTGTTGTAAATAAATGGGACTTAATAGAAAAAGATGACAAGACAATGAAAAAATATACTAACGATATAGATGTTGAATTAGCATACATGCCCTATGCTCCTAAGCTTTTCATTTCTGCATTAACAGGACAAAGAATTCATAAACTTTTTGATTTAATAAAAATGGTAATAGAAAATACCTCTTTACGCATAAGCACAGGTATTTTAAATGATGTACTTATAGAAGCTATGGCTATGAATCAACCTCCAGCTGAAAAAGGAAAACAATTAAGAATTTATTATGTAACACAAGTTTCAGTAAAACCACCTACATTTATTTTATTTGTAAATGATACAAAATTACTTCATTTTTCTTATAAAAGGTATATTGAAAATCAATTCAGGCTTGCATTTGGATTTAAGGGAACACCAATTCATTTCATAGCTCGTAATAAGAGCGAAAGGAACTAAAATGATTAGATTAATTTTATTACTAATAGGATATTCTATAGGATGTATACAATCGGCCTACATAGTAGGTAAAATACATGGTATAGATATTCGTGAACATGGAAGTGGAAACGCAGGAACAACTAATATAATGAGAACCATAGGTAAAAAGGCAGGTGTTTTAGTATTCCTTCTGGATTTCTTTAAATGTTTTCTTGTTACTTCTTTAGTAATTTATATATTTAGAGCAGATGCTTATGCAAGTTATTTATATGGCATTTATGCTGGAGCAGGAGTAATGATTGGTCATAATTTCGCATTTTATTTAAAATTTAAGGGCGGAAAAGGTATTGCTTGTGGTATGGGACTTATTGTAGCATTAAATTTTTGGCTGGGGCTTGGTATTTGTATAGCAGGTATAACAATTGTAGCTATAACTAAATATATGTCTTTAGGTTCATTGATCTCTGCATTTGTGGTACCTTTTGCTTTTTACATTTCTGGAGTTCGTGGAGAGTTATTTATACTTACTATTTGTTTAGCAATTTTAGCTATTTATCAACATAGAGGCAATATAGTTAGATTAGTAAATGGTACAGAAAATAAATTCTCTGTAAAGAAACAATTATAGGAGGAATAATGAAAATTAGTATATTAGGTGCAGGAAGTTTTGGTCTATCCCTTTCTGTTGCCCTCAATTATAATGGTCATGATGTAACAATTTGGTCTATAAACCATAGTGATGCAGAAAACTTAAAAAAAACAAGAACAGATGCTAGATATTTAAAGGATGTTGTGTTACCAGAGGAAATTAATTTTACCAGTTCAAAAGAAGAAGCGACTAAAGGAATGGATATTATTGTAATAGCTATACCCTCAAAATTCGTAAGAGAAAATTTAATTTGGTTAAAAGATTACATAGAAGACACACAAATATTAGTAAATGTAGCAAAAGGCTTTGACGAAAAAAAAGATAAACGACTGTCAGAAGTAATTGATGAATTGTTACCAAACATTAAATATGCTGTTCTTTCAGGCCCTAGTCATGCTGAAGAGATATCTAAAAAAATGACAACAACTTTAGTAGTTGCATCAAATGACTTAAAGACAAGAGAACTGGTACAAAATAATTTTAGTAACGACTTTTTAAGATTGTATACATCAGATGATATTATTGGGGTAGAACTTGGTGGAGCTTTAAAAAACGTAATTGCTATTGGTGTTGGTATTCTTGAAGGTGCAGGCCTTGGGGATAATGCAAAAGCTGCAATGATGACAAGAGGTAACGCCGAAATAACTAAATTAGGTGTAAAAATGGGAGCAAGCGTGCATACCTTTAGTGGACTGACGGGCATGGGTGACTTAATAGTAACATGTAGTAGTATGCATAGTAGAAATAGACGCGCTGGCATAATGTTAGGTGAAGGTAAAAAGTTAAAGGAAATACTTCCTGAAATAGGAATGGTAGTAGAAGGCGTATCATCAGCAAAATCAGCTGATAATTTAGGAAAAAAATACAATGTAGAAACGCCTATATTAAGTGCAGTATACGACATTATTTTTAATGAAAAAGATGCAAAGGACGTTTTAGTTGAACTAATGAATAGAAGTAAAAAAGATGAGTTTATTGTTTGATCCCGTAAATTTTACAAACTGTAATAAGGTGAAAAAATGAGGAAATTAATTTCTATTGTTATACCTATGTATTATGAAGAAGAGGTAATAGAAAAAACATATAAAACTCTTACCAGTGAAATGGAGAAAAGTTCCTATGATTATGAGCTTATTTTTGTTGATGATGGGAGTTTAGATAATACATTCAATATAGTAAAGAATAAAACTATTGAAGATAAAAAATGCAAATGTATAAAACTTTCTAGAAATTTTGGCCATCAGTGTGCTACAACAGCGGGTATTAATAAATCCAAAGGTGATGCAGTTGTATTAATTGATGCTGACTTACAAGATCCACCGTACTTAATTCATAAAATGCTCGAAAAGTGGGAAGAGGGTTATGATGTAGTTTATGGAAAAAGACTTAATAGAGATGGAGAAAGTTTTTTTAAACTTTTAAGTGCCAAATTTTTTTATAAATTTTTAAATTATATGTCAGATACATATATACCTGAAAATACAGGTGATTTTAGGTTAATGGATAGAAAAGTAGTAGAGGCTTTTAACACTATGGCTGAACAAAATAGATTTATTCGTGGCATGGTAAGTTGGACGGGTTTTAAACAAATACCACTGTTTTATCATAGGGAAAAAAGATACGCTGGTAAAACTAAATATCCATTAAAAAAAATGGTTCGCTTTGCAACAAATGGTATATTTTCCTTTTCAACTAAGCCATTAAAAATCATGTCTTATATAGGAACTTTTTCAATAATAACTTCTTTAGTACTACTTATTTATTCTTTTATTCAAGGGTTAATTGGTGCAGCTAGTTCCGGTTGGGCATCTATTATGGTAACAGTTACTTTTTTAGGTGGAACCAACCTATTGGCAATGGGTATACTAGGCTCTTATATTGGACGTATTTATGATGAAACAAGAAATAGACCGATTTATATAATAGACGAAGAAATTAATATAGATGATTTATAAACTATACATAAATGTCACAGTATGGTATTATACCTAAAAGTGAGTGGAGGAGATAAAATATGAAATTATTAATGGCTATTATACACGATGAAGACGCATACGAAGTTATGGATTTTTTAAACGAGGCTGGCTTTAGTGTGACGAAACTTGCAAGTACTGGAGGTTTTTTAAAATCAGGAAATACAACATTAATATGTGGTTTAGAGGAAGAAAAAATACATGAATTTATTGAAATTGTTGAAAAAAATTGCAGCTCTAGGAAACAAATAGTTCCAAGCACTACGATACATACTTCTGGTGCAGAAAATTTAATTCAACTTCCTGCCGAGGTTTTGGTTGGTGGGGCAACAATTTTTGTACTTGATGTAGATAGATTCGAAAAAATATAGGTGAACAAATGGATTTAAAAGTTTCTGAGATATTAAATACAAGGATGGAAGAAATTAAAAATACAAATAAAGTTGAGCGTACAGAAGAGTTTACATTTACCTTAAACAAAATCGGTAATACCAACTTGTCTGAAAGACTTAATAAATTAGTAGGGGATATTTCTGCACAAGGAAAAAAATTATCAGATAACTTAGATATATCAGATATGAAAAAGTACAGAAAACTTATTTCTGAATTTATGGAAGAGGTAAGTAGCAATAGCCATAATTATAATAGAGAAAATTTTTTAGATAAAAGAGGAAGACATAGGGTATATGGGATTGTTAGAAAAGTAGATGAAAATTTAGATAGGCTTGCAGAAGAACTTTTGAAATCTGAAAAAGATAATTTGAAAATTTTAGAGCGAACTAATGAAATACAGGGATTGTTACTAGATATAATGGTATGATAAAACATATGAATAAAAATTTAATAATTTTAAAAACCGTAAATCGGAAATGGATTTACGGTTTTTTTGCGTAAAAAATTGAAACATAGTTGAAACGTTTTTATATAATGAAACAATTTGAAACTGAAACAATACATAATTAAAATTAAAAAAAACTTAATTTTAGTGTATTTATAACTTGGCACAAGAATTGCTTTATAAGTATATGGGTAATAAAAAATCGCAAACACTACACTATTTTATTGCAAAGGAGAGTAAATATGTATAAACCTATTTTGGGGATTTTGCTTGGAGACTCGGCAGGTGTTGGAGCAGAACTTATAGCCAAGGTTTCGGCCTCTAATTTTTTAAATGAAAACTGCAAACCAATATTAATTGGAGATATAAGAATTTTTAGACGAGCCTTAGATATAATCAAAGCTGATATTGAAATACAAGTAATTGATGATGTAGCAGAGATTAATTGGGGTAAAGGCCTTCCTTTTTTAGATCAAAAGAATCAAGACCCAAAAAATGAGGTATTTGGTAAGTTATCAGCAACAAGTGGTAAAGCAAGTATGGAGATGTTAAAAAATGGCATCGCCTTATGGAAAAGTGGAAAAATTGACGGATACGTATTTGGACCATTAAATAAATCGGCTATGCATGAAGCAGGTTTAAAATTCGAGAGTGAACACCATTATATTGCTAATTTATTAGGCCATACAGAACCATTTGGAGAAATAAATGTCACCAATGGTCTTTACACAACAAGAACAACAAGCCATATTCCAATTAAGGCGGTAAGTGATAATCTAACTTTAAAATCAATAGGTAGGGCTATAAGATTATCCTATAATACATTAAAAAATGCTGGTGTGGAAAATCCTATAATAGGCATAGCTGGACTAAATCCGCACAACGGGGAAAATGGGGAGTGTGGCAGAGAAGAAATTGATGTAATTGAACCAGCTATAAAAGAGGCAAGGAAAATGGGTATAGATGCACGAGGACCGTATCCATCGGATATAGTATTTCATAAAGCATTAGTAAAGCAAGAATTCCATAGTGTTGTTACTATGTATCATGACCAAGGACAAATAGCCTTAAAATTAATAGGGTTTGAAGGTGGTATAACAGTAGCTGGTGGATTTCCTATACCAATTGTTACCTGTGGACATGGTACGGCCTATGATATAGCCGGAACAGGGGAAGTTTCAACAGCTTCTTTCGAAAATGCCATTATTCAATGTGCAAAAATGGCATATGTTAACAGGGAATAAAAGGAGGTAGTAAATTGAAAAAAATGACGTCAAAACAATTAGTTTCAGTGTTTATGCTGCTAATTGGTATTACATTTGCTTATATTGGATACCAATTAGGTTTTTGGAACAAAGAGCCTTTACCCGGTTTTTTTCCGTGTATTATTTCAATAGTAATGATATTGGCAAGTATAGCTGCTTTTTATCAAACCCTAGGTGATGAAAAACCCGAGTATAATAAAAATGAACTAATGGTTATAGCTGGTGGTTCGACAATAATTATAGGAACTTTTATAGTAGGACTTATACCCATGGTTATAATATATATAGTTTTTTGGCTGAAAATTATAGAAAAAACAAACTGGAAGAATATTTTTATTATATTAGCTATTGTGCTATTTATAGTTTTAGGAATTTTTGTTGGATGGCTACAAATACGTTTCCCGTGGGGATTGTTCGAAATATTGATGTAAGGGGGATAAAATGGAGAATTTCAGTCTATTATTAATGGGATTTCAAGGTGCGTTAACTTTAACCAATATAGCAGTATGTTTACTAGGTGCAATATTAGGTCTTATGGTTGGGGCTATGCCTGGCATTGGTTCTTTAGCAGGAGTAGCTTTGCTATTGCCCTTGACCTATAAATTTGAACCAACTGCTGCAATAATTATGTTAGGTGCATTATATTATTCTAATATGTATGGTGGAAGTTTTAGTGCCATATTGTTAAATATACCTGGAGACTCACCTGCCGTAATTACAACTCTTGATGGATATCCTATGGCAACAAAGAAAAAACGTTCTGGTCAAGCACTTCTTACTGCTAATATGGCATCGTTTATCGGTGGCACAATAGGGATGCTTATACTAACTTTTATGGGCCCAGCATTGGCTGATATAGGTTTGAAGTTTGGACCAGCTGAAATGACAGCGCTTTTACTAATTGCCATGACTTCTATAAGTTGGCTTGTAGGTGAAAATCCTATTAAGGGTGTTGTTATAACATGTCTAGGTATTTTAATTGCGTCAATAGGTATGGATACATTATCTGGTGCACCTAGGTATGATTTTGATAATATATATCTTTTAGGAGGTATACCATTTACATCATTTGTTATAGGGGCAGTTGGTTTTTCACAAGTTATAAAACTAATTAACGAGAGAGAGCCTCTCAATGATGATAAAAAGAATTCTGAAGACGAAATAAAACTCTCAATTAAAGGTTCATTATTAACAAAGCATGATATTAAAAGGCTATTGCCACCATCTATTCGTTCTGGATTTTTGGGAACATTTGTAGGTGTTCTTCCTGGGGCAGGTGCAACTACTGGTTCTTTTATGGGCTATGCAATGCAAAAAAAATTTAAAAGCAAAGATGAGTTAGGTACAGGGGCAATTGAGGGGATTGCGGCAGGGGAGGCAGCTAATAATGCTGCAGCTGCTGGAGCTTTTGCTCCGCTTTTGGCATTAGGTATACCTGGTTCAGGAACAGGTGCTGTTTTATTAGGAGGCCTTATGATGTGGGGATTATCTCCTGGGCCATTATTATTTCAAAACGAATCAGAATTTTGTTGGTCCCTTATTGCTTCGTTATTTATGGCAAATATTTTTACTTTATTAGTTGCTGTTTGTATTATACCATTTTTAATTAAAATTTTAGCTGTTCCTGTAAAGTATATGATACCTATAATAACTGTGGTGTGTATAGTCGGCTCATATAGTACAAGCAATTCTATGTATGGTGTAATAGTAATGTTTATATCAGGTATAGTGGGATATATATTAAATAAAAATGATTTTCCAATAGCGCCAATGTTATTGTCTTTTGTACTTGCTCCATTATTAGAAAGTAATATGCGTAAGGCATTTATTATTTCAGGTGGCAAACTAAATGTTTTTTTTACAAGCCCAATTAGTCTATGTTTAATGATTATTTTTATTGGTATTGTTTCATTTTCAATATTAAAACCATTTTTATTAAGGAAAAAATTATAAATACAAATCAAATTAAAATTAGGAGGATTTTTATGAAAAAGAATTTATGCAAAGTTTTACTAGGAATTGCCATGATAACATCTTTAACATCCTGTAATAAAAATGAAAGTACCGACAATAGTGCTTTTACACCAACTAAAACAATTAATTGGACTATAACGTCAAGTCCTGGCGGTGGTTCAGACATTTTTACAAGAAAAATATCTGACATAATGACACAGGAAGACCTTGTAAATGGTCAAACTATTATTGTTGCAAATAAAACTGACGGCTCAGGCGAAGTAGGGCGTAACGAAATTGCACGCTTAACAAAGGATGCAGATTATAATCTTTTAACATTTAATAGTGGTGATTTAATGCCAATGGTTATTAATACAAAAAATCGTATAGAAAATTTTAGACCCATTGCATTAATGGCAGTTGATAAACAGCTAATTTTTAAAGGTGTTAATACACAATATGAATCTTTTGTAGATGCAATTACTGCTGCAAAGGTAGGAGAAAAAATTATAATTGGTGGTTCAAAAGGTGATGACGTTGCAACTTATGAAGCGATGATAGCTGAAATTGGATTAACTTCTGAACAACTAACTTATGTAACTTATGATTCCTCCGGCGATGCAATTACTGCAGCCCTAGGCGGTCATATAGAGTTTGTTATTTCTAAACCAGCGGCAGCCTCAGAATATGTTGATGCGGGTTCGTTAATTCCTGTTTTAGCACTGTCTACAGAACGATATACTGGTAACTTATCTAATGCACCTATATTAAGTGAAATAGGTGACTATAAAGATGTAGAAGTACCTGTATGGAGATCTGTAGTGGCTCCTGCGGAAATGAGTGACGCCGCAGTAGAATATTGGTCATCTGTTTTGGGAAAGGTTTCGGAAACAGAAAGCTGGAACAATGATTATATTGATACTTATAAGCTAATGCCTAATTATTTGGATGCACATGCCACGACGGAATACATTACAAATTATCAAATAGAATTTATAGAAGAAAATGGTATTGAATAAAACAGAGAAAGGAATGTATAAATGAGATTATGTTATCAAGTTGCAACGCCTGATGTGGCCATTGCAAATTCTGTAACTGCATATCAAGGAAGTATTGAAAAAAGTTTTTCGGATTTAAGTTCGCTTGGGTATACAGGTGTTGAATTAATGACTTTAAACCCAACAAACCTAGACTGGGACTTTATAGAAAATGAAGCTAAAAAAAACAATTTAAAGATTGTGTTAATTTGTACAGGAGAAATATTTGGGCAATTAAAGCTTAGCTATACCGACCCAAGTGAAGCCGTAAGAAGAGAGGCAATTAAAAGAACTAAAGAAATAATTGATTTTGCCTCATATTTAAATTCAAATATAAATATAGGGCGTGTACGTGGTCAATATTGCGCTGAGCTTACTAAAGAGGAAACAGAGCAATATGCTATAGAAGCGTTTCAAGAAATATCTGACTATGCGGAACCTAAAAATGTAAATATTGCACTTGAGCCAGTAACAATTATGCAAACAAATTTTATAAATACTTGTAGCGAAGCTAAAGATATTATAGGCAGAGTGGATAGATCTAATTTTAAATTAATGATGGATGTATTCCATCTTAATATAGAAGAAAAAAACTTAATAGATACAATTAGAGAGTTTACTTCTATAAACATTCATGTTCATCTAGCTGATAATAATAGGAGATATCCGGGACATTGTGGTCTAGACTTCGAAAAGATAATTAAAGCTTTTAAAGAATCCGGATACAATGGTGATTTTAGTACAGAAATATACCAAATTCCAAATATGGAATTGGCTGCAAAGAGTGCAATTGACCATTTAAAACCCATTATTGAAAAGCTATAGGAAAGTAGGAGATAGCCATGAAAGTAATAGCATTAATTCATACAGTGAAACCCCTTTTAAATAATTTCGAGAAAATATTAGAAGATACCATAGATGAAAAATTAAAAATACATAATATATATGACGATTTTCTAGCAAGTGACCCAGATGAATGTGGAGAATTTACCATTAATAATGCCAATAGATTGTTAAGTGATATTAAGTCTGCAGAATTGACAGGCGCCGACTTAATAATTGTAACTTGCTCTACACTTACACCGATTGTTGCAAAGGTTAGACCTTTTATAAAAGTACCCATTATTGCCATTGATGATTTAATGACAAAGGAAGCTGTTAAGTTAGGAAGTAAAAT
>JBKECF010000108.1:0-1019 GCA_047974375.1 Lachnospirales bacterium
CCTTCCAATAAATAAGACCAACAAAAGGGACGAATAAAAAACCAAATCCTTAAGTATGAATAAGCTCCTAGTACTGGCGAAACTCAATAGAGCAGCAAGTATTATAGGGGCAAAAAAAGCCCACCAAATATTAATTTTGATAATATTTTCATTAAAAAGCCCCCTTGATACCTTTAAATGCATTATAATTATTCATTTCTTGTTTCAATTTGTCGTAAATATTCTTCGAATATTCTCCCATTGGCACATTAAACAGGCTAATGCCGAATTCATTCTTTTGTGTAGGCAATTTTGTTTTGGTTAAAACCTCAATTAAATCATCTATCGATTCTACCTTTTCAATATTATTAACGTTTTTATAAATAAAATCGAAGGGAAAATATAGCCCTCTATCTTCGGTTGTATATTTTTCAAAATCGAAGGGGTATACAATTATCTTTTTGTTTAGAAGCTCATAATCAAAGAGTACGCTCGAGTAATCCGTTATTAATATGTCCGTAGCACCCAAAAATTCGTAAAGATCAAAAGGTAAGTCATATTTTATGAGAATATTGGTGCTTTCTGGTATTCCTTTAAGACTATCCTTTTCATAAAAGTGGGGCTTAACTATAATTTTGGCATTATTTTTTAAACCATCGTTTTTTTCAATCATTTGTTTTAACACAGTTCTAAAGGGATTTTTTCCTTTCCCTTCATTTCTATGGGTAGGTAAATAAGCGGCCATTTTTTCACCATCTTCAAGTCCAAAATAATCACGTATAACCTTTTTTCTTTCTGGACTTACCCTCAGGTTTTCATTCCTGGGATATCCGCCTCTAAAAATTCTATTTTTGTCTATTGCAAAGGCACTTTGGTAAATTTTGTCAACGGTTTTTGATGGTGATATTACCATCGAATAATTATCAAGTGTCTTAAATCTCAATTTATCAATGGCTTTTCTTAAAGTATTGTGTCTAGAATCTAGACCAATATGTTTTATAGGACTTCCATGCCATAATTGAACGAAGTAGTTCTTTGGG
>JBKECF010000007.1:0-2123 GCA_047974375.1 Lachnospirales bacterium
ATAAATTCGTGGTTATTATTGTAGATTTTCTTCCTGCTCTTAGTGAAAGATAAGTAAATAGTAGTTCTGAAGCTTCTTTATCAAAAGAAATATATCCTAATTCGTCTGCTATTATTAAATCATATTTTTCAAACCTTTTTTCAAAGGCTCTCAATGTCTTTTCTGATCTGCTTTCTTTTAATTCATTTACTAATAGTGGTATTGTTGTAAATAGTACCTTATATCCACTAGTGCAAGCCTTGATGCCAATTCCTATGGCCATATGTGTTTTACCTGTTCCAGGATTACCAGCTAGTATTATATTTTGTCCTGTTTCTATGAAGTCTAAGGATGAAAAAATCTTTACTTTATCTCTTGCATCTTGAGGTAAATCCTCTAGGCTTAAATCTTCTATATGTTTTTTATATGGAAATCTTGCTTGTCTAATTCTACTTTTTATCCCATTAGATTTTCTTAAATCATGTTCATTTTCTAATACTGATAAAAGAAAGTCTTCATATGTTAAATTTCTAATATTGGCTTCTTTTATTTCTTCATCTATACTTTTGCTTATATATGGTAGCTTCAGCTCCTTTGCTATGTTTTTTATATTTGATTTAATTGTATCTTTTTTCATATTATCAAAGCCTCCTTGTCAAATTCTACTGATGATTTTTTCAATAATCCTCCATAGTGATTTAGGATTAGCTTTGATTGTTTTTCTATTTCTGTATTTTTATATACTTTTTCCCCTAGAGCCTCATCTTTTCTATAGCATAAAAGTTTTATTTTTTCGGTATCTATGTTTAATGGGTTTATCCTTTCCAATTCTTTTATTATTATTTCTATTTTTTCTAACCCTTCATTTGAAATTAATTCAATTAGATCTATGAAATCTCTTGGATTTTCGGTATAATATTTATTGTATATGTTTTGGAGCTTGGAATTCATTTGACGCATGGCTGTGCTATTATGAATTGCCCCAGGCTTCTTTTTTAATGTACTTAGATAATGCTTTATTTTTATATTCCATGTACTTAGCCCAAAGCTCCTTATATGGTCAGTTATCCTAATGTTTTCATGATATATTATTATACTATTTGGGTATACTTTTGCTGTTACAAACTTACCTACTAAAGAGTCTGGAACTGAGTATTTATTTTCATCTACTGTTATTACTGAATATTTATTTACTCTTAACTCCACTACTCTTGAAATATCATAGGTAGGCATAAGTTTTGTTAAATAGGGTAATTCTTCTTTTAATATTTCTTTTGCTGTTTTATTTTCATTGTATTTCTGTGGTTTTAGATTTAACTTATTTAGTTCTTCTTCTAAGTATTTATTAGCTTCTTCTAAAGTTTTAAATCCATCCTTTTTGCTAAATGCCTTTCTTCTAACATATTCTACTGATCTTTCTACATGGCCTTTTTCATTTCCACGCCTAGCATTACAAAACCTATAGTTAAAGCCATAGTACATAGATAACTTTAAAAGATCTTCAGTTGGTTCTTTCTCAGTTCTTGTTACAAATCTTGCTACAGCTACCTTCATATTGTCATATACTATTTCCTTGTGAACACCTCCCACATGATTGAAAAATCTTACATGAGAGTCAAGAAAACTTTCCATCTTTTGATTTTGGTAAAGATATGCGAACCTGTAGTTGCCCTTAGCAGTTGTCATTACTGCCATTTGAATATTTTTAGATTCTCCATTTATATCTAGCTTAACATGTCCCCAGTCAAATTCAACTACATCCCCTAATTCATATTCTTGCCTAATGTATGCCTCCTTCTTTTCATCTAGTTTATTTTTTATATAACTACATACTGTCGAATAACTTATGTCATAGCCTTCTTCTAAAAGGCACTCATGTATATCTATTTTCTTCTTTTGTTGTTTACTTTTACCTGTCCTTCTTTTTTCTTCATTTTCCTCTAGATAAAAATCTATTTTATCCATTATTTCCTCTGTTAGTTTTACTTTTCTTCTATTGCTAGAATTATATTTTGGTAGTTCTATTATTTCTTCAGTTAATATTAATTTATCACCTTCACCTTCTAACAATTGGGATCTCTTCTCTTCATATTCCCTAATATATTTTCTGATTGTTTTTCTATCTATTCCAGTTTCTCTATGGA
>JBKECF010000099.1:0-1057 GCA_047974375.1 Lachnospirales bacterium
GACGAAAGCCATGCTGCCGGTCTTTTATTGTGTTATTCTCCGCTAAGAACGTGTTAAGTCTTCCTAATATGATTCTTTCGTAGATCTTGCCAGGAACCTCTAATAAGGAAATCGGTCTGTAGTGTAGTGGGTTAATAGGTGATTTATTTTCCTTTGGAATAAATTTTATAATTGCATTTTTAAAGAAAAGAGGGAAATAACCAGCAGCAAAACATGCGTTAAAAATATTTTTAAGTTGTTGTAAGGCTGTATTTGTGCATTTCTCTAGTATTATTTTATTTATTTTTGATAATCCGGGGGCTTTATTTTTAAATTTCTTTATGCAGCCTTTTATTTCCTCAGTTGTGATTTCTCTTGTATGGTAGCTCTCGGTGTTTTGCCTGTTAAGGTTGGATGTTGGAAAACATGGATGTTGGAAAACAATCTACTCTGTTACTGTTAATATTAATATATGCATTTATGTGATCAGAGTGCTGTGTATCATAATTTGCTTCCTCCTCTTCCGTAATTTTAAACACCTCCCTCCAGGTCTTAGCCAGTACTTCACACTTTTCTCTGTCTGAAAAGTGTTTATTGCCTTCTTGGTCCACCATGTAGTTTGCATGTATAAAGTTTTTTCCTTTAAGTGTTTTTATTTTATTCCAGAAGTCTTTAGTGTTTTTGCTACACTCTATTATGCTTTTTATTTTATTTTCCCAGTTTTTATTAAAAGCTTCTCTGCACCTTTCCTTTAGGTCTGATCTTATCATTATGTATTCTCTATAATTTCTATAACTCCAACCATGTATAGTTGCTGTCTGTTTTAGTGTTCTAAACTCTCTTTCATGGTTTCTTATCTCGTCTGTCGTGTTTAGTTGGTTTTTTATTTTTATGTTGCTTTTTGGGATTGCCATATCTGTCGATTTTTTTATTTTTTTTATCCATTTATTAACTGCTAATTCCAATTCTTCTATATTTTTGTTGTTTAAGTCAGGTATTTTTATCTCATCATAAATTGTGCTACTATACAGTTCCCAGTTTGCTTTACGAGCGTTATATGACGTTGGTTTTTCATTAT
>JBKECF010000048.1:0-1050 GCA_047974375.1 Lachnospirales bacterium
TACAGAACAACACATATAAATGGACTTACGAAGATAATACTTACCCTGAGGAACAAGTACTTGATGCTATTGTGGAAGGAAACATTAGACTTAAAGAATGCTGGCTGGCCGTTGATAATGACATCTTTAGCAGAATCAGGTCGGGGTGCATAAAAGAAAGATCACCCCAACAGGACAGAGACCCCCGCCCTAGGAAAAATTCATATTGATTGATACACTTTTAATAATACAACATAATGTGTTAAATTGGTCTACAAATAAACATTCTCTTATAAATTATTACTTACAAGAAGTCCCTGATGTAATATTAATAAATAGTCATGGCTTAAAATCTGATCAATTTCTTAAAATTCCAGGCTATAAAACTTATAAAATAAACGCCTCTGAATCATTAGCTGATGGTTCAGCTATTGCATTAAAATATAACATAACGCTTAAATTATACGATGATTTTGAAACAGATGCATTAACAGTCGAAATACAAACAACACTTGGACCAATTATAATTGCTACAACATACTTACTACCACGAAAACCATACGTTCCTTTCCCGGATTTTTACAGATTATTAAATAATGATATACCCACTTATATTTTAGGAGACTTTAATGCCAGACACAGCTATTTTGGAAATAATAGTGAAAATATGGTTGGCAAAAGTTTTATGCAGTTAATAAATCAAGGGATAATGATACATATAGGACCTCATTTTCCAACTTATTTAAGTCATGGAGCTGCTACTAACCCAGATAAAATACTTGCAAATAAACATCACTGTCTAAACATTAATACGGAACCGGGAGAAATAACATCAGATCACATTCCTATAAAATTTACACTTGCTACAAAACCTTTTATTATTCCACAACCTAAAGTCTACAGGTTAAATAAAGCAGACTGGGATGCTTTTCAAGCAGTACCTGAACATAAAATAGAAGTAAAAGAACTAGATAACTGCAGTACCAATGAAATTGAAACAGAAGTTAAAAACTGTATAGATACAATAAAAGAGGCAATGGAAAAATATATACCTAAAAGTGAACATAAATT
>JBKECF010000087.1:0-8644 GCA_047974375.1 Lachnospirales bacterium
CAGTTTCACCTGCAATTAATTTATCTTCTTGACCTGTTAAATCAACAGACCAATTCAAGTTCTCATCAACTTTAGTATTAAACTCTGTACCGTCATTTAAAGTAACTTTTATATTGGCTGAGTCTTCTTGACCTTTTCCAGTAAGTTTAGAATCCGCTACAAAAATTCTATTTATTTGTGGTTTATCACTGTTGATTACAACAATGCCACCAGCTTTACATATACTTCTATCAGCAGGTTCACTTTCACGTGCACCAGCAATATCTCTTTTTTGCACTGCAGAAACAGTTTCACCTTCAATTAATTTATCTTCTTGAGCTGTTAAATCAACAGACCAATTCAAGTTCTCATCAACTTTAGTATTAAACTCTGTACCGTCATTTAAAGTAACTCTTATATTAGCTGATTCTTCTTGACCTTTTCCAGTTATTTTAGAATCCCCTACAAAAATTCTGTTTATTTCTGGTTTATCACTAATATTTACACTAACTACAGTAGAATCTTCCAATTTCCTGCCATCAAAAGTTTGAGTTACATTTATAGTATCGCCTCCCACAATATCAGCTTCGGCTTTACCCATGTCAATTTTCCAACTTCCATCTTCAGTAACCTCAGTTTCGTAGGTTTTATCTTTTACAGTAATAGAAACTTTTGATTCACCAGTTATATCGAATACACCAGTACCAGTAAGCTCTTTTTGACCTTCGCATACATCTTCAATAGTAACTTCAATAGGTATTACATCAGAAACAACATCTAAACTTACAAGTATATCGTCAATCATTTGATTTGCTCTTATACTTTCTACACCCTTTAAATTACCATCATTTTTTCTATTCTTTATTTTACTAATTTCTTTACCATCTACTAGAGAGTACGTCCATACTCCATCTGCATTAACTTTAACATTTTCAGCAATTACTTCATCATCATTAATTTCAGCAGTTCCCTTGCCGTCATATATAGTAACAATAGCATCAACTTCACCTGTTCCAGAAATTTCACTATCAACACTATATATATTGCCACTTATGGTTGGAGTAGGTACCTGATATTTTTCAAGATTTACATATTCAAAATTTTCATTTGTAGTAGGAATCAAAACAGAATTCCCTAAGCTTTCTTCATTTTTTTCTTCTATTTTATAATAATACTTTTCACCATCTAATACTGACTCATGTAAGTACTTTCCACCTACTTCACCAGTATAAGCAAATGAATGAGATTTTGTGCCGTATAACTTCCTTAAATTAATCTCTTTTTCGAAATCAGTCTTATGAATATTATCATATTCATCAACCTTAAAACCTGTAGCTTTAACATTTATATCTTTTTTTTCAAGTTCATCTCTCTGCATACAAGCATATACTAAATTTGCAGGTTTTCCTATTTTCGCATCATTATAAAACTTACCTGATATAGCCGTACCGTCTCCATAAACTGTCATCATTTCCATTTCCTGGTAAATTGTAGTTGCAAGAACGTCTGCACCTTCATATATAGCTATCTTATCTCCTTCTATAGCATCGGCTGCTCCACTTACATATACTTTTCCACCTTCTATTGAAATGTTTTCTACTGTACCATCTATATAATTACCAAGGGTCCCTTTTACATCAACAGAACCATTCGTTATTCTTATGTTATTAACCGTATCTCCTTTATCGCCTGCACCCATACCAGTTAAAGACTCAACCGTACCACCATGTATTTCAATATTTCCAATAGAACCTTTTCCTGCTTTAGCAACACCTGTTCCAATCCCAATATTAAATCCTGTTGCCTCAACCGTACCATCATTTATAATTATATTATCAATACTAGGAGAAGATCCACCTACAGGTCCACCTACACCAATGCCAACACCTCTTGGTTTTGAATCAATTGTATATCTGCATTTAGCCGTAATTTCCCCGTCGTTAATAGTTATAGATGAAGGGATCGTGGTACCATTTTCATCTTCGATGGTATACCCTTTACCGCCAATTCCAACGTAGCCACGATAAACTTTATCTACATTTATTGTACCGCCATTTATTATAACTTCATTAAATACACCACCAATACCCACACCATATCCCGTCGAATTAATATTACCACTATTAATGATAATTTTATCAACCCATCCATAAATACCATCGGTATCAATTTCGCCTATTCCTTCGTCTATAGTTAAACTATTAAATTTTCTATTCTCATCCTTCTTATAACTAGCGCCTATGCCAGGATGTGAAAGATTACCGCGTGCAGTTATTTTTATATCATCTTTTAAATCATCTTTTTTACCAATATATATATCATTATTAACAGCACCAATACCCGGTCCGCCTGTGCCAGTTGCAGTTATGTCTCCTCCATAGATGCTTATATTATTGCACCTTGTCCGTTTGCCTCCACTACCAATACCGGTACTACCTTTTGCAGTTATTGTTCCTCCAGAGATATTTATTTCTGCGAGATAATCAGGAGCTGGAACAGGGTCTGAAGGAAGTATAAGTCTAGTATAGAATCCAAAACCAATACCCGCTACGCCTTCTGCAGTTATTGTTCCTCCACTGATATTTATACTATCGAGTTCACCAGATGCAGAACCAATACCTGCTCCATTTTCACCACAAGTTGATGTTATTGTTCCTCCAAAGATATTTATTTCATTAATGGATGATTGAAAAACACCAATACCTGCTCCGTCATCAGCCTCTACATTTATTATGCCTCCCCAGATATTAATTTTACCAGTTTCTGTGTTAGCATAATATGAGCCAATGCCTGACGCTGAGGATTTAACATCAAGTTTTCCAACATTTTCTTCACTACTATTTATATTAAGATTAGCCTCTTCATTAAGTAAAATACCTACACCACGGGTACTATAACTACTAGAACTACTAGGAGCTTCTATACTATTTTCCGAACCCTCCTTTAAAGTTAGATTTAGAGTTGCACCGTTTACTGTAATGCCTGTTTTAATTTTAAAATTATCAAAAATCACATCATAATTTTTTTGGTCATTATCGCCAACTATCAAAGTAAAATCATTATCACCACTAAAAATAAATTCATTCTCATTATTTATTAGTCTAACAATTTTCGTTCCTCTTTTTTCACTATATGTTATTACATTATCTTCAGCAAGTTGTTGTAAATCAGTATCCCCATTAATTAAAATTGCTGAGCCTGTTGTTTGTTTTGCAATAGGTTCCACAGGCAATTCAACTTCAGGTGGCATTGCAACCTCATCTGTTGGTGTACTTACATCAATAGCTGAGCCAGATGTTAAATTTGTAAAATCACCAAATGCATTACTACTAATAGTATTCATCCCACTTGCAAGAATAGCAATCCCAGGATTTGAAAGTGCAATCGAAACTGAAATAGCCAAAGATAACATAGTTTTTAAATTTTTTTTCATCATTTTTCTCCTTTTTTTTGTCTTCTTTCGTATTGTAAAGTATTTAAGAAAAAAATGCAAATGTGGTGATTCTGCTTAAATTCAAAGTCCATTATTTACAGCCTTTTTTAATTTTCAGAATAATATCTAAATAAAAACATTGATTGTATAATATATAATGCATTATAATATTAATATAACATTAATGTTCTTATTTTGTATAAATTTTTAAAACATTTTTTAATAGCATGAATTATGTCGTAGGTATTTTTTAAAAGATAGTGTGAAATAGCCACGTGGTATACGCTAAATGACCTGAATCTATTAATATATTGCTACTATCAGCAATTGATAATCCTTTATAACCCAGAATTTCCTTATCCCCGCAAAAATAATTATACAGTTCAATATCCTCTCTTTTTATATATTCAATTAGCCCATAGTCATTTAAGAAATCTTGAATTGAATAATAATCTAATTCCATATCTTTCTCTAGTGGTGCATAAGTAGATAGGTCATTTAAAATATCAACCATACCTTGCTCGGAAATGATAAATAAAGTTTCATTTTCTTTTTTATAAGTTTTACACCCACAAATAATCGGATTTCCACTCAGATTAACATACGTGAATATACCACTCTTTATTTTATGTAAAATATTTACTTTTATCTTTTCAAATGGATCTAACCATATGTTAACTAAAAATTTTAGTCTATTATGAAAATGATATTTTTGAAAATAATTTAAATAACTAAGTGTTAAAACATGGCGTCCTCCTTGGCTGTCAGTTCTACTTTTATGAAATAAAATTTTAAATTTGTTTAAAAATAAATATAACATACAACTTAGTGTACATAGATAAAAATTGTTAAAAAATAGAGTTCGCATAAAATCCTCTTCTTAAAATGCTTGTATTAAGATGAGCATCTGTACAAATTAGATAAGGGCGTGCGTACACGTTCTACGTTACATATTCATAACTTTTTGTAATAAAAAATAAATTGGAAAAACAATTAAAGAAGTTGACAAAGTAATATGAACCAATTAAAATCTATGTATATAAATAAAAGTTAAGATAATGAGTAGTATATAGTCCCCACTTTATAGAGAGAGGTTGAACGGTGTAAAACCTTAGGTGTGTCTATAGAAGTAGCATTTGAACTTTTTTACTGAAGGGTTTCTGCGTAAGTAAAAACGGTAGTTACGTTATAGCTTTAAGGGTTATTTATTTTTTATAACTAAATTAAGGTGGTACCACGGTCTTTCGTCCTTTTGGATGAAAGGCCTTTTTTTTAATAAGGAGATAATAATGAAAGAACTGGAAAAAAATTATGACCATAACATCGAAGAAAAAATTTATAGTAAATGGCTAGAAAAGGGATATTTTCATCAAGAGGTGGACAAATCTAAAAAACCATACTCAATTGTTATGCCACCACCAAATGTAACAGGACAACTACATTTAGGTCATGCACTTGATAACACTTTACAAGACATACTAATAAGAACAAAGCGTATGGAAGGCTACAATGTCCTATGGCAACCAGGAACTGACCATGCCAGCATTTCAACTGAAGTAAAAATTGTTAACCAAATGGCAGAGGAAGGTCTAACTAAGGAAGCCATAGGACGTGAAGCTTTCATGAAACGAGCATGGGCATGGAAAGAAGAATACGGCAATACCATAGTATCCCAACTTAAAAAAATGGGTTCTTCTTGCGACTGGTCCCGTGAGCGTTTTACTATGGATACAGGACTTTCTGAAGCTGTTTTAGAAGTTTTTGTTAAGTTATACGAAAAGAGTTTAATTTATAAAGGCGAAAAATTAATAAATTGGTGTCCACATTGCGAAACTACTATTTCAGAAGCAGAAGTTGACCATGAAGACAAACAAGGTGGTTTTTGGCATTTTAAATATCCAATTAAAGATACTAATGAATTTTTAGAATTTGCCACAACAAGACCTGAAACAATGCTTGGGGATACTGCAATTGCTGTAAATCCAGAAGACGAAAAGTATAAAAAATATGTTGGCAAAACTGTAACAGTACCTTTTGTAAATCGTGAAATTCCTATTATTGCCGACGAATATGTTGAAATGGATTTTGGTACAGGTGTAGTTAAAATAACTCCTGCTCACGACCCAAATGACTTTTTAGTTGGCCAACGTCATAATTTGCCAATGATAAATATTATGAACGACGATGGAACAATGAACGAAATAACAGGAAAATATCAAGGTTTAGACAGATACGAAGCGAGAAAAAAAATCGTAAATGATATGGATAACCTAGGCTTGTTTATAGGTAAGAAAGAAATAACACACTCTGTAGGTACTCACGAAAGATGCGGCGTAGTTATTGAACCTCTTATAAAAAAACAATGGTTTGTAAAAATGGAAGATCTTGCAAAACCAGCCTTAGACGCCCTTTATAACAAAGATATAAAATTTGTTCCAGAACACTTTAGTAAAACTTATGTAAATTGGTTAGAGAATATTCAAGACTGGTGTATATCCCGTCAACTTTGGTGGGGTCACCGTATACCCGTTTACTATTGCAACAGTTGTGGACATATACATGTAAGCAAGGTAGCTGTCAGTACGTGTGAAAAATGCGAAGGTACAAGTATAAACCAAGATGAAGATAGTTTAGATACATGGTTTAGTTCTGCACTTTGGGCTTTTTCAACTTTAGGCTGGCCCAATGATTTGGAATATTTTAATCATTTTTATCCAACTTCAGTTTTAGTAACTGGCTACGATATTATATTTTTCTGGGTTGTTCGTATGGTATTTAGTGGTATAGAACATACAGGTAAAATACCGTTCCATGATATATACATCCACGGACTAATACGTGATGACCAAGGCAGAAAAATGAGCAAATCCCTAGGAAACGGCATAGACCCATTGGAAATAATTGAAAAGTACGGTGCTGACGTATTACGTCTAACTCTAGTAACTGGTAATTCCGCAGGCAATGACCTACGTTTTTCAATGGACAGAATAGAATCTAATCGTACTTTCTTAAACAAACTTTGGAATGCCACTCGTTTTGTTATGATGAATTTTAATGACGAACCTTGTAAATTTGAAACTCTGACTAATGAGGATAAATGGATACTTTCCAAAGCTAATTCTCTTGCAAAAGATGTTTTAGAAAATATAAATAATTACGACTTAGGTATAGCTTGCCAAAAAGTACACGACTTTATTTGGGATGAATATTGCGATTGGTATATTGAAATGGTTAAACCAAGACTATACGATGAAAATGACTTAACAAGAAACGCAGCCCTATGGACTTTAAAAGAAGTTCTTACTATTTCTTTGAAACTATTACATCCATTTATGCCATTTATTACAGAAGAAATATTTACTACTTTAACAGATGAAGAATCCATTATGATTTCGCCATACCCACTTTACAAAAATGAATATAACTTTGCTAAAGAAGAACATAATATTGAAACTATAAAAAATGCTGTAAAATCTATTAGGAATATACGTGGTGAAATGAACGTACCACCATCTAAAAAAACAAATATTTTATTTGAAAGTGCTGAAAATGGTACTTTAAATACATTTAAAGAAAGCGAACTTTTCTTTAAAACTTTAGCAAGTGGCCAAGATGTAATATTTAACAGCGGAAATATTCCTGCAGACGCTGTGTCCGTAGTTATACCAAATGCCACTATTTATATTCCCTTTGCGGAATTAGTGGATATAGAAAAAGAAATTGAAAGATTAGCAAAAGAAAAAGATAGGCTAATTAAAGAAGTAGACCGTGTAAATAAAAAGCTTTCCAATAAAGGTTTTGTTGATAAAGCTCCAGAAAAAGTAATAGCCGAAGAAAAAGAAAAAAAATGTAAATACGAAAGTATGCTAGCTCAAGTTGAAGACCAACTAAGTAAAATTTTAAATCAATAATTGGTACATAAAAAATCTGATGGTAACTGCTAAAAAAGCAGAACCCTCAGATTTTTTTGCAAAAACTCCTATTTGGTATCTTTTTATCTTTCATTATTTTGAGTAATTCTTCAAGTTTTTGACTTTTAATAAATTCATTAAATATCAAATTCACTTTTAGGCTTTCTCTTTCATCAATAAAAATTTTATTATTAATTTTTTTATATCCTAAAGATATTCCATTATATTTTAGTATATAATCATTTTTGTAAATATATATTTCCTCATTTTTCAACACAAAATTAATAGTTTCTCGATCGATAAGCACTCTTTCTAGTATATTTTCTACTTCATCTTCATTAAATTCATTAAGGTCTTTACATGTCTTATCTAAGTAGTTGTTTAACCTATTAGTCTTTCTGCTATTACTTTCAAGATTTGTTTTTTGAATTTCATTTTCTACATTTAATATTTTATTTTCCAAATAATTGATTTTCTCTATAAAAATAGTAGAGTCGATTAGTTTATCTTCTTTAAGTCGATAGACTATTTCTATCTGCTTATTTGGATTACTTATTTCTTTCTGTAAACCGTAGCTCTCTGTTTTTGCATATACACATTCGCTTTGTTTGATTTTAGAATGTTTAACTAGTTCGTTTATAAGTAAAATAAAATTTTCTTTTAATTGACTTTCTCTAATACTTACTTTTAAACAATCCTTGTTTATATATCGATATTTTACTTTACTTAGTTCATCACTATTATATCTATTTAAATTATCGCCGCAAAAACTGCATTTGCATTTTTCAGAAACTGCATACCTTTTACCCTCTGTAACATTATTCATGCCACTTTTTACTTTTTTTCATGCAAGATTTCATTTGCTTTTAAATACTGTTTAACAGTAATAATACTTTCATAATTATCTTCAATAATATATTTAGGCATCTCTCCATTATTTTTTTATACTTACTTTTACTATTTTGTATAACTTTATACCCACCGTACCCCAGTATTACTGAAATAGTAACTGAATTAATTAAATTTAATACTGCATTATTTATAGAATACACCCGGAGTAATCCAACATTCTTACTTGCATATTCTTGTTCATACTTACTATGTTTTTCGTCATAGTAATTTAATAAATCATTCTCAACAAATGCTAATATATTGCCTAGCATTTCCTGTGCTGAACCATTCAAATTGCCAGTAGCACCTCTTACACCTTCTGTTGCAATTTTAATTTTTTTATTATAATAATTTTGTAATATGAAAAATATAATTTGGAATAATACTAAAATTATAAGAAGCTCTTTTTCTAATTTAATTAAGAATATAA
>JBKECF010000097.1:0-1185 GCA_047974375.1 Lachnospirales bacterium
ACGGCTACAGGTAAAACTAAAGTGTCTGTTGATTTGTCAAAGGCAATAAATGGTGCTGTTGTGTCAGCGGATTCTGTACAAGTATATAAATATATGGATATTGGATCGGCAAAAGTAAAACATGATGAAATGCAGGGGATTAAACATTATTTAGTTGACCAATTTTATCCTGATGAAAAATTTAGTGTTGCAAAGTTTCAAAAATATGCAACTAAATATATAAATGAAATATATGAAAATAATCAACAACCAATACTAGTAGGTGGTACAGGATTTTATATTAATAGCGTTATATATAATAATGACTTTACTGGTGCAAAAGAAAATGCTTTAGTTCGTCAAAGATACTATGATATAGCATTGGTAAAAGGTAATGAATATTTGCACAGTTTATTATTGGCAATTGATGAAAAATCTTATAAAACAATTCATTTTAATAATGTAAAAAGGGTTGTTAGAGCTTTGGAATTTTATGAAGATAATGGATATCCTATTTCTACTCATAACGCACAAGAAAAAGAAAAGAAACCTTATTATAACGTGAAAATGGTTATTCTTAATATGGATCGACAGATTTTATATGATAGAATTAACAAACGTGTCGATATTATGATTGCAGAAGGACTTGTTGAAGAAGTAATAAGGCTTGTGGAATTAGGCTATAAAGACACTTTAGCTATGACAGCTATTGGTTATAAACAAATACTTATGTATATTGAAGGTAAAATAACTTTGGCAGAGGCCATTGAGCTTGTTAAAATGGAAAGTAGAAGATTTGCAAAAAGGCAAGTTACTTGGTTTAAACATCAAAATAAGGATAATGCGTTATGGGTTGATGTTTTGGAAGATAGCTATGATATAATGTTGGAAAAAATAGTTAAATATATAAGTCAGGGGAATTAAATGAACAATAAAAATTATATTAGAGACAAGTTTAATATATCGGAAAAGGTTTATGATGACTTTATTAAATTGGAAAGTGAAATTTCTTATAAATATACGGAAATTGACAATGTAGCTAATATTAATCAAAGTAAAGTCTTATGGGCTATGCAAAAAAATAAATTGTCAGAAATTCATTTTCAAAGCACTACTGGATCTGGTTATAAGGACTGAGGTAGAGAGGATTTGGAAACTATTTATATAGAAATTTTTGGGGCTGACGATGCTCGTGTCAGGGGTCGA
>JBKECF010000036.1:0-71130 GCA_047974375.1 Lachnospirales bacterium
TTCTGATTGTTTTTCTATCTATTCCAGTTTCTCTATGGATCCCCCATTGAGATTTTCCACCTAAAAAGCCATCTATTATTATTTTTTGTTTATCCATTAAACTTATCATCCCCTAGCCCCCTATGAGTTCTCATAGGGTTATTATATATTTCCTCTAGAGGAATTCTCAATTAGAATTTAGGGTACTTTTAGCTTATCATAAACAGAAGATTAGAATGTTTTGATATTATGTCGATATTAAGTATTTTCTTTATATTATATTCTAGTAATTTATGAAATTTTACATTTTGCTGTTCGGTATCACTATAGCTACTGTTGTTACTTAGTATTACGCTGCAAAATAGGCCTTCGCCTTTGTAAACAAGCGTCCCATTATTAAATATATTGTTATATATACTTGTAATTGATGTTCTTATATTTTGTCGGGCTATATTTTTTTTGTGGTATGTTAATATAGCAAAATTAGCAATTTGGAATATAAAAAACTGGAAATATTTGCAATTTATCTTGGCCGGTTGCGAATTGTTATACAATATATTATAAAGATGGTTTTCATTGATTGTAGCTTCTTTTCTTTCTTCTGCACATAAATGATTTAGTAGTTTGTTTAATTTTTTTTTAGTTAATTCATGTTTAAGTATATAGTCATGAGCACCGTATTTTAGACTATCCCGTGCAAATTCAAATGTATCATAACTGCTTATTATTATTATTTTAGTTTTCAAATTTTCATATTTTACGTATTTACAAATATCAATTCCAGTTTTTTTTGGCATACTTATATCTAAAAGTGTAATAAAAATATCATTTTTTCTTATTATATCTAATGCTTCACAACCGTTGTATGCATGTACTATATTATAGTTTAATATTAATTTACTAATTTTAGTGTGGACTAACATATCATCATCAGCTATTAAAATTTTTTTCATTGTTTCTCCTCGCTCTATATTATATTTATTCTGGATATTCGATATATACTTTGGTCTGGTTATTTTCACGTGTTATTTTAAATTTTGGATTATTGTAATAAAGTTGCAATCGTCTATATGTGCTGTACAAACCAACATTTATAAAACTATTACTAGGGGCGTTTTCTTCTCTATATAAATTATCAATAATTTTTTGTTCAATCCCTATGCCGTTATCAATTATTTCGATGCATATATTTTTGGATTGCTGATAAATATTTATAAATATATTATTATTTTCGGACATTGCAGTAAATGCATGTATATATGCATTTTCAACAATGGGCTGTAATAGTAGTTTTAATATTTTTTTATTTTTCAGATTTTCGTCAATAGAATAAAAGACATTTATTTCCCACAAAATATTGTATTTTTTAATTGAAATATATTTTTTAATATATTCTATTTCTTCGTAAATAGTTATATATTCTTCTTGGCTGTTTGATATAAGCCGTAGCAAGCTAGAAAATGATACAGAAACTTCTTCGATATTTTTAATACCTTGTAGGTAGGCTAAATTGCTAATGGTGTTTAATGTATTGTATATCATATGTGGGTGTATCTGGGATTGTAGTAGCATAAAATCTTGCTTACTCTTTTCCTTTTCCTTTTCTCGTATTTCTTGAAGTAGTATTTTTATTTTATTACTCATTATAACAAAGCCGTTATTTAAACTGTCAACCTCGTCGGATACGTTTATAGGTTGGTAGGTTTCTATAGAATTTTCGTTAAAGTCTCTTAATTTATTATTTAGGCTATTTATTCTATTAGGTATAGATCTTGTGAATTTAAAAAATAATAGGGTACAAACTGTAAATGCAAATATAATATAAAAAATTGAAATATATAAAAGGGTTGTGGATTTATTAAATATATAGTTTTTTGGTAATAAAGTTAGAATTTCACCGTTTATAGAAGGTACGTTATTGATTTGATACCAGTGGTATGTTCCGTTTATATTTAACAGATCATTATTTTGTTTTTGTCCATGAAGTATTAAGTTATTTTCAATTAGATTATTGTAATCACCAGAACTATATAAGATGGTATCTGAATATAAAATATTAACAGCGTGGCCATCTATTTCTTCAAAGATATTTGCTATAGTGTTGTAGGGAATTCCAACAAGGATCATGCCTACGGGTTTATTTTGTTTTTTTATTATTTTTGCTATTGTAGGTATATTATCTATATTTGTAATTTTAAAGTCTGCGTTATTGCTAATTAATTTCTTTGTAATTGATGAATTCCACGTAATACTTTCATAATAACCAGATTGAGATTGAATATCAACCTCATTTCCGATTAGTTTTATTACATAATCACATCTTGATTGAGTATCTAAAGTATTAATTGAAAGGTATATGTTGTTAAGGCAATTAAACCATGGATAGGATGGGGGATTTAATTCATCTGACAGTAATGTATTTATATCGCGGTTCAAATACATGGATATGGCTATATTTTTCATGTCGTTAGTGGCTGTATCAATAGATTTTAATACGTGTTTAATCTGATAATTTATTAATTCCTTTTCTCGTTCCATAGCCGATTTGTTGTATAAATATAAAAATTGAAATACAAGTGATGCTATTGGTATGAGTATGCAACATATGTACATAAAAGTATATTTTTTATTTATTGTATTTAAAATTTTATTAAACATATTTTCCTTTCTGTATAGATTTATCTACTACTTAGGTTGGTTACATTATATACACTATGAGCTTAAATTAAACAAAAAAATCAAATATTTAGTGCGTAATGACAAGAATTTATAGCTATATTAAGATGAAAATAAATTAATATATTCTTATAGAAAAAAATATTAGGAGGTAAGTATGAAATCAAATATGAAAAAATGTAGGTTGATATTATTTGTGATTGTAAGTGGGCTTTTCTTTAGTTCATGTAGTGTAGATAAGGATATACCTAAAGATATTAGTGATAATCAAGAAGTAACTTATACTTCTGATGATGGGTACCCTGTTGTTAGTGCACCAATTACATTGTCCATTTTTGGTGAGCAACATCCAAATCACGCGTCATGGGATACAATGAGCATGTTTAAAGAATACGAAAAAAAGACAGGTATAGATATTAATTTCGAGATTGTTCCATCTCAAGGTTTTGCTGAAAAAAAATCTTTACTTTTTGCTGGTGGTGATTTACCTGATATGTTTGTAAGAGCTCATCTTTCGAATGAAGAAATAGTAAAATATGGAAGTTCTGGTGTTTTGATAGATTTGAGTCCTATATTATCTGAACACGCACCTGCGTACAGCGAGAGAATGGTGGAAACTCCTGCTATAAAAACTAGAATAACAGCTCCGGATGGAAAAATATATTCTCTATCAGATGTAATCTCATTAAATGCAGCAAGAACTGAAAAAATTTGGAGTAATAAAAGTTGGTTAGATGAATTAAATATACAAGCTCCGAAAACAATTGATGAGTTAGGTGTGGCTATGAAAGTTATGAAAGGAATTGACTTTGATAAAAATGGTAATGTAGATGAGTATCCAATGGGAGCTGCCAGTATGGGTACTATAATAAATAATTTAATAGGAAGTTGGGGACATCAAATACAATTTGATAGGCAGTTTGACGTTATTAACGGTAGGGTGAAAACTTGGGTAGACAGTAAAGAGTATAAAGAACTATTAATGTGGGTAAGAGATGCATATGCATCAGGCTTAATTGATCCGGAAGTATTTACGCATGATTATGCAAAATATATGGCTAAAATGAAAGGCGGAAAAATGGGATTTTTCTTTAATCAGGCCGATGATGCTTTTGGAGTTGGTACAATGGTTGGTCTTCCACCTTTTGCTGGTAAATCTGACAAGATTTATGTTAAGAGTCAACCGGTTGCTAGGGGTAATGGCATATTTGCTATTACATCGGAATGTGAATATCCTGATATTGCATTAAATTGGGTTGATTATTTTTATAGTAACGAAGGCTCTGTATTTATAAGATATGGTGTAGAAGGCGAGAACATGTATTTTGATGAGTCTGGCAATCCTAGATACAACGATGGAATATTAAATAGTCCGGAGGGGTCTGGCAGTGCAATTGGCAAGTTTACAATATGGCCAGGAGGTGGTGCTCCGCAATGGTTAAATGATGTTAACTCAGAAGCTGTCGCATCTACAACTACTGTAGAGGCGCAGAGTGCTTTAGATCCGTTTGTTTTAGAAACTGTGTATCCAATGCCTTTATTCGATGAAGCAACTACATCAAGGCTAGCTATATTACAAAGTGATATAGAATTGTATATAAATGAGTCTGCGGCAAAATTTATAAAAAGAGAACTCTCATTGGAGGATGATTGGGAAACTTATATTAGTACACTAGAAAAAATAGGCATTAAGGAATGGGAACAGATATATCAAAAATCTGTGGATACAATAGATTAATATGAGCGTTTTATTTGCATAGATCGTAAGGTTGCGTATTAATTCAAAAGAGAATTGCTATATATTTTAGTGAGGTGAATTTGTGAATCTAATTAAGGAAATGAAAAAAAATTGGGCATTAATGTTTATGTTTTTGTTACCATTGCTATGGTACATAACTTTTTGTTATGTACCTATGTATGGAATACAAATAGCTTTTAGAAATTTTAATCCTGCAAAAGGATACTTGGGAAGCACGTGGGTTGGTTTTGAACAATTTAGACGTTTTTTTTCTTCATATTACAGTATACAGGTTATTAAAAATACTGTTTTATTAAGCCTATATAGTGTGATTTTTGGATTTCCTGTACCCATATTACTTGCATTAATGATTAACGAAATAAAAAGTACTAGATATAAAAAGGTTGTACAGAATATTACGTATATACCTCATTTTCTTTCAGTTGTTGTAGTGTGTGGAATGTTATATCTTTTTTTATCGCCTCAATATGGTGTGGTGAATAATTTTTTGTTATTTCTTAAAATTGATCCCATAGCTTTTATGGAAAGTGAAAAATATTTTAGAGGAGTATTTATAATATCAGGGATTTGGCAAACTGCTGGATGGAGCTCGATTATATACATAGCGGCGTTAGCTGGGATATCACCCACACTTTATGAAGCAGCTACCATAGATGGTGCTAGTCGCTTCCGAAAAATGAAGCATGTTTCTATACCAGGGATTGCACCTACTATAATAACCCTTTTAATTTTACGAATTGGACAATTAATGAGTGTGGGATTTGAAAAAGCATTATTGCTACAAAATGATTTAAATCTTGGTACAAGCGAAATAATATCAACTTTAGTATATAAAAATGGTATATTGCAAGGTGATTTTAGTTATGCAACTGCGGTTGGATTAATGAATTCCATAATAAATTTAGTGTTGATAATTTTGGCGAATAAAATCAGCAGAAAATTTTCTGAAAATAGTTTATGGTAGGAGGTAGACATGCAGGGTAAAGAATCTAAATCAGATAAAATTTTTTTGTTTTTTATATATTTAACTTGTGCTATTATGATTTTTATAGTTGCATATCCACTTTATTTTGTGCTGATAGCATCATTTAGTTCGCCGGAGGCTGTTGTTACAGGTGAAGTTGTTTGGCGCCCTATTGGATTTAATTTTGAGTCCTATAAATTAATATTAGATGAATCTAAAATATGGATAGGTTATAAAAATACAATAATATACACAGTTGTAGGAACTATATTAAATGTTTTTTTAACAACACTTGCAGCGTATCCACTTTCTAGAAAAAACATGCCATGTCGTACCTTATTTACATTTATAATAGCCTTTACAATGCTTTTTTCTGGGGGTATGATTCCTATATATTTGGTAGTAAAAAGCTTAGGGTTAACAGATACAATATGGGCAATGGTAATACCTAATGCTATTGCTACCTATAATTTATTAGTTATGAAATCTTATTTTCAAAATTCAATACCAGAAGAATTAATAGAGGCTGGAGAAATAGATGGTTGCAATGAGTTTAGAACTTTAAAAGATGTTGTATTACCATTGTCAAAACCAATCATGGCTGTAATATTGCTATTTTATGCGGTTGGTCATTGGAATGCGTACTTTAATGCACTTATTTATTTGCGTGAGCAATCTTTATACCCGTTGCAAGTTATACTTCGTGAAATATTATTGCAAAATGATATATCAGCGGCGGGTGGTTTGGATACAACCGGAATGTATGAAAAAATGATGCAAGGGGAATCCATGAAGTACTCAATAATATTAATATCATCACTTCCAGTAATGTTGTTATATCCTTTAGTACAAAAGCATTTTGTGAAAGGTGTAATGGTTGGAGCTATAAAAGGTTAAATGCCATTATTATATTAATAAAAAATCGAAAGGAGAATTATGAAAAATCTAATATATATATTTGCTGATCAATTAAGGTATAAAAGTTTAGGTTATAGTGGGGATGAAAAGGCGATGACGCCGAGTATTGATGCTTTTTCAAAGGAAAGTGTAAATGTGTGCAATGCTGTATCAGGTCACCCAGTGTGTGCACCTTATAGAGCTACACTATTTACTGGAAAGTATACAACCAGTACAGGAATGGTAATTAATGAAATAAGGTTAAATACAGACCACAAAACTTTTGCGCAGGTTTTAAATGACAATGGATATAACACATCTTATATAGGTAAATGGCACATATATGCAAATGAGTTTGGAAACCATTTCGATCCAGAAAATTCTTTTATTCCAAAAGGTGACAATAGATTAGGTTTTAATGATTATTTTGCAGCTTACAATTTTCATCATGATTATTTTGGGGAACATGCCTATTACCATTTAGACGGTCCAGAGAAAATATTTTGCCATGACTACGAGCCAAACGTGCAAACGAACATGGCGATGGAACAATTAGATGATTTAAAAAGCAAGAATAAGCCTTTTGCCTTGTTTTTATCCTTAGGCACGCCACATGACCCGTGGGTGACTGAAAATGTTCCCCCAGATTATTTAGAAAAATTTAAAAATGTAGATTTTGAACTGCCATTAAATTATTTGCCAGAGGATGATAAATATGCTGATGAATGGGCAAGACTTTATCCTGAGGAAAGAGCTAATTTAACTCAATGGATGAAGTGTTATTATGCTATGGTTAATAACTTAGATGATAACATAGGTAGGCTTATTAAAAAAATAAAAGATATAGGACTGTATGATAATTCTATTATAGTTTTTACATCTGACCATGGAGAACTTTTTGGTGCTCACGGAAGAAGGGCGAAGAATATATTTTATGAAGAGGCTGTAAGAGTACCTTTTTTAATAAGAGATGGGGATTTGTTAAAAGGGAAAAATACTACAACTTTTAACACTGTAGATATTATGCCTACAATGCTATCTTTAATGGGGATGGAAAATGATATACCAATGGAGGTAGAAGGTGTAAATTATTCGCATAATATAAAGGGAAATATAGACTCTAACGAGGGATCTTTAATGATGGGAACGGGTGCAACAGCTATTTTTGAGGATGGTCACGAGTGGAGGGCTTATAGGACAAATGAGTATACTTATGCCACATATAAAGTTGATGGAGCTGAATTTTTATTTAATAATATAAAAGATTCTTATCAAACACAAAATTTAGCAAAAGATGTAGAGTATAGTAGGGTCAAGGAAAGTTTAAAATCTAAGATGTATGAAAAAATGAGATCCATAAATGATAATTTTGAAAAGAGTAGTTATTATGAGAAAAATTGGATTGAAAATAGAATAATAAAAGAAAAGACTCAGCTTATGTAAGCTGAGTGAGTACTTGACTTTATAATTAATCGGTAAGAATTAGACCCCTACCTTAATTATAATATACATAGTGGCAGGACTGTCTAATTCGCCGTTCAGTGGAGGTGCAAGCCCCCACTCTGATGGATAGGTCTATTAATTTCGAATAGCTATAAGTGGGCTAAGTTTAGTTGCTCTTTTAGCAGGGAAATATCCGGCTAAAACTCCTATTAAAGTACTAAAAGCTAAAGAGGATAGAACTAACCATATAGGAATAATTGAAAGTTTTAGACCCTCCATTCCAAAAAGGGATTGGGCTGAAAAGTAATTAATTATTGCTGATATACCATAGCTTAAACCAATACCGATTATACCGCCAATAAGTCCAACAAGGCCTGCTTCTACAAGGAAAAGTTTTCTTATGTCTGTAACTGTAGCTCCTATTACTTTCATTACACCTATTTCCTTTGTTCTTTCATATATTGCCATAATCATTGTGTTTGCAATGCCTAAAGTGGAAACAAACAAGGCTATACTACCAATGCCTGCAAGAAGCATTTGAACTATTTTATAACTTTTGTCCATGTCATCCATATAATTTAGCATACTATCGACGGAGTATCCATCATTTTTAAGAGATTGATTTATTAGGTTTGCTGCTTCAGCATCCTGAGCTTTTACATATACTCGATCATATTGGGTGATTTTGGCTTTTTTACCTTCTTCATAGGCCTCTAGCTCAGCTAGCTTTAGTTTTTTTACTTCATCTAGCTTCATATATGATAAATAGTTTACATCATTACTTTTATCACTTAAAAGACCTAAAGGTTTAAGTCTTAGTCGGCTTTCATCATATGTATTAAAAAATGTAAGTCTATCATTCATTACATCTACAGCTGGTGGGTTTCTGTTGCCATCTTCGTCGTAGTAACTATATTGGTCAAAATTATTGTTACTCCAAAAATTATATCCTGCCTCAGAACCGAATACTATAGAGTTTTTGTCGGATTCTGTAAAAGTTATACCATCGGCGATTTCTATTTCGAAATTTTCAAAATAGTCCTCATCTACTCCGGTTATTTCAGTCCATGCTTCATAAGTGCCTGATTTTATTCTTATTTGACTTGAATAAGTTGGTTGTATAGCAACTACTCCGTCCATAGTTTTTAGATTCTCTATTAATTCTTTATCTAGTTTTAAGCTTTCGTCTACTTTGCTTGAGCTGTCGCTGCTATAGTAGCTTCCTCCTTGCATAATGGTTAGTACTGTCATATCGGCAAAACTGTTCATTTGCTCCTCAAAGGCTTTTTGGTAGCCTATACCAATAGAAAGCATAACAATTATAGAACAAGCACCAATTACAACACCAGATATAGTTAGTATGGCACGTGCTTTTCGCTTTATTAGGTTTTTTAAAGCCATAATAAATACGTCTATATTACTCATAATAACCATCCTTTGCTTTCTTTTTACCTTTTTTCACCTTTAAAACTATAACGGAAAAAATTACTAACAGCACACCTACGGTAGCCACAATTAGGCCTGTAGGGAAAGTTTTTTGCGGTATTTCTTCTATTATCATCGTTTCGTCAAAAGATTCATCAGGTACCATTTCTTCAACTATTAATGGGAAGTCCTTGGTTTCTTCAAGTTTTTTGCCATTTTCATCTTCATAACTAATTAAAACTTGCATGTTATATTCGCCAGGGGCATAGGCAAAAAATGGCACGTCATAATATTCTTGGCTTCCTATTTCGAATTTTCCGTAATAGTATTCTGCCTCTTTAAAATCAAAATTTTCAGGGTTATCTGATGTTAGGCTCATTTTTAGGTTATTTAATGCCACTTTACCAGTATTGTAAAATTGGAAATTTACATTTCCAGCGTCACCTACCATTAAAAACTCAGGGGCTGTCATTTCGCCGTAATCTAATTTAATAATTTGATTTACTTTTATGCCGACAACTTCAGTTTGCGTGTAGGAATTGTTATCTTCATCCTCGTAGTCTATAGTAACTAAAATATCATAGTTTTTAGCGGCTGCATTATAGTCCGGTTGCAGCTCAATATCTCTTGTTACAGTACTATTTGTCCCTATGTTTTCAATATATAAACTGTTACTTCCATTAACTGGTACAAAAATATTTCCTGTTTCTGTGTCTTCGGAATTAATTCCTAAAGAAATTTTTATGTTTTTTACACTTCTTGTATTGCTTGTGTTTAAGAAACTCATAGTTAATTTAAAAGGTGTGCCTGCATATACAACATCTGGGCTAATAGAATATTCAGAAACCATAATTTTAGGTGTGCTTTTTTTGCTATCTTTTTCTTCCTCGTCGCTATCTGGGTTATTTACATTTATATTGGCGTAGGATTTTTTTTCTATTATTTCGTCGTTATATGTATATGTGGCTAGTATTTCAATAATGTAGTTTTTAGTAGTAGCTGATTTATCTACCATAAATTTAAAACTATCTTTTAGAGTTTCACCTGTTTCTAGGGCGTCTATATTTATTATATCGGCACTAATTGGTACTATGGTTCCATCTTTTGGAGTGGCCGTTAATGTTATATCTTCGATTTTATTTGTACCAGTATTAGTTAATGAAAAATCTATAGGGAAAGTATTTTCTGGTGATAATGTTGATGTTATAGTGCTGCTTTCTAAAGTTAAATCATTTTTAGAGGCCGTATTTTCCACGCTTATATAGTCCACATATTCAGAGGTATGCTGTTCGTTTTTTGTATCTAAATAGGTAGCTGTATAGGTTACAGGGTAAACTCCTGTTGTTAGGTTTTTGTAAGTTGAAAAGTCAAAAGAAAAATCTAAAGCTTCATTTTCTTTTAAAGCTTCGAAATATACTATATTTTCATCTGATTCAAGCTTTAGTGTATTTGCTTCCAATTGACCTATTTTTATTTCTACATTTTTTGCTTCGCCTTTTATGTTTTTTAAATTTCCTGTTACGGTAAAGTTGTCGCCATTTTTAACTTGTGAATTTGTGAAGTCTGTAAAGTATACCATAGGTACATCGTCGTTTTTTCCGTTTACTCTAAGGTTGACAGTAGCGTTACCGCTGTAACTACTATCTTTTACATTGTTATAAGTGTAGCTAATATTTATGGGGTAAACACCACTTGGTGTGTCTTCTGAAGTTTTTATATTAAGTGGCAATTTGTAGCCGTTCATTCCTTGTATAGTTGTAACGCTGTAGCTTCTATCTGCAGGGTCTACTGTTATATATTTGTTAGAACCATTTACTGTAAAGAATACGTCTACAGCATCTGCTGAATTTACATTTTTAAATAGCACATCGAATTGGTCTTCTGTTCCTGAGTCTACTTCTATATTTAAAGGCTCATAGTGCTGGATTAATGGGATGTAATAAATTACTTCTTCTGCTGGGTTGTATGTATCATCCAGATCAGATGCGAAAATATTTACGTTCATTAATAAAATAAGTAGTGCTATGGCTGCGAATTTTAATTTCATTTTACTCTCCTTTTAAGACTGTGATTAATCGTGTTTATTTGCATTTTTTGTAATGCTTGTTATTTCACCGTCTTTTATATTTATTATACTGTCAGCATAAGTAGACGTATAAGTATCGTGAGTTACCATTATTAGGGTTTGGTTATGCTCCTTTACAAGTCTTACAAAAAGTTCCATCATTTCCTCGGAAGTTTTTGTGTCTAAGTTACCTGTGGGTTCGTCGGCGAAGATTATATGGGGGTTATTTACGAAGGCTCTGGCTATACCAACTCTTTGCTGTTGTCCGCCGGATAGTTGAGTTGGTTTATGGTGAAGTCTGTCACTTAAGCCGACTTCTTTTAAGATTTTAGCCGACTCTTTAACTCTGATTTTTTTGGATTTTTTTTGAAATATTAATGGTAAAGTAACGTTTTCTAGTGCTGTCATATTTTCCATTAGGTTGTAAGATTGAAAAACAAATCCTACATTTTTTTTCCTAAATATAGTTAGTTCTTTTTCGCTCATGCGATGTAGTGGAGCGTCTTTTATATATATTTCTCCAGCGGAGGCTCTTTCTAAACCTGCCATCATGTTAAGTAGTGTTGTTTTACCTGAGCCGGATGTACCTAATATGCAATAAATTTTACCTTCTTCTAGTTCGAGGTTAATTCCTTTTAAGGATTCGATTTTTTCCTCTCCAATTCTATATATTTTTTTAAGATTAACTAGTTTTATTATGCTCATATTCACCTGCTTTCAAAAATTTTCTACAAGTTCATAAAAGTATAGGCTATATTGTATTTAAAGTCAATTTGTAATTGTAAAGTAATGGTAGTATATTTATATAAAACTTTATAAAAATATGGGGGAATTATGAAAATTTCTAAAACAATGGACAAAGTTAATTTAACTATAATGAAAAATATAAAAACTGTTACAGAATTTTTGTCGCCTATGGAATTAAGCGATGTATTGAAGGAAGTTTTATACGAAAAAGTTAAATACAAAATTTATGGTGGATACGAAGATAGCGAAAGGAATAAAATAGCATTTAGTAGTGAATTTGAAGAAATATATAATTGGGATTTTTCCATTTGTATTTTACAAATAAAATATAATAAAAAATTTTACAAAGAATTGAAACATCCGGATGTACTGGGAAGTGTGTTAGGTTTAGGGATTTCTAGAGATTTAATAGGGGATATATTAATAGGAGAAGATATATATATATTTGTTGATGAAAAAATAAGCGATTATATATTAATGAGCTTAGAATATGTGGGAAGAACTAAAGTTTGGTGTGAAAGGATAGAGGAAATAAGTTATAAAAAGAAGGAATGTGAGGTTATTAATTTTGGAGTAAATTCTTTACGTGTAGATGTTGTAATAGCTGCAATATTTAATTTATCTAGAAGTGTAGCCAAGGAGCTAATTGATAAAGAAAAAGTCTTTTTGAACTATAATGTTGTAAACAGCGTATCTAAGGTTTTAAATGAAAAAGATGTAGCTTCTGTTAGAGGTTATGGTAAATTTCAATTTCTTGAGGAAACAGGATTAAGTAAAAAGGGTAAAATTAGAATAGATGTTAAAATGTACTAGGTACACAGAAATAGAGGGTATGCTCAAATATTGCTTTGGCATACCCTCTAAAATGATGCTTCTTTCACGTTTACCTCTTTCTGCTTTAAATCTTAAAAACTATTTCCCTTGTATGAGTAATTACAAGTTATTATCTTTATCTGCAGTTTAAAGATTAGTTTGTTAAATTCAAGCACTTAAATTTATAAGGAGTGGCTTTTTTAAGGTTTATAATTGTAATTTAAGGTCAAATTACATCGAGGCTTTAATTCGGTGTAATGAGTTATACTTACTTAAAACTTTACATAAACTATTTAATTTATTTTCGATTTATATCTATTTTGTGTTTCACTAGTTCATAAATCCTTACATTTTAAATATTTATTTTTTAGCTTCTTGTTTTGTATACTTATTATTTTTGAACTTATTGTACATTACTTATTATTTAGTTACAGTTTTTCTTATTGTTTTCATTACTTTACTATTTGCTTAATGTTACTTTGCAGATCTGTCTTTTACTAGTGTTAAATTTACTAAATATTACCTTTTTAATTTTGAATATTATACTGAGTTTTTTATTACTTTGTATTACATTTATTGCCACTTAAATACAATTTAACCCGCAAATGCTAACTGAAACATACTAGATAGGTTTTAATTATCGGTATGGGTGGTTGGTATTCTGAATTTTGCTTTTTTAGTTTCATAGTCGAAAAATAAAGCTAAGCTTTATAACTAGATAGCAAAACCAAAGGTTTTACCTTTGTTGGATGTTACCACGTTTATACTATTGCTGTAACACTTGCAAACATTAATTTTACTCGATCAATGTTTAAGCCGTTGATTATAAAGAGACTTTATCCTCTTTGTAATCTGTTGTTGCTTCCTTATATCTATATTATATACTTTTTAAAACTTCTGTCAATAATAAATTGTAAATTCGGCGTATTATAATAAATATATATGTGTTAAGTAGTTAATTTTATAAATAAAACTGTATAATGATTGATGATTGGAAAATAATATACAAAAAGTATTGATTTTTTTGTTAGTCTTTAAGATGGTTAGGTTTTTATTTATGTAGTACAAGCTGGTAATAAATATCATCGGTATTAAAAATTTCTGTTTTTTCAATGATGTCAAAATTATTAATCGGTAAGAATTAGACCTCCACCTCAATGTTATACATAGGTGACGGGACTGTCTAACCTGGTTGAAAGTTTTGCTTTCTGCCAAGTAAACAACCAACCGGTTATGCGACCAAATTCGCCATTTAGTGGGGGTACAAGTCCCCGCAACATGATTTGTAGTGAGTTATATAAAAATGAATTAGACTTGATTAAATCCAATCTAGAGGAATTTAATAAACTAAAATATGATTTAAAAAAACATCTTTTAGTAAGAGAAAATATATTGAGAAATGGAAGTAGTGATGATTATGAAGGAGTTGTTAATGAAATTTTATAGGAGCTAGATCAATACAAAAGGTACGCCAATTCAAACAATATCAATATCGATAATTTAATAAATTATAAAATGAATGAGTTGCAGAAGTTAGGTGTTGAAATAGATATAAATATTAATATTCCGGAGAATTTTAATATATCGGTATACACAACAACAATATTAGGTAACTTATTGGATAATGCTGCTTATACTCTTAAAAAGTGTAATGGTGTTTGGTTTATAAATATTGATATAGCATTAAAGAAAGGAATGTTGTGTATTTGCTGTTCAAATTCATTTGATGGTGAAATTAAAAAAATAAGTAATGGTTTTTTGTCCAAAAAAAGAGATGGCGAGGTTGTGGGGGTTGGTTTAAATCGTGTTAAATATGAGGTGGAAAAATACCATGGCACTCTTACTGTAAAACATGATAATAAGGTTTTTAAGGTTATTATTATAATGATTTGTGGTTAATATTTAGTACATTTCCTTTATTATATTGAAATTTAAAGCAGAGTTAGGACAAATCCCTTACTCTGCTTTTTTAGTGGAAAATTTATATTACAAATTTTCTATTATTTTTCTTATATCATCTTTAGAAAAGTCATAGGATTTATCGCAAAAATGACATTTCAAATTAGCAAATCCATCTGTATTTAAAATATCTTCCAATTCATCTTTACCTAAGCTTATAAGTGCTTTGCTGGTCCTTTCGTAACTACAATTACATGTATAATGGATTTCCCGTTTTTCTAATATTGTTAAGTTAAAGTCTCCTAAAATAATTTTAGCTAATTCTTCTGTTGTTGTTCCTTTGTCTAGTATAGTAGATAGTTTTTCCAGCGAGTTTATTTTATTTTCTAGCTTGGTAATTATGTCATCTTTGGCAGATGGCAAAAGTTGTAAAATAAAACCGCCTGATGATTTAATAGAATAGTCATTATTAATGGATACACTTAGAGCTACGGTTGTTGGTGTTTGCTCACTTTTAGCGAAATAGTAAGTTAAGTCGTCGGCAATTTCGCCAGTTATAAGGGGGATTTGACCAGCGTAGGGTTTTTTTAATCCCATATCCTTTGTTATTGTCATAGTGCCATAGCCCATTGCACCACCAACATCTATATTATTTCCAAGTAAGTGGTATTTAAAATCATTGTTGTAAGGGTAACCTTTTGCGTTACCATTGCTTTCGCCTGTTACGAGTAAACCTTTCATTGGGCCATCACCTTGTATACGCATAGTGACTAAATCCTTCTCGTTTTTAAGCATTATGCCCATCATGCTAGCAGCTGCTAGGGAACGACCCATAGCAATACTTGCTGCTGGAACTGTGTTGTGGTAAATAAAACTATTTTGTGCCATTGTTGTATTTTTACAAAAAAAACCTCGTATACTGCCATTACCTGCAGTTACTCTTAAAATGTTATCAGTATCAATGTTATTCATGTCTACCTCTTTCCTTTTTCGCTACAAACGAAATATATTCTTTCGCTATTCTCTCTTACTTCTTTTAAATGTTCGTCTAATACATATAAAAATTCTAAGCCGGATTTTTCGATGGCGTCTTTTATTTCTTCTATGGTATAGGCTTTTTCATAATGTTCTTCTTCGTATTTTTTGTAATATTTCCCTTCTTTTATAAAAATGGTAGTATAGTACTCATTAATTTTATCTTTTTCGTCATAATAGTTTTCCCATATATAACTGCCTTTTTTAGTATTGCTACCAAAATTTTGGCTTCCTAATTTTTTAAATTTGTATTCTGTATTCATATCGAAAATAAAAAGGCCTTTGGGGTTCAAATAATTATTAACTAGTTTAAAAATTTGTATTAGTTCTTCAATTTCTAAAATGTAGTTTAAACTATCGCATAAAGAATAAATTACATCCACGGTTCCATATAGCTCGAAATTACGCATATCTTGGTTTAAATATAATATGTTGGAGTTTTTGCTTTTCGCCTCCATAAGCATATCATAGGATAGATCTACGCCTATTAAATCATATCCCTTTTTTGCAAGCATTGTAGTTATAGTGCCTGTTCCACAACCTAAGTCTAAAATTAATTTTGGCTTTTTATTGTGTTTGTTCCATATGTATTCTAAGTTTTCACACCATTTATTATAGGGTGTATCTTCCATAAACTCGTCATATACTTTTGCGAAAATTTCATAACTCATAAGTGTTCCTTTCTGCTTTGCTAATATTCAATTTTCATAATAATATCCTGTGGATAATCACCGAATTTTTTTCCGAAAATATTAATTCCACCGGGCATTTTATTTTCGTCAACTTCAATTTTAAAAGAGATATAATTTTTACTAAAAATATCTATGTGGTCTATGGTTACTTCGCTGGTCTTGGTGTGGTCAATATAGGAACCGTTTCTGTCTACGGAAAAATGTTTAAGTAATCCGTATTGAGTTGAGCCGATGCACCAATAATCTGGGGTATAAACACCTCTTCTATCACCAAAATCTCCAGGGGACAAATATGTACCTACTAAAAAATCGTTTATATACACATTTATATATGATGGCCAATCGTGGTTACTTCCATAAACCTCTGAACATAATTCTAAACTAAATTCTATTCTTTGTGGCACTAATTTTTCGGTAAAGTGGTTAGGGAATCTATATTCTAAAAAACCTTTTCTAAACCATACTATTTGAGCCCTGTGTCTTTCTGGAGAATAAAATAATTTTGGAGTGTCTTCAAGTATAAGATTGTCTACTTCGTTGGCCATGCCACAAGTTGCTTCTACATTAAAGTCGTAAAAAGAACCGACAGGCATGGGAATTTCCAAGGAACTATTTGGCTTTGTTTCCTTACGTAAAATATTAATATTTATATTTTGAACACCACAAAAACACGCCCTTTGAGTTCCCCGTATTCCTGGTTTGCTTTCTGTAATAACTAAGCCGGCTTTTTCTAAAATTTTTACATGAAATGCTACAGATGACACAGGTATGTTTAAAATTTCTGCAATTTCCACTATGGACATCCACCTAACTCGCAGTATATCCATAATATTAATACGGTCGGCAGATGAAAGTGCTTTGCCTATGTTGCATAACTTTTCCCTTTGATTGCCGTCTATGCTAAGCTTAATGTTTTTTTCAATATTAATAGAATTATTCATTGGCTCCTCCTATGATTTTACTGTAAAGATATATTACAGCACAGTTGTAATAAATTAAAGAGCGATACATTAACTTTGTTCATAATGTATATATTTTATAATTATATTGAAAGATATTTATATAAAATATTGATTTGTTTATTGATATGGATTATAATTTTTCTAATAAAACTTGTGGCATTCTGCCCTTTATTTTAATTGCGGTTTGTAGGGAGGTAAAAAATGAGAAATGAGTATCCAAGGCCAAATTTTCAAAGACAGGAATGGCTTAATTTAAACGGTGAATGGGATTTTTCTTTCGATAATAAAGAATATAGAAAAATAAATGTACCCTTTTGCTATGAATCAATTTTAAGTGGAATAGGTATAGTTGAGCCTCATAACTATGTTTATTACAAGAAAAGTATTACTATACCAAGTTATTGGGGTAGTAAAAATATAAAGCTGAATTTTGGGGCTGTAGATTATTTTTGTAAAGTGTATGTAAATAGTAAATTTGTAGGTAGTCATGAAGGTGGAAGCTGTGGTTTTTCTTTTGATATAACAAAGGAATTAAATTATATCAACGATGAAATATATTTAGAGGTTTTTGACCCTTGCGACGATGAGTCTATTCCTAGAGGCAAACAAAGTTGGCTTAAAGATTCCCATGCTATTTGGTATACAAGGACGACAGGTATATGGCAAACAGTTTGGTTAGAACCTGTAAATGAAAAAAGTATAGCAAGTGTAAAATTTACGCCAGATATTGACAAGGGAATGGTTGAAGTGGATTTAGTTTCAACTTGTATTGAAGATGTTGCATTTACATTTACTTTTAAAAATGAGGAAATCTTTAAGTTTACTCGTCCTGTGAAGCAGGGGCATAATATTTTTTCTATAGATATTTTTGAAAATAAAATATTTAGATCGGCATATCATAATGATGGTTGGTGCTGGACGCCGAACAACCCGAATTTATTTTATGTAAATATAGATTTAAATGGATTTGATGAGGTTAACTCCTATTTTGGCATGAGAAAAATTGAAACGAAGCAAGGCAGAGTGTATTTAAATAATAGACCTTTTTATCAAAAATTAATTTTGGACCAAGGTTATTGGAGTGATGGCATAATGACAGCTCCTAGCGACGATGCACTAAAAGCAGATATAGAACTTGCAAAAGAAATGGGTTTTAATGGATGTAGAAAGCATCAAAAAACGGAAGATCCAAGGTTTTTATATTGGGCTGATAAATTAGGTTATGTAATATGGAGCGAGGTAGCAAGTCATCCTCAATTTAACAATGAGGCCATGGATAGAATGAAAAATGAATGGGTGGAAATGGTTAATAGAGATTACAATAGCCCTTCTATTGTTGCCTATGTGCCTATAAATGAAAGTTGGGGCGTGCCAAATATAGCCTTCGATAAAAGGCAACAGTCCTATGCACTTTCTTTATATTATATGCTTAAGGCAATGGATACCACACGTTTAGTTATTTCCAACGATGGGTGGGAACTAACGAAAAGTGATGTATGTGCCTTTCATTCCTATGAGCATGGGGATGAAAGCAACCAGTATAAAAAAGATAAATTCCAGAAAAAGCTAATAGACCTAGATTATTTTTTAAGTAACCCATCAGGGAGAGATGTATATGCTGATGGCTACAAGTATGAAGGAGAGCCAATTTTACTTACAGAGTTCGGCGGAATGTCCATTGTTGAGGAAAACTCCAATAAGGCTTGGGGCTATACTGCGTCTAATAGTACAGAAGATTTTTTAATAACCTATAAACGAATATTAGAAACCATTTATAAATCCCCTTTTATTTTTGGCTATTGCTATACCCAACTTACAGATGTTGAACAGGAGGCCAATGGATTACTAACAGCTGAAAGAAAATTTAAAGTGCCTGCTGAAAAAATAAAAGAAATAAATGATATAAATAACTAAAACGGGGATGTATGGTAATAAAAAATATACACAAATTTTGCCATTGGCGACTTTGTACATAAAATTTGTTAAATTAGGTATAACAAAAAAACAAGTTGAAATTCTGTATAAAATTTACAATGTATTTATGTAAGAGTTATATTAGTATAAATACACTACCTATAATTATTTTTGTGTTTTTGTCGGTAGTGTATTTTTTTCGTTTATTAGTACGATTTAGCTGGATTTGTGAACGGATTTTTTTGCATTTATTTATGGTAGCTAGAAAAGTTTTTTCTTCCCATAACAAATGGTTTTATACTTTTTTTACGCTTGCTTTTTTTTAATAATTCCTTGAGTTTTCTATAAATCCGATTTTCCTCTTTACTTTATTTAATGTTTTGTTTGCTGTGTATGAAGCTTTTTTAGCACCTAAGGCATAAATTTTTTCTAGTTCTTCCTTAGTTTCCATAAGGTCTAAAACTTTTTGGCGTATAGGTGATAGTTCATTTATTATGGCATTTGCAACGTCTTCTTTAAAGTCCTTGTATGTTTTTTCTGCATAGTCTAGTACTATTTCATCGCTGGATTTATTTGTAAGGACACATAGTATATTTATTAAGTTTTTGATGCCAGCTTGTTCATCATTGTAGGCTACTTTTCCTACACTATCTGTTATGGCACGGCTCACTTTTCTTTTTATTTCTTCGGCTGTGTCCATTATTAAAATGTAGTCGTTATCATTATCGCTAGATTTTGACATTTTTTTAGTTGGGTTTTGCAAGCCCATAATTTTTGCACCAATCTTTGGGATAAAAGGTTCAGGTATGACAAAGGTAGGGCTATACTCATTATTAAACCTTTGGGCTATATCCCTTGTTAATTCTACGTGTTGTTTTTGGTCTGCCCCAACAGGAACAGCATCAGTTTGGTATAATAAAATATCTGACGCCATAAGAACAGGATAATCATATAAACCAACAGGTATAGACTGATTACTTAGTTTAGATGATTTATCTTTAAATTGAGTCATTCTATTTAGTTCGCCCATGTATGTGTAGCAATTTAGTAACCAAGCCAGCTCGGCGTGTTCCTTTACATGGGATTGTATAAAGAGTGTACATTTTTCTGGATTTATACCAGAGGCAACGTAAATTGATAATATTTCCAAAGTTCTTTTTCTTAATTCTTTGGGAGCTTGCTTAAGTGTAATGGCGTGTAAATCGACTATAGAAAAGTAGCAGTCGAACTCATCTTGCAATGCCACCCAATTTTTTATAGCACCTATGTAATTGCCTAAGGTTAAGTCGCCAGATGGTTGTATACCACTAAAAATTACTTTTTTATTCATATTTCCTCCTTTGTTTTTATATTATGCGTTTTTTAAAATATTTTTTGCCATTTTTAAAGTAACTTCTATTACCTTATCCATGTCGTAGTATTTATAATGCCCAAGTCTTCCACCGAAATAGACGTTTTTATTTTCTTTTAAACTATTGTATTTGTTAAATATTTCATTGTTTTTTTCGTTATTTATTGGGTAATAAGGTTCGTCATTTATTTGCCAAGCCTTTGGGTATTCTTTACTTATAACGGTTTTATTACTTTTACTATTTTCAAAAAATTTATGTTCTATAATTCGTGTAAAAGGTGTTTCGGCATCAGTGTAGTTAAATACGGCATTGCCCTGATAGTTATCTGTATCCAGTATTTCATGTTCAAATTTCAAACTTCTATAGGCTAACAAACCAAATTTATAATCATAAAATTTATCTATCATGCCAGTAAAAAAGATTTTGTCCGCAGAATTTAAAAGTTCAATTTTATTTTCATAAAAATCTGTATTTAGTCTAACTTCGGTACCGTGCAGCATCTTTTCGATTATTTCAGTATAGCCATTTTCTGGTATACCTTGGTACAGGTCATTGAAGTAATTGTTGTTGTATGTAAATCGTACAGGTAGCCTTGTAATTATTTCAGCTGGTAATTCTATGCCTTTACAACCCCATTGTTTTTCCGTATATCCCTTTATCAATTTCTGATAAATTTCTGTTCCTACTAAAGAAATTGCTTTTTCCTCTAAATTTTTTGGATTGTTATTTATTTTCAATTCTTTTTGAATTTTTTTCTTTGCATCTTCCGGAGTAATAACGCCCCACATTTTATTAAAGGTGTTCATGTTAAAAGGGAGGTTATAAAGCTCACCCTTAAAACATGCTATAGGTGAATTTATAAAATTATTGAAGGTAGAAAAATTATTTATATATTCCCAAATATATTTGTTATTAGTATGAAAAATATGAGCACCATACATATGTACATTTATATTTTCTATTTTTTCAGTATATAAATTACCTGCAATAGTATTTCTTTTTTCTATTACTAAAGATTTTTTTCCTGCTTTTTTTGCCTCATTAGCAAAAACTGCTCCACTTAGGCCAGCTCCTACAATAAGAAAATCGTACTTTTTCATATTTCTTCCTTTTTATCGGTAAGAATTAGACCCCAACATCAATGTATACATAGGTGGCGGGACTGTCTAATTCGACGGTCAGTGGGGGTGTAAGCCCCCACTGACGGTTAGGTCTATTGACTGTTTTAATTAAATCCCCATACTTTTCTATAAATCTTATATACTAGTTTTTTTAAAGTATTTAAAGAATTAGGCATATTTACAATTTTTCCTTGAATACTATATCGTAAACTTCTATAGACTTTTGGATCTGTAGTTTTAAAGTATTTCCATAATTCTTTTTTTTTCTTAAGTGCTTCCTTACTACCATCTAGTACTAATAAAATCGAAGAAACAGTAGTTATTACTTGTAAATATGATTTTGCGTACTTCTTAAGCTTTGGGGTGCAATCCTTCATAGCTCTATAGACGTCAAACATTTCCTTATTTACAAATATTTGTTGGTCTACTTTTTTTATCATGTTAGCTTCGTTTACTGATTGGTCGTCACGACCTATAAAGTACCTATATAAATTTTCATCTATATAATATATAGTTTTTACATACTTTAGTGGTACGAACACATAAAGGTTATCTACATAAAATGTGTGTTTTGGCAATTGTAAATTTGCCTTCAACAGTATATCACGTTTGTAAATTACAGAATGCATTAAAAAAAACTGGTAGTGTCTTAGTTTAATATCTTCCCATTTTAGGATTGTATTTGTTGGAACTGTACTTCTATAATTCATTATTCTTTTTTTCTTTTTGCTTGCTTTTTCGTAAACAAAATTGTTTATAAACATATCTATATCCATGTTTTCATTGTGACATTTATGTAAAGTTTCTAAAATATTATCGTAGGCTTTTCTGTCAAACCAATCATCACTATCGCATACTTTAAAGTATTTGCCTGTGGCAACTTTTAGGCCAGCACAAACGGCATCACCATGTCCACCATTTTCTTTTACAACATATTTAATTTTATTTGGATATTTTTCTAAATATTTTTTTGCAATTATATCTGTTTTATCTGTTGAACCGTCATTTACTATAATTATTTCTACACTGTCGTCATCGTGTAGTAGGGTATTTATACATTTGTTTAAATATTTTTCAGAATTAAAGCAAGGAACAACAACACTAATTAATTTCATTAAATTACTCCTTATTATTTTTGTACCAATGATACAGTAAAACTGTGTATTATTGCAACTTTTTATATTTTTTAGAAGGTAATTTCGTAATCTTTATCTGTATCTAAAGGTATATCAATATTGTATTCAATTTCATGGGGAGTTTCTTTGCTATCCATATTATTAATTACAAGTTTATAGGTTTTTTCTTTTTTAAATGCCATAGCTTTTAAGTTAAATCTTACTTTATGTTGTCTTTCTTCATTACGAATACTTTTAATGTCAGCAATTATTGTTTGAATATCACTGACAATATTTCCAAGTTCATCAGTAAAATATATGCTGTAGTTGCAACTTTGCATTTTTTCTCCAACTGGTTGTTTTTGTAAAAAATTTATGTTGAAAATAGTATTTGATATTAGTCTTGTCATTGTTACAACTTCCAGTTCAACAAATTCTACTTCTTTAAATTGTTTAGAGTTGCTTCTTAAATTTTTAAAAGTTATGACAGGAATTATCATTTCTTGTAGGCTTACACCTCCATAGACAAAATTTTCTCCACCAACAGATTTTTTTATCCATACAATGTCTTTAGGTGTATATCCTATATCAAGACCTTTAATTTCATTGTGTAAATCAATTTTTGTTAAGTAATCTGTATGACTATTTTTAGAGGCTAAAAGGTAACGGCGACCTGACTCATAAACATCTCCATTTATGCTTGATTTGCTAATTTTATCTATTTCAGCAAGACTTTCATGAGTGAATAAAAAGCCGTGGTCTGAAGTAATGAATATATTTGTTCCATTCATATCATTAACAATAAATTTGACTGTATTAACAAGTTCTACTATTGCATCTTCACATGCATCAAAAACTTTATGTTCTGTTGTTGCCTTGTCGCCGATGGCAGAAATAGTATCGTGGTATATATATATAACTTCCATACCTGTAGTTAAGTTTCTTCGTTCTTGGGATTTCATATTATACAGGTCCAAATATCTTAACACCATGGAGTTTTTATTAGCATTTTTTAGAACTAATTCCCTTTTATCTTTGCTTTTTGTGCTATTACCGTCTACAAGTACACTGAAGTCGGTATTATCTACTGATATTTCTTTATTAGGTAATAGCGCAGCCATACCATAACTAGTAATTGATGGGAAAATAGATTGCATGGCATCTATATTTATTTTACCATTGGTTTTAATATTTAGCTGATCCTTTAATTGGACAGCAACTTCATATCTTAGGGCATCCGATATAATTACAAATATCTTGCTATTTTTTACATCATTACTCCTTAGGTATTTGGAGTAGAAGGAGCGTTGCTTCGGAATTTCTGAAATATAGCCAAGGTTATTTAGGTCATGTTCTATTGAAGTTAGCCAACATTTATTTATATCACTTAAATAAATATTCTTGTAAAGTTTATTAACAAAAACTGTTGATTCCTGCAATATAGACTTCAATTGGTCTGAATCGCTATTTAGAGCATTACTATAAGCTAAATAGAATTTACGGTAGTATGTATCCATTTTATATCCTGAAGTCCTATAGAATTTTAAAACTTTTTCAGGTTCAACTATATGATATCCACCTATATTTTTTAAGTAAAATTCCTGCATTTTGGCAACATTGTATATGCAATCGTAATAATTTTCTGTAAGATAAATCCAGGATGAGGTACGACGCTTAGTATTGGTGTCAAAGATTAACTGGACCTTTACAATGTCGTTTTTAATTTCCTCGAGAAACTTTTTAATAATTATTTCGTTTATACAAGGAAAAACATCTATATCATTTAAGGTAATTATTTCGAATTTATGGAATAAATTTACCAAATTACATCTTTCTTCAACTTCTCTAGCTATAATCAACAGATCTTCAGGGTTATTACCATTTATCCAGCCATTTATTAAGCTATAGCAATACACTTGTTTAGTTTCGCAAATATACTCTTCAAGACATTTTAAGTCAGTAGTACTTATATTTTGGGAAAGAGCAGTTAAAAATAAATGGTTTGCAAAATTATTTAAGGTTTTATCTGCTTTATGAATGTATCCAGTTTCTTCTCTTACTATAGACCAAAAAGCATTTATATTTCCAAATTTTGTTATATTAATTAAGGCACTGTTCGTTTCTGAATCTGTACCGTTTTTAAGGATTGCTTTTATTATTTCATGTAAACTTCCAATTTTTAAACCACATAAAACAGACGTAATATCAATAACTAGTGGAAGAGGGTTGCTATAGGTTTTTCCCATAGCCTTAAGGGCTGATATTCGATCCTTATTTTCGAAAAAACTCCTAAATCCTTTAACAGCCTTTCGCAAACTTGGAGTGTTTTTAATATTAAGCTCGTTCATTTTTAAGGAAAAGTAATCAGCGTAAAAAACTTCGCTATAGAGCTGTATATCTAGTAACCAATTAGATTCTTCATTTTCATATTTAATATTATTGTAAATTAAGTAGTTGTTATTTAAGTCATCTAGCGTTAGAAGTTTTTTTATTTCAAAATTATTAGTGTCTGTAAGCTTTATAATTTTTACATTTTCAATAAATAATTCGTCTATATTGTTGAATTCTTTTTCCTCGTCTTGCCAAAAAATAATTCTTCTTTTATAAAAATCTTCTAGAGGGTTATTAAACCTTTCTATAAGATTTTTTTTAATTATATCTAATGACATATTATCTCCTTACTTTTATGGGCATTGACTAGCTAATTTGAATTACATCGTTATCTTTCAATTTGTTATAAAGATTTTTTCGTATTCCCTCTACATAGCTATCTATATCTTCTTTTGTATTTAAACGAGTAGCATTTAATAAATCGTAACGGCGAATAATTGTGTTTTTTATCACTTTAGTAGGTGTTTGAGTAGGTGTAGAAGGTTTAATTTCTCTAGCTGAGATTTCTTTTAATGTTTTTTCTAAGTCTAAGGAAATAGCATCTTTTAAATTCATTAGCTGTATAATAAAGGCGTCTAAAAATGTTAAACTGGTAGTATCATTTATATCCGTTTTTTTTGCACTAAACTTATTGTCTGCCTTTGTTAGAGCATCTTTAAGTTTAGGGTTATCATCTACTAATGTATGAATATCGCTCATGCATTGGGTGAGTATACCAGTTACTTCTGTTTTTTTTGTTTCAAGTAAAGCATCGTAAAATTTATTTGCCTTTACCATTAGCTCTGGCAAGTTTTTTATACTTTTATAGGGTTTTACTTCTCTTATTATTTCTATAATTTCTTTTAATGTATTTTGTATTTCCTCATGGCTTGCAAAATAATTTCTTTCTTTTTCTAATGTTTCGTAAGTTTTTCTACTCTTATCAAAAATATCTCTTTGGTTGCGGAAAAAAGTTTCAACATCTTCCATGTCTTCTTTAGCGTCTAATAAATCATCTTGTTTTTTTACTATATTATTAAATAAAGCTGTGTTATCATTTTTTTTGGAGAGAATATTATTTATTAAATTCCGTGTTGATACAACTAAATCTTTATCAGGGTAGTTGTAATTGTTATAATTTTGTAATAAAACATTAATTTTATCTAGCTTTTGCCTAAATATATCAATAGTAAGCTCGGATAATTTAATTTCTTCTGCAGGTATACTCATATTGCCTAAATATTCTCTGTAAAATTTTGTAATATCTCTTATAAGTTTTTCGTCAACAGGAATAATGCGTATAACTTTAACGCTATCTATTTCCGATCTTTTCCTTAGGTAATCCACAAGTTTTCTGTCATCGATACTTACTTTAGCACCACCATAACGAACTTCAACTTTTTGCTGCAAGATTAATTTAGCTACAATTCCAGCAATTTCTCTTTCGCCCCAACCATAAGGTATACTTTGAAATCTACTTTGCACCTCGCCCATGGAAACCGGCATTTTAAGTTGGTTTTGCAATTCTAGCCATTGACTAACTTCTTCTATAGCTTCTTCGTTTTCTACACCTGTTCCGCTAATGGCTGTATTTTTGTTAGATGATCTATTTATTATTTCGAGTATTTGGCTATCGCTTTCGTAATATGTATTAACCATGGAAAGTTTTGTATAAACACTTTCTATTAAAGTTTTAAGAGCTTTATCGAGGACGTCCTTAGGTTTGTTTGAGGTGTTTTTTGCTTTTTCACCATTTATATATATTTTTGAATCTATTATTGACTTTTCTATATATTCTTTGGCTATGTTTTTAAGGGCTACACTTTGTTTTTGATAACCATCAACTATTTTTCTTTCATTTTCTGGCAGCTGGGACATACTTCTTTGTTTTATGAATTTTAGAATTTGCATTGCTTTTCTTAATTCATCATAGTAAAAAGTATCTTCCGATAGCACTACAATTGCTTCATTGTTTACATCAGATGTAAATATAAGTTGATTTTCATCAGTGCCTTGTAAATCACCTGTAGCTGTTACAATTCTTAGCCTAACTCCGTTTGTAGACTTGCCTCTTATGGTGCTATCTATGTACTTGTCATATATGAAGTCGTATTTATTGTATTTGCATTTATCATATGGGTAAATTTCTCCGTAAATTGTTTCGGAAATACTATTTCTTATATCTGATTCGCTTACTTCTGTTTGAGCAATATCTCTTGCGACTTTTTGTTCATCATCTGTTAAAAAACTATATTTATCGCCATTTCTGGCAACATAATTTGAACGGATTAATCTTTCTAAGGATAGTTTTATTTCTTCACGAATTATAATTTTGTCGGCATCAATATTTGTTATCATTAGTATTGCTATATTGTCAATATTTGATGGAATATCGTCTATATATCTTATTAAATATAAAAGCTTAAGTATGTTAATATCAAGTTTTTCGATTCCGTCACCACTATTTGTAGTCTTTTCGCATCGGTCTATAACTCGCCTAACAGTTGTATCTAGGGAGTTGCTCACTGTATCATAAAAATAATAAAAAGGCACAAGAGTGTTTTCATCCATTTCTTTTATTTTTAATGTAGCAATTTGGTAACATTCTAAAAGCGAACGTTCGCCGCTGGATTGGTGTTTGCTGGCAATGCCATAAGTTCTTATGGCATCAAAAACCTTCTGTATTATAATAAATTGATAGGGTATAAAGGGGTATGTTGTAGTATATTCCTCCGAGTCTTTAAAACCTTTTATATTAAGTGTGCAATTTCCATCGAATGAAAATAAATTTTTAAGCACAGAATGTTCTTTTTTATATGCCATGGTTAGTAGGTCATTTGCGTCATCATTTTTTTTAAGTATACGTTTTTTTATAACCTCGTCAGCTGAGGACGAAGTTAAACTAAGTTTAGTGTTAAAACGTCCCATTATTCCAGAGAAGTCCGTATTAGAATGGCTTGCAAAAGTATCAATGGCTTCTTGGCTAGTAACTATTACCCATGATTTACCAGCACATATAGAACCTAGTTGCTCGACTATTGTTTGTAAATTTAGTTTCATGCTTATATTGGTATTAATGTATTGGCCCACTTCGTCAATCATAAATAGTAGTCTAAAGTTATCTTCCTTTGTGTCTATGTATTCTTTAATATCTTGAACAAGAATTTCTACACTTATATCTATAGTTTTTTCGGTATTTATCCAGTTGGTTGCTGAGCTTTCGCTTATTCCTAAAACCTGCACTAAAGTTTGAACTACTTCATCTTCAAAAAAATCCATGGCATTTCTATTTTCTTCCCAACTATCTCCATGAATTTCCTTAAAAACCTTTTTAAATTCTTCTGTTTTACCTTGTTTTGCGACATAACTTTCTAATCTTACTATTTTTAAGTCTTCGCCGTAGTAACCTAGGTGGTTATAAAATGCTTTAGCAAAAACTCGCAATATTGCTGAATTATCTCTATAGGTTCCGCCTATTGCGTCTATATTAAATAGTATTGTTTCTGTAGGCATGTCTGTGCATTGTTTAACTGTAGAATATAAAGTAGTATCTTCAAATTTATCATGGAAATATTCATAGGATTTTTTATTATCAACAATTTTATTGGCTAATATATAAGATAGTATTTTTAAAAAGTGAGATTTACCACTGCCATAAAAACCTGAAATCCAGACGCCTATGTTATTTGTAGGCACGTTAGCAGATTTAGAATAGGTATGGAAAAAGCTATGAAAGTGTTTTTCCAGTTCTTTTGTAACAACATATTCACTTAGTTCTTGCTTTAAGCTTTCTTCGTCATTTTGTGCAACTTTTATAACGCCGTTTATTGAACGTGTTATATCTTTTTCAAACATATTTTTTATTTGCATAATATCATCCTTTATAATAAATTAAATGCTCTATAGTAGTGCCCATCGTTAAATTTATCAAATAATTTTGGGCATGTACCGTCGTAAGATCCAGGGTAGAAAACTACTACAGGTGTGTTTGAAAAATTTACTTGCATATTTTCCAGTAAGTTATGGGTGCGTATAAATGGAAAAACTTTGCCAATACCTATAATAATCACAATATCAATATGTTGGTCTGGTTCGTATATTTTATTAATAAAAGCATCGGGTGTTGCTATTTTTTTTAGTTGAAATAGTAAATTATCCTTACCTTTTTTTTCTTCTAGCTTAGAAACCTTATTCAGTACACCTTTTTCTTCTAATATTTCTAGAAAAATTTGGTATAAATCATAAACCTTTAGGTTGTATTTTTCCTTTTTATTATTTTTTAGATTTTGGATATAACTCCTTATTAACATTTCTTCCTTTGGTGGATAGCAAAAAAAGTGGAAGCCAACTTCATTGCTTAGGCCTTTGTTATGTAAAAAGTTGCTATCTGAGAACCTTTCTGTGATTAAATCTAATTGTTCTTTTATATTCATTATGCTCCTAACTCCAAGAGTTAAACGCTTTTAAAGCGATTATGTCATTATTTTCTATTATTGTTTCTTTTAGTTTGTCAAATAAAAAGACATTGTTTAAAATAGTTGATTTACTTGTATCTAAATATTGGGTTTCAATTAAAAATTTTTTTTAAGACTTGTTTTATTTTAGTAACAGTACTAGAGTTCCATTTTGATACGTCATCATTTTGCTCTTGGAGTCTATTAAAAAATTCGTTTAAATCCCTTTTGGAAAACGAGAAATATAGCCTTTCGTACTTATTTCCAATAACTAAAATCATAAAATTCCAAACCAGCCTATAGGTTCTCATCATGGCATATGGATTTATTTGTTTTGCAATATCTGGATGGGCTGTAACTAATTCTTCCACTAAGGATGTGCTGTTTAAGGAGAGAATTCTCTTGTAACAAGTTTGAGTTATTCTTGGTATTTTTATTTCTTTAAATAAAAATTGTTCAGCAGTAAGAGTGTCGATATAGGGGATTGTGTTATCCATTTATTTATCCTTTCTTAACTGCTAGTTTATGTTTTTTCTATCCTTATTCTAATTTAAATACGACTCTTTGACAATAATTTATGGAAATCCATAAATTGTTGGATTTACAGTCAATAGACCTATCCGTCAGTGGGGACTTGTACCCAAACTGAGCGGCGAATTAGACAGTCCCACCACCTATGCCAGTATTGAGGTGGTGGTCTAATTCTTACCGATAAAAAAGGCAGAAAAGGCTTTTCTAAAATAGTTTTGCTCTTTTTCTTAAACTTAAATTTTTTTATTTGTTTCACCATAGCTCCATAACTTCTTTGATATTCACTTTTTTGTAATATATGAGTTGTAATCATGTAATTGCTTTTTTATTTTAAGTAATGTATGGTATAACAAAGACAGTAAATTGAAATTTTAGGGAGAAAATTATGGTAAGAGTTAGAAACTATTTTAAAATGCTTACGATAAACAAAAAACTAATGTTAACCTATGTACCCATTGTGATTATAATGGTTATTTGTCTGGTCCAATTTGGTACTACAATAAGAAAAAATTCAATTAAAGAATTGTGTGAAACAAAAGTACAGCTTTTAAAGCATGTATCTGACAAAATCGATTATTTGAATAAAAATATTATTAATGTTTCAAATTCGTATTTATTTGATATAAATGTGCAAAAATTTTTGAATGTTGAATATGGCGAAAATTTATTTGATAGAAATATTCGATATAGAAACATGGAAGAAACCATATCAGAACAAAAAAATGTATTTGGTAATCTTATACACTATACAACTATTTATGGCTTTGATGAGGACGCATATATTACAAATTCTCCAGTAAGTACTAAAGAAATGGATGATGCACGTGTTCTCGACTATATTGATGTGATAGGAAAGCGAAGTAGTCAGATTGTATGGATGGACACTAAGGAATATGGAGGCAAATATATATTTTCTGCCGCTCGATACATAATGAATGTAAGAACAGGCAAACCTAGTGGGATGATTATTTTTGATTATGAAGATAGTATGCTAGATGAAACATATAAAGACTATTTGAGCAATGAGGAAATTATGTATATAGTAAATGAAAATGGTCAAATACTGTCATCTTCTATAACTGATGCATCAAAATATAAAGAAAAATTTAATTTACCATTAGGTGAAATGCTAGGATATGTAGAAGGATATTTTGAATTTGAAGAAAATGGGTCAATTTATTGTTTTGTCAAAAATAGCAGCTTTAACTTGTACGTAATAAGTGAATTGCCTACCCAGTTGGCAAGAGATTACTATCCCTTCGTTTTAAAATACTTTATAATATTTGTAATTCTACTAATTATTATTTATATTCTAATTACCATTAGTATGAGTAAATATATTACATACCCATTAAAAAAATTAATAATAAGCATGAAAAGATATAAAAATGCGGAAATAAGCTCAGATGAACTATGTTTAGAAAAAGTGAACTATGATGAAATAACGTACCTAGAAGAAGAGTATATAGAAATGATTGATAGACTTAATAATCTTATTATTCAAATAGAATTAGAGCAAAAAGAGAAGAAAACATTGGAAATGAAAGCTTTGCAAAATCAAATTAATCCACATTTCCTTTACAATACTTTACTATCTATACGTTATTTAAATAGAATAGGTGAACAGAAAAAAACCGATGAAAGCATTAAATGTTTAGTCGGACTATTAGTTAATCTATTTAGAAAAGATAAAGAAAACCATCTTATTGGAGATGAGCTAGAATTACTAAAAAATTATATTACCATACAACAATTACGATATGGCCACAATTTTGAAGTTGAGTACCATTGCAAAGACGATGCCTTAGACAGCATTATTCCAAAATTGATTTTACAACCACTAATTGAAAATAGTATTTTTCACGGATTGAGCACTTATGAAGATGGCGGTAAAATTGACATTACTTTAGAAAAAAATGTCAATATGGTTTTTATTGTTATACGTGACAATGGTATCGGCCTTTTGAATAATAAACGTGCGAGAACTAAAGAGGTTTCACATGGTGTTGGACTAGAAAACACTAAAAAAAGACTGGAATTAAGTTATGGCAGTGACTTCATTTTCAATATCCGTGAAGATGAATACTGGACAACAAAAATTGAAATAGTAATACCATATGAGCGAGGTTTGTAAAAATGAAAATAATGATTGTTGATGATGAAAAGCCTATTAGGCAGTGGTTTAAGATTATTTTGAGTGAAATTGATAAAGTGGAAGTTGTTGGCGATTTTTCAAATGGTAGAGATGCACTGGAAAAAATTGAAGAATTAAAACCGGATATCATTTTTACAGATATTCTCATGCCTATTATGAATGGTGTAGAATTAATTAAAAATGTGAAAAATCAATATCCTCATGTTGAAATTTTAATATTGAGCAACTACGATGACTTCGAATATGTTTCTAAGGGATTAAAATATGGCGCTAGAGATTATCTACTAAAGGCACAATCTGACGACGAAGATATTATACAGTTTTTAAATGAAGTGGAATCTACTTGTAATATCACAAATATTGATATGCAAAATGAAATAGCGGATAATACAACCTTCGATAATGGTTGGGTAGTAAGTGAAATAAAAAAATATATAATTGATAACTATAACCAACCTATCACACTAGTATCTCTTGCGGAAAAATTCAATTATCACCCTGATTATTTATCGCAAATTTTCAAACAATATACAGGTGAGAATTTTAAAACCTATCTAATAAATATTAAAATGGAGACAGCAAAGGAATTACTAAAAAGTGGGAACTACCTTGTAAAGGATATTGCCAGTATGCTTGGTTATTCTAATGAAATGTATTTTTCAACGGCTTTCAAAAATTATACAGGCGTGTCTCCTAGCCAGTTTGGAAAAATATTTTAAATATAAGAAAATTATAAGTTTATAAGAAAATAAAATATAAAGAAGTCTATTATAAAAAATCATATAAGGTTTTTGTAATAGACTTCTTTATTTTTTGTATTAAAATAGCAAAACTTAAGAGCTAAAATATAAATATAAGCACAATTTAGTTTAATAATTCTTAGACTAAACACAAAAATATTAGTAAAAACTTACACAAAAAGGAGATGTAAAAATATGAAGGTGAAAAAAATTCTCGGTTTAGTATTTGTAGTAGGAATGGTAATGAGTACAGGGTGTAGTGCAAAAACATCAAGTGAATCAAAGGCTCCAGAGTCTTCATCAAAAGAAAAAACATTAACTGTATGGTCTAGAGGAAATGAAACGGACAGGCAATCCCAAGCTTTTAAAGATGCAGTTATACAATTTGAAGAACAAGAGGGTGCAACCGTTGATTATCAAATTATACCTCATCCAGATGTTGTTACAAAATGGAATTCCGCTTTTGCGTCAGGCACAGCACCTGATGTAATGGATGTAGGAATTGTGCATATAGTAGAAAGAATAAACCTTGGGCATATAGTACCTTTGAATGATTTTGTTGATACATGGGCAGGTAAAGATGATATTTATCCTCAGATTTTAGATATAGGTACTATGAATGAAAATATTTATGCGATTGGTCATTTGCCGGACCCTCAAGTATTTATGTATAGAAAAGATATGTTTGCAGAGGCAGGCTTAGATCCAGAGACTCCACCTGCAAACTGGGATGAATTACTAGAATACGCTGAAAAATTAACAGTAAAAGATGAAGAAGGAAATATTACAAGAGGAGGAATTGCTGTCCCTACACAATCTTCCAGATTTATGGCTAGCATTTTGGTTAGACAAAATGAAGGTACTTTTGCTGATGAAACAACTGGTCTACCAACTATGAACTCTAAAGAGGGCATTGAAACATTGGAATTTATGTCAAAACTACATGAATATTCTACAATTTTTGACAATGGCAAATCGGAAACTATTCCTTTATTTTTAGATTCTGCAGCAATGGGTTATGTAGCGAACTCACAACTGGCAAACTATTTAGAGAAAAATCCAGATATGGTTGATAAAGTTGGTATTATAGCTGATGTACCAGGTAAAACTGATGCTGCTTGGTGTGGGGTGTGGTTCTACTCAATAACATCTCAAGCAGAAAATCCGGAATTAGCATGGAAATTTATTAATTTTATGACAAGTAAAGAAATACTTACAGATAGAATCGCATCTACAGGGCTGGCAACACCATTTGCGTCAACGGCTGAAGAATTTATTAAACTAGACCCTGTTTTAAACGAAGCGATTATCGGGGCTATTGAAGTTGGAGCAGGTAATCCAAAGGTATCATGGGCTCCGCTTTATGAAAAAGCATTAGATACAGCAGGAGAAGAAGTATTCTATGGAGTAAAGACTCCAGAAGAAGCATTAAATGATGCTCAGACGAAATTACTTGAAGAAATAGAGTAAGGAGGAACATTATTGAAAGAAAGTAGGTATAAAAAATTTGAACTTACACCATATATAATGGTTTTACCATTTTTCTTGATATTTGTATATTTTTATATTGTTCCAGTTTTTAAAGTATTGCTAGATAGCTTTACAAATTATGATATGTTTACAAAAAGGGAATTTGTTGCTTTTGAAAACTATACTTATATGTTTAGTGACGAAATATTTCTTAAATCTATTAGGAACACATTTGTTTACACAATATGTACCCTAGTACCTGCACTTGCATTAGGGTTGGGGACTGCTCTGCTAGTGGGTAGTACCCTTATTAAAACGAAGTTTTCTAGAATGTTTATATTTATGCCACATGTATTGTCAATGGTTGCAATCTCTATGATTTGGCTTACAATGTATGAGCCTATTAATGGTATATTTAATACTATTCTTGATTTCTTAGGATTCCAAAAGAAACAATGGCTGATGGATGTAAACACAGCAATGGTATCTTTGGTAGTTATGGGAATATGGAAAAGTACAGGTTATTATATGATTGTTTTTTTGTCTGGATTAAAAAATATTCCACTATCATATTATGAAGCTGCAAAAATTGATGGATCTAGTAGTTTTAATACATTTAGAAAAATAACTTTTCCTCTTTTAAATTCTACGTCATCGTTTTTATTTATAACAGGTGTTATAGCCTCTTTTAATGTATTTGAGCAAGTAAATATTATGACAAATGGTGGGCCCATGTATGCAACAACTACAGTTGTACATCAAATTTATACTAAAGGCTTTACTGAGTATAAGCTGGGATACGCATCTGCTATGTCGGTGTTTATGTTGGTTATAGTAGTTATTATTACGGCAATTAACTTTAAGCTAACAAGAAATGAAGAAGCTTAATATTAAGAAAGCGAGTAGAATATGACACAGAGAATAAAAACAAAAACTTGGCAAAAAATTGGACTTAGAATGTTGATTACTATTCTTGTATTGATTGTATTGTTTCCTCTCTTAATTATGGTAACAACTGCATTTAAGTCCGATGCTGAAGTTTCTAAGGGAATAATGCATATTTTTCCGGAAACATGGATGTTTAGTAATTTTAAAACAGCAATGCAACAAGGTAATTGGCTTACATATTTTAAAAATAGTGCTATAATTACTGGAGTTGCTGTACCTTGTTCATTAATTATAAATTCCATGTCTGGATATGCTTTTGGTAGATTAAAATTTAAAGGCAATAAAATTATGTTTTACTTTGCTATGGTAGGTATGATGTTACCGATGCAAGTAATCATGATACCTGTTTTTCTCCAAATTAAACAATTTCCACTAGTTGGGGGTAATGATATGTTTGGGCTAGGTGGCGTTGGTCTTATTAATAATTTATGGGGGGTAATATTACCGCTGGTAGCTCATCCATTTGGTATGTTTATGTGCCGTAATTATTATTTAGGATTTCCAAAGGAGCTAGACGAGGCAGCGAAAATTGACGGATGTTCAAAATGGAAAGTATATGTACATTTATATTTACCAATAGGAAAACCAATTTTAGCAACACTATGCCTATTAAAAACAGTAGATACTTGGAATCAATACACATGGCCACTTTTAGTATTCAATACCAGCGAAAACTATACAGTACAACTTGTGTTAAATAACTTTAAGAGTGAAAGTTTTACTCAATGGAACTACTTAATGGCGGCAACAATGTTGATCGTATTACCGATACTTGTTATGTTTGTATTTTTACAAAAGTATTTTGTTCAAGGCATAGCTACTACAGGTTTAAAAGATTAGGAGGTTTTATGCAAAAAAATGTTATTTGGATCGTAACAGATCAACAAAGAGCTGAATCATTAAGTGTAAATGGCAGTGAAAATTCTAGTACGCCAAATATTGATGGATTAGCAAAAACAGGTATAAATTTTAAATATGCGATTTCTGGAACTCCACTATGCTGTCCTTTTAGAGGTTCAATGTTAACAGGGATGTATCCGCACCATTGTGTGCCTGGTCATGAATACAGAATGGATCCTAAGTTGCCGACTATTGCACATAGCTTTAATGAAAATGGTTATAATACATTTTATTTAGGTAAATGGCATGTTGATGGTGCTAAGGAATCTGAAGTAAGAGCTGGAACGCATTATGTTGAAAAGGAGCGTAGAGGCGGTTTTGTGTCTTGGTTGGGATATGAAAATAACAATGCGCAATATGATTGCTATTTACATGGTCATAAAGAAAATGAAGAGATTCCAATGTTTAAACTAAAAGAATATGAAACAGATGCAATAACAAATATAATGGTTGATTATATTAAAGAACAATCGCAAAAGGAAATACCGTTTTTCGCTGTAATGTCTATACAGCCACCACACGATCCATATGTCGCACCAGCTGAGTTTCAAAGAGGTCATACACCGTCAAATATTAAGTTTAGAGAAAATGTGCCTAATATAGATGAAGTAAGAAATCAAGCTAGGCAAGAATTATCGGGATATTATGCAATGGTTGAAAATATAGATTATAATGTGGGTAGAATAGTGGATACATTAAATGAAATGAATATTATGGAGGATACGCACATTATTTATTTTAGTGACCATGGTGATATGCACGGTTCCCATGGACAATTTAGAAAAACTACACCATATCAAGAGGCAGTCAATATTCCTTTTATAATTAGTGGAGAGAAAAGAGGAGCACATGTTGTAAAAAGACGTGTGGCAAATATTGATAATATTGTAATAAATCATGTTGATATTGCACCAACAACTTTAGGGCTTTGCGGTATTGATGTACCAGAGCGTATGGAGGGCACAGACTATTCATTTATACGATATACTGATAGTAAAAAAGGTGAAATACCTGAAAGTGCATATATGCAACAGGTTATTCCTACTTATCATTTTGATAGTATAAATAAACCTTGGCGTGGTGTTGTTACAGTAGACGGATATAAATATGTGTGTTTTGAAGAGATGGATTGGTTACTTTTTGATTTAAAAAAAGATCCATATGAGCAAATGAACCTTGTTCATAATGAGAAATATAAAGATTTAAGAAATCGTTTAAACCAAATGACAAAAGATTGGGCTATTAAGACTGAGGACCGTTTTAAAGTACCAAAATAAGTTAATATTACTTAAGTTCTTAAGAAAAAAATTGAAAATAGTAATAGGAAACCTTTTGTAGTATAATAAGGGCATTGGAATGGGGGCTGTCTTGAAAAGACAGCCCCCATAATTATTGCTATTAGTCTTGTACATAAGGTAACAACGAAATATGTCTAGCTCTTTTAATAGCTGTAGTCATTTTACGTTGGTGCTTAGCACAGTTGCCAGATACACGTCTAGGTAAAATTTTACCACGCTCAGAGATATATCTTCTTAATTTGTTTACGTCTTTGTAATCTATTGTTGTAGATTTGTCAGCACAGAAAGCACATACGCGTTTTCTTCTGTGACCGCCACGTCTTTTTTGATTTTGCATGTTTTCCTCCTTACATAATATTAAAAAGGTAAATCATCATCTGTTTCATTGCTTTGGGAAAAATCTTCTGGCATGTTATTTTCTACAGGTTTGCTTGGAGCGGACATAGGGCCGTGATTTGCTTCATAGCTCTTTTTGCTTTCTGCAAAGTGTTGTTCTTCAATAACAACGTCTGTAGAGTATCTTTTTTGACCGCTTTGGTCATCCCAAGAGTTAACACGAAGATTTCCAACAACAGAAACCATCATACCTTTTCTAAAATAATTGTTAGCAAATTCGCCAGACTTACCGAAAGCAACACAATTTATAAAGTCTGCATCTGGTTCGCCTTCACGTTTAAACCTTCTATTTACAGCAATTGAATATCTTGTAATTGCTAAAGGCTCACTTGAATTTGTGTATCTTATTTCTGGGTCTCTTGTTAGCCTACCCATTAAAATTACTTTGTTCATAAATACCTCCTATACAAATAAAAATAAAACTTATAAAGTCAGGGTTTTATTTTTACAGCCTTGCTTATTAAAGCAAAATGCATTAATTAGGCATCTTTACGTATGATTAGGAAACGTAAAACGTTTTCCATAATACGAATACGATCTTCTATCTCTCTAGGAGCAGATGGTTCTGAATTAAATGATATAAAGTAAAATACACCTTCAGTTTGCTTTTCAATTTCGTAAGCAAGTTTACGCTTACCCCATTCGTCAACAGAATCTACAGTACCACCAAATCTAGTGATTAAACCTGTAACTGTGTCAAACTCATTCTTTAAACCGTCTGTGTCTAAAGTTGGGTTAAGAACTAATGTTAATTCGTAGTTGTTCATTATATACACCTCCTTCTGGTCTTTGGCCCTTTGATTTCAAAGAGCAAGGATACAACTTTCAAATAGTATCATACTTTTTTAATAATATCAAACTTTTTTTAAGAAATAGCCAAATTTATAAAAAAACAATTTATAAAAATTAAGTTGTTTTTATTTTACTATTATTTAAAGAAAGTAGACATTAATTGGTATTATGAAAAATTTTCGTTTAAAGAAATGAATTTTTCTGGTAAAATTAGCATACAAATAATATAGTAATTGTAGATGGAGCTAACTATGAATATATTAATAATTGATAAGGATGTAAAAAATATAAATAATTTAAAACGTACAATAAAAGTGGAAAATAAAAAAATTGATGTAAAAGCTATCGATAAAGGCGTTTTAGAATTTTTAAAAAAAAATGAAGTAGATATTATTTTTTTGGATATAAAATTTTTCGGTGCATACTCTACAAGCAAAGTAGAAGAGATACATATAAAGCATCCTCATATAGAGTTCATATATTTTGGACTTATATCGGAAGTTACTTATATGCAAAAATGTATGGAAATAACAGGTGCTAGCTCATTGCTTAGGCCTTTAAAAACTAGGGAAATATTATCGGCCGTACGTTATGCTACAAAAAGAATAATAAACAAAGGTGAAAGAGAAAAAACAGAGGCAACTACACAACAGGGAATAGAAAATGAATACGGGATCTTTAAAGAAAAGTTTTTTTCCACATTAATAAGAGGTATGATATGTAGAGAAAGTGAAATCTTTGAGGAATTGCAATTTCATAATTTAAAAGTAGGGAAGTCTTTTAGAATAGTAAATGTGAAGATAGATAATTTTAAAAAACTTATTTTAACAATGGAGAGCCAAGAAAAGTTCAGGCTATTGTATGAGATTAAACAACTATTTAAAGGGTACCTTAATAGCGACAAAAATATTTATTTTTATAAAGACTTTACTTGTGTAACAGCAATTGTATCGGATTGCGAAAACCTTTTAGATCTTGTTAATACCTTAGAAAAATGTAATAAAATTATTCGAGAGAGTTTAGGTGTAAGCACATCAATGGGTATAGGCCGTGTATGCCATAAGTTGTCCGACATATATATTTCTTATAATGAGGCAGAGTCGGCGTTAATTTACAGGTACTACTTGGGTGAGGGCTCTGTTTTACCTATTGAATTTTTAGAGTTTAAAACACCAGTGTATTATAAATTTCCACATGAGCATGAACAAAAATTAATATATTCGGCTGGCATAGGTAACTACGAGTATAGTAGGGACTTACTAGGAAGAATTTTAGAACCATATAAAACAACGGACTATGGGGCTACAGTATATCAAAAAATTGCCCTTAGAATTTTAATATCTATTAATAAATTTTGTGAAGAAAAATATATGGATTTAAGAGAAAGGTTCAACAGTATATTTAGTATGCAAGACGTTCTTAAGTTGAATAGTCTAGATGAAACATTTGAATATTTAGATGTTTTTTTGAGAAAATTTACTTTAGAAATTCAAACTATGCGAGATGAGAGTAACAGAATATCTGTTGCAAAAGCAGAGGATTACATAAGATCACATTATTTCGATGACTTAAAACTAAATACATTATCGGAAGAAATAGGTGTTTCGCCGGAGTTTTTAAATAAAATATTTATGGAAATAAAAGAAAAAAGCATAAAAGACTTTATAACTGATGTAAGGTTGGAAATGGCAAAAAAAATAATGCGAGAAAGCCGTGAGGGTGATATTTCTGTAGCAAAAAAAGTAGGATATGCAGATGAAAAGTATTTTAGAAGTGTATTTCAACAAAATGAAAAAATATCTACATCAGGTTATAGAAGTAAGTACGGGATTTATTATAATTAACAGCAAAAAAATAATGAAGGGATAAAACTATGTTATTAAAAAATGGATATGTAATTGATGCAAAGAATAATGTGCAAGAGGTTATGGATGTTTATATTGAAAACAATATAATAAAGGAAATAGGGAAGAATTTAAATAAAAGTAATTGCGAAATAATAGACTGTACGAATAAGTGGATTGTACCAGGGTTAATTGATTTACATGTACATTTGCGTGAACCGGGGTTTACTCATAAGGAGAACATAAAAACAGGCACAAAAAGTGCTGCAGCTGGTGGAGTAACAACAATATGTGCAATGCCAAATACAAAACCTGTAATAGACAGCAGATTTTTAATGGAAGCTATAAATTTAAAATTTGAAAAGGAAGCTGTAGTTAATGTATTGCAAATAGGAGCTATTACAAAAGGGCAAAATGGTGAAACTTTAACACCTATTGCTGATATGAAGTTAGGTGGAGCATGTGGCATTAGCGAAGATGGTAAAACAGTAGTTAATAGTAAATTAATGAAAGATGCCCTAGAAATTTCTAAGGAATTAGATATGCTGGTGCTATGCCATTGTGAAGATGATAACCTAAAAAATAATGGCGTAATAAATGAAGGCCTAGCAGCTGAAAAGTTTGATTTAATGGGAATAACAGAAGATACAGAGGACATAATTACGGCTAGAGATATTTTTCTAGGAAATGCATTACAATCACGTATACATATTTGCCATGTAAGCACCAAGGGAAGTGTAAACATAATTAGGGAGAATAAACTTAAAAACCCAAACCTGACAGCAGAGGTTTGTCCACACCATTTTATTTTAACAGATAGAGATATTCAGGAGGATGATGGAGATTATAAAATGAGCCCGCCTATTCGAGATATTACTAGTAAAAATGAAATAATAAAAGGTTTGCAAGATGGCACAATAGATTGTATAGCAACAGACCATGCACCCCATCATTACAATGAAAAGCTAGGTGGATTTAAAAGGGCAGCGAATGGTATAGTTGGTCTTGAAACTTTAGTTCCTTTAACAATTACAGAATTAGTAAAAACTAATTTAATTACGCCTTTAGAATTTGTAGAAAAAACTTCATATAATCCAGCTAAAATCTTAAAATTAGATAAAGGAACTATTGAGGCAGGTAAGATAGCAGATATAACGATAATAGATCCAAATAAAAAGTTCAGAATTAACAAAGATGAATTTTATTCTAAAAGCAGTAACACACCGTTTCATAATAAAGAAGTATATGGAATGGTTGAATATACATTGGTTAATGGCAAAGTAGCCTATAGAAAGGGAGAAATATGTCAAAATTAATTATTGATACGCTTATTGAAAAAATTAAGGAAAAAGAAAATCCTACAGTAGTTGGGTTGGACCCGAAGCTTGAGTTTATTCCTAAATTAATTTTAGAAGAAAATTATGATTTATACGGAAAAAGTTTAAAGGGTGTAAGTCAAAGTTTTTTAAAGTATAACAAAATGATAATTGATGAAGTTTGTGATATTGTTCCATCCATTAAGCCACAAATTGCAATGTATGAAAAATATGGATATGAGGGGATTCGTGCCTATAAAGAAACCATAAGCTATGCAAAAGAAAAAGGAATGGTAGTAATAGCAGATATAAAGCGTGGAGATATTTCTACAACTCAAAAGGCATATGCTGATGCATATTTAGGTGCAATAGAAATTGATGGCGTAAAAGAGAGGGTTTTTGATGCAGACTTTGCAACAATTGCTCCCTATATGGGAACAGACTCTATAGAGCCTTGCCTTGAAGTTATGAAAGAAACTAATACAGGTATTTTTGTTTTAGTAAAAACTTCAAACCCAGGCAGTAAAGATTTCCAAGATTTGTTAATAAATGGTAGTAAACTTTTTGAAGTAGTAGGTGACTATGTTGAAAAATGGGGTATGGATTTTATAGGCGAATATGGCTATAGCTCTGTAGGTGCTGTAGTAGGGGGTACTCACAAGGAAGAGTGCGCTATTTTAAGAAAAAGATTACAAAAAACTTTCTTTTTAATTCCTGGCTACGGTGCGCAAGGTGGAAAAGCTGAAGATATAGCGGCATGCTTTGATAAAAATGGGATAGGTGGCATAGTAAATAGTTCTAGGGGAATAATAGCTGCTTATAAACAAGAAAAATATAAAGATTTTGGCGAAGAAAATTTCCATAAGGCAGCAAGGGAAAGTGCTCTTTGTATGAAAAAAGATTTGTTGGGGTGTTTATGAAAAGATTAGAAAAGGGAGAAATAATTTCAAAAAATAAATTAACAGAAGATGTATATTCCCTAGAAATAGCCCTAAATGCAGAAGATGTAAAAGCTGGTCAGTTTTGTAGTATATACGTAAATAGTCCTAAGCATATTCTGCCAAGACCTATAAGTATAAGTGAGGCTACGGCAAATGCCATAGTAGTTGTTTTTCAAGTATTAGGTGAAGGAACAAAAATATTAAGCCAATGTAAAGTAGGCGATGTATTAAATATTCTTATACCCCTTGGCAATGGATACACAATTGAAAATAAAGTAAAAGTTGCATTAGTAGGAGGTGGTATAGGTGTTCCACCTTTGGTACAACTGGAAAAAGAAATACTAAAAAGCATAAAAAATGTTGAAATTGACACTTACATAGGTTTCAGGTCAACACCTTTTTTAGATAATAAATTTACAAATGTGAATATAAGTACTGACGATGGTTCTGTAGGCTTTAAAGGGAATGTTTTGGAGTTATTAAAAAGTTCTGGTAAAACCTATGATATTATTTATGCTTGTGGCCCGCATATATTATTAAAAAATTTAGCAAAGTATGCAAATGAAAATAATATAAGTTGTCAAATTTCTATGGAAGAAAGAATGGCGTGTTCCATAGGTGCTTGTGTAGGTTGTGTTGTAAGTATAAATGGCGAGTATAAAAAGGTATGTGTAGATGGACCTGTATTTAATTCTACGGAGGTGGATTTTTAATGAAAGTAAATTTTTGTGGTATCGAATTTAAAAATCCTATAACAACTGCTTCAGGAACTTTTGGAAGTGGCATGGAATATGATGATTTTGTGGATTTAAATAAACTAGGTAGTATAACAGTAAAAGGAGTTTCAACAGAGCCGTGGACAGGAAATAAACCGTCACGTATAGCAGAAACCTATGGCGGTATGTTAAATTCTGTTGGGTTGCAAAATAAGGGCGTGGATTATTTTATAAATAATGACTTGCCTTTTTTAAAGAAGTACGACACAAAAGTAATAGTAAATTTATGTGGGCATACTGTAGAAGAATATGTAAGTGTTACTGAGAAAATAAGAGATGCTGATGTTGATATACTTGAATTAAATATATCTTGTCCAAATGTTAGTGCTGGTGGTATTACCTTTGGTATAAATGAAAAGGCAGTATTTGAAGTTGTATCTAAAGTGAAAAAAGTTGCAAAACAGCCTTTAGTTGTTAAGTTAAGCCCCAATGTATCAGACATAACAGCAATAGCTAAAGTAGCAGAAGAGGCAGGTGCTGATGGACTTTCTTTAATAAATACCCTTATTGGTATGAAGATAGATATTAAAAAAAGAAAAACAGTTTTAAACAATAGAATAGGTGGATTATCTGGCCCATGTATAAAGCCTGTGGCTTTAAATATGGTAAATAAAGTTTACCATAGTGTAAATATACCTATAATAGGAATGGGCGGTGTTACCACTTACGAGGACGCAGTTGAATTTATAATGGCAGGTAGTACCTTGGTGGCAGTTGGTACAGCCAACTTTATAAATCCCTATGCAACTGTAGAAATAATAAATGGTTTAGAAAAATATTTAAAAGAAGAAAATACTAGCCTAGATGAAATTCGTGGCATTATATAAAGGAGATAATATGATTACAGAAGAAAGAATTATTGAAATTTTAAAAGAAAGTGAAGTTTTATTAGAGGGACATTTTATTTTAACAAGCGGTAAGCATAGTAGCCAGTATATGCAATGTGCAAGAATATTACAATATCCATGGTTTGCGGAAGAACTTGCATCTGTAATAGTAGAAAAATATAAAGATGATAAAATTGATGCTGTAATTGCACCTGCAGTGGGTGGAATTGTAATAGGTTATGAAATAGCACGACAACTAAAGGTAAATAACTATTTTACTGAAAGAGAAGATGGTAAAATGACTTTACGCCGTGGATTTAAAATTAAAAAGGGTGAAAGAGTATTGGTTGCTGAAGATGTAGTAACAACTGGAGGCTCTGTTAAAGAAGTTATTGAACTAGTTAAAGAACAAGGCGGGGAAGTAGTTGGAACTTGTGCCTTAGTTGATAGAAGTATGGGTAAAGCTGATTTTGGCACAAAATTTGTATCTGCATACAAGGCGAATGTTGTTGCCTACGAAGTAGATGATTGTCCATTGTGTAAGGAAGGTAAGTTAGAGGCCTATAAACCAGGTAGTAGAAGTTTAAAATAAATATAAAAAATGAGCTCTTGGGAATGATAGCATTTACCAAGGCTCATTTTTTTATATAGATTCAATTAATTTTTCTACTAAGCGAGAGGAAGTTTCGGCGGCTTTATATTTAAATTCTTCATAGCTCATAGTTGCGCTACCATCTGCTTTATCGGAAATGGAACGAACAATTAAAAAAGGTATGTCATTTAAGGTGCATGCCTGTGCAATTGCACCGCCTTCCATTTCGCAGCAGTAGGCTTCGAAATTTCTTATTATATTATTTTTAACTTCCTTAGAAGTAACAAATTGATCTCCAGTTGCAACTTTTCCAATATACATTTTTTCAGTAAAAAATTCAGAAAGCTCTTTACATAAGTCTATTAGACGTTTGTCAGCAGTAAAGGCAACATCATTAAAGCCTGTTATGTACCCAACAGGATCGCCAACGGCACTTGTATCAAAATCGTGCTGTACAACTTCTCTGGAAATTACTATGTCGCAAATATTTAATTGGTTGTCTAGGGCACCTGCAACACCTATATTAATAATAGCATCTACACGAAATGTATTTATCATGTTTAATGTGGCTAGGGCTGCGTTTACCTTACCAACACCACATTGTGCAACAACAACGGCTTTGCCTGATATAGTGCCAGAATAGAATTCAACTTTTCCCTTTGTTTTAGTAGTTTTATCTTTAATTTTTTTGCAAATTTCATTTACTTCAATGTCCATTGCTCCAATAATGCCAATCATAATATCCTCCCTTAAATTAGTCAAAATACGTATTTAGTCATATAGCTTAAATATCTATACTTTAAGTTATAATACAATTTTAGAATAATGTAAAGGATGCAAGAAAATAAGCCTATACTATCAATGCATAAAATATCTTATAAAGGCTAAGAATATTCCTTTGACGATATTTTATGCATTGAATAGTATCTACATTAAGTTAGGGTTATCAAATTGGAATAGCAACAAATTGTAGGATAAAGCGTTTTGCATTAGTGCTTGCTCTGCATTGTATAAAAGCATTTCAGCTTGCTCTACATCAAATGGTGTAACCATTCCAGCATCGTAACTTGCAACTACATCGTTGTAATCTTTTTTGGCTTGGGTTAATGCAGCCAATAGAGTTTCGTTTTTTTGCTCCATTTGCAATAAATTTGTGTATGTATTGCTTACGGATAGTCTGTAGCTATCTCTTGCTTTGTTATATGCTATTTGTGCATCTGCTGCACTTTCTTCATACTCTTCTTCTTCATCACCACCAAGCATGTTTATATCTTCAGCATATAACCAATGATCGTATTCTTCTTTAGCTGTTTTAACTTTTGTATTTTTTAATGTAGATACCATTAAATGTCTCTCGAATTCATCATCGGTCATTTTTATGCTTTCTACATTTGGTTGATATACAACATATGTATCTTGGAATAAATCTTTACCAAGTACATTATTTAAACTGCGTTGTGCTGCTGCATAGCTTATATCTAATTGTTTTAAGCTTGTATTTGCATCGTTTAAACTTTTTTGAGCAGCGTCTAAGGTGTTTTTACTAACAAGGCCTAACTCATATTTAACTTGTGTATGGCTTAAAGCTTTTTCTAAAAGTGTAATGTTTTTTTCCAGTAGAGCACGCGACATTAAAAGTTCATTTATATTTGTTAAGGCGTTCATTAATGAAGCTTCACTGGCTATTGGTAAAGATTCTTTAGTATCCTCTAGTGTTTCGATGGAGCTATTAATTTTGTTTAAAGAAAGCATAATGCTTTGTTTTTGTTCTACGCTTAATACTACATTTGTAACAATTGTTGTTGTTTCGCCAGTTAAGGGGTTAGTTACTGTAGATTCTACAGATTGAACACCTTTACGGCTTTTTTCTAATTCATCTCTTTGTTCTTCTAATTCATCTAGGTTATCTCTCGTTTCTTTTATGCTGTCATTATTTCTAAGGGATAGTTCTATAGCCTCTTCGTAGGTATAAATTACTGTGTTTTCGTCTATAGGAGCCATAGTTTCAAAAGATGTAACATAGGTTCTTTTGGAGTTAACGGAGAAAGTTCCGTCTTCGTTGTAATTAATGCTTGCGTCAAATTGGTCACAAACAAATTCTAAAGGAACCATTAAAACATCTTCACTCATGTATGCAACTACTGGTATTTCCTTTGTAATTGTATTGTATTCATCTCCATCCTTAGATTCGAAGCTACTTATAGAATTTTCGGCTATTATTGTTAAGGAAGAGCCACTAGACTCATCTGTATAAGTTACAGATTTTCCTGCATTTTCCAATTGAGTACTTAGGCCGAGAGCGTTCCCCAATGAATTGGCATCAACAAAAATATAATTGTCCACAGTGGATTCTTGTTGAAATATTTTATTAACGCCATCGAAGTCTATGCCTATAAAATCCTGGGCAATAACATTTGTGCTAATGGATAGTATAAGAGATAGGGCAATAGATAAATTAATTATTTTTCTTTTCATATAACACCTCTTTAAAATTTATAGTAACAATATAATATATATATTTTATTAAAAATACATTAAAACTTTTCAAGTATTTTAACACGGACAATTAATTTATTCAAACTTTGTCCGTGTTAAGCTTTTATTTTCCTTGGTTATGTAATTTGATTTTTTCTAAATGTTTTTTTCTTTTTTCTGCTTTTTTCATGTTGTGCTTTTCTTTTTTATTATACATCGTGGAGTAAATTACTGGTATTAAAACAAGAGTAACTATAGTAGATGCCAGTAAACCGAATATAACTATAAAGGCAAGTCCTCGCATAAGTTCGGAACCTTGTGCTTGAGAAAGTGCCATAGGTAAAAGACCTAGGGAAGTTGTAAGTACAGACATAACAATAGGTCTAAGTCTAACAGGGCCTGCAATTAGTATTGCTTCTTGTAAAGTTTTGCTTCTTTCCTTTATTAAAAGATTAATATAGTCAATAAGTACAATGGCATTATTTATAACAAGACCTGAAAGCATTATCATGCCTAAAAAGGATGTAATGGTTAAGTCTTCGCCGACTACTCCTAGACCAAATATACCGCCAGTAATGGCAATTGGAATAGCAAACATTACTATAAAAGGGAACATGAAAGACTCAAACTCTGCAGCCATAACCATGTAAACTAAAACTATTGCCATAAGTAATGCCAAGGCCAGGGAAGTGAATGTATCATACATTTCTTCTGTTGTGCCAGAATATTCCCATGAGTATCCCTGTGGAATTATTAATTGTCCTTTTTCTTTCATAGCTAATTCGAAATTTTTTATTATAGTACTAACAGGAGCTCCATCGCTTTTTAAAGATACAGTAATATATCTTTGCTGGTTCTCTCTGGCTATGCTAGGGGGTTGTTGTGTTACAGTCGTTTCGGCTATTTCGTAAAGGGGAACAGTAGAGCCTGTGGCAGTTGGTATTAGTATATTTTCTACATCCATTATGTAATTGTATTTATCGGCGTCTTGAGTTATTACAACGTCTAACTCGTTTCCATCGCCTGTTTTAAAAGTGGTTGCTGTTTTACCGTTAATTGCTGTGTCTAAAGTAGAAGAAATAGAAGAGCTTGTTATGCCATATATCATGGCTTTATCACGGTTCATTACAATATTTGCCTGGCTTATGGTGTCTTCTACAGAAGTACTAACACTTTCTACACCTTCAATATTCTCGCCTAATTCAATTAAACTGTCGGATATTTCGTAAAGTGTATCTAAATCATCTCCACGAACAGTAATTGCAACCGAGGATGAATCGGAAACAGAGACTGAAGATGGATTTGAAATAGTTATTTCTGCTCCAGCTACATTTCCTAAGGAGCTCTTAAAGTCCTTTTGTATATCTCCTATAGTGAGGCTTCGTTCCTTGGCTGGTGTTAAAAAAGCTATAATACTAGCAGAGTCGCTAGAAGCACCCATAATGGCGCTGGCTACACCGCCACCACCGATGGTCATAGATGTTTTTTCAACAGTTTCTTTTTCTAATAAAATATTTACAATTTCTTCAGCCTTCGCTGTTGTAACTTCTAAATCAGTACCTTTAGGTAGTGAAACATTAACCATTAATATACCTTCGTCGGTTTCGGGCATATATGCCATAGGTATACGTGATGCCATAAGGCTAGTTATTACAAAAAAGGCTGCTACTATAATGTAAACGGCTTTTCTATGAGTAATTGCTTTATTTAGTAGGCTTTTATAAAAAGACTCCAATTTTTCGAATTGGTGGTTAAACTTTGTAAGTAATTTATATACAGGCCCTATTTGAAGTTTTTCACTTTCTGGTATTAAAAACAAGGATGAAGCCATAGGAACAAATGTAAGGGCTACAAACAATGAGGAAAATAGAGAAAATGAAATTGTAAAGGATAATGAGTTAAATATTTCAGCAACTACTCCACCTTGGAAAGTAATTGGCAGGAAAACAACAATTGTAGTAAGAGTTGAGGCAATAACAGACATTGCTACTTCAGACGCTCCGTCTATGGAGGCTCTTATTTTATCTTCACCCTCTTCTATTTTTCTAAATATACTTTCTACAACAACTATGGAGTTGTCTACAAGCATACCTACACCTAAGGTTAAACCACCTAGAGACATAATATTTATAGTTATGCCTGATAAATGCATTAAAAAGAATGTAGAAATTATAGAAATAGGCATTGCAATTCCTACTATTAAAGTTGTTCTTACATCCTTTAGGAAGAGAAAAAGTATAATAAGTGCTACTAAACCACCAAATATAGCTGATTGAGCAACGCTATTTATAGAGAGACGGATATAATCCCCTGGATCCTGTAGCATTTCTATGTCTACATTATCCATACTGTTATTAAGTTTAGCTATTTCTTTTATTATGGCGTTGGAAACTTCTACTGTGTTTGCATCAGATTCTTTTTGTATATTTAATATAATAGAGGCACTGTCATTTATATAAGCATATGAAGTTCTTTCTACTTCGTCCTTATATACATTTGCTATATCCCTAAGGTGAATAAGACCGCCAGTAGGCGTAGTAATAGGAATTAGGCTTATATCCTCAATGGAGGTAAATTCGCCTTCAACACGTAGAGGAAGAACGTTATTACCTTCCCTTACAGAACCTGTTGCTGTATTTTGGTTTTCGGAATATAAAAGTCCTTGGATTGTAGATGGATTAATCCCGTAACCACGCATTTTATCTGGAATTAGCTCTACAACAATCTCGTCTTTTGTTCCACCACTAACAGATACAGAGGCTACGCCACCTTGCTGTTCAATATTTGGCACAATATCATTTTCCACAATGCTTTGAAGCTCTGTTAAAGAAACTGTATCAGAAGAAATACCTATACTTATTTGGGTCATACTATTTATATCTAGTTTCATTATCATCGGTTCGTTGGCGTCTTCTGGTAAAAATGCCGAAACTAAGTCTAAGTTTTCTCTCATATCTAGAGTTGCGAAATTCAAGTCCGTACCATCTTCAAAAGTTAAAACCACCATTGATGTGCCGTTACTTGAAGTGGATGTTATATCTTTTGCTCCGGAAATGGTAGACATACTTTCTTCAATGGGTATAGTAACAAGATTTTCCATTTCCTCAGAACCTGCGCCACTATAGGAAGTGTAAATAATAGCAACTGGAATATTCATATTAGGCATTAAGTCGAGTTTTAAATTTGTTAATGATAAAACACCAAAGGCTATTATAATTAGGATTAACATTAAAGTAGTAACAGGTCGTTTAACAAATAGATGAATAATATTTTTCATTTATTACTCCTCCTTTGTATCGCTGTTTACAATATTTACTTTTTCATTATTGTGAACATAGTCTTGGCCTGTTGTTATTAATGTATCATTAAGGCTTATACCTTCAACTATTTCAACATATTCTCCATTGTCAACTCCAAGTTTTACACTTTTAGAGATGGCTGCGTCATCTTCTACAACGAATACATAATAACCGGATTCACTATTAAGTACAGTATTTCTTGGGATAACTATGGTATCATCTGCTTTTTCTAAAAGGAAAGTTATATCGGCAAACATACCAGGTTTTATTTGGTGGGACGGATTTTCTATACTAATTTTAATTGGAAAAGTATTTGTTTGGTCGGCAACAGGACTTACTTCGTAAACTGTGCCTTCTATATTTTCCTTTAATGAGTTAAAACTTACATTTACTTTGTCATTTACATGAATATTATTTATAAGTTGTTCAGAAACATTCACTTGTACTAAAATTGTGTCCATGTTTGTAATGGTATATGCGGGAACAGATGGAGAGGCGTACTCCCCTGAACTAACATTTTTAGTGGAAATAATTCCGGATATTGGTGCTGTAACAGTTAAATCATTTAAGCTTTGTTTTACTATGTCAAGCTGTACTTGTGCTGAGTTTGCACTTGCTTTTGCTTGCTCTATGCTTTGTTTAGCTGTAGTTTTTGTGTCATTTATGGTTTGGTTTACTGTTATTTCATAAGTTTCTTTTTGTTGAGCCAAACTGTTTGATGTAGTGTCGTAAGCAATTTGTGCTTGATCTACGCCGGCTTTTGCTTGTTGGTATTGTACTTCTAATTGGTCAAAGTCATTTTGGCTTACTATGCCTTGACTTAACAAGGTTTTACTGTTGTTGTAGTTAGTTTCCATTAGAGTGAAAGTGTCTTTTGCTGTATTTAGGGTTATTTCTGCGTTTTCTAGTTGCTTTTCTGTTGCTGTAATTCCAGCTTCTAGTTGTAGTAATTGAGATTGGTATTGACCACCTTCTATAGTTTCATAACTAGCTTGTGCAGAACTAACAGCTGTGGTTGCTACATTTACTTGTGCTTCTAGTTGGTTGATTTGATTACGCAAATCTTTTTCGTCTAGAGTAAAAAGAGTATCTTCTTTTACAACTTTATCGCCAACAACTTTATAAGTGTCTTGAACCTTTGCAGTTAATTTTGGGACAACCTGAAATGTTTCAATGGCTTTTGCTTGGCCTGTGTAAGTTAGGTTTGTAGAAACTTCCCCTTTTTCTACTATGGAAACTTCAACTGGTGTTAAAATGACTTCTTCAGCTGTGTCGGTACTTTTACTACAAGATGTTAAAATTAGTGTTATTGCAATTGCTGTAGGTAAAAGTTTAAATTTTTCTTTCATATACTTACCTTTCTTTTTTAGATAACATTTTAAATAGAGTTATTAAATTAATTATACTTTTGTTTAATTGGATTTGCTCTTTTGGTGTGAAAAGTTCCAATATTTCGCTTATACATTCAAATAGACCTTTGAAAAATATTTCCTTTGCTATTTTTCCTTTATTTTCTAGAATGAAGTGAGTTTTTCTAATGTCTGTTTTATCTTTTTCTCGTTTTACATATTCCTTTTTTACTAATTTAGAAAGCTGAATGGAAATAGTGCTTTCGGATTTTTCTAAAATATTAGATAATTCTTTTGGGGTATCAATATTATATACATCGATTAAATGAAGTAAATAATATTCATTAAAAGACATTTCACTATTAAGTTCGTTTTTAAAGTTTAGGCTAAAGGACTCCCAAATTACATTTAGTTTAAACATACCAACGATTATTTCTTTACCATTAATATTTCTTGCATCTTTAAAAATTAATTCTTTTACATCAATAAATTTATAGAGAGGTTCTAAATTTAGCAAGTAGGAAATTAAATGTTTTTTTTCTGTTTCAGTTAAAGATTCTATGTATTCGTCAATTATTTTTCCCGCTTTATCTACAATGCTATTGTAGGTATTAATGCCTAGTTCCGTTAGTTTAATATTTACTACACGATTATCCTTTGAATTTGAATATTCCTTATCAATTAGTTCGCTTGTAGCCATTTTGGAAATAGTAATAGACAAACTTGAGGCACTTAGGTCTAGTAAGTTACTAATTTCTTTTATAGTATTTATTTTTGAGTTAATAAGTATAATTAATATACCCATTTGGCGATGACCAAAGTTTTTGGGGATTGCCTCATTTAATTTAGATACATCAAAGGGATTATTAAGTTTGTTATTTACAACTAATTCATCAAAATAAATTAAATTTTCTATTAACTCTTTTTTTAATTTTTGGATAGCTATTCACCTCTTTATTTGATAGTTGATAAAATAATTTTATTGTTAAATGATTTTACTGATAAATAGTTTTATTGTCAATATATTTTTTGGTGAGGAAGAAAATAAAAAAATACCAATCTTAAATTAGAGTAAATCTAATTTAAGATTGGTATTTTGGTTTATTCTTCTATACTTCCATTTGCAGCGTTCATAAGTTCTTCATAAGCCCAATGCGTATTTTTTAAATCTATAAAAGTTTTATTTTTATTAAAATCTTTAGGCCTATTTATAAGTCTATTTACTAGGGACACAAATTCTGCTCTTGTTGCATAATTATTTGGCTTAAATGTACCATCACTATATCCGCTAATTATGCCATGGCTATATATAGTGTTTATGCTACTACTTGCCCAATGATTATTTACATCACTAAAATTATTAGGTACGGGTTCTTTGTTATCTACAAAGCGTGCTATTATAACAGACAGCTCAGCTCTTGTTATTTTTTCATTTGGTTTGAATGTACCATTTTTATATCCATGTATAATTTTTTCTTGTTGACAATATGCAAGTGCATCGCTATACCATGAGTTTTTATTAACATCACTAAATTTATTTATTATGTCTTTGTTAATAGTACTTCCAGTTCCATATAAATTATAAATAATTTGTACTACTTCGTTTCTTTTTATGTACTGGTTAGGTCTTATGGTATTATCAGGATAGCCACTAATAAATGGTTTATACAACCTTTCATATTCTAAGTCATTTTCTATTTTATGTTCGGGTTCTACAACTTCCTTGTCTTTCTTATTTGCATCATCAGAGTCGGATGTATCATTAGGTTTTGGGTAAAATATTTGGACTTCTTCGTTGTCGAAAATAGCCTTAATAACTACCTTCTCCCTTGGCATTACAAAGCTAGTAATATAATCACTACTTGACAAGGTTACATTGTTAGAAACTACTACCCAGTTTTTAAATTTATATCCCTCATTTGCTTCAGCGGAAATTGTTATATTTTCACCCTCGTAATAAGAGTTGCCGCCATAGGCTATACCACCGGAGGAGCTTTGTACCTCAAGATCGTATTTTTGGCTTTTGGAATACACAAGGTAAATGTTATGGAATACATTAGTAGGCTTTATATTATACAATGTACCAGATTCTACATTATCATATCTAAAACCATCGATATAGGCATAGCCTAAGTCGTACATACTGTGGTCGTCCATTGGCGTTAATAGAGAGAGTTCCCTTCCAACAAAACCATCGTAGGATTTGGAGTTTGCCAACTTTGTGCCATCTTGTAGCACGTAGTGTACATTAACGGAACTACTTTGGTCGTAGTATAAAATAACTTCATAATCCCCAGGGACTTTTGGCGAGAATATATTGTCTTTTAAATAATCTTTGTATTTACTGTCGCCAACACTCATATTTAGGTATTTAAATCCAGTGAAATCCTCGGCAGGTATATAAATCTCATCATTAAGAGGGATGTCGTTATAAATTGCTACGGTTTCATAAATATTGCTAAGTTTGCTTTCGGATTTAACAACTAAGTCGTAAGTTTGATATTTGTAAGTTGTTTTTATATGGAAGTTATAGTCATTTGGCGTGAAGTTTAAGTAGTTATTGCTAAATACATCTCCAACATCGTATTCTTTATTATTTGCCTCGAATTTTACTATTTCACATCCTTGCAAAGGTGGAGCGTAACTATATTGTTTTTTTTCATTGCTATAGAGGGTTTCAAAATTAAATTCATTTAGTAAATCTGTTCCAAGAAAATCTTGATATTTAACTTTTACCATAGGAGTGTATAGTATGTTTATTTTATACTCACCTGGAATAAATACATTAGTTTCCTCGTTTAAATAAGGTATATATTTATTGTAATTTTCGTAATCATCCCCTTTATATATAACTTCTATAGCGCCGCTTGTAGTAGTTGGTCCGGATATTTCTATACCAGACATTTCGAAATTAACACCCCTTTGGGCTTCAGGTATATATATATCTTTAAATTCTTTAAAGTCAATTTCAGGGTCTTCATATAAAAGTCTTTTATCATATATCATAGATGCGTTTGGTGCTTTTTTTGAGTCGATACTATTTACATAGTTCACAGTGTAGTTATAGCCCTTATCGTTTGGTATGCCTTTATAATATCTTACATTTACAATTCTACCTATTTCGCCAAAATTAATTTTTAAATTTTCTTGGCCTTCATTTAAAGTCCAACCATCAAACTCTTTTATGGATATATCTTCCACAGATTTATTGTTGTAATAAATCATTTCTTCTTCTAAAGGTACATAGACCCCATCGCCTTGAGTATAGTCTATACCGCTGTAGATTATTTTTTTATCCCTTGGCTCGAATTTTATTTCGGCTGTATCTTTTTCCTTGTTACCTGTTAGCATGAAATTTATAGGTTTAGTAAAATCATAGGTTGAAGAGTAGCAATTAATATCTGGAACTTCTTCTAAAATATTTATTAAATCACTGTAAGTTATGTTAATAACATCTCCAACATGTGCATTCTTAGAATATTCGTATATTACACTATTGGTATCGCTTCTTATGAACCTAATTCGTGCAGTGGCTTCATTAGCATCATAATGAACATAAAGTGGTTTATTATCAACCCATTTTACATCTGCTATATTATTATTTACTGTTATTTTATTTGTGTCGTTTGCTATGGGGTTGTCTACAGTATAAAAGCCTTTGAAAGTATAACCCTGACGGATTGGTACAGGCAGGGAATAATTATTACTTGCAGGAAATTGTGCTATGGTAGGAGCGGATATAGATGTTTTTTCTTCTGGGTATTTCCTGTATTCGACGCTGTAAATATCTTTTTTTATAATTTTGCTATACTCAAAAGTTATTATATTTTTTGTTGGGTCTCCAACAACTACTAGAGTTCTGTTTGGCTTTACATTTTTATATTCATAGCCTTTTATTCCTTTTACTGGTGGAGCAAACTTAGAGCCGATCATTTTTTGGTATGTTTCATCTTCAACTATTTTGTTTCCTGTAAGATTATCTATATATTGTACTGTTACATCTATATTTGGGAGAGTGTCCCAAATTCTAAAGTTATATACTTCGCTAATATTTCCAGATAAATCTACAGCCGCAATGTGTAAATATTGTTCTTCTGTTAAACCTTCAAATGGAGTTGGTACTTTTAAACTACTACCTGCTTCTAGAGTTTTATATTGGTTTAAGTCCGATTCTTTATTTGCATCAATATCATAAATGAAATTGTTAATGCCTCCTTCAACGCTTACGTTTATTATGTTTGATAATGAAATATCATTGCCATAAGTGGACACATTAGGGTCGCTAAGTATTTTTGATAATTCTTCATATTCATGAATTATGCTCTTGCTTATGGGTGCTGCAATTACCCTGTAGTTATAGCTGTCACCTAAATCAGATGCGTAAAATTCGAAAAATTGATTATCTCTTATATTGTATGTAACATCTGATGGAAGATTTTCATCTAAAACTTGGTCAGTGGTATTTGTTTCTATATTTACTTGGGATAAAGAATATATTAAATTTGCTAACACCATACGCTCTGCTGTGTTGCTTTCACCATTGGAGTGGCCTGTTTGTATGAAAGCCACATTTTTTTCTACCATTAAATAAAAGTTAGCATTGTATTTTATGCCGTTAATAGTATCTGTTATATCATCTTTTGCACCATCACTTACATTATAGTTAAAATATGGGCCATCTCCAGGAGAAGGATAATAATTTTTTGCAAATGTCATGAATATATTATCCGGCGCTGTTGGTATTTGGTGTAGAGTGTGGCTAGTTGGTATGTTCAAGTCCAGACCTGCTATATCAAACGGATATGTAGTAACACTGCCTTGTTTAATTACTTTTATTTTATCGCTATAAATTCTTTTGTCTGTATTACGTTCTTTTATAACTAAATTTAGGTTATTTTCGGCTAAATCATTAAATACTTTATTTTTATTTTTATATGATATAGTATCGTGGCCAAAAATAACACCTCCACCATTGTCTATAAATTCCTGTATAACCTCAGATGCGTCTTTACTTAAATCTTTATTATTATTGGAATCCCAAAAACCAAAAACTACAACATCATAGTTATATAACTTTTTGCTAGAAGAATCTAAATATAAATACTTATTGGGGTTTTTATTGAAGGTAGAGATTTTAACTGGAGTAACATTAATGTTAACTTTATTATTGGTATCGTTTAGCTTGTTCATCCAGTCTTTTAAGTCGCTAGAGTCAAGTTCATCTGGAAATACGTTTAGCACTCTCACCTCATCAATGGAATAGTTTCCACGTAAAGTCCATTTGCCTGTCCGTAGATTTTGTCTAGCTAAATAATATGCTGTGCCTTCCCCTGTATAAGTTACTTCGTCCCAACTTAAATCAATATTTTTTCTTCCTGGTTCAGCTGTTGTATTGGTAATTTTTAAATTAAAACCATTTTTCACTGGAGAGGCTTCAATTGGTATGTTAAGTATATTAAATGATATTACTAAGACTAAAAATAAAACTATTTTTTTATTAAATATTTTATTAAACATATTTTCCTCCTTAAATTTGAATTTTATTATTTTAACATTTAAATTTCATTTTATGTTACACCGGTATAGTACTCCTAATAGTAATAAATAGTCAATGAGGAAAATTTAAAATGCCTTGTTAGATATATTGTAGAGGGGATTATTTATAGTAAAATGTGTCATAAAAATTCGATTGACAATATGGATTTAATGTATTAAATATATATTAATAAACAAAGTAAATAGACCTTTCCGTCAGTGGGGGTCTAATTCTTACCGATTAATATTATACAAGGAGAAAAAATGAAAAGTTTTACAACATTTGATTTACAATACGCACATAGGTTTTACGGTTTTAGAGGTGAGGCTCAATATTTACATGGCCACACTGGTATAATAACTATTGAAGTTGAAGACACTGTTGAAGCAGGTGTTAACATGGTATTCCCATGTAACCAAATTCAGAAAACAGCTTGGGATGTTTTACAAAATTTTGACCATGCATTGGTATTGAGGGAAGATGATCCTTTGTTGCCGGCTATTTTAGGTGTTTATGAGGAACAAGGCATCAAAAATGGTGCACCTACAAATAAACAAAAAGGTCCTGCTTTTAAAACTGAGTTAGCAACAGCTTATCCGGAGTGCCGTTTAGTTGTGACGAAAGAAACTATGACTGTTGAAGGCATGATTAAAATTGTTTATGATTTATTAAAAGATAAAATGAATGTATGTAAAATAACTTTCACAAGTGGTGTAAATGGTGCAACTGAAGAATATTCTTATCATAGAGATATAGACCGTTGCCCATTATGTGGAATAGAGTTACATGAAAATGGTGTATGTCCTAAATGTGGATATAAAAAATAGTTATGTATAAATTAAGAGTAGGGGGCATTTACCCTCTGCTTTTTTTATATATTTTAATATAAGTTTTCCTTTCTTTACTGGCTGGGAGTGTAACCTTTGATAAAAAAATAATCCTTGAGTATTTTTTTTTGCTGTATAATGTTATGCATAATAATAACTGCAGAAATTATTAAAAATATTTATGATAGAACAAAAAAATCTTACTTTAGGAACTGGAATTAAAAGCCTGTGTAGAAAAACTATATGTTTTTTAAAATAGGAAGCCATACACGATATTGTTATAGGACTAGTGATTAACATAATCAATTTTGGTTTGCGTTTTTATGAATACAACAGTTGTTGTACATAACCGTTATGTAACATGAAGTACTGATAATTAAGGGATTTTTAAATTTGATAAACTCTATTTTACTAATATAAGGAGGTTTTTAACATGAAAATGAAAAAAATATTTTTCGCTCTACCTTTAATAGTATTAATATTAGCAGGAAAATCATTTATACTACAAGCTAAACCACGAAATACTCCTAACCTTAAATCTATAAAAGAATTATACCCTGCAGACCACAAAAACTATAAATTAATTGAAAGCAAAACTGTAGTAACTCCTTGGAAAGAAGCTATTTCAGATTATGCATTTGAAAATAATATTACCTACGAAATGGCAGAAAAAAAGCTTTTATCTAAATCAAGAGCTAATGGAAGCACTGTTCTGACTAAAACCAATAAATATAAATTAGCCAACGGATACGCTGTATCTGTTAGAGTAAGATATGTAAGGTATAGCTATGGTAGCTTTCGTCAATTTAGCGAAGTGATTTCTATATCTTCTTACCCTAGTGACAGTAATCACACATGGCACGAAGTTGAAGGATATGATTACAACAGAGAATATCCAACTACTAATTTAAATATTGAAGTCTTTGGATATTCTGAAATTCAGTGGGATGAAAGCGCATCTGGTGGATTTGATGTACCAGGTTTTTCGGCTAACTATTCAGTAGGCACAACTACCTACTACGGGAGAGAACAAACTTTGAATTTCTATTTAGGTATTTAATTATATGCTATTTAGTGGGGGTACAAGCTCATTGACGGTAGGTCCAATGACTTTAATAGGAAGTTATATTAAATGAAAAAAACTTTTAAACTAATCAATTCTTTAATTATCCTTATGTTTATTTTCACAACCACTATATTTGCGAATACAAAAATTAATTTACCTGATAATCTACCCACTAATCTAGAGCAAGATTATATAGAGGGGTATATTACTGAAAAAACCATTCTATATTATGATGAACAAGGTAGAATAATTAATGAAATTATTGAATATTACAGTTTTAAATAAAAATTAATAGAAGTCAATAATAATATAGAAAAAAACACTAAAAATATTATTCCGAATTTAGTTGTATCAACTTTATCTAAAGTTGGTGATAATAGAATAAAATTAACTTTAGTTAATATTTGGATTGATAACTTTATAGCAATAAAGAAATACAAAAAAACTATAGAAGAGAATATATTATAATAATTTCATGAATTTTCATTCTTTATAAATGACGAAGATTTTTTCGATAATTGCGTAGGTTATCTTCATCAACACTTTTAATGATTTTATCCAGAGTGGATAATACTTTTTCTTCTGCCCAATTACCTTTCTGAATTTCTTGATAAAGCTCAGAATTGGGATAGATAGTCAACATATTTGCTCCAATGGGGATATTTGGAATTTGAAAGGTAGGTCATCATATAAGGTGCAAAATTTGCATTGGTGATGTGTACACCATGCTGTCGCTTCTAAAATAAGTGAGGATCCTCGTATGGGGGTCGACATATTGTTCCTGTGTAGTGCATATCAGCACCTCATGTTCTTTTTACGCATTATATCATTAGTGCAAGAAAAATAAAAGTACTTAACTTTTTTGTTGTACATTGGAAAATACATGTAAGGAGAGTATAATATATAGATATAATCGTAAAGTGTCTATGCAGAATGGAGTGTTACTGTTGGAGTAAGTGCAGAGGTTGTTTCATCGGAATTAGGTTTTACTGTTGGAGAAGAGCATACAGTTTCTGATACACAAATAGTTGATACAGATGGTTATAACTATGTTAAGGTTGCTGCCTATGATAGGTTCTGGCAATATTATTTTGATATTCAAGAAACATGGGGTGCTCGAAGTGGAATGGGAGAGGTAATTGACCCTTTTGGAGTAAGATTTGAAATAATGAGATATAATTAGGGAGGACGAATTTGAATAAAAAACTTAGATTAAAAAATACTTTAGGAGTAATATTAATATTACTTAGCTTTTATATTACTTATGATACTACATCTTTTGTCATGAATGAATTTTATTATTCCAAGTTCACCTTTATTTAAGTAAATAATTGTACTTGCAATTTATTTTGAAATATATTATACTATTAAAGTTAGTTAGACAAGCGGATGTGGCGGAATTGGTAGACGCACCAGACTCAAAATCTGGCGATTTCGATCATGGGGGTTCGAATCCCCCCATCCGCATTATAATTTGTAAGACTAGGTTTAATACAAGAGGTTATATATAAAAGGGGAGCAAATATGAATTTATCTGATTTAAGTAAGAATAGTGATTCGAATTTAGAAGTAATCAAACCTATATCGGAAAGTACTGAAATTGTAAATACTCAAGCTTCACCTGAGCAACACCAGCCTTTGAATAATACTAAATTTTGTAAGCATTGTGGTAAAGTAATCGATAAAGAGGTTGTAGTGTGTATTCATTGTGGAAAACAAGTTGAGGAACTTAAGACCTCGGGAGCAACACCGATGCAGGTTGTTAATCATGTTAATAATTCCAATACTAATACTAATACTAATACTAATACTAATGTAAACGGTGCTTTTATAGCGGGTAGGGTTAAAAATAAATGGGTAGCATTTTTACTATGTTTATTCATTGGATTTTTAGGAGCACATAAATTTTATGAAGGAAAGATGATATTTGGCATACTATATTTATTTACCTTTGGATTATTTGGTATAGGAGTTATAATTGATTTAATATTAATATTACTAAAGCCAAACCCATATTTTGTATAAAATATAAATATTGACGAAAAATATAAAACACAAGGACTTAAATGTTTTTGTGTTTTTTTGTATTATAAAAAAGCTAAATGGCTAAAATAATATAAAAATAAGTAAGTTTTATCTTTATTATTCTAAATATATCATTACATAACGTTAATATTTTAATATGTAGACTAAAATAATTATGAAATATAGTTGCATAATATTAAAAATGCTAGTATTCTATATAGAATGGCTGACTTGGTAGAAATGTAAATAGAAATAATTTTAATGAAGTCAATAGACCTTTCCGTCGTGGGGGCTTGTACCCCACACTGAACGGCGAATTTGGTCGCATAACCGAGTTGGTTGCATAGTCGAGTTGGCTGCTTACTCGAGCAATAAAGCGAAGCTTTATGACCAGAGCAGTTTACGCAGTAAACGACCAGATGCTAGCATTGAGGTGGGGGTCTAATTCTTACCGATTAAAATAGTTAGGGGTGGAAGATGGTACGCATAGTGGATTTAGGTTTGGAATTATTGTACGAGGATACTTTTTTATTGCAACAAAAATTAGTTGCTTTGCGACAAGAAAAAAAAATAGATGATACACTACTATTTTTGGAGCATAAAAAAGTTATAACCATTGGTAATTCTGGTAATTCTTTAAATATTCTTTTGCCTAAGGATTATTTAGAGAAAAATGGTTTTGATGTAGCAAAGACCAATAGGGGTGGCGATGTTACATATCACGGGCCGGGGCAAATAGTAGGTTATTTTATATTTAATATACGTAGTTATGGAAAAGGTGTAAGAGATTTTTTTTATAATTTGGAAGAAATATTTATTACTTTTTTAAAAGATTATTATAATGTAGACGCCTACAGAGATAGTAATTTCCCAGGTGTATGGGTTAATGGAAAAAAAATTACTGCTTTGGGCTGTGCAATAAAGAAGGGAATAAGCATGCATGGTTTTGGCTTTAATGTAAATACAGACCTAAATGATTTTAAGGTGATTAACCCTTGCGGAATTATTGATAAAGGAGTTACTTCTTTGGAAGAAGTAGCAGGCAGAAAGTTAAATATGGAGTTAGTAAAAAAACAGTTGAAGGTTTCTATTGGAAAAGTTTTCGATATTAATATAGTTGAAATTTCAAAAGAAGAATGGGAGAAGGAAATAGAAGAATGGAACGAAGAAAACCAAATTGGTTAAAAATAAAGTTTGAGGACCCAAGACATATAAATAAAGTAGAAAGGTTGCTTAAGGGTTTATCTTTAAATACAGTATGTGACGAGGCGACATGTCCAAATAGGCTAGAGTGCTTCAGCAAAGGTACAGCTACTTTTATGATACTTGGAAGTGTATGTACTCGTAATTGTGGTTTTTGTGATGTGGCTACAGGAAAGCCAAATGTTGTAGATGTACAGGAGCCGATAAATTTAGCTAAGGCAACTAAGGAATTAAAATTAAGGCATGTAGTTATTACCTCGGTAACAAGGGATGACTTACCTGATGGTGGTGCAGAGCAATTTATAAAATGCATTGATGAAGTAAGAAAGTTAAATAAAGGAACGTCTATAGAGGTTCTTATTCCTGATTTAAGGGGGAATGAGGAAGCTTTAGCAAAAATAGTTTTGGCAGCTCCGGAAATTATTAATCATAATGTTGAAATGGTTCCTAGGTTGTACAAAGATATAAGGCCTATGGCTGACTACAAACAATCTTTAAAGGTTTTAGAAAATGTAAAAAAAATGAATCCTAAAATTTTTACAAAGTCTGGTATTATGTTGGGTTTAGGCGAAAAAGAAGAAGAAGTTGTAGAACTTTTTGAAGATTTAAGACGTATTGACTGCGATTTTTTAACAGTAGGTCAGTACCTGCAGCCTTCAAAGGATCATCATTCAGTTGTTGAGTATGTTCATCCAGATGTATTTAAACATTATGAAGAAATTGCATATGAACTGAATTTTAAACATGTAGCCTCAGGGCCTTTTGTGAGAAGTTCATATAATGCGGAAAAAACAAAAAGCTTACTAAGTGCAGAAAAATAAAATTTAGAAGATAATCGTTGTATAGTAAAGGGCAGTTAATGTCAATTGCTATAGCAACGATTTTTTTATTAGATTAATCGGTAAAAATTAGACCACAACCTCAATGCTGGTATCTAAATTTTGCTTTCGGCAAAACCAAACACTGTGTGTTTGGCAGCTGTTCACTGCTGTTTTATTCTGGATTTTTGTTTCGCAAAAACCAAGTGCTACGCATTTGTCTGGTCGGAAGTTACACTTCCTGCTCTGGTCATAAAGCTCTGCTTTATTGCTCGAGTAAGCAGGCAACTCGACTATGCAACCAAGTATGCAACCAACTCGGTTATGCGACGAATCCTGGGGTACAAGCCCCGCTGACGGATAGGTCTATTGACTAAATTTAAAATGCTAAATTAAAAATCTTGCTTGTATTAAAAATTAATAGTATTATAAAAATGAAAACACATGTATAAAAAAACTAAATAGGAAGTGATTTAATGAAAGATTTGAAAGTATTAATTGTTTCACCGGAAGTTACTCCATATGCAAAAAGTGGTGGGTTGGGTGACGTAGTTGGTTCCCTTCCAAAGGCGCTTAATAATAAGAATATAGATGCTAGAGTAGTATTTCCAAAGTATAGGAAAGTTGTAAAAGAGAATTTCAACAGTTTGAAATATTTTGGGGAATGTAATATAAGATTGGGTTGGCGACGTCAAATTGCGTCTGTATACGGCTTTAATGATGGGTTCCCTGGATACTTTATTGAAAATGATTTTTATTTTGGTAGAAATAATTTTTATGGACATAATGATGATTATGAAAGATTTGCTTTTTTTACAAAGGCAGCTATAGAGTGCTTGCATGTTATTGATTTCCAACCGGATATTATACATTTTAATGACTGGCAAACGGGACTAGGCTCTATTTATTTAAAGGATATGTATAGCAAGTTTACATTTTATAGTAAAATAAAAACAGTCTATACAATTCATAACTTGCAATACCAAGGGGTATTTGGTAAGGAGACTTTAGGTGATATAGACTTAAATTATAATTATGGTAATTTGGATAAATTGGAATTTTTTAACTCTATAAATTATATGAAGGGTGGAATTCAATATGCCGATGCCATAACTACTGTAAGCGATACTTATTCTAATGAAATCCAACGTCCAGAGTTTGGGTACCATTTAGATGGTTTGTTGCGTTCGCGAAAAAATGATGTTTATGGAATTGTTAATGGAATAGATGTAGATTTTTATAATCCTAAAACTAGCAAGTTCCTTTGGAAAAACTATGATATAAATACATTAGATTTAAAAAAGCAAAATAAAAAAGAATTGCAAAAACAACTAGGTTTACCTGAGGTGGATGTACCTATGATTAGCATTGTTTCTAGACTGGCTTCTCAAAAAGGTTTGGATATACTAGGCAATGCCCTAGGTGAATTACTAAAGCGTGACATACAATTTGTTGTACTTGGTACAGGAGAGGGTGTATACGAAAATATGTTTTATGAATTTCACCATGCCTATCCTAATAAAGTTTCAGCGAATATTTTATTTTCAGAGGACCTTGCCAATAAAATATATGCTGGTTCAGATTTGTTTTTAATGCCATCTTTATTTGAACCTTGTGGACTTGGGCAAATGATTGCAATGAGCTACGGTACAGTGCCTATAGTACGAGCTACTGGAGGTTTAGAGGATACAGTTATTCACAACAATAGAGATGAAACTAATGGAACAGGATTTAAGTTTAAAGACTATGATAGTAATGCTATTACATGGGCTGTTGACGAGGCAATACATGCCTATTACAGAGATGATTTTAATTGCATAATAAAAAATGCCATGAAACAAGATTTTTCTTGGGATAAATCTGCTGAAAAATATAAGGAGCTATACTTGAAAATAGCAAACAAGGAGTAAAAAATGAAAAAAATCTTAACTATAATGATTGGTGTTTTAGTTTTTACACTAGTTACATATACTGTTTATGGTACGCCAGGTGATGAAAAGGATCCACTAGTTTCAAAAAGCTATGTCGATGATTTAATTGAGAATATTAAAAATGAAATTAAAAGTGGTAACAATGATTCGTCTGGTAATGTAGATGAGGAAAAAATAGTTAAAGAGGTAATGGAACAAATAGAATTAGTTTATGGTGATACTTTAGGCGGTAACGGAAGCAACCAAAGTGGTAACCAAAGCAGTTCAGATCAAAAAAGTTCAACTTATAAGCCTTTAGAAGTAAAGCAAGGGCAAACTTTATATGGTGGCGAAGGGTCAGAAATAATACTTAGAAGTGGCACAGGAAAAACTTATATAACGGCTGTAGAGGGTATTTCAAATATAACAACAGGGGAGAATTATGCAAGCGGTGTAGAAGTACCTACAAATAACTTACTTATAGTACCGAGAAGTGATGGTAGAGGAATATCAGTTACTTCGGATGTCGCATGGTTTTTAGTACGTGGGGACTATAGTATTAAGTAAATACAGACATAAAAGTAAATGGAGTTTTTGCGAAGCGCAAAGTAAGTTTCGCAAAAACTCTTTTTTTATGCAATTAGAAAGGAAAAAATGAAAACTAAAATTTTAAATATTAATTTTGATCTTGTAAAAAGGCAAGAGGCTTTAGAAAGGCTTTTGCATTTTTTAAAGGGTGATTCGCCAAAACTTTTGTTTACACCTAATCCGGAAATGGTTATGAGGAGTAGGGATGATAGGGAATTTGAAAAAATATTAAATAGTGGCGACTTAGTTGTGCCAGATGGTATAGGTATAGTTTATGCATCAAAATTAAACAAAAATAAAATAGAGGAAAGAGTGGCAGGCTGCGATTTAATTATGGAGTTGCTTAAGTCGCCTGTGAAGAAAACTGTATATTTATTAGGAAGTAAAGAGGAAAATGTAAAACTTGCCGCTAGTAATATTGAAAAAAAATTAAACGCTAGGGTAGTGGGTTATAGAAATGGTTTTTTTCAACAAGAAGAGGAGGAGGCTATAGTAAATGCTATAGGGCAGTTGAATGCAGATATTATTTTAATTGGCCTTGGCATGGTAAAGCAAGAAACTTTTGCTTATAAATATAAGGAGCAGTTGAATTGTAAAATTATTGCCTGTGTAGGTGGTACAATTGATGTTTTATCAGAAAATGTTAAAAGGGCTCCTAAAGTATTTATTAGATTAAATTTAGAATGGTTTTATAGACTGCTTTGTGACCCAAGACGAATTTTAAGAATGATACAACTTCCTATTTTTGCAGCTGTTGTTGTGAAAGAAAAATTAGGGAGGAAAGATGCGTAAAAATATTATACTTATTTTATTGGGTTGTTTATCCTATTCAATTGGATTAAATGTATTTTATCTTCCAAGTAATCTTGTTACAGGAGGCTTTTCAGGGTTATCCATTATAATAACTAGGGTTTTTATGGATGTTTTTGGTGTTAATCTGCCTTTATGGTTTTTAAATTTAGTTTTAAACTTACCTTTTTTTGTATTAGGATTTTATAAGATTGGTGGAAAGTTTATGCTTAGGTCGTTGTTTGCAACCGTTAGTCTGTCGGCTTTTTTACTTATTACCCAAGTTATACCACCTATTGAAATAGACTATATACTGTCTAGTATTTTTGGTGGGCTGTTTTGTGGACTTGGTTTGGGCTTAGTTTTTCGCACAGTTACTACAACAGGGGGTACGGACTTAGTTGCATCTTTAATTCGAACAACTTTTTTTACGCATGTTTCTCTTGCTAGATTATTAATGGTACTAGATAGTATAATAGTTGCTATGGGTATGTTTGTATTTGGACCTCTTAACACTATGTACGCTATTATAGCTATATTTACTACTACAAAAGTAATTGATAATGTTTTAGAGGGAATGAATTTCGCAAAGGCGGCTATTATTATTTCAGATAAAACAAAGGAGATAAACGATACTATACTAGCAGATTTAGACAGAGGTGTAACAGGCTTGTATAGTAAGGGTATGTATAATAATATAGATAGACTAACTTTATTAACAGTAGTATCTAACAAAGAATTAGTAAAATTAAAGTTGCTAATAAGAAAAATTGACAAAAATGCATTTGTAATAGTTGCAGACGTAAGGGAAGTCCTTGGCGAAGGGTTTACTTTATAAGAATTATGTGTATTTTCACTAAAGAAAATAAAATTAAAAGTAAATAAAATTACTAGGTGTTTTTTACGTATTTAATGGCATATGAAATGATTTTTTATTATTTTAGAAAAATACAACTGTGTAAATTAATATATTTATATATATATGTTTATAAATTAGGTTGAATTTATACTATAAATTATTTTATTGATACTGTATTTGCTATATTTTATAGCTTAAAAAAAACTCTTATTTTATAGACAAAACTGACAAAAGTAATCTTTTTATTTTGTTTAAATGTCCACTAGCTCTAAAGAGTAAAATAAGTTATTATTTAAACATGATTTATATACTCACTTATAGGAGTAGTGCGATAGCTTTTTATAGAGCTATTTCCTAGGGTAAAGTATGTTCAGTATTATATGTATTTATTGTTTGTGCTACTTTCAAAAGGAAGTATAGGGCATAATATTTATCTGCATTTACTTTGTATTGGTAAATAAAGGACATATATACGAATTAAAAACGGAGCGTGAAGCTCGCACTTTCTAAGGAGGCTTTAAAATGGCAGAGTTAAGAATGAAGGATATAGTAAAAAGATATCCAAATGGTTTTGTTGCAGTGCAAGAGTTTAATCTTGATATTGCAGATAAAGAGTTTATTATATTTGTAGGTCCATCTGGCTGTGGTAAATCTACTACTTTACGTATGATTGCTGGTCTTGAAGAAATTTCTGATGGAGAGTTATATATTGGCGACAAATTAATGAATGATGTTGCACCTAAGGATAGAGATATAGCAATGGTTTTCCAAAACTATGCATTGTATCCTCACATGACTGTTTATGACAATATGGCTTTTGGTTTAAAATTACGTAAAACTCCAAAAGATGAAATAGAACAAAGAGTTACTGAAGCTGCTAAAATTTTGGATATTGAACACTTATTAAGCAGAAAGCCTAAGGCTTTATCTGGTGGTCAAAGACAAAGGGTTGCGATGGGTCGTGCTATAGTGCGTGAACCTAAAGTTTTCCTTATGGACGAACCTTTATCTAACTTAGATGCAAAACTTAGAGTACAAATGCGTACTGAAATTTCAAAATTACACCAAAGACTAGAAACTACATTTATTTATGTTACTCATGATCAAACTGAGGCCATGACATTAGGTACACGTATTGTAGTTTTAAAAGATGGAATTATTCAACAAGTGGATTCACCATCTAATTTATATTATAAACCACAAAATCTTTTTGTAGCAGGATTTATTGGTTCTCCGCAAATGAACTTTATTACTTGTGGTGTTACTGAGGAAAGTGGTGCATTATACTTAAACTTTGAAGGATATAAACTTAAAGTTCCCGAGAATAAAGTTGCATCATTAAAAGATGGTGGCTATATTGATAAAGAAGTTATTATGGGCGTTAGACCAGAAAATTTACATGATGAGCCACAAGTTATTTCTACTTTCCCAGATAGTGTTGTTGAGTCTAATGTAGAAGTTACTGAAATGCTTGGTGCCGAAGTATTCCTATACTTAAAAATCGGTCCAAACAACTTAGTAGCAAGAGTAGACCCAAGAAGTACAGCAGCAGCAGGCGATAAAATAAAACTTGCTATAGATGTAAATAGAATTCATTTCTTCGATAAAGATACTGAAAAAACAATAAGCAACTAACATATAATAAAAAAATCTATTATCAGGTATTAGGTGATAATAGATTTTTTTGTTATTTAATTTCACTGTTCTTGCAAAATTTGATAATATTAACTAAAATACTTAATGCTAAAATAAGTGCTAATACCGAGAGAAGTTTATGACTAATTATGCATTTTTGTATAGTACTTGTGCCATACAGTGCGTTTTTAAATATACTAAGACACGTAGTAATCAATGCTAATGTATAACCTATATTGCTAATTATAAATTTCATTTACTCCGTCCATTCTGAAATATCATAAATAATCATTGACGCACCAGCAATGCATCCTGGTACGCCGCCAGCTGTCGCCGCAACAACGCCTGCGATTATGCTAAGCCCGCCTTTAAGTTTGTTACCGCCATCAATAGCAATCATTTCTTCGTAATTTAGTTCATTAAGTTTATAAGTTTAATATTCATTATTGTACCTCCTATAACAAATAGAATAAAAAGTTATATATTAAATTATATGTAGTAAACATATATAATCTATGCTTAAACAATGAAAATACATATAAATCTAAACAAAATAAGGTCCATAGACACGTAAAATATATTTGTTATGGTATTAGGGTTATTATATTTAATGCAATTAATCCGACGAATGTCTATATAAGTAAAACCCATCCATGGACTTATTAATTGGTTTGGATTTTTTAAGTTAGTAATATACTAGAGCCTATCTCAATTATTCCACAACAAAAAAAGTGCAAATAAATTTAGATTAAAATGACTACATATTATGCTCCTTTTAATATTGGTATTCCCTAGAGTTATTTCATGTGCATAGTATGGCTTCTAGGAGTGTGTTAAGGTTTGCTATTTATTTTTACTTTAATAAATTGTTGTATTTTAAAACAAATTTATTATTTTAGTCGATTTTTAAATCTATAATATTTATTTTATCTAAAAACCAAAGTAATATTTTTTCTTTATTTTTTACAAAGTTACCTTCAACTGCCATACCTACCATTAATTCTTTTTCTTCGCCGCTATAACTTTGAATGGCTTTTTCTGTAATAGAGTCAAGATTGCTTGTAGCTTCATCTAGTATTAATATATCTGGCTTCTTCAACATAGCTCTAGCTATTGCTAGACGTTGTCTTTGTCCACTAGATAAGTTACTCCAATTTTCCTCTAATTTTGTATTGTATCTTAATGGCATTTCGTTTATGAAATCGTGTGCCTTTGATAGTTTACATACTTCTATAATATCTTCCATTACTAGATATTCTTGCCCGTACCTTAGGTTCTCAAGTATTGTTCCGCTAAATAAAAAAGTTTCTTGCTGTGTATTTGTCAACTGAAATTTCCTCTATATTCTAATCCAAAAATCCTCTAGTAAAGATAAAAAAATTATTGCTCTTCTAACCAAAGCTGAGTCTCTTTTAATCTGTAAGAATTACCATTCATATTCACGATATAGGACTTATGAGTAAGCCTGTCTATCATAGCAGCTGTCATTACTGGGTCTTTAAATATTTCATCCCACCTTTCAAAAGATAAATTCGTGGTTATT
>JBKECF010000061.1:0-1182 GCA_047974375.1 Lachnospirales bacterium
TTTCAAGGTTAGAGCCATTTTCTTTTAAAAATAACCATTTAATTTTAAAAGCAGAACATTCATTTTATAAAGATAGTATTAATGCTAGATATTTATCTATATTGGAAAAAAGCGTTTCTCAAATATATCAATCACCTGTTACCGTTGAAATATATGATGATACTGATATAGAAAACTTTTCAGAAAATAAAAATCATTTTTCAGAAGAAATTATTGAAACTCCTATTTCTATTTTTAGCGAATATTCTTTTGATAATTTTATTCCTGGTAATGATTCAAAATTTGCTTATAGTGCAGCCATGGCCGTTGCAGAAGATCCAGGTGGAACTTATAATCCACTTTTTATTGCAGGAGATGTTGGACTTGGCAAAACCCATTTAATGTACGCCATTCTTAATTACATAAAAAGACATTATCCAGAGAAAAAAGTTCTTTATTGCACTTGCGAAGAATTTACAAATGAATTCACTCTTTCCATTAGAGAGCGTAAAAATGATACTTTTCAAAATAAATATAGAAAAATAGATGTACTTCTAATTGATGATATTCAATTTCTCATTGGTAAAACTAGTACACAAGAAGAATTTTTCCATACTTTTAATGCTTTAAGAACAGCAAATAAACAAATTATTATTAGTTCTGACCAATTGCCAGAAAAATTAAACCAATTAGAAAAAAGACTTGTATCTCGTTTTTCTCAAGGATTAACTGTTGATATATATCCACCAGATTTTGAAACTAGATGTGCCATTCTCGACAAAAAAGCTGTTAAAAAAGGTATTACTATAACAAAAGACGTTACATATTTTATTGCACAAAATATTGATTCTAATATTAGAGAATTAGAAGGAGCTATTAATAAAGTTACTTCATATTCACAGCTTACAAAAAATCCTATTACTATGGAATTAACAAAAATTGCTTTAGACGAAACTTTAAAAAACAGAGGAAACAAGCAATTACAGCACCTTTGATTATTGATATTACTGCCAATTATTTTGATATTACTACAGATGACATTATTGGAAGGAAAAGAACAGCAAAAGTTGCTTTAGCTAGACAAATAGCTATGTATCTTTCTAATAAATATACAGATAATACTTTGGTTTCCCTTGGAAAAATTCATTTTAAAGGAAAAGACCATTCCACAATTAGCAATGGATGTCGTCTTATTGCACAGAA
>JBKECF010000113.1:0-1235 GCA_047974375.1 Lachnospirales bacterium
GATTGTACACGACCGAAATTTTAACTTAAAAACCACTAATTATTTTCGGGTTTTTTCAGTTGTAGCATTGTGGATAGCGGTTTTATTGTTTTATTTTACCGAAATAAGGAAGCCGATAATTTTAATTGTTTTGGTAGTGATATTGGTGATTATCAGGGCACTTACCTATCGGTATTTATTTATAAATCAACCGGAGAAACAAAGTAAAATTTGGTATTATAATATTTTGTATCTTTGCGCCTTGGAAATATTACCCTTACTAGTAGTGTTTAAATTTCTAAATATGTGGTAATTAAAACAAGCAAATGAAAGTAAGATCTATCCTCGTTTCTCAACCTCAACCCACTAATGACTCCTCTCCTTATTTTGACCTAAGTAAGCGAAATAAAATTAAAATTGATTTTCGTTCTTTTATCAGGATAGAAGGTGTTGATGCTAAAGATGTGCGCCAACAAAAAATAGACTTTTCAAAATTTACAGCGGTTATTTTTACCAGTCGAAATGTGATTGATCACTATTTTCGTTTGGCAGAAGAAATGCGATTTCAAGTACCCGACGACATGAAGTATTTCTGTCAGTCGGAAGCCATTGCTTTTTATTTGCAGAAATACATCGTGTACCGTAAAAGAAAAACGTATATAGGCGAAAAAGAAATTCAGGATTTGACAAGTTTCATCAAAAAACATAAAGATGAAAATTTTTTACTCCCTTCTTCTGATGTTTTAAAACAAGAAGTTCCTGATTTTTTAAATCAAATGGGAATCAATTGGGAAAGAGGCATTTTATGCCGTACGGTTTCCAGTGATTTATCTGATTTGGAAGAGGTGAAATATGATATTCTCGTGTTCTTTACGCCATCAGGTATCAAATCCTTATTTGAAAACTTTCCTCAATTTAAACAAGACAATACCCGAATTGCCGTTTTTGGAAAAACCACCGTTCAGGCAGCAGAGGAAATGGGACTGCGCATCGACATAGAAGTTCCAACCCCTGAGTCTCCTTCCATGACGATGGCTTTGGAGAAATATGTCAAAGAAGCGAATAAAAAATAGAGATTTCATTTTCAAAATCAATTTATTCTCCTCCCGAATAATTCTTTTAGGGTTTACCATAGAAGAATGTCTTTAAAAATACGGAGAGTCATGAAATAAGTGTTAAATTAGAGCATTAATTTATAGCTTGAAATGAAAAACCAATGGGTTATAAAACCCAACCCAGCTCCTGAAACTATACAA
>JBKECF010000014.1:0-66529 GCA_047974375.1 Lachnospirales bacterium
ATGTATACAGATGATAACGAGAATAGAATATATGAAGGTGAAGTTATAGAAATAGGAAATGAAGCAGAAGAAGCTAATATTAATAATGGTACAATTGATGTAATTCCTATTAAAATTTCAATAAATGATGATGATACTAGTTTATTACGTTCTGGTTTTAGCATTAATATTGATATAATAGTTGCGAATGAAAGCAATGTGACGGCTGTTCCAACTACATCTATTATTACTGATAACACTGGTTCCTATGTGTTTGTAGTAGAAAATGAAGTTTTAGTTAAAACACCTGTAGCCACTGGTGTATCAAATGACAGCATGACAGAGGTTTCAGGCATCAATGAAGGCGTGGAAGTTGTAACAACTGGAAGTATACTTTATACAGATGGAATGAGTGTAAATGATATACAGCAAAGCGAAAATGCTGGTGGAAATGAAGAAGCTCCTATGGAGATGCAAACATTTTCTATGACGCCAGCAGCTGGAGGTGGTTCAATGCCTTCAGGTGGCGGTCCAAGAGGTGGTTTCTAATGGCTATTATAGAAATTAATAATTTAAGAAAAGAATATAACCAAGGTGTTGAAACTATTATTGCATTAAATGGCATATCAATGACAGTGAAAAAAGGTGAGTTTGTTTCAATTATGGGTTCTTCTGGTTCTGGTAAATCAACTATGATGAATGTCCTCGGATGTTTAGATAATGAAGCCAGAGGACAATATATATTAGATAGTGTGGATGTAACAAAAGCTAATGATGATAGCTTAACAGATATAAGAAATAAAAAAATAGGTTTTATATTTCAAAATTTTAATTTATTACCCAAATTTTCAGCTTTAGAAAATGTAGAATTACCATTACGCTACGCTGGTTTAAAAGGCAAGGAAGTTAAAGAAAAAGCTAACAATGCATTAAGCAAAGTTGGTCTTTTAGATAGAGCTAACCACAAACCTAATGAACTATCTGGTGGTCAAAGACAGCGTGTAGCTGTTGCAAGAGCATTAGTAAACAACCCTAGTATTTTATTAGCAGATGAACCAACTGGAAACTTAGATTCCAAATCAACTAATGAAATAATAAAAATATTCCAAGATTTAAACAATAATGGAGCAACAATTATTATGGTAACCCACGAACATGAGGTCGCTGTACATACTAAAAGGGTTGTTACATTTAAAGACGGCTCGATAATAGAAGATAAAATAATAGCACAAAAGCAAATAGAGATTTAGGAGGATGTATGGCGTTTAAGGATATCTTTAAAACAGCTTTTTATAGTGTTTTTTCCAATAAAGTAAGAACTTTTTTAACGATGCTAGGCATAATAATAGGTATAAGCTCTGTTATAATAATAAGCTCTATAAGTGCAGGCAGTCAAGCAAATATTGATGATCAATTTAGTTCCATAGGTGCGGGAAATATAACGGTATCAATGAACACTTTTCGCGGAGTAGAAGATAAATATTTATTAAGCGAAGATGAAATGAATGTTGTATCAAAGTTAAAAGAAATTAATTACGTAAGTCCAGTACAAAACTATACTACCGAAATTAAGCTTTTAGATAAAACTAATAGGAATACTGCCATACTAACAGGGGTAAATGAAAATTATTTTTATTTTGATAATCCAGATTTAATATACGGCGAGTACATAAGTGAAAATGATGTAAAAAATAAATCGAAAGTTGCTGTTATAACAAATACAACTGCATTAAAAGTTTTTGGTGAGGCATCTAAAAATATAATTGGAAAAGAATTTTCATTAAACAGTTGGAAAGGAGATGTAAAATATACTGTAGTAGGCATAGTTCATAATGAAAATACTGAGGAAGAAATGCTATATCCAAATGAATATAATGAAGAGATAACGGTTCCATATTCAAGCCTTTACGATTTAACTTATAGTGACACCTTTAGCTCTTTAGCTGTAGTAGTAGCAGACCCTGAGTCAGACACAGATTTCTCTACATTGATAACAGATAGATTGAATTCTTACCATGATGTAGAAAGCTATTATAGAGTTATGAACTTGATGGATATTGCGGATAATATTAATTCAGTAACATCAACAGTAGCAGCTTTAGTTTTATTTGTAGCATGCATATCTCTATTTGTTGGTGGGGTAGGGGTTATGAATATTATGCTGGTAACTGTAACAGAAAGAACTAAGGAAATAGGAATTAGAAAATCCATAGGTGCTAAAAAACATGATATACTAATTCAATTTTTATTAGAAGCGTTAACCTTAACAAGTGTTGGAGGGGTTATAGGGATTATTATAGGAATTATCGGTGGCGAAGTTATAGGATACTTTATGGGAACAGGCAGTGTTGTTTATCCGTCTAGTATTATAGTTTCTGTGGGAGTTTCTACTTTTGTAGGTATTGTGTTTGGTGTTTATCCGGCAAACAAAGCAAGTAAGCTTAATCCTATAGATGCATTAAGGTACGAATAGGCGAATTAAAATAAGCTATCTATAAATTGGAAATTAATACAATTTATAGATAGCTTAAATATTTTACTTAAGGAATATATCAATCAAGAAAATTGTAGCAATGATATACATAAGTGGATGAACCTCTTTTTTCTTACCAACAGCTAATTTTACTAAAACATATGAAATAAAACCGAAAGCCAATCCTGTAGAAACGTTGTATGTCAATGGCATCATAACAATAGTAACAAAGGCTGGAATAGTTTCTTCTAAATGGTCAAATTTAATGCTACGTATAGCATCAAACATAAAAATACCAACTACTATAAGTGCTGGAGCAGTGGCAAATGAAGGAATAGCTCCTACAAGAGGGATAAAAAATAAAGTAAGTGCCATACATATAGCAACCACTACAGAAGTTAATCCTGTTCTACCACCAGCTGCAACACCAGCAGAACTTTCCACATATGTTGTTACTGTAGATGTACCTAAAACACCACCAACAGTTGTGCCAATAGCATCAGCTAGTAGAGCTGGTTTTACTCTTGGTAATTTGCCATCTTTGTCTAATAAACCTGCTTTTGTAGATACACCAATAAGAGTACCAATAGTATCAAAGATATCAACAAATAAAAGTGTAAATAAAATTGGTAATAAATCTAATATAGAAATAGATGTAAAAGCGCCACTTTTTAGTGCAGCAAATAAATTGTATCCACCTACATACTTTGGTATTTCGGCTATAGCAAATTGCCCAGCACTATTTGTTGGATATAAACTGTACATACCAATTTCTGGATTTGGTACATATAGACCTGTCATTTGGCAAATAATACCTAGTACATAAGTTGTAACTATACCAACAAGTATAGCTCCTTTTACTTCTTTTAATAATAAGAATAATGTTACCATAACACCGATTATTGTTAATAAAACAGTAATAGACGAAAAGTCACCTAGAGCAAGAGTAGTGTCTGGATTAGGTACTACAATGCCAGATTGAGTTAATCCAATAAAAGCAATAAACAAACCTAAACCAACTGTAACTGAATGTTTTAAGGTTGACGGTATTGCATCAAAAATAGCTTCACGTACATTTAAAAAGGATAATAAAATAAAAATTATACCTTCTATAAATACCGCTAAAAGTGCAACTTCCCATCCGTATACAGATGCTACACTAAAAGCAAAAAATGCGTTTAGTCCCATACCTGCTGCCAAAGCGAATGGGTAGTTTGCCATAAATGCCATAGCTAGCGTAGCTATAACGCCGGAGATTACTGTTGCAAAAAATACTGCTGTTGGATCCATGCCGGCACTGGATAAAATCTGTGGATTAATTATAAAAATATAGCCCATTGTCATAAATGTAGTTATACCTGCATTAATCTCCGTGCCGACTGTCGTACCATGTTCCTTGAGTTTGAAAAATTTTTCTAAGTTCATAATCCTCTCCTTAAAATATAATTTTGTATATACAGAATTATACAAAACAAAACAAAAAATGTAAAGATATTTCTTAAAGAGTTAGTAAACATAGATTAACTTATTTTCATTAGGCTAGTTTACACCAAAAAGTATAACAATTTTATGGACTCATGAAAGGTTTATTTAATAATTTTTAGTTCAATATAAATTTTTTTTGTATAGTTAAAATAATTAAAAAAAGATATATAGATTATAGAATCAACATATCTTTTGTGATAGCTATGGAGTTTTTACAACATCTAATAAAAAGACATTTATAACATCTGGATCAGAGCAACAGACGCGAATATCTCCATGCTCCTTGCCAGTTGGAATAGTACCACCATAGCGCAGAATATCAATATAAGGAAATAGGGTGTGCATTGCCATGGGGCAAAGCTTTCCGCGATCTTTATCAAAATCAAAAATATCTCCAATTTGATGCCCGCGATGGCATCCATACTTACCTTTACGTTCTACTAGCTTTATCTTTACTTGAGGCTTATTCAAATAGCATATCTCCTTTCTTTTTTTCATAGAATAACAGAAACTTTGAAACCTATATGTTGTATCAGCAACAAAGATGAGAATATTTTACTAACAGATAAAAATCTATAGGTCTTTTACTTAAAAAGTAAAAGATAAATCTATAAATATTGGTGTATATTCTCAAATTCCACTTTCCAATTACCATCTTTAGGAAATCCTGGGGTTTCAACTCCACAACCTGTATACCCAGCCGTCATAAGAGCAATTGCTATAAGTAATGAACCGTTGCCTGGTAAATAGAGAGGCAAGTCCTTTCTGGTAATTTGCATATTGTTACCACTTTTTAAATAGCAATTTTTAGGCGTAGTTTTTAATAGTATATCGATTGCTATTTCAGGTTTATTAAGCCTTACAGCTGTCATCGCCATTACTGCGAAATCCCAGCCCCACATTGTTTCGTAATTCCAGGAGTTTAATACAAAATTTAATGTATTTTCCATAATTCTTTTATTAATTCTATCACTTGGTAATACACCATAGGTTAGCATGGATGGATGATCTATATTAAATTTTGTAAAGGTATCCAAGCATCTTTCATGTGCTAAATAAACTCCGTTGTATTCTTTAAGTTCAGCCATGTTATTTGCCACATGTAGCCATTTTTTTTCAGTTTTAATTTTTAACCGTCTAGCCCAGTTTAAAGCAATCTTTAGTGTTACTCTCCAATATTCAATTTCAAAAGCAGGGTTTAGGGTGTTTATTTCTTTATGGCATTCTTGTACAGGAATAACCGGTGGTTCTATATTATATTTTTTGGTTTCATTATTCCATTGTACAAAGTCGACCATAAATATAGCTGTTTCTTTTACTATCTCCCAATATTTTTCTAAGTACTTATGGTTTTTATTTTCCTTGTACCCTAGTTCAAGCATAAAGATAATATGAGGTTGTTGCCAAATAAGTAAAGGGGCAATAGGAGAGGGACTGTCAATGGCTTCTGCTGAAACCATTTTTGGCCATCTAGCACCTTTATATCCATTAATTTTCGCATTGTCAATAGCTTCATTTAGATGCTGCCTATACCAATTTATACTTCTTTCAAGCATATTTGTATGATTCCAAAGAGCTAGCCAACTACAATGCCAAAAGTACATTTCTAGGTGCATTTTACCATACCAACTATTACAAGTTAATCCTGTTTCTTGTGGAGGAGCAGAACCACTTGAATTTATTGCCATAAGGTACTGAGACAAAATAATCCTTCTTTCTAACTCTATGGCTCTTTTATCTGCACTCTCATTGAGCTTTACAATTCCGCCTTTGTTCCAGAAATTTTTAAAATATAATTTAGATTTTTCAAAAATACTAGTACTATTAGATGAATTTTGAACTTCATTTTTCCCGAATTTAATAGTAAGGTTCAAATTTGTGGAATTACAAGAAATGTATATACAATGGTTACTTAAATCAGTTTTTAAATTGCCATTTGAATTAATAGTCATATAGTATATGTCTTTATCTAAAATTCGCATAATACTAATATTACCTCTGCTTTCATTAAGGATTAGGGTCTTATGTTTTTCTTTATTTACCCAATCTGAACCTGAAATCAGGTGAGAGCCATAGGGAAAGTCAATAGCAACATTTAACTTATCTTCAATAAAACCTTTAGTTTCAATATTAAAGCCTAGTGTATCATCTCCATATTCGCTACAGGCCGTTTTGACCTTTACAGAAGTGCCTAAAATTTTATATTTGCTATTTAATATTCCAGTATATAAATCTAATTCTTGATTTATTTCACTTAACATAGAAGTGTTTATATCTGTATTATCTTTTTGTAATTTAATTCTTGATAAATTTAATCTATGTGGGTTATGCCTTAACCAATGGTAAATGTATTCGTTTCCTTTAAATTCTCTTTGTGGGTAAATCACTTGTTTACCTGTACAATTATATTTAGTCATTTTTAAGTCTTTTAAAGTATAAGTTTCTTTATCTGCATTAGTAGGAGAAGTATGCCAGCCCCATTGTGACATAGTGCAAAGCGGCACATCTTTATATTCATTATAAAGAGTTTGTAATCCTGTTACATCGGCAGTAAATGCTATTTCACCATTACCTACAGTTAATGGACTATACTTATCAATTTCAAAAAGCTTTGGATTGTGTAGACTAGTTAGTTTTTTTCTATCAATCATTTACATCTCCTAATTTTGTTGCTTTATAACTAAAACCCAATCATTATGTCCACTTTTTTTATTTGGTGGAATGAATTTAAAAATTTCTTTCAATTCAATTTGGGAGATATAATTATAAATACCACTAATAGGGTCAAACCAATAAACATCTCCATGATTAAATTCAGACATGGATAAATCTAATTTAAAAGGGTTACCTAAGTAGGTATAAGCAAAAATAAAGTCGTTTCCACTGAAAACTGAAATACGTTCATATTTTTCTTGTTGTTTATTAACTAAAAAAGTATCATTATATGTACCATTAATAAAATCAACAGAAGTTAATAAATTTTTCAAGTGGCTCATTTGACCACTTCCAATATCATTTATAGCTATCTCCCAAAATTCTTTAGCACCATAAGCTGGTTTTTTATCAGTTGTTTTATAAAATTGCATTATTGAGTTATGTCCGTAGGTGTGTCCACAAGCCCCTTGAAAAACGGACCAGTATGCGTATCTTCTAACATCATTATCGTGCCAATAAGGTTCCTCGGAATCGTGTAAGCCTTGGGGTATTTCTTCGTAGGATGGTTCACCGTCTAGAGTTGGCTTTTTAATAGATTTGGCGTAATCTTGCTGAACATATTTCCAGGAATCCTCGCCAAAAAAACTTTCTGTTTCCTTATTATCATCCCATTGGCCTAATGAGAATTGATCATAACGCCTGTGCCCAGATTGAAACATATTAAAATCTAACCAAGGCTCCTTATTAAACCACGCTGAGGAAGAAGTTCTTCCAAAAGGATGATACCCCACTAAGTGATTTGGACAAATCTTTTTCAAAGTAGACCCTATTGTATTAAAAACATTTAAGTTTACATCTCCACGAACATCTCCACCTACAAGCCATATAATGTTCTTATTATTTTTATATCTATTTCCTAAAAATTCGCTATAAAACTTTGCATTGTCTTGGTTAAGAAAATTTTCTTTCACCATAGAGCCCCAAGCTGGAAGAAGTGCTAAATACATATTTAAATTTTCTGCTATTTTTAATACTTCGTCTATATGTGTCCAAAACCCTCCATCTAAATTTGGGTTCGAAAAATCATTATTATATAGCGGAGAATTATTTTCTTTCCATACTTCAGGAAGAGAAGATTTTTCTTTATCTAATGCAGGTAGGGCATGTATTATTGTAACTTGAATTACGTTATAGCCTTTTTCTTTTCTATTACGCAAGTAGTTGTATGTTTCATCTAAATCTAACTTTGTAAACATTAGCCAAGCTGTATCTCCTAACCAAAAGAAGGGCTTATCCCCATTTTTTAAATATCTGTTATTTTCACTAACCTGTAAATTTCCATAGTCCCAAAATTTCATAATTTTACCCTTTCTTATCCTTTTAAGGATCCTATCATAACGCCTTTTACGAAGTGCTTTTGTACAAATGGATATATGCATATTACTGGTATACTACCTACAACTATTACAGCGTATTTCATAACTTCTACATTTGCAAGTTTTTGTGTTTGGTCTGCACTGGCGTTGATCATTTGCTCTACCATATTTGCATTTGCCATAATATTTCTTAAAACAACTTGCAACGGAAATTTATTTTCAGAGCTCATATAAATAAAAGCGTCAAAATATGAATTCCAGTGTCCAACTGCATAATACAATATTAATACAGCCATTATAGATTTTGAAACTGGTAAAACTAGTTTTAGCAAAAGTTGTATATCACTTGCCCCATCTAATTCACCCGCTTCCATCATTTCATCAGGTACTATATTCATAAAAAAAGTTCTAGCTATAACCATATTATAAACTGATATTGCATTTGGAATTACCAGTGCCCAGATTGAATTTAACATATTTAAATTTTTCACATTTAAATATGTAGGTATAAGGGGAGCCGTAAAAATCATTGTAAAAACAAATAGACTCATTATTAATTTTCGACCTACAAAATTTTTTCGAGATAATGGATAGGCTGCAAGTATAGTAAAAACTATATTAATACTAGTTCCTATTACTGTATATTTTATAGAGTTTAAGTATCCACCTTTTATCATAGAAGAATTAAATATTTGTTTATACGCATCTAAAGTAAAACTTTTAGGTAAAATAAAAATTCGTCCAGCAATAACCTCTTTAGGTGAAGAAAATGACTGTGCTATTACATTTAGTATAGGCAAAGAAACAATCAATAAAGCAAAAGTTAATAGTAGCGAATTTATAAAGAAAAAAATTTTATCTCCATTTGTATCATTGTAATTAATTAACATTTTAAATTTCCCTTTCTACCATAAGCTAGTTTCATTAACCTTTTTAGAAATTTGGTTTACCATTATTAGCATTACTAAAGAAACAACTGACTGAAATAAACCTATTGCTGTAGAGTAACTGTATTGCATGGATTCTAAGCCAATTCTATACACGTAGGTGGATATTATATCAGCAGTTTGCATATTTAAAGGGTTTTGCATAAGCAACGCTTTCTCATAACCCAATGTAAGTACACGACCACATGCCATTATTAATAGTATAACAATAGTAGGGGTGATACTTGGAACATCAATATGTAAAACTCTTTTCCATGTTGAAGCTCCATCAACTATAGCTGCTTCATAAAGTTCTTGAGGTATAGAAGCTAATGCTGCAATATATATAACTGCACTATATCCCGCTCCTTGCCAAACGCCAGAAAAAACATACAACGTTCTAAACCATTTTGGTTCTCCCATAAATTGTATGGGTGCAAATCCGAAAAAATTTATTATATTATTTATAGGACCTTGCAGTGACAGTAATTGAGTCATTATGCCTACAACTAAAACCGTTGAAATGAAGTATGGCATGTATGTAATCATTTGAACTACTTTACCAAACTTCTTTTTTCTGCAACAGTTCAATGAAATAGCAAGAATAATAGGCGGAAACATACCTATAAAAATATTGTAGACCGATAAAATTATTGTATTCTTCATTAGTTCACTAAATTTAGGAGAATTAAAAAATGTAATGAAGTGTTTTAATCCGTATTGCGTAGTCCAAGGGCTTCCGGCTATGCCGTTACTAAAATTGTAGTCTTTAAAAGCAATACGTGAGCCCCACATAGGTATATATCTAAATACAAATAGATATATAAGAGGCAAGGCGATTAGTATATATAGCTGCCAATGCCTGAGTATTTTTTTGTAAATTTCCTGATACTTATACCTATAAATTACCTTTAGTTTTTTATTTTTTATATTGTTCAAAATAACACCTCTTAAAAAATTTTTAAAAAAAGTATTCCAATGCCTCACATCAGAATACTCCCATTTACTTATTATAATTTTAGGATACTAGTCTAATTTGAAAATGCTGATTCATCATATGCTACTTGTAACAATTCAATATACCTATCTAAACCTACAGAATTTAATTGAGATAGATAATTTTCCCAACCATCATCAATATTAATATCACCAGTAATAAATCTAACCAAAGCATCATTTTGATAGTCCATAACATTTGTTTTTACCAATGCCATTTCTTCAGCTGCATCAAGGCTTTGATACAAGTCAGGTAGCACTGATTCAAGAGGTTGTTTTACTTTTTCATGGTCTAGTGAGGATTTATACATTAAAACCTGTCGTCCCGCAAGAGGCTTAACATCATCGCTGTATGGGTCTTGATTAGTTGTGGATGACACTGTATCTTTCGGGAGGCGCACTAGGCCTGATAGCTGGTTCCAAGTTTGTCCTGTTGTATCAGAACCGGGAATCGAAGTTAATTCTGCTTGTAAACCATCTAGACCTAGTTCGCCTTCATTAGCTTTTCGCCAGTGTGTGCCCTCGATACCTGCAGCTGTTCGCAGCATTCCTTCATGTGTTGCTAATCCATCTATTAATCTAAATGCAGCCTCTGGATATCTTGAAGCAGAGGAAATAAATGTCATACCTGTTTGGTACATTGCATAAGGTGACCAAGCAGATATAGCAGTTCCGTCATTTCCTTCTAAAGGAGGAATTGATTGGTATTGTTCCCATTTTTTACTATTTGGTTCTGACGTAAGGTCGGCAGCATACCCTGGCCTTTGAGCTAAAAAAGCTCCTATTACTGTATAATCGCCGTTTTCATTAATATTTACTTGATTATTTTTATCTTGAGTAAAGGATTCTGGATTAATTAATCCTTCTTTATATTTGTCTTGTGTAGGAGCAAAAATTATTTTACCATTATCCACATATAGTTTATTAACTTCAGGTGTCAATTGAAATGGATTCATTAAAAAACCATCTATTTGTGTACCTGCTCCAGAAATAACTGTTGATAATGGAATTTCATCATTAACATCTCCATTGCCATTGGCATCTTTTTCTTTGAACGCTTTCATTACTTCGTAAAATTCATCAATTGTTTTGGGGATTTCAAGTTCTAAATTATTTAACCACTTAGTATTTAACCAAAGCTTATTGTTAAATTGTACATGGAGAGAACCGTCTACATTAGGCATATTATAAATATTACCGTCAGGAGTTGTTATATATTCACGCATGCCATCAAGTTCTTCAAAGGCTCGTTTATACCCGACACTAATTGTATCGTAATATTCATTTAAAGGGAGAATTAACCCCTGTGCACCTAAAAGAGCTTCGCTAGATTTATCTAATCTAGAATTTTTACTTACACCAGTCATTATTATGTCTGTAACGTCACCAGAAGCAAACATCAAATTCATTTTACTTTTTATATCAGCATTGGGTGCAATCTGCCATTGAATTTTTATACCAGTTTTTTCTTCTAGTTCAATAGTTTGAGCATTTTCAGAACGATTATTTTCTCCATCATCTGGAGCAAATATAGATAGTGTTATTTCTTCGTTTACAATAGGCATTGAACCAGGTTCTGAATATAATTGTGATGTATTTACATCTTTATCATTAGTGGATATATTATTATTTTCCCTAGTAGTACATCCATAGAATGTGGATGTTATTATTATAATAACTATAGCTAATGATGTCTTTAGGTTTCTTTTTTCTTTCATAATGTCCTCCTTGTTTAAATAGTGGTATGTTTTATCGGTAAGAATTAGACTCATACCTTCAATGCTGGCATCTAAATTTTGCTTTAGGCAAAACCAAACACTGTGAGTTTGGCAGCTGTTCATTGCTGTTTTACTCTGAATTTTTGTTTCACAAAAACCAAATGCTACGCATTTGTCTGATCGGAAGTTACACTTCCTGCTCGACTATGCAACCAAGTCTGGTCGGAAGTTACACTTTCTGTTCGACTATGCAACCAAATTCGTCGCTCAGTTGGGGTACAGGCCTCCACTGACGGATAGGCCTATTAACTTGTAGTTTAAAATTAAATGTTAATAATAATAACAACAAGGCACAATGAGTAAGGTATAGTTCTTTTCAGTACAAAAGACTAGGTGCATTTTATGTCATAGGTACAATATCTGTGGTTAGTATGCCGAAATATAATTTTAGTATATAATGTTGCTATGACACAGAACGCAAATTATAGTGTATAGCCACAAAAAAATTAGTTTTTTAGAAATAAAATAAAGACAACTGATATTTACTGAGGTGAAAAATGAAAAAAAGAAAATTTAAGTTTAAAAAGATATTTACGAATTTTTTAACATCCTACATTGTATTATTAATTGTACCAATTATTTTTATGTTTTTTTTATATAACGATACTGTAAAATTAAACACAAGAAGCACTATAGATACTAAAATGGACATGCTTATACAAAGCAGTAATGAATTTGATAGTTTAATTAGCCAATTAGATGATATATCTATAGAACTAAATGACAGTTACAATGTTAAATCTTTAGTATATATAGACAGTCCCAAGGCTGGTGATGAACATGTATACGACTTTTATTCTTTTAAGAGGTGGTTAACTAACAAATTATCTTTTTTACATAAAAATTTAGATTATTATGTTATGTTTAAAAAAAGCCAATCTATTTTTACATATAGTAGTATAAGTTATGGTTTTGAATTTAATTTTAATTCATCAAGAAAATACAAAAAAACATCATATAAAGAATGGTATGATGAAAGTTTTAAAACAAGTAGTAGAAATTTTATTGAGCTACAGGAAATTGAGTTTGATAATTATAATGAGAAATGTATTACATATAATTATCCTTTAAAATCGGCATATAATAACACAATTGGAGCTATTCAATTTATTATTAATAATAAATATTTAAACAGAGTATTTGGTGGAATCGTAGACGACAACAACGGCTCGGTGTATATATTAAATGAGGATAAAAGTTTAATCGGCCAAATTGGCACAAATAATTATCAATACATTAATTTTAATAAAGTAAATAATAATAATGGTCACTATTATACAAAAATAAACGGAATAAAAAATATTGCTATTTATTCAAAAAGTTCAAGTAAGGAACTGATTTATCTTATAACTATACCTGAACACGTACTACTTAAGGATGTAAATAAAATTAAATACTGGTCATTTTTTGCTATATTAACTTGTATTTTTCTAGAATTATTATTTGCATATTACTTAGCAAAAAAATATGCAACACCCTTAAGAAATATAGTTGTAAATTTGAAAAATATTTTTAAAGAGGAAGAAGTGTCGGATTATGAATATTTGGAAAATGGTGTTTCCAATTTGCTAGATACGAGAGTTAACATGGTTAATTCTTTGCAAAAAGAGGAAGAGAAATTCAGAAGATATTTTTTGGAAATGATTTTAGAAGGTAAATATAAAAGCGAAGAAGAAATTTATAAAATAGCAAATATAAATAAAATAAACTTGTTATTTACTTACTACGTTGTTGTTTGTATAAAAACAAAAGATGCAGCAAATTTAAATACTATAGTAGAAAAATATGAAGATGAATTTTTTTATTATGAAATTGATGAAGAAAATTTAATTTTACTTATATGTTCAAATAAAAGTATTAATTATTTTCAAGAATATTTAATTAATAAACTAGAGGAAATTAATAACACAAATTTTAGAAAAAACGGTGAGTGCTTAAAAATTGGTGTTGGTAATATTTATAAAGATATAGCAAATGCTTTTTTTTCAAAAAAACAAGCTATTTATTCGGCAAGGTACAGTTTATCAACAACAACAGAAATAACAAGATATGAGAAAGTATCTACAGAGGTTCACTATATATATTATCCTCCAGAAATAGAAATTAAATTAATACATTATACGAAATATTATGATATTGGGAATATAGAGAAAATATTTACTATTGTTAAGGAAGAAAATATTATTAAACGAAAATTATCTAGAGATTTTGAAAATATATTGTTTTCAAACATAGAAGCAACTTTATTTAAAGTTTACGGAGAAGTAACAGCTGACGTGAATATGGATTCTTTAATTCAAAGATTTTATAAAGTTTCCGATTTTTCGGAAAAAATCAACTTAATAGAAAATGAATTTATAAAAATAGCAACTTATATTAATGATAAAAGACCTAATAACGAGGATGAATTTATAAATAATTGTAAAGAATATATTAAGGAACATTATGAAAATCCTCAATTATGTGTTGCACTAATTGCTGAACATTTTAAGCTTTCAGAATCATATTTTTCTCGTAGCTTTAAAAATAAAATGGAAATACCTTTCAGTAATTATTTAGAAGTTATTCGGATGGAAAAAGCTAAAATATTAATAATAGAAAGTAATGAATCTATTGAGAATATAGCAACAAAAGTAGGGTACAATAGTAGTAGCTCATTTAGAAGAGCCTTTAAAAGAGTTGTAGGACTTTCACCTTCAAAATATAAAATTGAGGAGGATGGCAAAAGCATAATGCCTATGAATAAATGAAAAAACTAAAAATTAAACAGCAAATTTTATTTTCTTTGGTATTTATAACATTTTTGTCTGTTACGTTACTAGGACTAATTGTATACAATGTATCAAAAAAAACTATGATAAATCACTATATTGCTTCACAAAAACAAAATTTAGAAATATCAAACAATGTTTTAGATATGCAATTAAAAGAGGTAATTGACAACATAAGAAATGAACTTTTTAATGAAAATTTAATTTCTGTATTAAATTTTCATTACTCATCAAATATTGGTGAATTTTTAATGTCAGATAAATTTGCTTTACAAAGCTATGTGAAAGGAATAATTGAAGACCATAGTATAGTAGAAGGTATGTCTATTGTTTCAAAAGATGGAAAACGATTTTTTTATTATAAAAGCGTGTTAAGTGGTAATTTAAATAAATTTTACTACAATAATGATATATTGAAGGCTCATTGGATAAAAGATACATACAATGCCCAAGGAAGAGAGGTTTTTTATCCAAATGACATTTTGCAAGACAAAAATGCACCATATTTTTCCATGTCCAAAAAGATAATTAATCCAAATAACCAAAAGTTTTTAGGATATATGGTAGTTACCTTTAAAAAAGATATGTTTAAGGATACTTTTGGCAGGAAAAAACTAGCTGAAAGTAAAGACTCTGTGCTAATTTTAAATAATAAAGAAATTGTATTTGAAGATAAAAAACTTGATAACATATTGGACTTTATTAATGGCAGTAGAGAGAAGTATATATATTCTTCCTACTATAACGTAACGACAGGCTGGGAATTATATAATATTATTAGTTTATCTAGTTTAAATGATGAATTAAATAACATAAAAGCAGGAGTTATAATGGCTGCTGTGTTGCTCTTAGTTGTTAGCATTATTTTATCTAATATAATAGCGAGTACAATAAACACTCCACTTAAAGAGCTAGAAGTATCTATTGAAAAAATAGGCATTGGTGATCGCCAAATACAAATGAATTTCGATAATAGTGAAATAGGATTAATTGGTCAAAAATTTCAAAGTATGGTGCGAACAAACATTGAACTAAAAGAAGATATTTTATCTAAGGAAATAAATGAAAAAGAAGCTCAATTATTACTATTACATGCACAAATCAACTCGCATTTTTTATATAATACTTTAGATTCAATATATTGTATGGCTATAATAGATGACAATAATGACATTGCTAATATGGTTGAGGCATTAGCTAATGTATTTAGATTTAGTTTAAATAAAGGTGAAAAAGAAATTTCTATTGCTGATGAAATAGATTTTATTAAAAATTATATAAGGATACAAAATATTAGATACAAAAATAGATTTTCTCTTTTAATTAATGTAGATAAAAATTTATATAGCAGAAAAATTATAAGATTTTTAATACAACCATTTGTGGAAAATGCAATGTACCATGGTCTTGAACCTAAAGTTGGTAAGGGTGAGCTGCATATTATTATAAAACCCTCCAAAGACGGTGTAAGTATTACCGTAAAAGATAATGGCGTTGGAGTGGAAAATATAGATGTATTTTATAGCGGTTATGGTGTTAAAAATATTAAAGAAAGATTAGAATTATATTATAAAAATAAATACGAACTTACATTTGAAAGTAAAAAAAATGTTGGCACAAAAGTAAATATTGTGATTCCTTTAGAAAGTTGAATATAAAATGAAAAAAATTGTAGTAGTAGATGACGAGTTACTTGTAATTGAAGCAATTGGCAAAATTATAAAGAAAACGGAAGAAGCATATGAAGTTGTAGGCAGTGCAAATTCAGGCAAGGAGGCTTTGGATGTTATAAAGGAATATAAACCAGATGTGGTTATAACAGATATTCGAATGCCTGGAATTACTGGATTGGATTTAATTAAAAAAGTTAAATTAATAGACACTAATATACTATTTGTAATAATTAGTGCCTATGAGGAATTTGCCTATGCTAAAGAAGCTATAGAGCTAGGAGTAGTTGATTATATAAGCAAACCAATTACAGTAAGCAAATTAAAAAGTGCATTAGAAACTTGTAATAAAAAGTATAAAAACTTGCAAATAAATACGGCGGAAAATTTTGTTAAAATTCTAAATAAAAAAGCAGAGGAAATTGTAAATTGTATAGATAAAGAGCAACTAATGTTAGTTCCTTTAATAAGTGAAACAGCGGATCTAATTAGCAAATACACAACAGAGTTAAATATGTATAAAAGTGAGGTATATAAAATTTTATGCCTTTGTACAAGTAAATATTTTGAAAAATATAACATAAATGATTGTGAAAAAAACTTCCCATCTATATCAAATTTAGACATTTTAAGCAGTGTAAGCGAGGTTAACGAGTATACTTTGGTTTATATAACACGCCTAGCTGGTAAAGTACAAGCAAGAATTAATGGTATAACTCATATAGTAATTGTAAATATATTAAATGATATAAATGTAAATTACGCCGAGGATATGGGTCTTAATGAATATGCATTAAAGTATAGTTTAAATCCAAATTACTTAAGTTCACTTTTTAAAGAGGAAGTAGGAGAAACTTTTACAAAGTATGTCACTAAAATTAGAATAGAAAAAGCTAAAATAATGTTAAAAAAAGGTTATAAAATTGGTAAAGTAAGTACAATGGTAGGGTATATGAACTATAGATATTTCTCGGAGATTTTTAAAAGAGAAGTGGGAATGAGCCCGAAAGAATATAAAGGCTTGAAAAACTGAAAATAGCATTTATATTTTAAGTAATTGCAAATTCACTTCTTGCAAAATGCTTCGTTGCTATTTATGCATATATATGCTAACATAATTGCATATAATAGTTGTGAAAGAAGGAAAAATGTTAACATTAGCAATTGTACTTACAGTTATATATATAATAAAAGTAATTATTTCATTAGTCGGCTTAGATAGTGATATAGATTTTATAGACTTTGAAGAAATTAGTTTTTTATCCATAAGTCTAGATGGTTTATTAGCGATGGCAACTTTTTTCTGTTGGTCCATGGTTCTTACTTCCCAAGGAATTGAAAATACTATTATTGTAGTAGTAATATCAATTATTAATGCATTAGCCTTTGGTTTTATTTATGGTAAGATTACTGAGTTAATTTTAAGTATAGCTAAACCAGAAGTTAAATATATATTACCGAAAATAGGTGATACATGTAAAGTGGATTATACTTTACAAAATGGTGCACAATGTATATTTATTATAGGAAATGAAAGGTACGATTATAAAGTTCATACTAACGATAAAATACAAAGTGGTGATATACTTGAAGTAACAAGTATATCAGATATACACAACATTTTAGGTAAAAAAACCGAAAATTGATAGGAGGATTTATATGTTTACAAATACTTTAATAACAATAGCTGTAGTGTTCATTTTATGTTTATTAATTATTTTATTAAGTAGATATAAAAAATGTAGAAGTAACGAGTTGCTTGTAGTTTACGGTACATCTAAAGATAAGGCAGCTAAAGTAATACATGGCGGCGGTGCGTTTATATTGCATGTTATTCAAGGTTACGGTTATATGTCCCTTAAGCCATTAGCAATAAGCATTACCTTATCGTAAGCTATAGCAAATAATGGTATACCACTTAACGTAAAGTCAAATTTTACTGTTGCTATTGGAAATTCTCCCGAACTACTAAATTCAGCAGCAGTTAAATTATTCGGTAGAGAAGAATCGGAAATAATTTCCGATGCAAGAGATGCCATAACTGGACCATTAAGAGCAAGTATAGCGTCAATGACTGTGGAAGATATTATTAGAAATAGAAATAAATTTTTACAAACAATAAACGAAAATGTCACAGACGACTTGGCTAAATTAGGTTTAGAAATAATTACAACAAATGTAGAACAAATTACAGATGATGCAGACTATATTAACAATATGGGTAGAGAGGCAGCATCTCGTGCTCAGGCTGAGGCAGATGTAAAAGTAGCCGAACAAGATAAAATAGGTCAATCAGGCGCAGCAGAGCACACAAGAGCAAAGGAAATAAAAGTTGCTCACGAAGCATCCATTATGGAACAAGGTAAACAGGAAGCTCTTAAGGAAAAAGAAATTAGAATAGCAGAAATGAATTCTGAAAGAGAAGTAAGAGTAGCAGAAGAAGCATCTAAACAATCTCAAGGTAAACAAAAAGCTATTAATGAGCAAGAAATAAGAATTGCAGAAATGAATGCAGAGAAAATATCTATAGAAAATTTAGCTAGAACAAAGGCAGCTACATCTGAAGCTGAGTATCTTACTAAAAAAGCTGAATTGGATAAAGCATCGAGAGTTGCTCAAGCAAGAGCTAATAGAGATATTTTAGAGGCTGAAAAGGAAGAAGAACTAGCTAAACTTAGTAAACAACAAATTGTACAACAAGAAATTGAAAAACAAAAAGCAGTAATAGAAGCTGAAGCAAAAGCAGCAACAGTTATTGCTGAGGCAAGAGCAGAAGCTGAAACCATAGAACTTAAAGCGAGAGCAAAGGCCGAGGCTATTGCATTAACAGCAAAAGCACAATCGGAAGCATATAGTAACATGGTTGAATCAGTAGGCGGCAATATAAACGCGCTTATTGAATTAACTTTAGTTGAACATGCTGAAAAATTAGCTGAGATAAATGGACAAACTATAGCATCACTAAAACCAGACCAAGTTATGATTTGGGGTGGTGGTGGTGGTGACGGTAATAATGTAAGTGGCTATGTTGATGATATGTTAAAGTCATTGCCTGCTTATAGTGAACTTTGGAAAATGGCTGGCAAAAAAATGCCTGATTGGTTAATTAGCGAAAAGGATGAAGAAACAAAAACAGAGGAAATCAAAACTGAAGTAAAAGTTGAAGCACCTGTCGAAGTTCCCATAAAAGAAATAAGCGAGAAAATAGTAGAAAATGCATAAATAAAACGGAGCTGTCATGAAATAGATTGATTCTATTTTAGGACAGCTCCGTTTTAATAATATTGGGGTGTATAGGGATTATTATTTCACTTTTTTATTATTATATCTTTCCTTTGCATTTATTAATCATTTTTTTTATTAAAATATTTATTCATGCCAAGGAAATAAATGTTTTTAATAACTTTTTGAGTTTTTTTGCCTAAGGGTTTGCCAAATTCCTTTTCTGCATACTTATATAAGCTACCTAAGTCTACGGTTTTGTTGGTAACTTTTTGTTTTTTATGCGGATTATATGTATTATGGTTTAAAGGTTGTTTGGATAAAGATTTTAATAATTTACCTGTATATTTTGCATCATTAAGTGCATTATGAAAACTATTGTCAATATTAATATTTAATTCTCTTATAGCATTTTCTAGTCCAATAACCTGTCCTTTTGGTAATTTTAAATTTTTGCTAATTAATGATTGTACATCAATATAATTTGTTGGTAATAAATTTATATCGATATCATAAAATTCCGCATTATTAAACAACAATTTAACGTCATTTTTTCCCCATACGCATAAGATAGATTCATCATCAACAAAGTCTAAAAATTCAGGAAATATTTCTTGAAAACTCCGGCTGTCTTTGAAAGTCTCATCGGTAAAATGAGTAATTTTTTTTACATATGGATGTAGTTTTTTATATATTTGTGGTTTAATAAATAAACTTAGTTCATCTATATATTCAAATTTATTATTATATTTTATAGCGCCAATTTGTATTATTTCGAATTTGCATTGAGGATTTGGTATTTTATTTTTTTTATCAAATGGAAAAGCTTGATTAAATTCTAAATCAATTATAATATAGTTCACGATATTCTCCTTTAAGTATTTTTTTTAATTATATTAGAAAAATAGAAAAATTAAAAGTTATTACAATAATTATTCCCTTTATTAGTAGTTTTAAAAATAACAGGAAATATATTTATGTGAAAAATATTTTATGGTAAAATCATTTTAAAGAAGGAGGATGTTTATGGGAATAGATTTTTTAATAAACAATAAACTAAATGGCTCTACCAATTTAAAAGAAGGTGTAAGGGAAAACGCTAAATTAGTAGAGGGCAAAAATATTACTTCCATAGCCGAAGGGAAAACAACTGGGGAGGTGTTAGATGTAAGTAATTCTATAGCTAAAATACTAACTAGTAGTGGACAAATTGTAAATGGACAACTTAGTAATCCGACTCAGCTAAATATAGGAGATATAAGAAATTTTATAATTAACCAAAATGCTAACGGCTCATATACATTTAATATAGTTCAAGAAGACGAGGGGAAGTTACTATTAGATACGCTAACAAAGGCACTTAAAGACTTAGGCTTAACTCCTACAGAAAAAAATATATCAATAGCTAAAGAACTAATTAAAAATAGTTTACCTTTAAATAATAGTCAATTTAAGGACATGAGCAGGGCGATGGCTTTGCTAGGCGACAGTTGTGGTGAAAAATCGGCATTCCTTCTTAAAAATGAAATACCACTCAACACAAAAAATGCAAATATCTTCACTGAATATGTTAATAAAACATTTTCAGTACTGAATGAAATAAATTCCTTAGAATCGGCAATTAAAAGTATGACAGATTCTAGTACAAAAAGTAAAATATTAGATATATTAATTGGTTCTAAAAATATTAACAGTGGCATTGTGAAAGATATACTGCCAAAGGAAACAGTTTCAGCCCATACTAACCAAAGAAGTTCTTCGCAAATTTTAAACTCTGAGGTGAATTTGAAGCAAGATTCAGTATCAACCAAAGAAAATAGTTCAGTAACTAATTTAGTAAAAGAAAATTATACTAAAGAGAATAGTCATTCAAATATTGCTCCAAAAGGCAATGAATTAACTAAAGTTAATGTTAATAATCAAGATTCAAATAAAACTATTCTAAATGACAGCATTAAGGGTGGAAGTACTGAACCAGCTAATGTTTTAAAAAATATATCTGAAACAATAATTAAAAATACGGATTTAGAAGATACATCAAAAGCTAGTCCCGAAAAAAGCGATAGTGTAAATAATAAAAGTAACGAAACATTTAATAAACTGAAATTTGACCCAACAAATACAACCATTAAGGATTTAGAAAAATTCACAAAAGATTTTAGTAATAAAATAGAAAGAATTATAGAAGAATTAAAAGATAGCGGTGATGAAAGTTCTCAAAAAGTATTGGAGCAAGCTACATCATTTAAAGAAAGACTGGACTTTAATAACTTGCTAAAAGAGAATTTTTATGCTCAAATACCTATAAGCGTAAATAATAGTCAGAAAAACACTGAGTTGCTAGTTTTTAAAGATAAAAACAAAAAGAAAACTAATGGAGGGAGTGCATCAGCGATAATAGGCCTTGATACACTGAACCTAGGTAGATTTGAAACTTATGTAGAACGAATAGAAAATAATATAACGTTGCAATTTAGGCTTGAAAATAATGATATAATAGATTTAGTAAAATCTAATTTAAATAAGCTAGATAACTTACTTAAGGAAAAAAATTTGTACATTAATAATGTTGCATACAAAAATACTAAGGAAAGCTTTACAATTATGTCAAAAAATGAAGACGAAATTGAAATTAAATCAAATAATATTAGATTAGACGTGAGGATGTAAAAATGGAAATAAACGAACTTATAGAATTTATAAATGAAAGTCCAACTATTTTTCAAACTGTAAATAATTTGGCAAATATCCTAAGTAAAAGTGGATACAGAGAAATTAAAGAAAATGAAAAATTTCAGTTAAAAAATAAAGAAAAGTTTTTTATTCGTAAAAGTAATAACATGTTAATAGCTTTCGATATAGAAAAAGATTTACTTAAAGATGGCATGAAAATAGTTGGAAGTCATGGGGATGCACCTAGTTTTAAAATAAAGCCAAATCCATTGTGGGATAAGTCTGGATATATGTCAATAAATGTTGAAAGCTATGGTGGTTCAATACTTAGTACTTGGTTTGATAGAGCTCTTAGTGTAGCTGGAAAGGTCATAGTAAATAACAATGGAGAAACTGATTGCCGACTAGTGGACGTAAAAAAAGCTGTATTGACAATACCTAGTTTAGCTATTCATTTAAACAGGAAAGTAAATGATGGTTATAAATTTAATAAACAGGATGAAATGCAACCTATTTGCGGATTATTAGAAGGTGGAAAAGATTTTGATGACTTTTTACATTTTATTTCTAAAGAACTTAATGTAAATAAAGGTGATATTTTAGATTTCGAACTTTATTTGTATGATAAAAGCATTGGTGAAGTAATTGGCATAAATAACGACTTTTTACAGTCTAGTCGTTTAGACGACTTAGTAATGACATATAGTTCATTAGTTTCTTTTATAAATTGTAATGGCAGGTCTAAGGCATTAATATGTGCAGATAATGAAGAGGTTGGCTCTGTATCTTTTGGAGGTGCTACATCATCTTTTATAGAGAATACCCTAGAAAGAATTTTCCTAAGTTATGGAATGAATAAAGAAGATTTTTTAATTGGAATAAGTAATTCCATTGTTATATCTGCAGATGTAGCTCACGGAGTTCATCCTAATTATGGTGATAAACATGACCCAACTAACAGACCTATGTTAGGTAAAGGAATTGTTATTAAATACAGTGCAAATCAAAGTTATAGTACAAGTTCAGAGTTTAGCAGTAAGCTTAAGCTAGCTTGTAAAAAACGAAAGGTAGCCTATCAAGATTATGTTAATCATTCTAATATAATTGGAGGAAGTACTATTGGCCCAAGGCTTTCAAGTAAATTAGGAATACCAGCAATTGACCTGGGCATTCCTTTACTAGGTATGCATTCAATTAGAGAACTTTGTGCAATAACAGATATAGATAATGCTGTAGAAGCTTTTAATGCTTTTTATGAAGTGGTGTAAAAATGAATTGGTTAGAATGCAAAATATATACAACCCATTATGGAGTGGAAATAGTAACAGGTCTATTAATAAACGTCGGAATTAATGGCATGCAAATTGAAGACGAACATGACTTCCAAGAGTTTATAGAGAACAAAACATGGGATTATGCAGATGAGGATTTTCTAAATAGAAAAATACCAGAATCCATTGTGACTTTCTATATAGAAGATTCCATTTATGGCAATGAAACTTTTATTAGCGTTAAAAATTCTATGCACAATCAGACGGAATTAGTTAATGCTAGAATTGAAATTAGAAATATAAATGAAAACGAGTGGGTTAATAATTGGAAAAAATATTATAAACCCTTTAAAATTAATAATATAGTTATAAAACCACAATGGGAAGATTATACAAAAAGCAAAGAAGAAATAGTATTTACCATTGAGCCGGGTAACGCCTTTGGAACTGGGTTACACCATACAACAGCCCTTTGCATTGGAGAAATAGAAAATTATGTCAATTCAAATACAGAGGTATTAGATTTAGGATGTGGCAGTGGTATACTTTCTGTTATATCTCTTTTATGTGGAGCAAAAGAAGCAACAGCAATAGACATTGAGGACATAGCAATAAAGTCAGCTAGAAATAATGCTTACCTTAATAAAGTAAATAATTTGTACCAAGGTATATGTGGTAATGTGTTAGATGATGAAGAATTAGTTAATAACATAAGTAGTAAAAAATATAATTTAATATTTGCTAATATTATTGCAGATGTTATTATACCTATAACGCCATTAGTCGAAAATTTAATTTCCGACGATGGTATTTATATAACATCGGGAATAATCGATCATAGAGTTGAAGACGTAAAAAATGTTTTAAATAAAAAATTCAGAATAATTAAACATGTTGAAAAAGAAGGTTGGCACATGTTTGTAGCTAGAAAGGAATAGTATGCCGAAATTTTTTGCTGATAATGAAGTATGTAACGACTATATTGAGTTAGTAGACGAGGCGAAACATATACAAGTTTTACGTTATAAAGTAGGCGATGAAATTATAATTGGTGACGGAAAAGGATACGACTATATATGTACAATTGAAAAAATAGAAAAAAACAAAGTAATATCTAGGATTAATGTTAAAAATAAATGTTTAAGCGAACCGGATGTAAGTATAACTCTTTTTCAAGCTTTGCCAAAATCAAGTAAAATGGAAAATATAATTACTCAAAACATAGAAATGGGGGTGAAAGAAATTGTTCCCATAGAAACGAAATTTACAATCGCCAAATCTAAAGATAATAAAATTGATAGATGGCAAAAAATAGCCGAAAGTAGTAGCAAACAATCTATGAGGGGAATTATACCGAAAATACATAAAACTATATCTTTAAAGGAATCGTTGGAGTATAATGATTTTGACTTAAAAATTGTAGCTTATGAAAAAGAAAAAAATCTTCGTATAATTGATGTCTTAAACAAAAATATAAAGAAGATAGCTTTATACATCGGTAGTGAAGGTGGTTTTTCGCTAGATGAAATAGAATTGTTCAAGGAAAATAATTTTAAAATAATAACACTAGGCGAAAGAATACTACGTACAGAAACTGCAGGTATAGCATGTACAAGTGTAATAGTTAATATAACTTAAAGAATGAATGGTGGTTTAATTGATTAAATACGAAATTAATGAATTTATTGATCTTATTGAAGAGGAACTAAGAGTTTACGAACATCTGTCGGAAGATGAAATTGATGATTGGAAACATATTTTTTTACAGCTTGTTGACGAAAATAAAGTTAGTAAGCAAAATTTGGCAAAAGAGGGCGGAATATTTTATTTTAAAATTGAGGACGAAATGGAAATTTTTTCAATAGTTGATGACTATTCATTTGCTATAGAAAATAACTCCCTGAAAGATTATTGGGATAGTTTTTATTAAAAAGGAGTTTATCATGAAAATTCAAAGTTTTACCGTAGATCACGATAAATTATTACCTGGAGTTTATGTTTCTAGAAAAGATAATGTTGGCAATCACGTTGTAACTACATTCGACATAAGAATGAAAATACCTAATAAAGAGCCTGTATTAGATAACCCAGCTATACATACATTAGAACATCTAATCGCAACATATTTACGCACACAAGAAAACCCTTTTATAGATAAAATAATTTATTTTGGCCCAATGGGTTGTAGAACAGGTATGTACCTAATAGTAACAGGTGATTACGATTCAATAGACGTGCTTGAGTTAGTTAAGTCAATGTATAAATTTGTTATTGATTTTCAAGGTGATTTACCAGGAAATACTTCCATCGAGTGTGGAAATTACTTAGACCATAATATAACAACTGCAAAGTGGGAAGCAGCTAAATATATGGGTGTATTAAATACAGCTAAGGAAATGAACTTAGTATATCCGAATTAGGGAGATAAAATGGAAGACAAGGGAATACGCCTAAAAGCGTCAAATCCAAATTTAGAAAGTAAAATACATAGAAAAATTGACCGAAGCAAGGATACAGTATATTGGTATATAAAGTTCAATATACCTTTAGATCCAAACTCTGTTAATGGAGGGTCCATGTATGTTACAGATATTGGCGGATATGTTATGGAAACTTTTATAGAATACTCTGAAAAAAGTAACCTCATATCAATATCACCAATAGATACTTATGAGCAAAAAGTCTACTATATTTTAAATATAACTACTAGCGTTCGTTCTGCAAAAGGCAACAGATTACCACGAAAGGTTTACATTTTATTTAGATTGGAAAATGATGCCATTTCGGAATATGAGCTGCTAAAAAAAGATGTTGTAGTTCCTGTCCCACAAAAAAGACCTAAAAATTATAATATCAATAATGTACGCTCAAAAATATATGGATTAAATAAAGATTTAAATCACGCTAGTGATGTCCAACTAAAAACAGTACCTTTTCGTGTTAATATTATTTTAGGTTTAATTGGACTAGCTATATTAATACTTTCCATTGTAAGTAAAAATTTAAATTTAATAATCACAGGAATAATTATCTCGGTAGGTGGAATAGCGCATATTATATGGCAGATTATAAAAAAAGAAAAACGTGCCGCCATATATTACAATTTAGCTATGCTTAATTATAATAAAGATAATTATCTTCAAGCAAATAAATACTTTAATAAAGCTTTTGAAATGGATCCATATAACGAACTATATGAATATGCTACAAATAAAATCAAGTATTATTTAGACTAAATAGTACTTGATTTTATTTTATATCAATGGGAGGGGATTATGATTATACGGAGGTATGAAGAAAGTGATTGTAAGGAGATTATTGAACTTTTTAACAATACAGTTCATATAGTTAACGCAAAAGACTATACAAAAAAGCAACTAGATGTTTGGACTTGCAATGCAAACATAGGGGAATGGAATAAATCTTTTATGAATAACTATACTTTGGTAGCTTTATATGATAGTAAAATAGTAGGTTTTGGTGATATAACAGAAACAGGGTATTTAGATAGATTGTATGTTCATAAAAATTATCAAGGCAAAGGAATTGCAACAGCATTATGTGATGAACTAGAAAAATTTGTTGAGTACAAAAGCATAAAAACTCATGCATCAATAACGGCAAAAAAATTTTTTATAAAAAAAGGATATAAAATAATTAAGGAACAGGAAGTTCAACGTAATAGCGTATTTCTAAAAAATTATATTATGGAAAAGGATATTAAGATAGATTGACGCTAAAATAGAGGAGTGTTAAAGATGGTTATTCAAAGTGAAGAAGAAAAAGATTGTGAGGAAATTTATGATGTAGTTAAAATAGCATTTTCTACAGCAGAACACACAGATGGTAATGAGCAAGATTTAGTAATCGACTTGAGAAGAAGTGAAGCTTATATACCTGAGCTATCTTTAATTGCTGAGGTTGATGGAGATATAGTGGGGCATATAATGTTTACAAAGGCAATTATAGGCGACAATGAAGTATTAGCTTTAGCTCCATTATCTGTCCTGCCAAAACATCAAAGGCAAGGAATAGGTGCTAAACTAATTAGTGAAGGCCATAGAATAACCATAGAACTAGGGTATAATTATTCAGTTGTAGTAGGTAGTGAAGTATACTATCCTAAGTTTGGCTATATACCTGCTTATAAATTTGGTATTGATGACTTAAATGGTGTACCAAAAGAAAATCTTATAGCAATTAAACTTAAAAATAAAGCAAAAAAACTTTGTGGAAGAATAATATATTCAAAAGAATTTGGTATTTAGTTAAACTTATGGTTAAACTGTACCCTAACCATAGTGAATTCAATGTAGAATTTATGGTTAGGGCTATTTATTATTTAGATTTGCCAAGTACTAATGAAATACCAACACCAGATACAAAGGTGATAACACCACCAATTAAATTCAAAAACCCAAAATCTGAACCATATGTAGACGGATTAATAAATATAGACACTAGAGAACCAAATATTAAGCCGAGTATAATAAAATAAGTAGAAGAATAAGCTTTATTAAAAGCAATTTCTATTAATTTACTTACAAGAAAAATTCCAATAATAATACCAACTCCTAGAGGTGCTATGGTAAATATAATATTTAATAATAATGAAATATTTTTTATTTCAACTAAATAATCGCCTATACTCGCTAGTGCATTAATTATAATTGGATAAAGTCCCATCAAAATAAGTAAAAAAGAACCACTTATTCCTGGAATAATCATAGCACTTGATGCAATTAATCCGCCAAAGAAAAGTCTAATAACTAATCCTTTAGATGTCATGCCTGTAGTAGTAGGGTCTTGCAATTCAATAATAGTTAAAACACATATAATAGCAAAAGATAAAAGGAATAAAAGGAAATTATATTTTTTACTTTCACCTTTTTTCGTATTACCATAAATTAAGGGAATACTACCAGCAACTAAACCAGCAAAAAGCATATTTGTTATAAATGGATAATTAGTTAATCCAAAATTAATCAACGAGCTAAATGCAATTATGCCAAATACTGCACCTAATCCAATTGGAATTAAAAATGTACAGCTCTTTTTAAAATCTTTAAATAAATTATTAATGGAAAATATAAGCTCATCGAAAATATTTAAAACAACCGCTAGTGTTCCACCACTAACACCTGGTATAATGTTGGCAACGCCTACTAAAATACCTTTCATAAATAAAAAAAAATTTTTAATTTTTAAACACCCCTTTAATTGATAAGAATTAGACCTCCTCCTCAATGCTTGCACCTGAATTTTGCTTTCGGCAAAACCAAACACTGTATGTTTGGCAGCTGTTCATTGCTGTTTTACTCTGAATTTTTGTTTCACAAAAACCAAATGCTATGCATTTGTCTGGTCGGAAGTTACACTTCCTGTTCTGGTCATAAAACTTTGCTTTATTGCTGGAGTAAGAACCAACTCGACTATGCAGCCAAATAGGTGGCAGGACTGGCCAGTAGGGGTACAAGCCCCAGTGACGATAGGTCTATTGATTTAATAAATATACACGTTTTAGATTCTATTATAAAAAATAATATTTGTATATATTTATTTTTCTGTTACAATTAAGTAAAGTTACTATTTAATAAAAAATATTAAGTAGTTGTTTATGTATAATTGTATGAGATTTAACTAACTATCTCAACTTTGAATTATATAACACTTTTAATATTTTTATATAAAAAATTATATTATAAAGGAGATTATTATGGAAAAAGTAATAGTAATTGGTACAAATCACGCTGGTACACATGCTGTTTTAGAAGTTGCAAATAAGTATAAAGCAACTCACGAAGTTGTAACTTATGATAAAAACAGTAATATTTCTTTTTTAGGTTGTGGTATGGCTCTTTGGATAGGTGGTGTTATAAAAGAGCCTGATGGGCTATTTTATGCAACACCTGAGTCTTTGGAAGCTGCAGGTGTAAATGTAAATATGGAACACGAGCTAGTTGACTGTGATTTTGATAAAAAGACTGTAACTATTAAAAATTTAAAAACTAACACAACTTTTGATGATAGCTATGACAAACTTATACTTGCTGTAGGCTCATGGCCGATATTGCCTAAACTTCCTAATTCTGATTTATATAATATAATCTACGCTAAAATTTTTCAAAATGCCCAGTTGGCAATTGAAAAATTAAAAGATCCATCTATTAAAAAAGTGGCAGTGGTTGGAGCGGGATATATAGGTGTTGAATTAGCAGAGGCATTCAAACAAAATGGTAAAGAAGTTACACTTATAAATGACTTTGAAGTATTAAATAGATATTACGATAAAGAATTTCAAGAAGAAATGCACAAAAATATTGAGAATAATGGAATTACCGTTAGTGTAGGGGAGTTAGTAACAGGTTTTGAAGGTGAAGGTGGAAAAGTTAAAAAAGTTATAACTAATAAATCTTCATATGATGCAGATCTAGTGTTAATGTCCATAGGATTTAGACCACTTACGTCAATATTTGCCAATAAACTTGACATGTTGCCAAATGGGGCTATAATTACAAATGATAAGATGGAAACATCTGTTAAAGACGTTTATGCAATCGGCGATTGTTGTACTGTAAAAAGTAATGTTACTAATAAGCCAGCGCATATTGCTTTAGCAACAAATGCAGTTCGTACTGGTATAGTAGCTGGTAACAATGCCTGTGGTGCAAATCTTGAAATGTTAGGTGTTCAAGGTTCTAATGCTATTCATATTTTTGGTCTAACACTCACTTCTACGGGATATACTGAGTGTGAAGCAAAAAATGCTGGGTTCGATGTAGATTATGTAGAAGTAACAGACATAATACGCGCAGGCTTCATGCCAGACCCAGGAGAAGTTACTTTGAAAGTTGTTTGGGATAAAAAAACTTTAAGAATTCTTGGAGCTCAAATTATGTCAAAAGAAGACATAACTTTGGCAATACATTTCTTCTCTTTGGCAATACAGGAAAATTATACAATTGATAAATTGGCATTAACCGACTTGTTCTTCTTGCCGCATTTTAATCAACCACATAATTTTATTACTAAAGCTGGTTTATTAGCACTAAATAAATTATAATTTTAGTTTGGGCTGTTACACTTATTTGTGTACAGCCCATTTTACTTTTATACTTTTAAGATAGAAAGGAAATAGGAAAATACATGTTATTAGTAAGCTTAAATGCAAAGTTTGTCCATTCAACTCTTGCTTTACATAGTATAAAAAGGTACAACCAAGAGTATTCAAATATTAAAATTAAAGAATATACAATTAATAATAATTTAGACTTTATATTAGATGATATATATAAAGAAAACGAGGACGTAGTTTGCTTTTCTTGCTATATATGGAATATTAATGAAACAATAGAAATTTGCAAAAATCTAAGAAAAATAAGCAAATGTGAGATCTTGTTAGGCGGACCAGAAGTCAGCTTTGACCCAGAGGAATACATGAATTATGTAGATTATGTAATAAGAGGTGAAGGGGAATTAGCTTTTAAAGACTTTATTCAATATAAGCTAGGGTTAAAAAAAATTGAAGATGTGAGTTCATTGACTTACAATAAAGGTGGAATTGTTAGTAATAGACAATCTTTGCCTATAAATTTAAATGATTTACCCTTTGTATATAATGATTTAAAGAAGTTTGAAAATCGGATATTATATTACGAAACCACAAGGGGATGCCCTTTCAATTGTCAATATTGCCTATCATCAACTTTCAACGGTGTTAGGTTTTTAAATATAAAAAGAGTATATGAAGAGTTAAGCTTTTTTTTGGATAATAAAGTAAAACAAGTAAAATTTATAGACAGAACATTTAATGCTAGTAGTGAACATAGGTATAAAATATGGGAATTTATAATAAAAAGCGATAATGATATAACAAATTTTCACTTTGAAATAGCAGCAGATTTATTTGAACAAAGAGATTTTGATTTGTTAAAAACAGCGAGAAAAGGCTTAATACAGTTTGAAATTGGTATACAAACAACTAATGGAAAAACTCTTGAGCTGGTGGCACGAAAAACAAATTTAAAGAAAGTTTTTGAAAATATAAATAAAATATTTAAAATGGGTAATATTCATTTACACTTAGACTTAATTGCAGGTTTGCCTAGCGAAAACTATGAAAGTTTTAAGAACTCATTTAATGACGTTTATAAAATGCAATGTGAACAGCTACAATTAGGCTTTTTAAAGGTTTTAAAGGGTTCAGGTATGCGGAAGAATGCTAATGCTTTAGGTCTAATGTATAGAGAAAAAGCTCCCTATGAAGTTTTAAGAACCAAGGAAATATCATTTAAAGAACTTTCAATTTTAAAAGGAATAGAAGAGCTAGTAGATATTTATTATAATTCTAATAGATTTCATACATCTATAATGTATCTAGGTGGATTATTTAAAGAATATTTTGATTTTTATTTAGCTTTACATGAGTTTTTTATATCTATGGACTATCATAAAGTTTCACATAAAAAGCAAACATATTATACAATTTTACAAGAATTTTACAGTACTTATTTTGAAAAAGATGATAATATTTTAATAGAGCTATTACTTTTTGATTTATACTCTAATGAGAATATAAAATCTGTGCCTGATATATTAAATATACATGAAAAATTACTATTTGATGAAAAAGATTTTACCTATATAACTAAATATACAAGAAGTCAAATAATTAAAAATACTCATAGCGAAAAATTCAACATAGATATTATACATTTTTCTAAAAACAACGAAATTATCCACGGCGAGTTCATATATATTTTTGACTACACTAAAACAAGAGAAAATAATTATGATAATGCGTATATTTGGAGGAAATATGAATAAAAGAGATAAAGTTAAGATAATAATCGCTCGTTTAGATGAACGTTATCCTCAAGAAGATAAATGCTATTTGAATTATACCCATGATTATGAACTGCTTATTGCAACTATTTTAAGTGCTCAGTGTACGGATGATAGAGTTAATTTAGTTACAGAAAAATTATTTAAAAAATACAAGTCACTAGATGATTTCGCCAATAGTGATTTATATGAATTAATGGAAGATGTTAAATCCACAGGATTTTATAAAAATAAGGCTAAAAATATAAAATCCGCTTGCTACACTTTAATAGAAAAATATAACTATATACTGCCTTATGATATTAATGATTTAACTACCTTAGCAGGTGTGGGGAGAAAAACGGCAAATGTTGTAAGGGGACATATATTTGCTTTACCGAGCATTGTAGTAGATACTCATGTAAAACGTATTTCTAATAGGTTAGGTCTAACAAAAAATGAGGATCCTGTAAAAATTGAATTCGATTTAATGAAAATTTTACCTAAAAAAAGTTGGATTAAATACAACCAGCAAGTTATAGCTTTTGGACGGGAGATTTGCAAAGCCAGAGGACCAAAATGTAGTAATTGCTTTATGTCAGACATTTGTATATATAGCAAGTAATTGTAAAGGGGAAGGTATGAAGACTGTTTTAATTGTGGATGATGAAATAAATATTTTAGAGTTGTTAAGGTATAATTTAGAAAAAGAAGGTTACAATGTAATTAGCTGTCAAAATGGTAAAGATGTCGATGTCATATTGTCAAATGAAATAGATTTAATTATTTTAGATTTAATGCTACCCGAGATAAATGGAATTGATATTCTGAAAAATCTTAAAAAGGGAGAATTTAAAAATATACCTGTTATACTTTTGACAGCTAAATCTGATGAAATTGATAAAGTAATAGGGTTGGAACTTGGTGCAGATGATTACATTTCTAAGCCTTTTGGCACTCGTGAATTAATGGCTAGAATAAAAGTTGTATTTAGAAGAAGTAATAATGTTAAATGTAATAATGACATAATAAAAAGATACAATATAGAAATGGACACAGCTTCATATATCGTAACAAAAGATAATGAAAAAATCGACCTAACTTTAAAAGAATATGAACTACTTAAGCATTTAATAACTCATGAAGGTAGAGTTGTTTCAAGAGAAATATTATTGGAAAAAATTTGGGGCTTTGATTATTTAGGCGAAACAAGAACTGTAGATGTACATATTCGTCAATTAAGAAAAAAAATAGAAGACGATGATAAAGAGCCATATTTTATTGAAACTGTAAGGGGTGTTGGTTATAAATTCCGCAAAGAATAGTTTTATATCGCTTTTTTATTATGTAGCTATTTTTTTAATAACATTTATTATCTTTAGTGGACTATATTTCGGTGTAATGAATAATTATTTAAATCATGATTTTAAAGTGTTAAATACTTTAAATACAATTGCTATAGAAAATGAAAATATAAAAATTGAAGATAATTATCATTTTTTTGTTTTAGAAGAAGATAATAGCATTTTACTGAAAGAACTGGAAACATTATATCCTTATATAAAGTATAAAACTTTTATAAACAAAAATAACTTTTACAATGATGCACATGGCGATTTTATTTATTCAGCAATTAATAAAAACAATAAAACATATTTGTTGATTTCTAAATATGATAAAGCATTTGGGGTGCAAACATATTTTGCTTTGTACTATTTAATATTTGCTTTTTTTGCTGTTTTGTTATTATTAATTATTAGGGATAGAGTTTTTAAAACTTTTATTGAACCACTTGACTTTTTACAAAATAAAATCCGAAAATTTTCTGTTAACAACAGAAATGATATTATTTTGAACAATTATATTTATGAAGAACTTATTAATTCTATTAATGGATTTAAAAATTTTGCTTTAGATAGTTTGGATAAAAAATCTACAATTAATAATAATCAAAAGTTCTTATTAAATTCCATGGAAAACGGTGTAATTGCTGTAGATTTAGAAGAAAAAATTTTATTGTATAATAATTCAGCTAAAGACTTGTTGGAGTCTGATAAAATAAATAAAGGCGCTTTTATATACAAAATAATAGATGATAGCGACTTTATAAATTATTATAGTTCTTACAATAATAGAGAATCTATAAAAGATTTACAATATGAGAAAAATAGTAATAAAAAAACATTATGTGTTAAAATTAATAAATTATTAAATAATAAGGAAGAAATTATTGGTAAAATTATTTTAATTCAAGATGTAACTAATATAAGAAAATTAGAAAACATGCGTAAAGATTTCACATCAAATGTATCTCATGAATTTAAAACACCTTTAACATCTATTATAGGCTTTGTGGAAACCTTAGAGGATGGTGCTTTAGAAGATAAAGCAATAGCAAAAAAATTTTTAGGTATAATAAAAATTGAGGCTTATAGACTAAAAAGGCTAATAGGAGAGGTTTTATATATATCTGAAATCGAGCACAGAGCCGAAAAAATACAAGAAGATAAAAATTTATCGGAAATATTAAATCATGTTGTTAATATTTTAAACCAAAAAGCTTTGGACAAAAATATAATAATTGAAGTTAACATAGATGATAAAATATATTTTCCTTGTGAGAGTGATGCTTTTTCACAAATATTTATTAATATAATAGACAATAGTATTAAATATACTAAGGAGGGTAAAATATCAATTAGTTTAAAATTAGAAAATAAATGTATTGAATTTAAAGTTAAAGATACTGGCATCGGTATCGATGATAAATATATAGATAGAATCTTCGAAAGATTTTACAAAGTGGATAAAAGTAGGCAAGGAGTGAATAGTACAGGTCTTGGTTTGTCCATAACAAAGCATTTAGTTAACCGTTATAATGGGGAAATATTTGTTGAAAGCGAAAAAAATAAAGGTTCAACATTTGTTATAAAGTTTAATATATAATAATAAAGCGATTAGTTGTTTTTTTAACTAGTCGTTTTTTTATTGAGATTAAGTGTAATGAGATTGTATTTTATAAATTTTATGTTAAAATAATATCGGATAATGAGTACATAGCTCATTTTTAATCGTTAATGGGAGGAAAAAATGATTGATTCAGTAAAAATGGTAATATCTTTAATAGGTGGCTTAGCTCTATTTATATTTGGTATGGAAATAATGGCCGAGGGGCTACAAAAAATAGCTGGTGAAAAATTACGTACCTTGTTAAGCAAGTTAACTGCCAATAAATTTTTAGCAATAGGTGTTGGTGCTGCCGTTACAGCGATTATACAAAGTAGTTCGGCAACAACGGTTATGGTTGTAGGTTTTGTAAATGCAGGTATTATGACATTAACTCAATCCGTAGGAGTTATAATGGGTGCCAATATTGGTACTACAATAACAAGTTGGCTTATTTCTATTTCGGATTGGATGACATTTTTAAAGCCTACAACAATAGCTCCAATGGCAACAGCTGTAGGTGTTGTTATACGTCTGTCTACCAAAAGTAATAAATTAAAACAATTTGGCGAAATACTTATAGGTTTTGGATTGTTATTTTTAGGTATAGAATCAATGTCAAATTCAATGGAACCATTACATGATAATCCATTGTTTACACAAATCATGACAGAATTCGGTTCAAATCCCGTGTTAGGTATATTAGCAGGTGCTGTTATAACTATGCTAGTACAAAGTAGTTCTGCTTCTATGGGTATATTATTATCTATAGTTATAGCTGGAATAGTTCCTTGGAGTGCGGCGGTTTATATAATTTTAGGCCAAAATATTGGTACATGTATTACGGCTTTACTATCAAGTATAGGAGCTACAAGAACGGCAAAAGCAGCTTCATATATTCATTTACTTTTTAACATAATTGGATCTTTAGTATTCGCAATTTTTGCCTTTATATTCTTTAAAATTAGGCCGGAAATAGCTTCATCATACATAAGTCAATTAGGTGTTAGTATATTCCATACAGCTTTTAATATTTCGGCTACAATAATGTTAATTCCTTTTTCTAACCAGCTAGTTTCATTAGCGATAAAAATGGCAGGAATTACTAAAGAAGATGCTGAAAGAGATGATGTAATTAAACTAGATGATAGACTTTTAGAAACTCCAGAAATAGCTATTGAAACAACTTTTTATGAAATTGAAAGATTAGGTAGTTTAGCTATAGATGCTTTAACAAAGGCAAGTAGAGGTATATTGGAAAAAGACATGGAGTCAGCACGTTCCGTTGCCTTAATTGAAGATGAAATAGATTTAATGGATGAATCTTTAGCAGATTTTTTAACTAAAATATTAAGAAAGCAGGAATTATCTCTATCAGGTAATAATAACGTAAGTAGATATTTTCATATAATAAACGATATGGAGCGTATTGGTGACCATAGTATGAATATTAGTGAAACAGCGTTGTATTTATCTGAGGCTAATGTTAGTTTTTCAAAAGGTGCATACAGCGAGCTAGCACAATTAACCGAAACAACATTAAATTGTTTAAATTCAGCTATTGTTAGCTTAAAAGAAAATAATTTACAAATGGCAGAGGATGCCTGTCGGCTAGAAGAAATTATTGACGATTTTACTTTAGATGTAAAAAATAAACATATTGAACGTTTAGGAAAATCAGAATGTGATATTAAATCAGGAATAGCCTTTTTAGACTTAATATCAAACCTTGAAAGAATATCTGACCATGCAAGGAATATTGCCGAGTCAATTAGTAGATTTACAGAAGAAGAAGTAAATTAAAAGTTAAGATTATACAGAAACATTTATAAGTTGTTATACAAATCTTGATAATGTCTAAAAATCTATGTAAAAAAAGTCTACCATATAAACTCAATTAACTAATTTAAAAAATAGATTTGACTTTTAAATAAAAAATGTATACAATAGTGAAATATTAAATAGCTATGAACAGAAGTATTAAGCAAAGTTTATTTTTCAGAGAGTTGTTGTTTGGTGTAAAACAATAAATAACTTTGCCCAACTTAGCTGGGAGCTTTTTAGGTCATACCTAAACGTATATCTGCGTTAAAGTAAAAAGTGTAATATTTGTATTGTGGCAAATATTAAAGTAGGGTGGTACCGCGGAATTTTCGTCTCTAATTTTTATTAGGGATTTTTTTTATTATACTTTATTTAATTATGGAGGAATCATGAATTACGAATTTTATAAAATTGAAAAAAAGTGGAGAAAAAAATGGGGAGACAATAATATTAACCCACAGGATGATAAAAAAGAAAAATATTTTTGTTTGGATATGTTTCCTTATCCATCAGCCAGTGGTGTTCATGTAGGTCACTGGAGAGGATACGTACTTAGTGATGTAATATCTAGATATAAAATTTTACAAGGATATGAGGTTTTGCATCCAATGGGATGGGATGCTTTCGGATTGCCAGCAGAAAATTATGCAATAAAAATGGGTACACACCCTGCTAAAAGTACGGAAGAAAGTATTAAAAACTTTCGCCGTCAATTAAAAGAAATAAGCGCTGTATATGATTGGGATAAAGAAATAAACACGACAGACCCCGATTATTATAAATGGACACAATGGATTTTTGTACAAATGTATAAAAAAGGTTTAGCTTATGAAAAAGAAATGCCTTTAAACTGGTGTAACTCATGTAAATGTGTGCTAGCTAACGAAGAAGCAACCAACGGAGAGTGTGATAGATGCGGAAGTACTGTTACAAAGAAAAATCTAAGACAATGGATGCTTAAAATAACCGAATACGCTGAAAGATTATTAAATGATTTAGATGCTTTAGAATGGCCTGGAAAAGTTAAAAAAATGCAAAAAGAGTGGATTGGCCGTAGCTATGGTGCAGAAGTTGATTTTAGTGTAGACGGAATAAAGGAAAAAATAAAAGTATACACTACACGACCCGATACTCTATATGGAGCAACCTTTATGGTAGTATCACCAGAGCATCCCTTAATAGAAAGCTTAACAACTAATGGGCAAAGGGATGTTGTAAAGGAATATTGTTTTAAGGCAAGTACAAAATCTAGTGTAGATAGAATGTCAGATAAAGAAAAAACAGGTGTTTTTACAGGTAGTTATGGAATCAACCCATTTACAAATAAAAAAATTCCTATTTGGGTGTCGGATTATGTATTAGTAGACTATGGTACAGGGGCTATTATGTGTGTGCCTGCCCATGATGATAGGGATTTTGAATTTGCAAAAAAATTCGATTTAGAAATAGTACAAGTAATAGAAAATGCAGAAGCAAAGGGTGCTGAATTAACAGAAGCTTATATTGGTGATGGAGTTCTCATTAATTCTGATGAATTAAATGGCTTAAATGTAAAAGAAGCAAAAGAAAAAGCTATAAAAATAATTGAAGCTAAAAAAATAGGGATAAAAACAACAAACTATAAATTACGTGATTGGGTTTTTTCTAGACAAAGATACTGGGGAGAGCCAATTCCAATTGTGCATTGCGAAAAGTGTGGAATAGTAACAGTTCCAGAGGAAGACTTACCGGTATTACTACCTGAGATAGAATCATACGAGCCTACAAATACAGGGGAATCACCACTAGCAAATATAGAAGAATGGGTAAATACCACTTGTCCTTGTTGTAAAGGTCCAGCTAAAAGAGAAACTAACACAATGCCACAATGGGCAGGCTCATCTTGGTATTTTTTAAGATATGCTGATGTAAATAATAGTAAGGTTTTAGCTGATCCAGAAGCGCTTAAAAAATGGTTGCCTGTAGATATGTATGTAGGTGGAGTTGAACACGCTGTTTTACACTTGCTTTATGCAAGATTTTATACAAAATTTTTATATGATATAGGTGTAGTTGATTTTGAAGAACCTTTTAAAAAACTATTTAATCAAGGGATGATTAATAAGGATGGTTCAAAAATGAGTAAGTCCAAAGGAAATGTTGTATCACCTGATGAATTAGTTGAAAATTACGGATGTGATTCTTTACGCATGTATGAATTATTTGTAGGTCCTCCAGAGCTAGATGCTGATTGGGATGATAGCGGTATAGACGGTGTATATAGATTTTTAAACAGATTATGGAAATTAATTTCTAAAAATGAATTTATTGAGCCAAATAAAAAACTTGAGCAAGTACGTCATAAAATGATTTACGATATTACAACTAGACTAGAAAATTTATCATTAAACACAGTTGTTAGTGGATTTATGGAATATACAAATAAATTTAATGATTTAGTTAAAGAATATGGTTCTATAGATTTAGAAACTGCAAAAACAATACTTGTATTGCTATCTCCATTTGCCCCCCACATAGCAGAAGAGTTGTGGGAAATTTTAGGCAATAATAAAACCATATTTGCAGAAAACTGGCCTGTATGTGATGAAGAAAAAATGAAAGAAGATACCGTAACTATCGCTATACAAGAAAACGGTAAAACAAGAGGTAGTATTGAATTAGATGCGAATATAACTAAAGAAGATGCATTGCAAGCAGCTAAAGATTTTCTAAAGGACAAAATAGAAGGTAAAACTATTGTAAAAGAAATATATGTTCCTGGAAAAATTGCTAATATAGTTGCTAAGTAGTTAAGGAGATTAAATGTCATATTTATTACCTGTATCTATGGAATACTTTATATTTTGGACAACAATTTTTTTGGTATTTCAGTGGTTAAAGTATTTAAGTTTTATTTTATTTAAAGAGAAAAGCAATATAGTGATTAGTCTAAATGGAAAAATAACTACTGTTAAAATGTCGGGAGGCATAAAGCTAATAATTGCATTTGCATCCTTAATAATATTTTTTATACCATTTATTAACATTTTCTATGGATTTTTTTGCCTTTCAATAATTGCAAAACACTATTTGGATAATATAAATAAAATATTAAAACTCAAATAAAAAAGGGCTGTCTTGAAATAGAAATTAATCTATTAAAGGCAGCCTCCTTTTTTACTTATAAAATTTACAAACTGCTTTACAAAGGCAATTTTTGCAATGATTAAAATTCGGTTCACATTTGCCGGAGCCTGTTACTAACATTCTATTCATTTGAGAAATAATTCTTTTTAATTTAAATCTTAAGTACCATGTATTTTTAACAATGTACATACAATCACTATATATTAATTTTCCAAACTTCGGCTTTTTAAATAAATCCTCAGTAATTAAAAAATAAGTCACCAATTGCATTAGATCGTTACTTTTAGGTTTTTTATCTTTTAAAGAACTCCCACTTTTTAGCTCCACAACTACGTAATTATTACATTGGAAATGTTTTAAAATTAAGTCCGGTTTACCTTGGAGCAAATATTTTTTGGACTTCAATAATTTATTACATATTTGGCAATTGTCTGTATTACTATCACTATAAAAAATTTTATATCCCATAATGTTGGCCTTGATTTTTTTTGTTTTATAGATAGTAGGAAGAAAAAACCTCAAAATTGGAATTAAATAAAATAAAACCATAGTATCACCACTATTATACTAATTAAAATTATTATTGGTACAATACTTCTTTTATCTTTATATTTTTTGTGAAATTTACTACCATGAATAAAGTTCTTTTTAATTTCGCTATTTTTATAATATGGATATTTTTTTTTTGCAATTTCAACTATTTTTTTTCTGCCATATTTTTTTTCATAGTACCACTGATAGTTGCAATAAACATAACGGTTTACTTCGCTAGCAGAAATATATTTACTCATTTTCTATGGACCTTCTTATATTTGTACCTAAAACTCTATCGTATCCTACCCATTTTGCATTGGTGCTATCATTTTCAATTGCAGTTAGGTACATTTTAGACTTAGCATCAATATTATCTGCCATATGAAGTAAATAAGCTTCTAAGGTAGCTGGTTTTTTAGGTGAGCCATATTCTAATTCGCCATGGTGAGCTACTAGACAGTGTTTTATTAAATTTTTATATTCCTTAGGAAAAGACTCAATTTTTTTTGATTCATAAGTTACTAATTCTATACCTATTATTAAGTGACCCAATAATTGACCTATATCAGTATAATCATTTTCTGGGAAAGAAGAAAGCTCATATACTTTTCCAACGTCATGAAGCATTGCACTGGCTATTAACACATCTCTATTAACAGATGAATATTGATTAGCTAAAAAGTTACATATTTCCACAATGCCGAGGGTGTGTTCTAAAAGCCCACCTAAATAATTATGGTGCATAGACTTAGCAGCAGAATGTGTTTTAATGGCTTGAGAAATTACAGAATCATGAACAAAAATATTTAACAACATTTCTTTAACTTTATCATTAGAGATTGTATCAATATATGAAATGAATTTATTGTACATTTCATCAATATTCTCCTTTGTTGCTGGAATTAAATCTGTTGGATCGTATTCACCGTCTTCACTTTTACGAATTTTTACAACTTTTATTTGTATATCGTTTTGATAGGACAAGGAAGTACCATCTATTTTAATTACATCATTTTTTTCAAAACTTTGGATATCTTTTGTTAAATCCCAAACTTTAGCATCAATTGTTCCTGTTTTATCTTGCAATTTAAGAGAAAAATAAGTTTTACCATTTCTTGATTTTAGGCTCTGCTTATCTTTACACATAAAGTGATCTGTGACTCTTTCATCTGCTTTTATTTCATTTATATATCTCATTTTTCCTCCAAAATTTGGTTATTTACAGTTTTGAATAAATTCATTTATTCTAGTTACTCCAGCTTTTATATCCTCCATAGAAATAGCGTAGGAGAGCCTTATTGCATTCGGTGCTCCAAAGTCTTTACAAGGAATAACAGCAACATTATACTCATTTAATAATATATCTGCCACTGTGGCAGCGTCAGTAATTTTATTATTTTTATGAGTTTTATTATTTAACTCCTTGGTATCAATCAGTAAGTAAAATGCTCCTTTAGGTTCATTACAATCTAAAAATGGTAGTTTTTTAATTTCTTTAAATAAATATTTACGTCTTCTATCAAATTCTTTTACCATATCTTTTATTTCTATAAGCTCATTTGTAAGTCCACCAAGTGCAGCGTATTGGCTTATACTAGATGGATTTGATGACATATGACTTTGTATTGCAGATATAGCTTTAGAAATTTCTAATGGTGCAGCTGTGTATCCTAATCGCCAACCAGTCATTGCATAAGCTTTACTAAAGCCGTTTACAATAATAGTTCTTTGGTACATATCTTCTAGTTGTGCAATACTAATGTGCTTTTCATTATCATAAATTAAATATTCATATATTTCGTCAGATATAATAAATATATTTTTTTCCTTGGCGAAATTTGCAATTTCTTCTAATTCCTGTTTTGCGTAAACAATTCCAGTGGGATTCGATGGTGAGTTTAAAATTAGAACTTTACATTTTGGTGAGTAGTATTTATTTAAAAGCTCTTTATTAACTTTGTATTGATTTTTTTTATCTGTTTCAATAATAATTGGTATTCCATCATTTAATTTTACCATTTCTACATAACTTAGCCAGTAAGGTGCTACTATTAGCACCTCGTCGCCAGCATTAATCAACACAGCTAGTGCATTAATTAATGCATGTTTACCACCATTAGACACAACTATTTCATCCTTAGTATAACTCAACGAATTGTCTTTTTTTAATTTATTGGCTATTTCTTGTTTTAATTCATCAATACCAGAACTTTTTGTATATTTCGTAAAATTAGAGTGTATTGCATTAATTGCACTTTCTTTAATTTTGTCTGGTGTGTTAAAATCTGGTTCGCCAGCTGTAAATGCAACTACATCTATTCCTTTTGATTTCAATTCTTTTGCTCTGGCTGTAATAGCTAAAGTTGTTGAAGGTTTCACATTCATTGCTTTGTGAGATAACATAAATCCTCCTTGGATGTAAATATTTTTTTAGTTATTATAGAATATTTGTGCAAGGTTGGCAAATATTGGTTGCAAAAAACAAAAAAAAACAAAAAAAATTATATAAAAACTTGAAAACTATTTCATATGTAGTATTATATAAGAACGTAGTAGTTAATTTTAGGAGGTATTTTATGAAAAAAGATATTGAAATCGCAAAGGAAATTAAACTGCAAAATATTCTAGAGGTTGCTAAGGAATTTAATATTCCTGAAGATAGTTTAGAATTATACGGTAACTACAAAGCTAAAATTGATGATGAAAAAATTGTAGGGGATTTTGGAAAATTAGTTTTAGTAACAGCTATTAACCCGACTCCAGCAGGGGAAGGGAAGACAACAACAACTATAGGTTTGTCTCAAGCTTTAAATAAATTGGGCAAAAAATCAGTTGTAGCATTAAGAGAACCATCTTTAGGACCTTGTATGGGTATGAAAGGTGGCGCAACAGGTGGTGGATATTCGCAAGTTCTTCCAATGGAAGAAATTAACTTACATTTTACAGGTGATATTCATGCCGTTACAGCTGCTAATAATTTACTTTCAGCAATGATTGATAACCATATACACCAAGGAAATAAAGCTGGTATACATAAAGTTGTGTGGAAAAGAGTACTAGACGTAAATGACAGAGAGCTTAGAAATATTGCAATAGGTCTTGGTGGTGACTCAAATGGTGTAGTTAGAGAAGATTCATTTATGATAACAGTTGCCTCGGAAATAATGGCAATTTTGTGTTTAAGTGAAGATATTCAAGATTTAAAAAATAAATTAGGTGAAATAATTATTGGTTATAAATTTGATAAAACACCTGTTTATGCTAAAGAAGTAGACGCTAATGGGGCAATGACAGTTTTATTAAAGGAAGCTTTAAAGCCAAACCTTGTACAAACAATAGAAAAAACACCTGCTATTATACACGGTGGTCCATTTGCTAATATAGCCCATGGTTGCAACAGTGTAAAAGCAACTAAAGTAGCCCTTAAATTATCTGATATTGCTATTACAGAAGCTGGATTTGGTGCAGATTTAGGAGCTGAAAAATTCTTTGATATTAAGTGTAGAAAAGCTGGACTTAAGCCGGATTGTGTTGTTATAGTAGCAACTATTAGAGCACTTAAGTATAATGGCGGACAAAAAGTAAATGATTTAAAAAATGAAAATTTATCAGCGTTGGAAAAAGGATATTGTAACATAGAAAAACATATAGAAAACTTGAAAAAGTATAATTTACCAATAGTTGTAGCTTTAAATGTTTTTGATACAGATTCAGAAGAAGAGTTAGAATTTGTTAAAAACAAATTAGATAAAGAAAATGTATATTTTGCAAGGTCATATGTACATGCTGATGGCGGTGACGGTGGTATTGAACTAGGTAAAGCAGTAATTCAAGCTTTAGAAAACGAAAATAACTTTAAACCACTTTATGACTTAAATCAATCAATTGAAGAAAAAATAAATAAAATAGCTAAAGAAATTTATGGTGCATCTTCAGTTGTATTTACTTCTAAAGCGAAAAAAGTTTTAAAACAAATAGATGAAATGGGATTAAATGATTTACCAGTGTGTATAGCAAAAACTCAGTATTCTTTTTCAGATAATAAAAACTTATTAGGTAGACCAGAAGGGTTTGAAGTAACTGTTACAGAACTGAATATTTCCAATGGAGCAGGATTTATAGTTGCATTATTAGGCAATGTAATGACTATGCCAGGTCTTCCTAAAATACCTGCAGCAAATGAAATTGATATTGATGCAAATGGCGAAATTGTTGGTCTTTCATAAAAAGGAATATATATGTTATTAAATGGAAAAGAAGTTTCAAAAGAAATAAAAGAAGAAATAAAAAAAGAAGTTGAACTTTTAGAAAAAAAACCAACTTTAGTTGTAGTTTTAGTTGGAGATAACAAAAGTTCAGCAGTTTATGTAAAAAATAAAGAAAAAGCGTGTGATTACGTTGGGTTTAACTCTAAAACCTACAGGCTAGGAGAGGAAACTACCGAAGATGAACTACTAAGCCTTATAAATAATCTTAATAAAGATAAAGAGGTTGATGGGGTACTTATTCAATTACCATTACCTAACCATATTAATGAAAAAAAAGTTATATACTCAATTGATCCTAAAAAAGATGTGGATTGCTTTAACCCATACAATGTAGGATTAGTAAGTATAGGCGAAGGTGATTTATTACCTTGTACTCCAGCTGGTGTAATTCAGTTACTTAAAAGAAACAAAATAAATATGTCAGGTAAAAACGTAGCTGTTGTAGGCAGGAGTAATATAGTCGGTAAACCTATGGCACAGCTTTTATTAAAAGAAAATGCTACAGTTACAATTACACATTCAAAAACTGAAAATATAGAAAAAATATTATCATCAATGGATATTATTGTTGTAGCTTGTGGTATGCCAAAATTCTTAAAAGAAGATATGGTAAAAGATGGTGCGATTGTTGTGGATGTTGGCATACATAGAGAAGATTCCGGAAAACTTGTAGGCGATGCTGATTTTGAAAATATATCAGATAAATGCTCTTATATTTCACCTGTACCAGGAGGAGTAGGTCCTATGACCATAGCCATGCTACTTCAAAATTGCTTGAACTTATATAAACTTAAGAAATAGAAAGAGGTAGATATGAAAGTATCTTTTGTATCATTAGGATGCGATAAAAATTTAGTAGATAGTGAAATAATGCTAGGCTTAATTAAAGAAGAAAACCATACAATTGAAGATGACTATAGTTGTGCTGATATTATAGTTATTAATACATGCGGCTTTATTATGGACGCTACGCAAGAAGGAATTGATACAATTCTTGACTTGGCAGAATATAAAAAAAATGGTAGTTGCAAAGGCTTAATAGTAACTGGTTGTATGGCTCAAAGGTATAGAGATGAAATTTTTAATGAACTACCAGAGGTTGACGCTGTTGTTGGTACAAGTGATTTTGACAAAATAGGTGAGGTTATTAAAAACATTTCATCCACAGAAAAAATAAATTTAGTAACTAGTGGAGAAAGTAACATACAAGAATTATTTGCTCATAAAAGAGTTTTGTCCACAGGGCATTATGGCTATTTAAAAATTGCAGAAGGTTGTAACAATAGATGTACCTATTGTACAATACCGAGCATTCGTGGTGGATACAAAAGTAGAACCATGGATACCTTAATAAAAGAAGCAAAAGCCTTAAGTGAAAAAGGGTTAAAAGAATTAATTTTAGTTGCACAAGACACCTCCTTGTACGGAACAGACATTTATGGTGAAAAAAAATTGCATGAATTAATGCGAGAGTTAAGTAAAATTAACGGCATAGAATGGATACGTCTACTGTACTGTTATCCAGAACATGTTTACGATGAATTAATAGAAGAGATTAAAAATAATAAAAAAATATGTAAATATATTGATATGCCAATTCAACATAGCCATAATAGAATTTTAAAGCGTATGGGCAGGAGAAGTACAGAGCAAGAGCTGAAAGAAATAATAAAAAAAATCAGGACAATACCAAATATGTCTATAAGAACAACACTAATAGTTGGTTTTCCAGGTGAAACAAATGAAGAATTTTCAGCTCTTGCTAAATTTATTGAAGATATGAAGTTCGATCGACTAGGGGTATTCAAATACTCTAAGGAAGATGGAACGCCAGCGGCTATTATGGCCGATCAAATAGACGAAGATATAAAAGAAGAACGCTATAATTATATTATGGAAGTTCAAAAAAAAGTTTCTATGGAGATATTCAAAAAGTATCAAGATACAGTTGTAAGGGTTATGGTTGATGGTAGGTTGCCAGAGGATGACGTTTATACTGGAAGAATGGAAAGTGACTTAATTGATGTAGATGGTGCTGTGTTTTTTAAATGCGATTACGAGCTTTATAGCGGTGATTTTATAAATGTTAAAATTACTAAAACATCTGACTATGACTTAATGGGGGTAGTTTATGAATCTTAACTTACCAAATAAACTTACTTTGTTACGTGTATGCATGATACCCGTTTTTCTGTGTGTTTTATTAGCAACTCCGTTTGGTATGTCATCACGTTTAATTGCTTCAGTTATATTTATATTAGCAAGTGCAACAGACGCACTTGACGGTCATATTGCTAGAAGTAGAAATTTGGTTACAAATTTCGGTAAATTTATGGATCCTTTAGCTGATAAACTATTAGTGGCAGCGGCACTTATAAGTCTTGTTGAACTAGGTGACCTATCAGCTGTTGTTGTAATAATAATTATAAGTAGAGAGTTTATAATAACAGGATTTAGAACAATAGCTGCCGATGCTAATGTAGTAATTGCGGCTTCAAAATGGGGAAAGTTTAAAACTATAATTCAAATGATTATGATACCGGTACTTATTTTAAATATAGAGTTTTTGGCTTTAATTGAAATTATTTTAGTAACATTAGCTGTAGTATTAACCATCGTTTCTATGGTAGATTATTTAGTTAAAAATAAAAATGTGTTAAAAGATACAGAGGTATAAAATGAACTGTGAGATTTTATCTATTGGAACCGAACTATTGCTAGGTAATATAGCTAATACTAATGCACAATTTCTTTCTAAAGAATTGGCAAACATAGGTATAAATGTTTACAGGCATATAGCTGTTGGAGATAATAAAGAGCGAGTTATAAAAGCATTGGATGAAAGTTTTTATAGAGCAGATATAGTAATTACTACTGGCGGCTTGGGACCAACAAAGGATGACTTAACAAAAGAGGCAATAGCAGAATATTTCGGATTACCTCTTGAATTAAATATTGATGAAAAAAATAGTCTTGAAAACAAAATGAAGGGTAGTGGATATAAATTCGCTGAAAACAATTATAGACAAGCCTACTTTCCAAAAGATTCCATAATACTAAAAAACAATTATGGTACTGCTCCAGGCGTTTTAATTAAAAATCATAAGATTTTAGCTATGTTACCAGGACCGCCAACAGAATGCAAAGGTATGTTCAAAGATAGTTTGTTACCTGAACTAGCAAATTTAAGTAAAGATAAATTTGTTTCAAGGTTTATTAATTTTTTAGGCATAGGCGAAAGTGGACTAGAAGAAAAAATAATGCCTATTATAGAAAATCAAAGTAATCCAACTGTTGCACCCTACGCTAAAGGCGGATATGTATCAATAAGGATTACAAGTAGATGCAAAACCGAAGATGAAGGCTATAATTTAATGGAGCAAACTATAAAAGATTTATATAATTTAGCTGGAGAATTTATAATTTCCGAGGAAGACCTAGCACCGGAATTTGTAGTTGTGAATAAATTAATTGAAAAAAAAATGGAGATTTCCATAGCAGAATCTTGTACTGGTGGTATGCTAGCAAGTAAAATAATAAATGTACCTAATGCATCAAAAGTACTAAACGAAAGTCTTATTACTTATTCAAATGAAGCTAAAATCAAGTATTTAGACGTAACAAAAGAAACTTTAGAAAAATTTGGCGCTGTAAGTAATGAAGTTGCTATGGAAATGTCTTTAGGAGTATTAAAAAAATGCAATTGTAACATTGGAGTAGGCATAACAGGCATTGCTGGTCCAACAGGTGGTTCAGCTGAAAAACCAGTAGGTTTAGTATATATTTCCGTGGCAACATCTACGGGAAGTGAAACAAAAAAATTTAATTTTAAAGGCAGTAGGGAAAATATAAGAAGAAGAAGTGTTTATAGTGCTATGAGAATGATTTTAGATAGGTTGAATTATGAGTAAAAAGACAGCAACAATATTATTACTAGTAGTAGCTATAGTTTGGGGTGCAGGTTTTATTGCAACTCAGTTTGTTTTAGATGCAGGCTTTTCTCCTTTAGAACTATTAACAGGTCGTTTTTTCTTTGGAGCTATTACGCTATCTATTATATTTAAAAAAGAGTTTAAAATTAATAAACAGGAATTAATATCAGGTATAGTAGTAGGTATAATATTAGCCATGGCATTTACCTTGCAAACCTATGGACAACTTTATACTACACCATCTATAGCAGCTTTTTTAACTGCCGTATATGTTGTTTTTGTGCCTTTTATTGATTCTATTTTCTTTAAAACAAAAATTGACGTTTATACAAAAATTGGCGCATGCCTTACTTTGTTTGGAATAGGATTTATTTCTTTAGATTCCTTTAGTTTGACTGGTAATGGAGCCTTAGGAATTTTTTTAATTCTACTATGTGCGGTTGCATATGCTTTGCATATTATATCTGTGGATAAATACACAAGTTTTGGTATTTCACCAATTAAAATAAGTATAATAATGTTATGGGTAGCTTTTATTATTACGGGTATTTGCTCCATTACTTCATATGATAATAGAGAAATAATATATGATATTAACTTCTTAACAGGTATAGTGGGTATGATATTTTTAGGCTTATTTAGTACAGCCTTTTGTTTTACTGCCCAAAATATAGCCCAAAAAAGCGTTAATCCAACTAAAGTATCAATATTGCTTTCACTGGAATCAGTTTTTGGTACACTTTGGTCTTGGCTTATCTTTAATGAAAAATTTACTTTGAAAATCATTATAGGTTTTATGGTTATTTTTTTAGGAATTTTAATCATTGAAACAAAACCGAAGTTGAAAGGGAATAAATGATAGACTTACATTTACATTCAAATATTTCAGATGGCACAGATACAGTTGAAGAATTAATTGCCAAGGCAAAAAAAATAGGGGTTAATGTATTATCATTAACGGACCATGATACTATTGATGGAGTTATTAAAGCAAAAAATTTATGTGAAGAAAAAAATATAATATTTATAAATGGAATAGAACTAACTGCCACATATAAATCATATGAAATACACTTACTAGCCTATAATTTTTCCGTAGACAACAATATAATAAAAGATTTAGCTAATAAAATTAAGGAAATAAGAAATACTAGAAATAAAAAAATGGTTAAAAAATTTGAAGAAATAGGAATAAATATTTCTTTAGATAAGCTAAATGAAGAAAATAAAAATTCAATTATAACCAGGACTCATTTTGCCATTGAATTATTAAAACAGGGTTATGCTGAAACAAAGGAAGATGCTTTTAACAAATATTTGTTGCCTGAAAGAGGTACGTATGTAGCTAAAAACTCTGTAAGTGCTGAAGAGTGTATATTGAATGTACATAAGGCAGGTGGAGTTGTTATACTAGCTCACCCAACGAAATACGATTTTTTTGAAGATATAGGCGACGTAATAGGCGAACTTAGTGCCATAAGCTTAGATGGTGTGGAAGCTTATTATAATGATTATACAGAAGAAGAAAGTTCAATAATTATAAATGAAGCACAAAAAAACAACTTAGTCTTAACTGGCGGTAGTGATTATCATGGTCAAAATAAAACTAATATTAATATTGGGATAGGTAAGGGGAATCTTAAAATCGCCTCCAATATGGTTTATGATTTTTTGAATATCATTTCATAAAAAATACCAGAGTGAACGAAATTTTCGTGAATTCTGGTATCTTTAGTATGTAGTTACTCTTTTAAATAAATTTTAAATTCTATCTTTGGCCAATTTCCCTTCATATCTTTTTTAGATATTTTACCAAAAAGCAACTTTCCTGAACCCATCAATCTTGCAAATATTAAGTTATCTTCCGTCGGTACATATCCTAATTTTATTCCATTTGCATTTCTAATAAGAATTGCTTTTTCATCATACTGATTATCTGGTTCGCGAAGAAACTCAATTCTATCATCAATATTAATATATGTCTCAAGTTTCTCTATGCCTGCAATGAACAAGGTTCCTGCTATATGGCTATCAAAGAGAAAAATATCACGTTCAAAAGGCTTTGGAATGTCAATTTTTCCTTCTATCCTATTAAACCTAAATTATCATCATTCTTTACTAAATTACTCATTTTCTCACCTTAACAATTCTTTAATTATATCATTATAAATTTCTATAGATTCTTTTAATTTTTCTATGGCTCGCCCTTTTCTTAGCTACTAAATTTTTATCTTGTATAATTGATTTTAGGCTATATGGATAGCTGTTTTTAATGTTTTCAATTTTATATTTTACATTATCAAGTGTTTTCAATATGCGTTTCTTTTCTTTCATTAAATATATTAATTCGTTTTCATAAGCATCTACTGCATTTTTTTAAATCATCGTGTTTAAGTAAAAGCATTGACAATTTAATATGTATTTTATCAATCTCTTTTTTTAGTGCAACACATTCTTGAAATTGAATAATATAATATTGATTCGTGGACTCATCTTCACATAATTCTATTAAACGGCTTAGGGCTAAAATAAACCAATTGCGATTTTTGCTTTCAAGAATTTTAGTTACATCATTTATATAATGATTAAAATAATTTCACTGGGAATAAATAGCTGAGCCAAGAAGTTGAGCATCTGTAATATCATGTGTATTTATTTTTTTCATAATTTACCTCATATATTACCTTTTATTTATATCTTTAATTATACCACATTGTGCATTTTAAAATTTTAATATTTGTATAACCTATAGAATTCTTTTACCATGAAAATGAAATTTTTAATTATTTTGTATTCAAATTCTATTGTAATTTTTATTTTTTGCTAGTATAATATGTAAGACTTCAGTTTACTATTTTAAAAATAGCTTTTTTAAATCTTATAAAAGAGCACTATTCTTACATGAGAATAACCTATAAAATAGTGAATTATGTTATATCACAAATTGAAGCTAACAAGGCTTTAGGTTGTAGCCTACGTAGCTTTTTTTAACGTGAGAAAGAAAAAACAGAGAGGAGTGTTATTTTGTCTAATAGCAGATTACATGATTATGCAATTTATGTTTTAAAAAGAATTTTTTACGCTGTATTAACTCTATGGGCAGTAGTAACCATAACATTTATATTAATGAAAGCAATACCAGGTGACCCTTTTACAATTGAAGGTAATATGTCAGAGGCTGCCTACTACAATCTATTGTCTTACTACAATTTGGACAAACCATGGCCTGTGCAATATTTGGGTTATTTGAAATCAGTTGCAACTTTTGATTTTGGCCCATCTATGGTTAATGACAGGCTAGATGCAAACTATTACATTACAAATGGTTTGCCAGTCACTATGGAACTAGGAATGCAAGCTGCATTAGTTGCAGTTGCAGGTGGTTTTTTATTAGGTATACTCGCTGCTTTACATCACAACAAAGTACTTGATTATTTAACTATGTTTATAGCTATTATTGGAGTTTCCGTTCCTAGTTTTATAATGGCTAGACTTCTTACTTTAGTGCTATCACCTGAATATTTTCCAGTAGCAGGCTGGAACTCTAGGCTACATACTGTTTTGCCTACTATTGCACTTGCTGCTCTCCCCATGGCTCAAGTCGCCAGACTAATGAGATCTAGCATGCTAGAAGTATTATCTCAAGATTATATAAAAACAGCAAAGGCTAAAGGTTTAAGGCGTTCCATAATTATTTTAAAGCACGCAGTTAGAAATGCTATTTTGCCTGTTGTATCAATACTAGGTACTGTAATAGCATCTTTGCTTACTGGTAGCTTTGTAATAGAAAAGATATTTGTAATACCTGGCATGGGTGATGCTTTAATTAAAAGCATTGGGAATAGGGACTATCCTATAATTATGGCTTCAACAGTGGTGTATTGTATTGTTTTAGTAATACTTACTCTTATTGTTGACTTATTATATCCTATTATAGATCCCCGCATTGACTTGGTTTCGGCAGGAGGTGTAACTAACAGTGACGAGTAAACATGATATTAGTTTATTTCAAAAAGTAGAAAATAATATTGTGGAGCAAGAAGATTTTTCTCGCCCCTCAATTTCTTATGGAAAAGATGTAATTCGCAGATTGTTTCAAAATCCTGTTGCAGTTATTTCTCTAGTTATTATTATTTTAATAGTAATTATGTCTGCAATTGGACCACATTTAACTAAATTTACATATTTTGATCAAGATTACACACAAATGAATGTAGGGCCAAATGAAGGCCATTACTTCGGTACAGATGACCTAGGTCGTGACTTATTCGCAAGAGCATGGCAAGGTGGTAGAGTGTCATTATTTATAGGATTTGCTGCTGCGTTTATGGACTTTATTATAGGTGTTACCTATGGTAGTTTTGCTGGTTATACCGGCGGAAGAGTCGATACTATAATGATGAGAATTACAGAGATTTTATATAGCATACCATATATGCTTATGGTTATACTTTTTTCTGTAATATTAGGCTCTGGTATACCTTCACTTATTTTAGCGATGACGGTTACAGGTTGGATTCCTATGGCTAGGTTAGTACGTGGTCAAACTTTACAGCTAAAAGAACTAGAATATGTACAGGCGGCAAAATCATTTGGCGCTCCAACAAAGTGGATATTAAGTAAACATATGTTACCTAATATGATGGGGCCCATAATTGTATCTCTTACACTTACAGTGCCTAGAGCCATATTTGCAGAAGCTACCTTAAGCTTTTTGGGGTTAGGTGTATCACCACCAAATACAAGTTGGGGGCAAATGGCAAACGATGGTTTAGAGCAGTTAATAGTAGGGAATTATTTGAATCTTTTTGTACCATCAATTTTAATTTGTCTTACTATGCTTTGTTTTAACCTTTTGGGCGATGGACTGCGTGATGCGTTAGATCCTAGGTTGCGTAAATAGGAGGGTGAAATGGAAGAAAAAAAATTATTAGAAGTAGAAAATTTAGCTATTTCATTTAATACATATGCTGGCGAAGTTCAAGCCGTGCGGGGAATAAGCTTTTACGTTAATGAAGGTGAAATCCTTGGTATAGTAGGTGAATCTGGTTGTGGAAAATCAGTTACATCTAATGCTATAATGAGAATATTACCAGAACCTCCTGCTATTTATAAAAGTGGCGCCGTTAATTTAGATGGTAGAGATTTATTAAACCTAAGCGAAAGAGAAATGCAAGAAGTGCGTGGAAATGAAATAAGTATGATTTTTCAAGACTCGATGTCCTCATTAAACCCAACAACTAAAGTTGGTAAACAAATATCCGAAGCAATACTTAGGCATCAAAAAATAACAAGAGCTGAAGCAAATAAAATTGCATTAGATATGCTTACAGCTGTTGGTATATCAACGCCTAAAAAGAGATTTGAACAATATCCTCATGAGTTTTCAGGTGGTATGAGACAAAGAGCTATGATAGCCATGGCTTTAACTTGTAATCCGAAATTATTAATAGCTGATGAGCCAACTACTGCACTAGACGTTACTATTCAGGCTCAAATATTAACTATAATGAAAAAACTAATAAAAAGTAATAATACTGCTATTATTTTAATTACCCACGATTTAGCTGTTGTAGCTGAAACTTGTGACAGGGTTGTAGTGATGTATGCAGGTCAAATAATTGAAAGCGCAAATATAAAATATATTTTTGAAAATATGAAGCATCCGTATACTATGGGACTTTTAGACTCCGTTCCAAGCATGACCATGGATCAAACAAAAGAGTTAACGCCGATTATAGGTTCACCACCAGATTTAATTGCACCACCAAAGGGCTGTGGATTTTATGCTAGATGTAAACAGGCATTGAAAATTTGTAAGGATTATGAACCAGAAAAAGTAGAATTTACAGAAGATGATGGTTCTTTACACTGTGTTAAATGCTGGTTGTACCATGAAGAGTATTTAACAAGTCAGGAGGGTAAATAATGAATAAACCCTTATTAGAAGTAAAAAATTTGAGTAAAAAATTCAAAATGTCTAAAGGTTATTTACAGGCAGTTAAAAACTTAAATTTAGAAATATATGAAGGTGAAACATTAGGTTTAGTAGGCGAATCTGGTTGTGGTAAATCTACAGCAGGACGTGCTATTTTAAGGCTTTATGATGATAATATATCTGGTGCAGTTTTATATAACGGTGTTAACGTTTTAAGAATGGATAAAAAAGAAATGGTTAACATGCGTAAAGATATGCAATTAATATTTCAAGATCCATATGCTGCACTTAATGGAAGAATGACTGTCGAGTCAATTATTGCTGAACCATTAAATATTCATGGAATTGGTACTCCTTCCGAACGAAAAAAAAGAGTTGAGGAACTATTGCAAAGAGTAGGTTTAAAAGCTGAACATAGAAATAGATTTCCCCATGAATTTTCTGGTGGCCAAAGACAAAGAATTTGTATTGCTAGGGCTCTAGCTGTAGGACCTAAATTTGTTGTCTGTGATGAGCCTATAGCTTCATTAGACGTTTCAATCCAAGCGCAAGTGGTGAATTTGCTTAAGGAATTACAAGACGAAGAAAACTATACTTACTTATTTATCGCTCATGACTTATCTATGGTTAAGTATATTTCTGATAGAATACTTGTAATGTATTTAGGAAACATGATGGAACTTGCAGAAAGTATTGAGTTGACAGAAAATCCAATGCACCCATACACTAAGGCATTATTAAACGCTGTACCTGTTCCTAATCCAGAGTATGTAAGAGATGAAGAGTTAATTGAGGGTGAAATACCTAATCCAATGAACCCACCTTCTGGCTGTGTATTTAGGACTAGATGTCCACGTGCAATGGAAATTTGCTCAAAAGAAATTCCTACTTGGCATGAAGCTAAACCTAATCATATGGTAGCATGTCATTTATATAAGTAACAAAAAAAAGGGAATATAACCAATTAGTTTTTGGTATATTCTCTTTTTTGTGTGCAAAGTAAAAAATGGTAAGTAATAAAATTTACTCACCATTTTTAAATATTTTAAATATAAATTTACTTAATAAAATCTCTTATAGCCCTAGGAGTAAGTGCCTTACTGGCTACAATAGAATAAGTATAATTTTTACTTTTCCATGTAGCTACTTTTACCATTTCAAATTCACCTTGCATTAATATTTCCATATCACGAATTGTAATCTTAGAACTTTGTCTCCAAATAACTTCATTACCGCTAATATCATCCTCATCGCCAGGAGCCATTCTATAAACTATAGTATCTGTTCCTTTTTTGTAAGAGATTTCCCCAATATCACCTCTAGCTATATATTTATATAACTCATAATCTTTTGGTGGCGTTGGTATAATTAGCTCGTAGCCAACTGTTTCTTGTAATTCTTCTAATGTTTCGCATTCTATTGGTGGAGTTAATGAACCATAGTCAGGCGCCTCGCCTATACGTACAGCTTTATTTTTTATAACTACTGATGTTTCATCATCAACTAAGTGCTCATATAGTGTAGCAGGAACGTATGTAGTGTCACCTACAAGTTTTGGTCCAGAACCAAGAGAGTAAGGAACAGGTGATGTTTTGTTTTCTAAATGTAGAACTCCATCAACGTACTCGTCCAAATTCATTTTAATAGTCACATAGCGTTCATCTGTGCTTATACGCATTGTCTTGTCTTTGTTCCATTTAGTTTTAAATTCTAAAATGTCGTTAACTTGACGTAATGGTACCATATAAACATTTTTACCTAATTCGCTTTTTGTAATGTAACCTTTTGCAACTTCCACATCATCAATATAAATTGGAATTGTCATGGAAACAGCTGTTGACGAATAACTTACATCTTTTTGAACATTTGCATATACATTAGCTGAAGCTAATGCACATATCATACCTGCTGTAATAATTAATTTTTTCATAAACCCTCCTAAAAGTTTTTTTAATAGTATCATATAATAATTCTAATAACAATAGCTAGTTTTTTTGTTTATTTAATTTTAACATTAGCTATATTTAAGTTCAATTTAAAAATATTAGGTTATACTTAAATTGTAAATATTTTAATGATATAATGTGAAAAAGCATTTAAAACTTTGGAGGTACTATGAGAATTTTATTAGTAGAAGATGAAGTAAGTTTAGCTGAAGCAGTAAAACATATATTAAGCAAAAATAAATATGTAGTAGATATGTTTCATGACGGTGAATTAGGATTGGACTATGCTCTAAGTGATGTATACGACATTATTATATTAGATATAATGTTGCCTAAAAGGGACGGAATATCTGTTTTGAAGGAGCTGAGAAAGAATAATATTGAAACGCCAGTACTTCTATTAACAGCAAAAGGAGAAGTTTCTGATGTAGTATTTGGTTTAGACTCAGGAGCAGATGACTATTTAACCAAGCCTTTTGCTAAAGAGGAACTCTTAGCTAGAATTAATGTTTTAACCAGAAGGCACGGAGCCATTTCTTTAGAAAATACCTTAATATATGGCGACATTTCATTAGACATTTCGAATTTAACTCTATCATGTAAAGGGGAAAGTTTAACAATAACATTAAAAGAAAAGGAAGTAATAGAATTATTAATAAATAGGCAAGGCATGGTTACGTCAAAAGACTTTATGATAGAGAAGTTATGGGGATTTGATTCTATGGCTGAAGATAACCACGTTGAGGTATATATATCTTTTGTAAGAAAAAAATTAAAGTTTTTAAACTCTGATGTACAAATAAAAACCTTACGTGGATTGGGTTATAAATTGGAGCAAGCAAATGTTCAATAAAACACGACGAAATTTAATGATATTAAATATGACATTAATAACTTTGTTTATGACTTTTTCTTTTGGAGTGGTTTATTTTACAACTAAAAGTGATGTTTACTACCAAATAGAAAAAGATATAAATCAAATAGAAAATGATTATGCAAAAGCCATGTCAGGTAAAATTAATTCACAAAGTAACAATTTACGTGGTGGAATAAGTAAGATAAATGCAAATTATTATATAACTGATATAAGCGGCCCTATACAGATTAATTATCATAATTTTGGCCTAAGTGAGGCTGATGAAACCATTAAGCGCTTTAATAATATGATTATAAAAGCGAATGAACCTGAAGGTGAATTTACACATAATGAAAAATATTATTATTTCCAATATTATAACAATCTAACCCTTAAAAGAATTATTGTTGTAGATACAACTCAAAGATTTATTACTTTACAAAACTTAATAAGAAATTTAATATTTATTGGCATTTCAATGTTAATATTAATATTTACAATTAGTTATTTTTTTACTACAAAAAGTATTAAGCCTATTGCAAAGGCTTTTCAGCGACAAAAAGAATTTATATCTGATGCTTCACATGAGCTTAAAACACCTTTAGCAGTAATGAAAACTAACTTAGAAATAATACTTAACGAGGTAAATAAGGATAGTGAAAAATGGGTAACTACATCTATAAATGAGGTTAATAATATGACTTATTTAGTAAATGAATTGTTAACATTAACTAAAATGGAACAAGATGAGATTATACACGAACCCACAAGAGTTAATCTTACAGATGTAGTTAATAGATCTGTTTTAACCCTAGAAGCTGTAGCTTTTGAAAAATTAATAATTATAGAAGAAGATATAGATGAAGATATACAAACCCAAGGCAAAGAAGAAGAATTGAAAAGACTAGTAATAATACTTCTAGACAACGCTATAAAGTACTGTAATAACAATGGCAGAGTAGTCGTAAAACTAAAGAAGGAAGAAAAAAATAGTCATTTATTAATAAGTAATACAGGAGAAATAATTAGTGAAGACGAAAAAGAATTAATATTCGAAAGATTTTATAGGACCAATAAAGAACGAGAACGTGAGAGTGGGAGTTATGGTTTAGGCTTATCTATAGCAAAAAAAATTATTGAAAACCATAAATTTTCTATTAAAGCATATCCTGAAAATAATATGACGAATTTTAAAGTAACTTTTAAAAATCTGTCTAAAGAATAAGGTATTGCAGATATAACTCATACATAATGAATATGCCAGCTTAGGAGAATAAGATGAAATACATATTAAGTAGTAAATTTTACAATACAAATAAAATTGCTAAAATGCTTTTAAAATTAGAAAAAGAGAAACAAATTATTTATATAGTTCCTGAGCAAAGTACATTACACACCGAACGTACTTTGATGGAAAAATCTGGCAGAAAAGCTATTATGCAAAGCCAAGTTTATAGCTTTAAGCGATTAGCTTTTAAAACACTTAGTGAAGTAGGTGACAACAACTTAGAGCCATTAGATGATACAGCTAAAGGATTAATTTTACGTAAAATAATTGAAGAAAAAAAAGAAAGCTTTAAATTTTATAAAAACGCTAGCAATAAAATTGGGTTTATAGAAGAAATTAGTAACATAATTACTGAATTTCAAAGTTATAGTATTTCGCCCCAAAATATAAAAGATAAGTTAGCAATGGATGATATTGGCATTTTAGGCTTGAAGATGTCAGATATATATGAAATCTATATAAGTTATTGTAGCTATATAGAAAGTAGATATATTACGCCGGAGATTACTTTGGATTATTTAAATAATAAGATACAATTTTCAAATAATATTAAAAATAGCATAATTGTTTTAGATGGATTTATAGCCTTAACACCACAAGAGTATAAAATACTAGAAAAATTACTTTTATATGCATACGATGTATTATTTGTATTTCCTATTAATGAGGTTCCCAAAAAAGAATATTTCGATAATATAAATAAAGGTGATATTTTTTATGAAATCAAAAACATATGGAATAAAATATACTTTTTTTCCAAGGAGATAAATCTAAATACAGAGTTTGTTGCTCTAGAAGAAGATTGTAATGAAAGCGACCTGACTTATTTACAAAACAATTATTTTAAGGAAGCTAAAGTTATAGACGGAAAAAATATTGAACTGTCTTCTTGTAAAAATAAATATGAAGAAATTACGCTATTATGTGAAAATATAATTCGCCTAGTTAGAGATAATGGTTATAGATATAGCGACATTGGCGTTTTTACAAATGCTAGAGATAAGTCAACTATTGAGGGGATACTTAGCCAATATAATATACCTTACTTTTTGGATGAGAAAGATAAAATTATATCCCTAAGTTTACCTACGTTAATATTAGATATAGTTAATGTTGTTGTATCTAACCATTCCTATGAAAGTGTGTTTAAAATTCTTAAATCCGAACTAATGAGTTTTGACTCTCGTTCTTTGGAAATTTTGGAAAATTATGCTTTAGAATATGGTATAAAAGGCTACAAGTGGAAAAGAAAAGTAAAAAACAGTGAAAATAGTGAAAAAATATTAGATGACATATACGAGGATTTAAATTCCACAGAAAAAGAAGTATTTGATATTTCCTTTGAAGATTTTTACAATTCTAAAAAATATGATATGGAAAAAATTAATAAAACTAAAGATGAAGTACTAAAGAAGTTAATGTTTTTCACCTATAAAATTGATAAAAAAGAATATGACATTGTTTATTTAACTAAAAAAATTTTTAGATTTTTAATTAATAATTCTGTACACGAAAAATTATTAGGAATTGAAGAGTACTTAAATGATGTAGGCGATTTCGAAAGAGTCAAAGAATACAGTCAAATTTGGGAAAAGACTATAAATGTATTTAATAAGCTAAATGAATTTTTAAAGGACACAAAGGTTACAATAAATGATTTTTATAAAATTTTAGAGGCTGGTTTTGTTAGCGAAGAATTAGCAACTTTACCATCTAAAGTTGATGAAGTATTAATCGGTGATATAAAAAGAACTATAAGTGAACCTAAAAAAGTGGTGTGTTTAATTACACTAAATGAAGGGATAATTCCTAGTATATACAACGAAAATAAATTATTAAGTGATGATGAAAAAGACTTCCTTTCTGATAAAAAAATATCTTTAAGTGAAAATAGCAAAAAACTATTAATACGAGAAAATTTGTATTTTTATAGAGTTCTTCAACTAGCAGAAGAAAAATTATTTTTATCTTATTCACAAAGGCAACTAAATGGTGACATGATGTTCCCATCCCCTTATATAAATAAAATAAAGAATATTGTTAACATAAGTGAAAAAAATTATAAAGAAGATTTAACCATAAGTGTTAGTTTATTTAAAAAAATTAGTGAGCTAATACCAAGGCGTTCAGCAGGTTTAAGTGAAAAAGAAGAAGCGATTTTCCAGTTTTTTTACAATAAGGAGGAATATAAATACATCATAGATTTACTAATTAATATGCAAAATGAAAAAAATATTAAAGAAAAACTAAGTGAAAGCTTAGTAAGTAAATTTTATGGTAATGAATTAATTACATCTGTATCTAGGCTAGAAAGGTATGTTAGATGCCCTTATTTATACTTTATAGACTATAACCTAAAGGCTAAAGATAGAGTAATATATGAAGCTGATTATATTGATTATGGAAATTTATTCCATTACATATTAGAAAAATACGATGAATATATTGCAAATGAAAAGATAAAATGGAGTGACGTTGAAGATGAACAGATAAAAAATATCGTGGACTCTATTGTAATAGATTCCTTAAAAGAAAATAGCATTTATTTAAGTAGCAGCAGATATGAAAGTTTTTTGGAAAGAATAAGCAATATAAGTAAAAAATCAATTTGGGCATTACGTGAGCACATAAGGCATGGGAATTTTCAAGTTACAGGATCTGAAGTGGAATTTTCAAAAGAAGAAAATGCCCTTACTTTAGAAGTAGATGGTAAAAAAATATACTTAGTTGGTAAAATTGATAGAATCGATATATATGATGATAATGGGGTTAAATATGTAAAAGTTTTAGATTATAAATCTGGTAATACTGAATTTAGTATAGACGAAATATATCACGGAACGCAATTACAACTTATAGTATATTTAATGGCCATATTAGAAAGTGCAGATTTAAAAGCTGAATCTATGCCTGGTGGAATGTTTTATTTTAAAATTCAAAATCCAAAAGTTGAATCAAACAGTTATAGTACCTTGCTAAAAGAATTTATGTTATCTGGTGTGTTTTTAAGTGAAGAAGAAGATAGTAAAAAAGTTTTAGCATTACTAGACAATAATTTTAAAGATGGTTCTGCAATAGTTCCAGCTGGAATAAAAAAAGATGGCGAGTTTACAACGCATTCAAATTATTTTACAGAAAATGAATTTGAGAATGCTTTTGCATACACAAAGGAAAAATTAAGAGAAATTTGTAAAAACATATATAGTGGAAATATAAATGTAAACCCTATTTTAAAAGACGATTTTTCTACTTGTAGTTATTGTAAGCATAAAAATATATGTAAAAAAGATTTAAAGGATAAAGTAGATTATAATGTATTAAATAAAGTTAATAAAGATATTTTTAAGAATGCAGAAAATAAATAAGGAGTTAATATGAACATTGTATTATTAGAACCTGAGCAAGGTGGCAATACTGGCAATATAGGAAGAACGTGTATTGCAACAAATTCTACTTTACATTTAATTAGACCTCTAGGTTTTAAATTAACAAGTAAAGAGTTAAAAAAAGCTGGAATGGATTATTGGCCAAGTGTAAATTATAAACTTTACGATGATTTTAAAGATTTTTTAGAAAAAAACAATTACCCAGTAATATACATGGCAACAACGAAGTCTAAAAAAACCTATGCTGACATTAATTATAAGTCTAATGATTTTATAATGTTTGGTAAAGAAAGTGGTGGTATTCCAGAGGAAATTTTAGTAGACTATAGAAAAACTTGTATAAGAATTCCTATGGATGTAAATGCCCGTTCTTTAAATCTTTCCAATTCCGTGGCAATAGTTGTTTATGAGGCTATGAGACAAAACTTTTTCCAAGGTTTGGAAATAGAAGGAGAGCTGCATAATTTGAATTGGTAAGTTGAATTTACCAAAATAATAAATTACTACTTGACTTAAAAAAAATATATTGGTATACTCCTAATAATATCTTTAAAACATTGAATGTGACACGTCATTTAGAATTTATATATAAGAGAGAAAATGTATTTGCTGTGAGCATTTTTTATATAAACTATTTGATTTCCCACAGGAGTTGATATTTGGAACAGCTTTGCTAATTATAAGTATCCGGGTATGCCCGTTATCGCTATAGAGAGTTTGGCTTTTTTTAGCCTTAAACTAGGGTGGTACCGCGTTAATTCGTCCCTTTGTATAAAGGGGCTTTTTTTATGCCCAAAACTAATAATCTAGTAAAAAACTAAATAATAGAAAGGAAAATTATGGAAGAGAAATTAAAACTAATTAAAGAGTCTATAATTAATCAAGTGAAAGGCGCTAAAGATACTAAAGCTTTAGAAGATGTAAAAGTAAAATTTTTAGGAAAAAAGGGAGAGTTAACTCAGCTATTAAAATCCATGGGTAGTTTATCTGCCGAAGAGCGACCTAAAATGGGTCAATTAGTAAATGAAGTGAGAAATTTTTCAGAAAATATTTTAAAAGAAACAAAGGAAAAAATTGAAATATATGAAATGGAAAATAAACTAAAAGAAGAATTTATCGATATATCCATGAGTGGAAATAAAAGTAAACTAGGTAAAAAGCATCCGATGACTACAGTTATTGATGACCTGAAAAATATATTTATTGGAATGGGGTATGAAATTGCAGAAGGTCCTGAAATTGAAAAGGATTACTACAATTTCAAAGCTTTAAATATTCCAGAAAATCATCCAGCAAAAGATGAACAAGATACATTTTATTTAGGGAATGATTTATTGCTAAGAACTCAAACGTCGCCTGTGCAAGTTCGTGAAATGGAAAAAGGCAAGTTGCCTATAAAGCTAATAGCTCCAGGCAGGGTATATAGAAGTGATGAAGTAGATGCAACTCATTCTCCTGTATTTCACCAGTTAGAAGGTTTAGTTGTAGACCAAGGTATTACTATGGGTGATTTAAAAGGTGCGCTTAGTGTATTTGCTAAGGAACTATTTGGCGATGAAACAAAAACACGTTTTAGACCTCATCATTTCCCATTTACTGAGCCAAGTGCAGAAATGGATGTTACTTGTTTTGCTTGTGGCGGAAGCGGCTGTAGAGTTTGTAAAGATAGTGGATGGATTGAACTTTTAGGTTGTGGTATGGTTCATCCAAGAGTACTAGAAATGAGTGGTATCAACCCTGAGTTATATAGCGGATTTGCATTTGGAATGGGTCTTGAACGTATTGCCATGCAAAGATACGGTATAACAGACCTAAGGTTATTATATGAAAATGACGTTAACTTTTTAAAACAGTTTTAGGAGGCAAAAATGAATATCCCGATTAGTTGGTTTAAAAGATATGTAGATTTCCAGTGTTCTACAGAGGACTTCGGAGAAGCCCTTACTATGTCAGGTACAAAAGTGGAAGCTATTGAATATAAAAATAAAGAATTAGAAAAAATTGTAGTTGGTAAGATTATTAAAATAGAACAGCATCCAGATGCTGATAAATTAGTTGTATGTCAGGTTGATATTGGAACAGAAAAAATTCAAATAGTAACAGGTGCAAATAATATAAAAGAAAATGATTTAATACCAGTGGTCCTTGTAGGAGGAGTTGTATCAGGTAATAATAAAATCAAAAAAGGTAAACTTAGAGGTGTTGAATCCTTTGGCATGATGTGTTCTATTGAAGAATTAGGTTATACGACAACAGAATACCCTGAAGCACCTGAAAATGGTATTTATATTTTTAAAGAAGATATAGAATTAGGCACTGATGTATGTGAGTTGTTACAACTAAAAGACGAGATAATTGAATTCGAAATAACATCCAATAGACCAGATTGCTATTCTTTTATAGGCTTAATGAGAGAGGCCAAAGCTATATTTGATACAAGTTGCAAAAAAATTTCCACTTTAGTAAGAGAAGATTGCAAAGAAAATATAAATGATTTTATAAAAGTTAAAATAGAAACTGAAAATTGTAAAAGATACGCTTGCAGAGTTGTTAAAAACCTAAAAATTGAGCCAAGCCCACTTTGGTTACGTCATAGATTAGCTTGTGCTGGTATACGTCCTGTAAATAATATAGTAGATATTACAAACTACGTTTTAGTTGAATATGGTCAGCCAATGCATGCATTTGACTTGAATTGTGTAAACAACGGTGAAATAATTGTACGACAAGCAAAAGAAAATGAAAAAATTGTTACTTTAGATGGAGTAGAAAGAGAACTTACTCCAGACATAATGTTAATAAGTGATGACCAAAAAAATCTTGCTATAGCAGGTATTATGGGTGGTGAAAATTCGAAAATAACAGATAATGCAGAATACGTTTTACTTGAATGTGCATCTTTTGATGGTACAAATGTTAGACTTTCCTCAAAGAAATTAGGCCATAGAACAGATAGTTCTGGTAAATTTGAAAAAGGTCTAGATCCAAATTTAGTAGAAGAAGCATTAGAAAGATGTGCTCACTTAGTTGAGGAATTGGGAGTAGGGGAAATAGTTAGCGGCGTAGTTGATGTATACCCTAACCCTATAACACCAAATAAGATGGAATATTCGCCAGAAAAAATTAATAAGCTATTGGGAACTAATATATCTGAAGCAAATATGGTTAAAATATTAACTTCATTAGAAATTGAAGTAGAAGGAAGAATATTAACTATTCCTACTTTTAGAAGGGATATTATTAGTAATGCGGATATAACAGAAGAAATATGCAGAATAAATGGATATGATAAAGTTCCTGTAACATTACCAAAGACAGTTACTATTGGTAAGTTAAACTCAAAACAAAATTTGGAAAAAATAACAAAAGATACGATGATATCCATGGGGTATTATGAGGCATTAGTTTATTCTTTTGAAAGCCCTAAAGTTTATGAAAAATTAAATATAGCAGAGAATTCAAAATTGCGAGAAGCTATAAAAATAAATAATCCTCTAGGTGAAGACTTTAGTATAATGCGTACCCAAACAGAAAATAGTATGCTAATATCTTTAGGTAATAATTATAATAGGAAAAATAAGGACGTAAGGTTATTTGAACTAGGTAATATATATTTGGCGGATACGCTACCTATTACAGATTTAGCTTATGAAAAAGAAGTTCTTACCTTAGGTGCTTATGATTGTGATTTCTTTGATGTAAAAGGTGCTGTTGAAACCTACTTCGATACAGTAGGTCTTAAAGCTGAATTTTTACCTACAAATAAGCATGAAATATACCATCCATTACGTAAAGCGGAAATTATTTGTGGTAATGACATAGTAGGTTACATAGGTGAAGTTCATCCGAAAGTAAGCAAAAATTATGGAATAAATACTAAAACTTATATATCTGTACTATATTTAGATATTATAGAGATACATAGTGAGTTAAAAAGAAAATATAAAGAAGTGCCGAAATACCCTGCAATAGAATTTGACTTAGCTATAGTTGTAGATGCAAATAAATATGCAATTGATGTAGAAAAAGCAATTATAGAAAAAGGTGGAAAAAATCTAGAAGATGTTAAGCTTTTTGATGTATACCAAGGTAGTAATATAGATGATGATAAAAAATCAATTGCCTTTAAGTTAACTTTTAGAGATGCTAACAGAACTTTAGAATATAATGAAGTAAAAGAAGTAGTGGAACGAATATTAAAAAATGTTGAGAATAAAACAGGTGGGATATTACGTAAGTAACCACAATGAAGGTATTTGACGTTGCAATAACAAATAAAGATATTGATAAACTATTGTTTTATACGAGTTTAATCATATTTTCTACAATAATAAGTGCTGTATGTGAAATTGTGTATCAGAAAATTGTTAGCACTTTAAGTAGAAAA
>JBKECF010000095.1:0-109375 GCA_047974375.1 Lachnospirales bacterium
CTTACTAAAATCATCAACTTTATCACTTAAATAATAAGGCATAGAACAATTTGAAAAAGAAACATGAGGTCCTTTTTCAAACATTATAATTTCTGCCTTTTCATTATTTCGGCGAAATCTAGCGGCAACGGATGCACCTCCGGCTACACCACCTACTATTACCATTTTATCGCACATAATATCCCTCCTTGGCATTTGTTACATAGATAACGTTAAGTCAAATTATTTATGAAAAACGTTTCTAACCGATAATGATTGTTAAAAGAAGTTTACTACATAGTAGGCTGAAAGTCTATCGGCAAAATAACCATTTAAAAAGTAGAAAATTGTATAGTTTTACATTTATTTAAAATAAAAAAAAGAGGCTATAGAAAATTGCAATTAATGCAAGTACTATAACCTTTTTAAAATCATAAATTTAAACAGTGAAATCCTTTAAATCGTTAGATACTTTTTCATAATCTTTTTCATCATGAACATCTAGTCTTAAAACGCTACTTAGGTCTAAGCTAAAAATGCCCATAATAGACTTTGCATCAACAACGTATCTATCAGATGCTAAATCAAAATCGCCATCGAAAGATGAAATTGTGTTAACAAAAGTTTTAACTTTGTTAATTGAATCAAGTTTAATGTTTAAGTTTTTCATAATTTTCCTCCATTATATGTTTATTACATTACTGAATAATATAATATTCTCTTACTTACTACTGTAATTTTACGGTTTTTATAATAAATTGTCAATATTACAACTTGTAAAGTTTAAATATTTAAATTTGATATTTTATCGGTAAGAATCAGACCTCCACCTCAATGTATACATCTGGTCATTTACTACGTAAACTGCTCTGGTCATAAAGCTCTGTTTTATTGTTCGAGTTTGTTGACTATGCAACCAACTCGGTTATGTGGCCGAATTCGCCGTTCAGTGGTGGTGCAAGCCACCACTGACGGAAAGGTCTATTGACTATAAGTATTTTTCGATTTCTTTTTTTAATTCATCAGGCGTAAAAGTAGGTGAAAATCTGTCAGCTACTTTTCCATTTCTATCAATTAAAAATTTACCAAAGTTCCATTTTATTTCACTGCCAGGGAAATCTTGGCTATATTCATTTTTTAATAAATTAATAAAATCCTCTGTGCCTTCATTTGGCGTATCACTTGTTTTAGCTTTCTTTAAAAATTTATATAGAGGGTCAGCTGTTTCGCCATTAACATCTATTTTAGCAAAATTTTTAAAAGTTACTCCATAATTAACTGAGCAAAATTCATTAATTTGTTTATTGTCCTCGGGTGCTTGTTCCAAAAATTGATTACATGGGAAGCCTATTATTTCTAGTCCTTTAGAATTATATTCTTTGTATAATTTTTCCAAACCTTCTAGTTGTGGTGTTAAACCGCATTTTGTAGCTATGTTTACTACTAGAACAACTTTACCCTCGTAGTTTTTTAAGGGAACATCATTACCAGCAACATCTTTTACGTTAAAATTATAAAATTCCATTATTAACACTCCTATTCTAAAATTTTTACATTAAATTGATAATTGAAATATTTACAAGGAGTTTACTATATTAAATATTACTTGTCTATGGTAAAACCTACTAAAATAATAAGGATTATTATTAAAGTTTTTTTCTTGCTTCCAACCTATAGATAGGTTGGCCTAAATCAGAGAATTTTTTTTCATATTCTGTAACAATATTTTTACCGCTTAAATGGAATTCGCTTTGGTGTAAGTTAAGGGAAATATTAGAAAGTTGCCAATTGTTGCCGCAAAATTCATTTAGAGAAAATTCAAAAAGCTCTCTATTATCGGTTTTAAAAAATATCTCACATTCATCTTCAAATAGACCTTCATAAAGTTTTAAAAAATTGCTATGAGTAAGTCTTCTTTTAAACCATTTTTTTCTATTTCTCCAAGGGTCGCAAAAATTTATATATAATCGATTTATTTCACCTTTTTCAAAATAATCTAAAATATCCTCAACATTTCCATTTATAAATTTTAAGTTTGTAAGAGGTGGCTCGATATTTTTAGATTCACGTACGCCCATTGCAATAACTTGTTCTTCTTTTTCAAAACCAATAAAGTTTATATCTCTATTTATATTAGCGTTATCAATAGCGAATTTTCCTTTGCCGCATCCTATTTCTAAATAAATAGGTCCTTTTAAAGTTTCGTGCCATTTACCTTTTTTTGTAGTGGGATTTTTCATTATGCGACTATTGTTTTCTAATTCTTTTTCGATCCAAGGTTTATTTCTTTTTCTCATTTTATTTTTAACCTTTCTAAAATAGATGCAAGTTTGAAAAAGTCTTGCACTTTTTTATGTTTTTAATCTGTTAACTTTGTATAAAACTAAATATATCATATGGTTATGGTATTAACAATATTTTATAGAAATTCAAATATACAATACTAACTTATTTAGCTTTAATAGGGTTTTAAAATAAGGGGTTTAGTTATATTATACAGATTGATGAAAAATTTTAAAAAAATTATTCTAAAAAAACATTCAAAAAAAACTTTTTTATGATAGAATATGTTGAGAAAGTTGGTATAAATAAAAATGGAAAATAAAAATAAAGGTTATAAAAAAAGAAAAGTACTATATGTAGCAAGAGGGATTTGTATATTTTTATTCTTTATTACATTTTCTTTTGCTAGTATGATATACGGAGTTACATCGTCTATGTACAAGGATTTAAATGTATCTGAAGATGCTGTAGATCTAGAAAATAGTGTATATAAAAAGACCAACTATAATTTTCTATTAGTTGGAGCAGATGAAAGTGGTAGCAGAACCGATACTATGCTTGTTGGTTCCTATAACACAAAGGGCAATATTTTAAGTATTATTTCTATACCAAGGGACACTCACATAGTTATGCCAGAGGAAAGAAGAAATATATTAACGGAAGCAGGGTACTATGTGCCTTCTTCTGGAGAAATGAAAATGACAGAAATAAGCCACTATGCAAATGAATACGGTTTGTCATTTTTACAAGCACAACTAGAGGAACTTTTGGGAATTGATATTGATTTTTATGTAAAAATTAATACAGAGGCCTTTAGGTATATAATAGATTCCATGGGTGGCGTAGAGTTTTATGTCCCTCAAAGAATGTACTATATGGATCCGGTACAAAACTTATCTATAGATTTGTATGAAGGCCTGCAAATTTTAGATGGAAAAGGTGCTGAAGGTTTGGTGCGCTATCGCAAAGCTGATTTAAACAACCCTATAAGTGAAGGTTATGCCAGAGGTGATTTAGATAGAATTCAAGTACAACAAGATTTTTTAAGTGCTTGTTTGGAACAATTTTTAACTTTAGGGAACATCGATAAAACGATACCCGTTTTATTAAAAGCAGTATCTAGTTATATAGAAACGAATTTTAATATAGGTGAGATATATAAATTTTTGCCTATGGTAAGTGGTTTCGATATAAATAACTTAAATATGTATACTTTACCTAATGAGGAAAGTTATATAAATGGCAAGTCCTATGTTTTGCCAATAGAAGAAGAACTAAAAGAATTAGTAAGTAAAGCATTTTATAATATGTAAATTTTGGAGGAAAAAAATGAGTTTATACGAAGATTGGGTTGTTAAGGCTTACGATAGAACAGGAAATGTTAATGCTAAGTTTTGGGATGAATATACACCAGTTGAGCAAAAAATATATGAAGATATAATTGGAAATAAAGTTAAAAAAATAGAAGGTACAATTACAGAACTAAGTGAAAAGTACGATGTTACTGTGGAATATATTTGTGGTTTTTTAGATGGTATAAACGACATAAACATTGAATCTGAAAAAGTAGATGTGGAAAATTTAACAGAAACAACAAATATTTCTATGAATATTGACTTTGAAAAGTTATTTAAGAAAATGGTAGAGTATAAAGCAGAACATTTATATGAGTTACCACAGTGGAAAGGTATTTTTGACGAAGAAACTTTAAGAAAATTTTATAAGGAAGAAAAAAAATCAAAAACTGTAGTAAATGAAGCTAAAGTTGGTCGTAATGAGCCATGTCCTTGTGGAAGTGGAAAAAAATATAAAGCTTGTTGTGGTGCCTAATGGACACAAAAGTTTTGGACTTTTCTATAGATAATATAAAGGAATGTGCAAAAATAATAAAAAATAATGGCCTAGTAGCTTTCCCAACGGAAACAGTATATGGCCTAGGTGGTAACGCTTTATGCCCCAAGGCTGTAGAAAAAATTTATAGTGCCAAAGGCAGGCCGTCAAATAATCCTTTAATTGCTCATGTATCTTCTATAGATATGGTAAAGGATATAGTTCTAGAGATTACACCTTTTGGCAGAATTTTAATGGAAGAGTTTTGGGCAGGTCCTTTAACTCTTGTATTTAAAAATAAGAATATGCCAAGTATAACTAGAGGTGATCTAGACACAATTGCTGTAAGAATGCCAAAGAACGAAATAGCCCTTAGGCTTATAGAAGAAAGTGGTGTTCCACTTGCTGCACCAAGTGCCAATATATCAGGTAAACCAAGTCCTACATCATGGGAACATGTATACAAAGATTTAAATGGAAAAATTGATTGTATAATAAAAGGGGAAAGCTGTAATATTGGAATAGAATCTACTATACTAGATGTGACGGGTAATCGCCCTATCTTACTTAGACCTGGTAAAATAACTAAGTCAGATATTGAAGAAAAAATAGGTGAAATAGATATAGATGCATCGTTGTTAGGAAAAACTAAATTATGTAAGCCACGTGCCCCAGGAATGATGTATAAACACTATTCACCTAAAGGTAAAGTATGGATTTTTTATAAAAGTGACATAGAGGCGATTAAAAGTAAAATTGAAACTACAAATAGTGAAGTTGCTGTTATTTGTAGGGATTACATTAAATTTGAGTTTAGTTGTAAAGTTTTTTCATTAGGTAAAACTCTAGAGGATGTGAGTAAAAATATATATGGTGCTTTAAGGCGTTGCGATGATGAAAATATAGAAGAAATATATTGTGAAGGCTTTGAAGAATTGGAACTAGGTTTTTCCATAATGAATAGATTAAATAAAGCAGCAGAACATAAGTAGGAGGTAAAAAATTGATAATAATCGGTAACGACCATGGTGCTATAGAGTTGAAAAAAGCATTAATTGAGCACTTGGATAAGGAAAAAATTTCCTATTTAAATTTAGGACCAGACGAAAAAACTTCTGTGGACTATCCAGATATAGCAAAAGCTGTTGCAGAAAAAATGTTGGAAATGCCAGAGGCAAAAGGTGTTTTATTATGCACAACAGGGGTAGGTATATCTATAACAGCTAATAGATACGAGCATATGCGATGTGCTCTTTGCCATAATATATTAACTGCCAAGCTATCTAGAGAGCACAATAATGCTAATTGCATAGCAATGGGTGGTGGAATGGTTGGAAATAAATTGGGCGTAGAAATGTTAGATGCCTTTATAAATACTGATTTTTCTGGTGGTGAAAGACATATAAGAAGAATAGATAAGATGAACTGTAAGTAATTATTTTTAAGGAGGCAACATGGGTAAGTTAAATATAATAGAACATCCGCTAATCACACACAAAGTTTCAATGCTAAGAAAATTAGACACAGGAAACAAAGAATTTAGAGAAGTAGTTGAAGAAATAGCAACGTTTTTATGCTACGAAGCTACAAGAGGACTAAAGCTTACAAAGGAAGAAATAGAAACACCTCTTGGTAAATACGATGTGCCAGTACTGGCTAATACAAAGTTTACAATCGTTCCCATTTTACGTGCTGGAATAGGTATGGTAAATGGTGTTCATAATTTAATGCCTACAGCTAAAGTTGGTCATATAGGTTTGTATAGAGATCCAGAAACTTTAAAGCCTGTAGAATATTATTGCAAACTACCGGTAGATTATGAAAAAAGTCATGTATTTTTAATAGACCCTATGTTAGCTACTGGTGGTACTGCTACTGCAGCTATAGAGTTTTTAAAAGCAAAAAAAGCTAAAAATATAAAGTTTTTGTGTCTTATTTCTTGCCCGGAAGGGGTAGCAGCAGTTCAAAAAGCGCATCCAGATGTGGAAATATACACAGCTTCACATGACGAAAAATTAAACGAACATGGATACATAATACCCGGTTTAGGTGATGCAGGAGATAGACTATTTGGCACTAAGTAGTCGAGGAGGATTTATGTATACAAATTGGTTGGTTTACATGGTTGTGTTTTTTTCGGCATTTGCCATTACATTACTATGTACTCCATATGTAAAGACTTTGGCTTTTAAGGTAGGGGCAATAGATAATCCGAAAAAAAGAGGCATACATAGCGTGCCTATGCCACTGATGGGTGGCTTAGCTATGGTTTTGGGCTTCTTTATATCAATTTTAATAGCAATGCCTTTTGTTGTTGAACTTCGAACTACGCAAGTTATTGGGTTTATTATTGGCGGTGTTATAATTGTAATAATGGGTATTTTAGATGACATTTATTCATTAAGTGCGAAATTTAAATTTTTGTTACAATTAGTAGTTGCTTTTATAGTTGTTATGACAGGCACAAGAATTGATTTTATAAATTGGGAATTTTTTAGTAATATAGAATTTTTAGCACCGATTTTTACTGTTGTATGGATAGTTGGTTTAACTAATGCAGTGAATATAATTGATGGCGTAGATGGACTTGCGGCAGGGGTAACAGCTATTTGTTCTACATGTATGTTTATACTTTGTTTAATATCGAATAATTCTTTAGCTGTAATATTTACTGCTAGTTTAGCAGGCTCTTGTCTAGGGTTTTTACCTAGAAATTTTAATCCTGCAGAAATTTTCATGGGCGATACAGGCTCCCTTTTCTTAGGGTATGTATTAGCGGTTTCTTCTGTAATTGGGGTTTTTAAAAGTTATGCTATATTGTCAATTGTAATATCGGTATTTGCCATGGCGCTTCCTATATTAGATACATCTTTCGCCATGTTAAGAAGAGCTATAAATAAGCAGCCTATTATGCAAGCTGACAGAGGACATTTGCATCATAGGCTTATTGATAGAGGTTATAGCCAAAAGAAAACCGTATTTTTGTTGTATGCACTAAGTATTATGTCAGGTGCTTTAGCCATTACAATTGCTACAGAGAGTATATTTGTAGCTGTGGTTGTTTTCTTTTCTCTACTAGCCTGTTTATTAATGGTGAATATTTACAGTAATAGGCTGAATAAAAAAAAATAAAAAAAACTTGAAGGAATATAACGTATATGTTAGTATGTCCTTTAGTGACACTAGATTTGGAGGTGCAGTATGGAAATGAGTACAACTGTTTTAGTATTAGTATCGTTATACATCGTTTTCTGTATAGGGCTTGTAGTTTTAATTTTATTACAAAAAAAACGTTCTAGCGGAATTAACGGTCTTGCCAACATGGGCAGTAGTGGTGATACATATTGGGACAAAAATAAAAGCCGTACATTTGAAGGTCGTCTTGAATTTTATACAAAAATAGGTATTGCTGTATTATTTATTTTTACTTTTGTTATATCATTATTGTAAAAATAAATTGGAGTACCAAAAAAGCCGTGGGGAAAATTTCCTGCGGCTTTTTAAGGATTGTTATATAAATGGCAGAAAGGGAAGATTTTGAAAGGTCCAATATATATAAATAGAGTATTATCAATTATATTGACGATTTGCGTTGCGATTTTGGTAAATAGTTTTTTACTTTTATATACATATAGTAGCGATGGCATTGTTATGTCGGAATTAATTAATTATACATCAGAAGTAATAAAGTATAATTTAATCCCGTTAATTTTATTAAACTTATTTTTATTATTTTTATTAAACAATTGCATAGTATCTAACTTGATTTTTGTGATTTTTATAATAGCTATAGACTTTATAAATTATACAAAAATTGATTTAAGAAGCGTACCCTTATATATTCACGATTACAAATTGCTTTCAGAACTTATGTCTATGAAAAGTATAATTCCTGACGAGGCGTTAAAATATGGGATATATGGCATAGCAGCCCTAGTTTTGCTTTTATTTGTAGGTTATAGAGTTTTTACTGTTAGAAAGTTTTTAATACCTAGTAGAATTTTAGTTTTAGCAGGTATAGTAGCTGTTTTTATGAATATTAATAATACTGTTTATGCTAATATGCAAGCCTATAATGCTATTGAGGTTAAGGGAAATAAATTTAACGTAATAGATAATTATGAGTCTAGGGGGCTTGTTTATAGCATGCTGTATAATGCCAGTAGAAACAATAGTGAGGTTACCTTAGGTGAGCAATATTTAATGAATACAGATGAGAAAGATATAAATATAGACAATATAGATGATGTATTAGCTAAAAAGGTGGCAGAAAAGCTGCCAGAAGTAAAGTATGTAAAGGGTAATAAAGAGGAACCCAATATTATTTTTCTAATGGTAGAGGCATATTCGGATTTTCCATTATATAGTAAGTTTAATTTTAAGGGATTAATTGATCCCTACGAGAATTTTAAAAAGATAAAAGAAGATGAAAATTGTTACAGTGAAAGAATGGTTGTAGCAAATGTAGGAGGTGGCACTTCAGACACAGAGTTTGACATGATGTTAGGGTTAAATGCTAGGTTCTTTAGAAGTGAGCCCTATGCCTTAAGTGCAATAAAAAAACCTATAACAAGTGTGCCGAGCACCTTAGCGGATATAGGATACTCAACAAATTATATACACCCAAATGTACCGAACTATTACGAAAGATTTGATAAATTTAATAAAATTGGTATAAAAAATTTTTATGACATAACGGCTTTTGATGATACGGTTTTAAGGGGTGGTGACTTTATACCAGACGAGCAAGTTTTTGATAAAATTATTGAAGGCATAGAAAATATAAATAGAAGGGGAAATCCGGCTTATATTTATTCAACTACTATACAAAATCATGGACCATACAAGAATAAGTATGGTATCTATACGCCAGATAAAGTTTTTAACTCTACTATTAAATTTAATAAAGAAGAGGAAGACCTTTTAAATAATTATCTTTATGGAGTAATTGATACAGATATAGGATTCAAAAATTTAATAGATGCAATAAACGAAATGGATAGGCCCACAGTTATAGTGGCTTTTGGTGATCATATACCTTCTTTTGAAATGGACTTGTATGATAAAATAATAGAAGTAGGAGAAAGCGATATATCTCTTAGTGTAGAAAGAAATAAAGTTCCATTCTTTATTTATGAAAATGATGCATCTAAAAAGGAATATAATATATCCGATGAATTAAATGGTCTTGACATTGATCTTATATCGTCATTTTATATACCATTGTTAATTTTGCATGGATATGATATGTTGGATTTAAATTCATATTTTAAGTATACCTACGGTCTTATAGAGGACTATCCTGTTGTTTTGGAAGATATATACTTTGCTGACAACGAAAAGGCTGATTATATATATAGCAATGAAGAAATGAGCTTTTTAAAATATATTACTTCATATTTTTTTCAATAGTGTAATTAGAGTTAAATGAATAACAAATATGGACTTTCTTTTAATATAATTTATACTTTAGATATAGTTATACTGTGTGTACATTTTGGGTAGTTTATATTTCCCTATAGTGGATTTTACCCCAGCATAATAAAGTCTTTTTTTAGGGTTATAGGAATATGGTCTAATTATAGATTATTACTTTATAAAGCAATGAAACCTAAAGTAAAATAAAAAAAATAGTAACTCTATTTAAAAGATAGGTTACTATTTTTTTGCGCCTAAATGGATTTAAACATTTGCTCTATTAAATAATTTTTCTATTTCGTACTTTGATATTTCAATAACAGTTGGCCTGCCATGAGGGCAAGTAAAAGGATTTTCTAACAACATTAAATCTTTTATTATTTTTTCTGCTTCCATGTATGATAGGTTGTCGTTGGCTTTCACCGCAGCTTTACAAGACATAGAAATTATCTTTTCCCTAAAGGCGTCGCTTATGCTTTCGTAATTTTTGTTGTAACCCTTAATATTTTCCATTAGTTCAAGAAAAAAATCTTTTTGATTTGTATTGTTAAAAACAAAGGGCAGGGTTCTAAGGGCGAAAGTATTTCTACCAAAATTTTCTATTTCAAAACCGAAATTTTCAAAAAGTTCAAAATTGTTATTTATAACTTCACTATCTTCATCGCTTAAAACTAAAACAATAGGTTCTAAAATATTTTGAGTTATAACCTGTGAATTGGCAAATTTATCTTTAAATTGTTCAAATAAAATTCTTTCATGGGCTGCATGCTGGTCTATCATGTAAAGTTTGCCAGAAGACTGTACCATCCAAAAAGTATTAAATATTTGGTTTAATATGGTGTAGTCTTTAAAGAATGGCAATTTTTTATTTGGCATTTTTACATCTGTTACATTATGCACTATATTGCTTTTGTTTTTTTCGCCATGAGTATCTGTTTGAGTAAATGTTGGGGTATTTACAGGAGCATTTATAGGAATTTCCGTTGAGGCTTTAGAGTCATCCTTGGGAATTTCTCCGTTGTATATTAAATCTCCGATGTTTTTTCTGCTTCTAAGGCTATCTTTGAAAACTACTTCATCAAGTTTAATTTCATCATAAATTATTTCTTCAACAAATTCATTTTTTATCGGTTTTTCTTTAACTAATACTTTATTGGGAATTAAGTTTACGGAAGATAGAGTCTTTTTAATGGCTGTGTAAAGTGCCTCGTAAATTTTATCTTCATTGGAAAATCTAACTTCTAATTTAGTTGGGTGTACATTTACGTCTACTACTGTGGGGTCAATGACTATATTTATTATAATTATTGGAAATTTTCCAATAGGCAAAAATTCTTTATAGGCATCTTCTGCAGCTTTTTCTAGTATAGAGCTTTTTATAAATCTGCCATTTATATAAAAATTTTCGTAATTTCTATTACTGCGATATTCTTCTCCTTTGCAAATAAAACCATTTAGTACGCAATATTTATTGTCTACACTTATGGGTAGTACTGCCTTTCCTATTTGCCTACCATATATATTATAAATTGTTTCATTTAACTTGTTTGAACCGTTAGTTTCTAGTAATGTATTGTTGTTATTTATGTATTTAAAGCTAATGTTTGGGTTGCCTAAAGCGAATTTTGTAATTAACTCCGAAATCTTACTACTTTCTGTTGCTGTCTTTTTTAAAAACTTGAGCCTTGCAGGTACGTTGTAAAATAAATTTTCTACAACAAAAGTTGTTCCTTTTGTTGCCGCTATTTCTTTTTCTTCTAAAATTTCGCCATCTAATATAGATAATACTATTCCTGTTTGTGCCTCTTTAGTTTTAGTTGTAACAGTTACTCTTGCTACAGAGGAAATACTAGATAGTGCCTCACCACGAAAACCCAGCGTTAAAATATTTTCTAGGTCATTTAAATTTTCTATTTTACTAGTAGCGTGTCGTAAAAAAGCTGTTTTAATTTCTTCTTTGTTTATTCCGCTGCCATTATCTGTAATGCGAATTAATTCTTTGCCGCCTTCTATAACTTCAATGGTTATTTGTGTACTATTGGCATCTATTGAATTTTCTACTAATTCCTTAACTACAGCGGCAGGTCGTTCAATTACTTCACCAGCTGCTATTTTATTTATTATACTATTATTTAAAATTTTTATAGACATATATTTTCCTTTCCATTACTTTTTTTAATTGTAACATAATAAACAAAAAAACTTAAGTTATATAAAATTTATGCCGATACTATAAGTAAGTGGTATAGCTAAGTAGTAAATTTAAATAGTAAAAAGTATTGTCATATGATATAATATAGCAATTCCTGTTGCTATTAATACAGTAGATTATAGATTTGTGTTCGCACAAAAATCTATAATCTACTGTATTTCCAATGGTACCAATATATGTGTGAAGTGAAGCGGAACAAATAATTAGTACCATAGCGTATCATGGCAAAAGGGAATTGCTATAGACAAGTTATAAGGATGTATTTTTTTAAGGAGGAAAAGTTATGTCAAGTTCAGGAATTAGAGTAACGGGTTTATCTGGTATTGATACGGAATCAATGGTTAAACAATTAATGAATGCAGAGAGATATAAGTATAATAGAGTATTTCAACAAAATGAGTTGTTAGGCTACAAGCAAGAAGCCTACAGAAAAGTGGGTAATTCACTTGTTGAGCAACAAAAAAAATTCGGTATTACTTCAGCTGGTAGTTTTAGACTTAGTAGTACATGGAATAAAGTATCGGCAGAAATTAAATCTAAAGATGGTAGCTCTTCCAATGCTTTTACTGTTAAGTCATCAAGTACAGATGGTATAACAGATTTTGAGCTAGGTGTGGCTAGTTTGGCTACAGACTCCGAGGTCGCTTTGGACTTTGGTACAAATGTTAAGTCTTCTACATCTTTAAAAGATGCTTTAGGTGAAGAGGGTTTAAAAGCTTTGCGTGAAGAATTTTCCATTGGCAGTTCTTCATCAAACCAAAAAGATATTTTTGCTGATTTGGACGATGATGCGACTATAAAAGATTTAGTGGATGCTGTAAATGTAAGTGATTCAGGTTTTAAGGCTACTTATAGTGAGTCTTTAGGCAAGGTTTATATTGAAAAGAAAGATGGTGGAGCTGCTGAAATCCACACAAGTGGTTTAGATGCTGTAACAAAAGCGGCAACAGATGCGGGCAAAACTTTTGAATCAGCTAACAATACAGGTACAAAAGCTGTTGTATGGTACAATGGTGAAAGAATAGAAAAAGATAGTAACTCATTTAAACTAGACGGTATGCAAATTGACTTGAAGTCCACAACTATGGAGTCTGACACGGCAGAGGCTGCAAAAACTGACTCTAAAAGTGTTAAATTAACTCAAGACAATAAAGGTTTAAAAGAAACATTAAAAGGCTTTGTGGAATCCTTTAATGCAATGCTTGCTTCTATTTACGATGAATTAAGTACTGACCGACCTAAAAGTGATAGTAGGACTTACTATGAGCCTCTTACTGACGAGCAAAAAGATGCTATGTCGGAAGATGAAATAAAAAAATGGGAAGAAAAATCCAAGGCTGGTATGCTCTATGGTGATGAAAGTTTAAATAGTATAGAGGATGCTCTTAGAAAAGCTGTAAATACTAGTGTTACTTTAAGTGACGGAAGTAAGCTTAGTTTAGCTCATTTAGGAATTAGCCCAGAAGACTATAAGGATAAAGGAAAGTTAAGTATTAATGAAACTAAACTTGATGAGGCTATAGAAAAATATGGCGATAAATTAGGGGAAATGTTTGTTTCTTCTGGAGGAGGTTCATACGAGTCTAGAGGGATTGCCAATAGAATTAGTGATGCATTAAACGAAGCAGTAGGTACAAATGGTTCTATTACAAAGGCTGCTGGTCTAGAAAGCCAACCTATTTCTTTAGCAACCAATGAATTGGGCGATACAATAAAAGACAAAGAGCGAGAGCTAGAAGACATAGAGAATTGGTTGGCTAAAAAAGAACAAGAATATTACGTATTATTTGGATCTATGGAAACAGCTGTTAACCAGTCTAATAGTCAATTAAATTACTTAATGTCAATGTTATAGAAAGTGATAAAATGACAGAAAATGAGAAAGAATATTTAAAATACAAAAGAGAAAAATATGATTTGGTTAGTTTGATTTTAACAAGCACAACTAAGTTTTTGGACAGGGATTTTCAGTCGGAGGAAACAGCCGGAGAAGCCTATGTTAACCTTATTAATAAAAGGGAAGAACGAATTATTAAGTGCAAGGATATTGATATTAAAATAAATAATCTAGACGAAGACACAAAAAATTCAAATTGTAGTGAAATTTTGGAAATGAATACTAAAACAGCCAATCTTATAAAAGAAATTGTAGTTGTGGAAAATAAATTGTCTGCGACCATAGAGGGCATAAGGTCGTCTTTAGGTAAAAGCAGGGCTAGTGTAAAAAATCGTATGAAGATTAATAATGGGTATTTTTTGAATTTAATGTCTAGTTCAGGTAGGAACTTCGACTCAAAAAGATAAAAAAAGGATTGTAGGGAATGCAAATAATGCGCTCCCTACAATCCTTTTTTTATTATTTTTTACTAAAAAACATTGCAACACCTTTTATAACAGTACCAATACCAAAAATACTAAAGAATAAACCTGAGTATTTAATCATTACTATTTCTGTAATGTAAGGTACTATAAAGAAAGAAATACCCAGTATAATTACTGCAATACCCCAAATAGTAAATAAAAACCATTTACTATTTTCTTTCCTGAACTTTATGCTAATAATAATAGCAAGTATTCCTCTAAATATTGCCCACACAGCTATATAGTATGGCAAAATTAATATAGTCATAATTTTTGCAACATTGGAGAATAATAAAATTCCACCAAATATAATATCTATTATACTAAGAAACAAGCTAGCACTTTCTTTGTCTTTGCAATATGCAAAAAGACTTGCAAAGCCAGAAAAGAATGTAACCGCTGCTAAGTACCATATAAATGACAATACTGCCATAGCAGGGTTTGTAAATGTTATAACTCCTAAAATTAAGAACATTAACCCTGAAAAAATTAAAAAACCTTTGCTTGTATTACCTTGAACCATTGTGTCCTCCTTTATATATTATTATTATTTTAGATATAAGCAAATTAGGTTTTAAGAAAAAATATAACTAGCGACAGCGGGATAAAAATAGCGAGTCTGAATTTTTATTTCACAAAAACTAAATGCCATGGTCGTTTACTCCGTAAACTACTTGAGCATACATCTAACTCCACATTTATCAACCGTTCACCGTTGTTCTGCATAGACACAAATTTTGCCAACTTGTTGGCTTAGTCTGGTCGAGCGTAATTTTTGTACAGTTTTATTTTTTCTTTTCATTATGATTATATCTATATTATTTGAATTATACCAAGAATTATATTAATACCTTGGTACGACAATTATTTTATCTTATTAACATATAAACGGCAACGACTTAAAAAGGTTCCATTTTTAAAAGGTGAATTACAGCCACTAATAGACAAGGGATGTGTTTTAGTGAAATAGTTTAGGAAATAGAGAGGTTTTTTAAGGGAGATATTTTGCTCTAAGGAAGGAAATATCCATAATCTTTAGCATTTCTGGAAATTGGTCATAAAGCTCATTAAAATATTTACTAGTAACTTTTGGGTTTACAACACTGCTAAACATTAAAATTTGCTCAAAAACAAAAATAGCATCTTTAAAATATTCTCCTTGATACAAACATTCGAACTTAGTAAAATATAACTTGTGCAAAAGATATGGTTTATAGTTATATATACATATGTTGATAGATTTATTTATATAATTTAAGGCAGCATCTACGTTATTTTTACGCAATTCAATATCACTTAAGTTATTTAATAATACAATATATAATCTGGTTGTTTCTGAAAAATTAAGGTAAGTTGTAGTTAAATCAGAAAAAAAATTATTATTTAGATTTTCATATAAGGTAAGTGCTAAATTTTCAGCAAAAGAAAGCTTTGTTTCATCTAAGTGCAGGATAATTATAAAGTTTAGAATGCTATAAACTGTAATAGTATATATTTGATTTTCCAGGTCTAAATTCTCCATGGATATATCACTTACTGAAAGAGCTAAATTTGTATATCTTATAGATGCTTCCTTATTTGTAGGATATTCACAAACAGCTTTGGCGTAATATATTAATTGTAGGCCATCGTTGCTTTGAAAATATAAATTGTTTTCGTGTCTTTTTATTAATTCTATTAGTTTTTTTTTATCTAACTCTTCAATGGCAGATCTGAATTCAATGAAGGCATTTTGTTCTCCTGTGGGTATATTATGTTCGTAAATATAAAAATATTTATTTAAGTCCATATTAAATATATGGGATAGATTATTTACTAAAGAAACTGAGGGGGTGCTTCTATTATTTTCAATCCCTCGAATGGTATCTGCTGAATAGCCTGTAAGCTTTGCAATATAAGACTGTGTTATCTTATGTTTATTGCGTAGATGTTTAAGTAAGTCGCCAAATGTTTTGTACATATAAACTCCTTTTCTATAAAAGTGTGTGAAGAACTTCACATTTACAAATTCCTTGTTTAATAGTAACATTAATATATCAAATAAATTGCTGATGTACAATTGTGTTACAATAGAGGTAATTATTCCAATTCATTGTTAAAGTCGTACAAGAGTGTGAAGAACTTCACATTTACAAAAGCCCTACTCAGTGATAGTATTATTGTAAAAGATAGATATATTAATAGCTCTAAGGAGGTGATTGTAATGATTTATATGAGTTTATATATAATACCTATGCTAATATTACTTTTAGGCGGTGTGTTAAAAATATTAAAACCTAAATATCCACCTGCAAAAAAAGGTTTCTTTATGCCTGGTATAATTCTTAATATTAGCTTAAGGTCAGAAGAACATTGGAATTATTCGCAACGTATTGGTACAACTTTTATGATTGCATTGGGTTTTATTGATATTATTTTAATTATAATAATGAGTATGCTGTGTAAAAACGGAGCAATATCTAGTCAAATACTAGAAAAAGGTAGTATGTATTTAGGGTTTGCTTCACTAGCGGCTGTCTTTGTATATGTACATGTTAAAACTAGTAGATTTTTCAGGGATAATATTGTTAAGCAATAATGTGAGTTGTTGTATAATAAATAGTAGAACTATATGGAAATGATAATAATGGCTATTCATATGTTATTATCATTTACATTAGTAATTAAAAGTAAAAGTTTATTTTCAATAGAAAGGGTGATTTTTATGTTAAGCAATTATGAAGGTAGTTTTTATGGTGAAAGTAATAATGATGAAGGCTTTAATCCTTCAACTTGTGGAATAAATTTTGCCACCTGTACGTATAATGATGGTAGCTGTGGCGTTAACAATATTAGTTGTTTGAAAAATGATTCCAGTTGTAATATTCTATGGGAATAAATTAATATGTTTGGGTGGTATTTGTGTTCTTCAATTTTTACAATTTTAGGGATACTATTTAAAATAACTAAACCTAAATATCCTGTAAATGGAAATAATCCGTTGCGTTCAGGGTTTGATTTAAAAGTAGCTTTAAAGTCCGAAGCTCATTGGAATTATGCTCAACGTATTGGAGCAAATTTATATATTGGAATAGGAATTGTTCTTTTTGCAATATCACAAATCTTGTATGTGATTTTCGAAGGGGACGTAGTTTTGATGTATTATTTGAGTTATATAGCTTTAATTTTTATGACGATTGCCAATTTAATTTGTACCATAACTATTCACATTAAAACAAAAAAATTAAATATAGAGGAGGGGGATGAATATCATGAATAATTATGAAGGCAATATATACGATGATGAAAAGTATGATGAAGTAGGTGCAAGTGTTTGTGGTATAAATCTTTCATTGTGTGGTGTCAATATAGGTGCATGCGGGGTTAACGCCGACGTTTGTGGAGGTAATCCTCAAATTGTAGAGTATTGTTTATAGAACCGAACAGATAAAATAGAGACTAACAATTATTCGTAACACCAACACAAAAAAATTTTATCGGTAAGAATTAGACCCACACCTCAATGTATACATTTGGTCGTTTACTATGTAAACTGCTCTGGTCATAAAGCTCCGCTTTATTGCTCGAGTATGCAACCAAGTCTGGTCGAAAGCTTTGCTTTCTGCTCGACTATGCAAGTAAGTAACCAACTCGGTTATACGGTCAAATTCGCTGTTCAGTGGGGGTACAAGCCCCCGCTGACGGAAAGGTCTATTGACTTATAAGGGTAATAATAAATTGACTATTTGTTATTACCCTTTTTTAGGAGGATATATGAAGTTTTCAAATTATAATGTAATTATTGAGTTGGATACATTAGAAAAATTGCTTATTAATACATTAAGTGGAGAAATGTTTAAAATAGATGCTGATACGGAAAATATTATTAAATCTAATAATATATGGGAACTGGATAAAAGAATAAAAGACGAGTATGTAGAAAAGGGTATAATAATAGATGATGAAGTAAACGAATTAAATTACATAGGCTACATGCAAAATAAGGAAAAGTATTCTTCTAAAGTACTATCCCTTACAATACTTTTAACGTCCCAGTGTAATTGCAGGTGTACTTATTGTTTTCAAGGGCAAAAGTCGGAAAAGGAATTGAAGCTAACAGATAAAAGCCGAGAAAAAATATTTAAGTTTATAAAAAATAGCTTATCACCGGATATAGAAATAGTTTCCATAGTACTGTTTGGTGGAGAGCCCTTACTTTACTTTAGCGAGAATATTACCTGGTTAGACAAAATAAAGGAATTATGCACAAAGGAAAATAAAAAGTTAATTACTTCTATGGTTACAAATGGAACGAAAATAACAGATGAAACATTGGATAAATTATATGAGTATAATTGCGAAAATATACAAATAACCCTAGATGGCGACGAGAGTATGCATAATAAAAGACGGAAATATACTAACGAAAATGGTAGTTTTAAAGATGTACTAGAAGGCATTAAAAAAGTATATGCTAGAAAGGACTTTAAAAAACCAACTATTAGAATTAATATTGATAAAAAAAATATAAATAATGTATACATGTTACTTAAGGAGCTAAGGGATGCCGACTTAATAGAATGTTTTATAGACTTTGGAATTTTAAAAGGTGATGAAGAAACTATGAAAAAAAATGACATGGATTACTATAAAGACGGTGAACTAGGGAATGTGCTATATGAGTTATGGGGACAGTTAAAAGAATTAGGTTTTAAGTTTGATGCAAAACCTAAAAGACGTAATATGTATTGTGGTCTATATGGTGACAAAGCATTCACTATTACAGCAGATGCAAAGGTATATAAATGTTGGGAATTATTAGAGAATGATAAGTATTTAGTAGGTCGTATAGATATAAATGGAACAATTCCAAAGCTTGAAAAAGGATTTTATGATTGGATGAGTAGAGATTTTTTAGGGACAGAAAACTGTAGAGTATGTTCATATTTACCTATTTGTGGCGGTGGGTGTGGCTCTATAAGTGAGCATAAGTATGGTAATGTTCATATGAATGGTTGTTTTAGAACAAAAAGCATATATAAGGAACAAGTTAAGTTTGCCTATGAAAATAAAAATTAGGTGTTGAAATGTTGAAAATATTTAAATTTGCCTATATGTATATTTATGAATATAAAATATCTTTTTACATATATACGGCTACTTCTTTAATTGTTAGTATAATAGCATTTAGTATTCCATACTTAAATGGTAAGTTTATTGATATTCTTGTGTATAGTGATAATCTTAAAATTTTATATTTTTTTTGTTTTATAATAATTATATTTAATATACTTAGGCTTTTATTAGGATATTACAATTCACTAATATACACGAGAATACAAAGCAAGACGGGATTTAAGTTAAATAAGGATGCAATAATTAGACTGCAGAAAACGGAGCTAATTAAATGCGAAAATATGGACATGGTTTACAATAATCAAATAATAAATAATGATTCTAATACTATAATGATGTTTATTATACCATTTATTCAAAATTTCCTCGTAAACATAAGCTCCATATTGATAGCTTTATTTTTAGTGGCTTCCATAAGTAGGACTATTTTTTTTGTAATGATAATGTGTATTTTTCTATATGTTTTTTTGTACAAGCTTTATAGAGAAAAGTTATATAATACAAATAAAGAGTTAACAGAAGCTAAAAGCAATTTTTTTTCTACACTATTTGAGCAGCTGAATTTAATATCATTTATTAAGGTTAACAACATTTATACAGAAATGAAAGAAAAACTTAATGCTAAATTTCGTAGTTTTTATAAAGTTATTATAAAAAATCAGAAAGTAAATTACGTTTTTTCAGGGCTAGACACTATTATTTCTATAATGGCACAATCCATATTAGTTTTAGTAGCGGGTACATTGGTAATGAAAAAGAAAATAACAATTGGTGAGTTTACTATTATGTCTACATATTTTGCTCTTATGCTGAAGTCTGCAACTTATTTTTTAAATCTATCAAAATCCTATGAAAGTGTAAAAGTTTCCTATGACCGTATAAGCGAATTGATGGCGTGGAACAATGAAAAAAATGGAAATGCTTATATTAATAAAATTAAAAAAATAGAGCTTCAGAATATTACTTTTGGTTATGAGAAAAGTCTTATATTTAATAACCTAAATATGAAATTTGAAGAAGGTAACATATATGCATTGAAAGGTGAAAATGGCGTGGGTAAGTCTACGCTAATGAAAATAATAATGGGGCTTTACCAACCTGAGGGAGGGGTTTTTTATAACGACATTAGTATTAATGGTTTAGATATGGAAAAAATAAGAAGGAATAATATAGCTATGTGCGAGCAACAACCTACTATATTAGATGGTACTTTCGAGGATAATATGTTTATATATGAAAAAATAGAAAGTATAAAAAGTCGAAAATTGGAAGAATTTCTTAATATATCTAAGTTCCTTAATAGTTCATTTAGTCCTAAAAATCTATCAGGTGGAGAAAAACAGAGAATTACATTGTTTAGAACTTTTATAAAAGATGCTGATATAATACTATTAGATGAGCCTACTGCTGCTTTAGATAAAAATACGGAAAGGAATTTTTATAATTACTTGGATAGCATTAAAAAGACAAAAATAATAATTCTGATTTCACATTCCGAAGTTGGTAAAATATGTGACTATGTGTATGAGATTTGAAATGTAGTATAAATAACCTATGATCATTGGGGATAGACCCTAGTTGACCATAGGTTATTTATATTGCCATGTTTTTAAAAATTTATTCTAGTTTTACCTTTTCCAGAATCGTAAATACCACATATCATTTTTTGAGTTTCATAAGCGATTTTTCCAGTTATGTCGGGTTCTGTGCCATTGTCTAATGCATTATAGAAGTTTTCTATTTGCTTAATATGGCTTACTCCCCAATATCCTTTTACACCATCGCCATAATCCATTACAACATCTTCTCTATTAGCGCTAAATATTTTATTATTATTTAAAGTGATAGTGCCTTTATCTCCATATATATTAGCAACACCATTTTCGCAATGTAATTCTAATTCAACAGGGGAGTCATAAGTATAGTAGTTTATACAATGAAATGCTGTTGCAACGCCATTTTTAAATTTAACAACTCCTTCGGCACTGTCTTCAACTTCTATTTGCTCATGGGCTCTGTTGGAAATATTTGCATCTATATAATCTATTTCACTATTTACAAACCATCTCATTAAGTCAAAAGTATGTATGGCTTGGTCAATAATTACTCCGCCACCTTCTTTATCCCACGTGCCTTTCCAGTCGCTTTTAGAATAGTATTCATCACTTCTATCCCATGTTACACTTAAACGAACTCCTTTTATTTTACCTAAAGTGCCGTCTTCTAGTGCCTCTTTTATTAATACTGAGCCTGGGTTGTATCTATTTTGAAAAATAACTCCAAAAGTTTTACCAGAGGCAGTGCCGGCGTCAACCATTGCTTTTGCATCTTCAAGTTTAATGGACATTGGTTTTTCTGTTAGAACGTGACAGCCTTTTTCTAATGCATATATAACCATTTCTGGATGTAAATAATGTGGTGTACACACGTGTACTACATCTAAATTTTCTTTATCAATCATTTCTTTATAGTCGGCATAAAATTGACAATTGTAATTTTTTGCAACTTTATTTCCTCTATCTTCTTTTACATCAGATACTGCCACTACTGTGGCGTTTTTTACACCATTTATAGAAATTCCATGCATAGGAAAAATATTTCCGCATCCTATTACTCCAACTCTGTACATATCTACTCCTCCCAAATATCATTTACTTATATTACAACTTTATTTCTTCCCCTGTTTCTGATGATTTATAAATAGCTTCTAAAATTTGTGTTACTACTAGTGCTTGTTCTGGCTTTACACATAGGTCTTTGCCATACAATACAGCATCATAAAATATTCTGGCTTCTATTACTTCGGGTTTTGCACTTCCACCTTCAAAAAATGCTACGCCACCTTTAGAGAAGTCTGCTGTAGAAGTAACTAAACGACCAAAGTCATCACCGTTATATGTAAATGTTTCATTTCTTGTATCTGCACCACCTTTAGTACCACAAAGTGTAGCCTGTGCTTCGCCAACTTCTAAAGTATTTAGTGCCCAACTAGATTCTAGTATAATAGTTGTACCATCTTCCATTGTTATAAATCCAAAAGCGGAGTCTTCAACAGTAAATTCATTTGGGTCCCAAGGACCGAAAGAGTTACCACAATCGCCGTTTTCACTTAGTTTTTTATAAACACTACCTTTTACAGAAACAGGTTTGTATTTATTTAAATACCATAGGGTACTATCTAAAGCGTGAGTACCAATATCGATAAGTGGACCTCCACCTTGTTCTTCCTCATTTAAAAATACTCCCCAAGTAGGAACGGCACGTCTACGTATAGCATGAGCCTTTGCAAAATAAATATCTCCCAAGTCGCCACGCTCACAAACGTTTTTCATGTGCAAGCTGTGTGGTCTATATCTGTATTGATATCCAATAGTAAGAATTTTGCCAGTTTCTTTCGCTACTTCAACCATTTCTTTTGCTTCTGCATAGGTTTTAGCCATTGGCTTCTCGCAAAGTACATGCTTGTCGCTACGTAATGCATCAATTGTAATAAAACTATGAGATTTGTTTGGTGTACATACGTGTATAGTTTCAATATTTTTGTCTTTTAATAATTCTTTGTAGTCTTTATAATGCTTCGCACCTTCTACGCCATATTCCTTACAAGCTTTAACTGCTCTTTCTTCAATAATGTCACAAAATGCAACTAACTCTACTTCTTTAATTTCCTTTAACGCTGGTAAATGTTTGCCATTTGCTATACCACCGCAGCCTATTATTCCAACTTTAACTTTTTTCATTATGACCTCCAAAATGCCTCTTGTTTAAAGAATGGCTTAGTTTAATTTAAAGAATTAGACCAGAACCTAAATACTTTCTAAATGATGGGACTGCCTAATTTGCCAATAGTAGAGGATTAATCCCTACTATTGGATATTTACTATGGTTTTAAGTTAGCATATGTAAAAATTAGTGTCAATCATTTATCGTTAAACTAATGCATGAATTATTTATCTATTTTTGTATACATTTACAACTTGTAAAGCATCAGGTGAAATTTATACATAATTATAATATTTAACTACTTATTTTTGTTTTTTCTGCTTTTTGTATACATTTTAAAAACGTATTTTTCTACGCCTCTTTTTAGTTTAACTGTAAATTCATCTCTGTTGGCAATAGGCTTTATAAGTATGCTCATTATTCCTAGCCTGTTAGCTACCCAAACATCTGTAAACATTTGATCGCCTATTATTACGGCATTTTCTAAAGTGCCACCACATAGTTTTATGGCTTCCATTATACCTTTCTTTTTAGGTTTGCCCGCTTTTGGATAAATACATTGCTTTAAAGATTCGTTAAAAATTTCAACTCTGTTTCCTTTATTATTTGAGACAATGCAAATATTGAAATTTTCTCTACTTAATCTATTAAAAAAGTCAATAATATCTTCTGTTGGCCTTTCAATGTCGTAGGGAGCTATAGTATTGTCTAAGTCGAAAAGCAGAGTTGTTTTGCCTAGTTTTTTTAACTTACTATAGTTAATTTTTTGTATACTTTCTATGTATAATGTTGGATAAAATCTTTTTAACATGATGCCACGCTTTCTCTAATAATTAGTTTAGTAGGAATAAATTCTGTTTTTTCTCTTTCATCATTTTCTATTATTTTTATTAATTTTTCGGCTGCTATTTCGCCTATGGCTTTTCTATTTTGCTTTACTGTTGTTAGATTAAAGTGCTTTGCTATAGTTAAATCGTCAAAACCTACTATGCTTATATCTTCTGGAACAGAGATTTTATTTTCCTTTAAAACCTCCATTATGCCAATGGCAATTTCATCATATACCACGAAAAAAGCTGTTGCTTTTGAGTTGGTAATTATTTTTTTACCAATTCGTATACCTTCTTCGTAAGTGAAAGTATTAATATCGTATACAATATCTTTGTTAATTTTTAGTTTTTTTTCTTTCATAAAATCCATGTAGCCTTTTTCTCGTTGGCTACTGGCTATATTAAAAGGCTTTAATTTAACTAAGCCTATGTTTCTGTGGCCTGAGTTGTATAAAAACCCCATAGCTTCTTTTGCACCGGTATAATTATCGGAAATAATAGTGGGTATATTATTGTAAATATCCTCCACGGATATTTTTGGTATGTCACTATTTACTAAGTCTAAGGCTAGTTGCTTAAAAGCTTTATTTGTACTACTACTTACAGCAAGCATTACACCGTCTATGCCTCTGTGCTTGCAATGATCTAAAAAAGTCACTTCGTTATTGCCAATACGTCGATTTAAAAAAACTATGTCATAACCATAAAATTCTAGCTTTTTTTTAAAGTTTTCCAAAATTTCAGAAAAATGGGGGTGGAGCATTCCCATTTCGGATTCCTCAGATAGTAAAATACCAATCATGTAGGACTTTTTTGTCATAAGCATACGAGCATTTAAATTTGGAATGTAGTGCATTTCTTTAGCGGCATTGTTTATTATGGCTTTAGCTTTTTTACTTACACCCTTATACCCATTTAAAGTTTTAGAAACTGTGGATGGTGCATATCCGGTTTCTTTAGCAATATCATAAATTGTTGTCATTTTATCTCCTTTACATGGGTGGCTTAATGGTATATTATTGCAATTTTTGCAATTGTTCTTCTAAAGCATCTTCCGATAAAGCTCCCGAAAATGCCGATACTATATTTCCTTTGCTATTTATAAAGAAAGTAGTAGGGTAACCAGGTATGCCATATTCTATAGAAACTTTTCCATATGCATCAACAAGAACATTATTAAGTTCAAGCTCATTATCTTCTAAAAATTTCAGGGTGTTTTCTTTACTTTCACCATCAGAGCTGTTTTTTTCTTCTCCGTCTGATGCCATTACATTTATAAAAAAGAAGTTCATATCTGTATACTTATCTTCCATTCTTTCCATTGCAGGCGCTTCCTCACGGCAAGGTGGACACCAAGTAGCCCAAAAGTTTACAACCATTGGTTTACCTATATAGTCTTGGCTGTTTATTACTTCCCCTTGTAAATTTTCTAAAGAAAAGTTAAGCATTGGTACTTCGTTGGTGTTATTTTCTTCTGTTTCTGTAGTGTTCTTTACATAATAATCTACCATGTTATTTTCTAATTCCCTACTTCCCCGAGAAACTATAATCATAGATACAGGAAATAATATAACTAAAATAAGCAGCAGTATAATAATTTTTTTATTTTTCATAATTCTCCTTTATAGAACCGCGGTGAACGGCGGATAAACGCGGAGCGTTTAGTTTTGCGAGAGCAAAATTCAGACCAGACCATTACCCGTTATAACTAGTATGCCAAGCACTATAAGAAAAATACCAGACACTCTATTTATAGCTAAATAATGTTTCTTTATAAAACTGAAAACGCCTTTTAATTCATTTATTAATAATGCGGAAATAAAAAATGGAACGCCTAAACCTAAAGAGTAAGTTAATAATAAAGTAATACCTTCGAAGTACTCACCTCTAGCGGCTGTTAATATAGCCGTGGACAAAAATGCTGTAAGGCAAGAAGTCCATCCAAAACTAAAAGCCATACCAAATACAATAGCCTTAGCAAAATTCATATTTTTCACATTTACATTGAAAGTCTTTATAGGTAGGTTAAAGTTGAGCTTAATAATATTTAAATATTTTAACCCAAAAAATATTATTATTGTGCCAGAAATATAGTCAAAGACCTTTGGTCTTATAAAGCTACCGATTAAAGCAAAGGCAAGACCTAGCATGGTAAAAACAATGGTAAAGCCTAAAATGAATCCCATGGCATTTAGAGCTACATTGTTTTCATTATCTTCACCTGCTAAGTAAGAAATATAAATTGGCAACATAGGCAAAATACATGGAGATATAAAAGTTAATATCCCTTCAAAAAAAGTTGTAAAGTACAGCATATTTTCGCAATAATTTGCTTCCCTCCTTTTAAAAAAAAATTCCATTGTTGTATAATACCATAGTCAATATAAAATATACAGTAAATAATTAAAGAAAGGGTTTATATGTACTTAAGTGAGTTTTTAGATAAATCAAAAAAAAATACATCCTTCCACATGCCTGGCCATAAAGAAAAATATAAAATTTTTGAAAGGGATTACATAAAGTACGACAAAACAGAATATGGTGACTTAGATAATTTGCAAAAACCGGAGGGTATAATAGCTTCGTCTATAAAAAGAATAGAGAGAGTATACGGTTCTAAAAAAAGTTTTATTTTAGTAAATGGTAGCACTTGTGGAATATTGGCATCAATGTTTTATGCCTTGCACGAGGGGGACAAAATAATAATTCCAAGGGGCTGCCATAAATCTGTATACAATGGCCTTTTAATTACAAAGACGTGTCCACTTTTTTTGTATAATGAAAATAAATTTTCCAGAACTTACGATTTACAACTAATAGAGAAATATTTTAAAAAAGGGGCTAAAGGAATAGTCGTGACTAGCCCCACTTATGAAGGTATAGTTATGAATGTAAAAGAAGTAAGTGAGGTGGCGAAAAAATATAATGGCTTTATAATAGTGGATGAAGCTCATGGAGCCCATTTTGCATTACATAGGGAGTTTCCAAGTTCATCTGTAAAATACGGAGATTTTATAATAAATAGCACACACAAAACCTTACCAACTTTTACCCAAACAGCACTACTACATATAGGAGAAAAAATAGATGGAGAAAAAATGCAAACCATAGTCAATATTTTTCAAAGCACTAGTCCGTCCTATATGCTCATGTACTCCATAGATAAATTTTTTCATAATTACGAAAATAATATTTTTGACTTCGATAATTATATAAGCGTGCTTAAAAGATTTAGAAACAAATGTAATAGCCTTAAAAATATTTTTTTATTAGAAAGTGAGTTAAGTAGGTTTACATTTTATTCCTATAAAATATCTGGTTTTAATATGAATAAATATTTATATGAAAATAAAATAGAGACTGAAATGTATTTAGATAATTACATTGTATGTATTTCAACTATATGTGATACAGAAGATGATTTAAATAAATTGTTTTATACAATGGAAAAGTTGGATAAAAGTATAAACAGTGCACCAATTGTGGAGGCGAATGGATATAAAAATATAATACCTAAAGGGAACTTTAATTGTAATTATTTACGCACAAAGGGGAAGTATATTAAATTAAATGAGGCTGAAGGTTGCATAGCTAAAGATTTCATAATACCATATCCACCAGGAATACCAATTCTAGTCCCAGGTGAAATAATAAGTAGCGAAATAATAAAAACACTCCTATGTTATATAGAAAACAAAGAAGTGTTAGGAATAACAAAAAATAACGAAATTTTAGTTTATGATGAAAAATAGGCTGATTAAAGCTAGTATCCAAAGATGTAAAGGATAAAAAATATAAAAAATGAATTTGGCATTGCCTCCTTTTTCCCCATTGTACAAGTACAAAAATATAATGGATATGGATGCTACTAATAAAAATACTATACTGCCAAAATAAATAAGTAAAATAAAAATAAAAGTTATTAAGGAAAGTAGATTTTTTGCAGTATTAATATCTAGATTTTGTCTTTTTACTAAGTACAATGCAACAACCATTAAAACACCAAGTACTCCATAATCGCAATCAGAGGTAGACCCGATAATAAGAACAAAAATAAATGGCACACAATATCCAAAACTTCCTTTAAGTATATCATCTAAAAAAGTACATAGAGCAACGGCAAATAAAAAGGTGAACATAACGTTGTGTAGTCCTATTAAATCAAATATTTGATTGCCTAAGGGAATACTCGGAGTGTATTTGACAAGAAAAATATATGGAAGTTCAGATATTAAAGCGAAAATAAATAAATTAAGCATTAGCTTACTTCGGCTTCTGGTATAATAAATGCCCTCGGCTATGGAAAATGCAAATATAGGGAAAGAAATTCTGCCCACTAATCTCATGTAGAAAGACAAAATAGGGTAAAAAGGTGAAATAACTAAACCAATATGGTCAATTAACATAATTATTAGTGCGATATATTTAAGGGTAGCTTTATTCATGGTAAACCTCCTGTTTTTGTGAAATTATAATGGCAAATGATTTTTTATGCAAGTTTAACCATGGAAACAAATTTGTTTTTTTATCGTATTGTGTAGCATATACATTTTATTTGATATATAATTGCACTAGGTAGTTAAATATAAAAAAGGAGGTGTATTATGAAAAGAGGTTTTATATCAGGTTTAATAGTTGGAGCACTTACAATGACAACAGTAAGCGTTATGGCAAACAACTTGAATATTCAGGCTTTATTAGTTAACAATGCCACTATTTTTGTTGACGGTAAAATTGTAGATACAAAAGACTACAGCGTACTAAATTATAAAAGTAGTGTTTACACACCTGTTCGCCTAATTGCTGAGTCCTTAGGGGCAGATGTAGGTTACGAAAAAAGTACAAATACTATTTTTATAAAAAGTCCTGAACCAGAAGTTGAGTATGTAGAAGTACCAGTGGAAGTACGGGTGGAAGTACCAGTAGAAGTACCAGCGGAAGATGCTGAGAAAGAGGAAGTGGAAAAAGATAACAAATACAGCTATCCACCAGTAAGTAGCAATAATATGGGCTTGGCTGTTCGGGTTGAAAATGCTTTTAATACCACTGCAGAGCGTTGTAACGTTACTTTAACTGTAGAAAACACAAATAAAGTAGGATTTACAAGAATACTATACAATAAAATTTACATGGAAAATGAAAATGGTAGAGAGTTTAAAGTAAATTCTTCATTGGAACATGAGCTACTAGCTAGTATTCCAGAGCAAAGTAAATTAGAGGATGTGAAATTAACGTTTAGTAAATATGTTGGTGAAACAGGCGAATTGCATTTGCCAGTTGTTTACACTAGAACACCAAACTCTGCCGAGGAAAAAGGTGAAGTGGTTATTAAGTTTAGCATAAATAATGCATATACTATCGATTAGTATAGAAAGGTGAAAAAATGAGTATAGAACATTTAAATGATAGTAATTTTAACGAGGTAATAAGTGGTGCAAATAAGCCTGTTTTAGTTGACTTTTTTGCAACATGGTGTGGACCTTGCAAAATGATTGCACCAATTTTAGAAGAAGTAGCAGAAGAAAACGAAGACTTTATTATTTATAAAGTAGATGTGGATGAAGCGCAAGCTACAGCACAAAAATTTGGAGTTTTAAATATTCCTACATTAATTTCTTTTGAAAATGGAGAAGTTAAAAATAAAAATGTAGGAGCTTTACAAAAAGATGGTATATTAGATTTTATGAGTTAATAAATTTATATTAATAAAGCTGTGATGAAATAAATAATAATTTTATTTTATTATAGCTTTATTTTATGCATTACAGTTAATATATATAATATTAGGTTTTTAACAGCATCTAGAATTCACTATAAGGAGAATATTAATTCATTTAAATTGGTTGCCATGAGTTTATTAATGAGTTAACTATCACTTTTATAAAATATATAATATAATTAGTTTTAATGACGTTTTTTTGACGTAGATGATATTTTCCTAAATGGCATTGGCTGTATAATAGGTATTGTCATTTACAAAATAAAAAGAGTTCCTATCTTTATGGGGAGCTCTTTTTATTTTACAAACATCTTTTTAATATTAGAGTTTTATACTATAATACTATATATGGGCTCTGGTGAGTTATTTAAATTTTATTAAGAAGATAAATATAAACAGAGTATTTTAAGCAGGAGGGGAAAATGAAAAAAAATAGAATAATTGCTGTTGCAAACCAAAAAGGCGGTGTAGGTAAAACTACAACAACAGTTAATTTATCAGCTATACTAGGAGAAATGGGATATAAAGTATTAGTAATAGATAGCGACCCTCAAGGAAATACATCTAGTGGATTTGGTATAGACAAAAACAATATAGAAAATACACTTTATGAATTAATGCTAAAACAATGTTATGTTGAGGAAGCAACATATGAAACAGAACTTGAAAATGTTAAAATTATCCCTGCCAATATAAATTTAGCAGGGGCAGAAATAGAGCTTTTAGGAATAGATAGAAGGGAATATATTTTAAAAGATGTATGCGATAATTTAAAATATTTGTACGACTTTATAATAATGGACTGCCCCCCATCATTAAATATACTTACTTTAAATGCCTTAAGTGCGTCAGACTCGGTTCTTGTACCTATACAATGTGAGTATTATGCTCTAGAGGGTCTAAGCCAATTAATACATACTATTGAATTAGTTCAAAAAAAATTAAATGCCTCATTAGAAATAGAGGGCGTTGTATTTACAATGTTTGACAGTCGCACAAATTTATCTTTAGAGGTAGTGGAAGAGGTTAAAACTCATTTAAACCAACATGTATATAAAAGTATAATACCAAGGAATGTAAGGCTGAGTGAAGCACCTAGTTATGGAAAGCCTATAAATTTATATGATCCAAAATCTAAGGGAGCAGAAAGCTATAGATTACTGGCAGAAGAAGTTATAAAGAAAAATGTAGATGGAGAATTATTATGAAAAAAGGTTTAGGTAGGGGATTAAATGCATTAATAACAGATAATTTGGAAATAAACAAAAGTGGAGTAATAGAAGTAGAAGTTGATAAAATTGAACCTAATAAAAACCAACCTAGAAAATACTTCGATAAAGAGGCACTAAGTAAGTTAAGCGAATCCATAAAGGAATATGGAATTGTGCAACCACTTATTGTAAAAGACAATGGGGATCATTATACAATAATAGCCGGCGAACGTAGATGGCGAAGTGCTAAAGAGGCAAGGATTAAAAAAGTACCTGTTATAGTTAAAGACTATACAGAACTAGAAATTTTAGAAATTGCATTAATTGAGAATATTCAAAGGCAAGATTTAAATCCTGTAGAGGAAGCTTTTTGCTATAATAGACTTATGGAAGAGTTTTATTTAACACAGGAGGACATTGCAAAAAAAGTAAGCAAAAGTAGAAGCTATATTTCTAAAATAATTAAAGTATTAGCCTTAGATGAAAGAGTGCAAAACTTTATTGTAAATGAACAAATTACTATGGGACACGGAGCTTTGTTAGTGGATTTAACTAGTGATGAACAATACTTTTTTGCTGATAAAATTATAGAGGAAGAATTAAGTATAAAACAAAGTAAATTGCTAATAGAAAACTTTAAAAAAGAGCCTAAAAAGACTGAAAAAAAAGATGTTGATTTAGGATTTAAGTTTTTTGAAGATGAACTAAAAAATATTTATGGCACAAAAGTAAATATTAAAAATAATAAGAATAATAAAGGCAGAATAGAAATAGAATATTATTCAAAAGATGAACTAGACAGATTATTAAGTATTTTAGGTAAAAAGTAATAGGTTATCCCCTGTTTATACTAGGTGTAAGAGGGGATAAATGTATTTAAGTAGGTGGACATGTATTTAAAGAAGATAGAACTACAGGGGTTTAAGTCTTTTCCGGAAAAAATAATTTTCGAATTTAATAAAGGTATAACATCCATAGTAGGTCCTAATGGAAGTGGAAAAAGTAATGTGTCTGATTCCATACGATGGGTACTGGGAGAGCAAAGCGCTAAGTCACTCCGTGGGGACAAAATGGAAGATGTAATATTTGCAGGTACTGCTAATAGAAGGGCTTTAGGCTTTGCGGAGGTTAGTCTTTATTTAGATAATAGTGATGGACTACTTGCTTTAGACTTTAGAGAAGTAAAGGTGACAAGGAAGGTTTTTAGAAATGGGGATAGCGCCTATAGTATAAATGGCGTTAACTGTAGGCTGAAAGACGTACAAGAGTTATTTATGGATACTGGCATAGGTAAAGAGGGATACTCTATAATAGGACAAGGTAAAATTGATGAAATTTTAAAATCTAAGTCGGAAGATAGACGTTTACTATTTGAAGAAGCAACGGGTATTGTAAAGTATAGAAGTAGAAAAAAAGAATCGGAAAGCAAGTTAGCAAAGGAACGAGAAAATTTAGACAGGCTAAAGGATATTATTTTAGAAATAGAAAATCAATTAGAGCCTTTAAAAAAACAGTCGGAAAATGCAATTAAATATAATGAGTACTACGAAAAGTTAAAGTTATATACTATTAACTTATTTTTAATGGAAAATACTAATTTAATAGAAACTTTAGAGATTAAAAAAAATGAATTAAATGAATTAAATTATAATCTTGATGAAACAAAAAGGGAAGAAATAAATAAAAGAGATGAACTTGAAAAAAAGGGTAATAAATACAAAATAGTTATAGATGAAATAGAAAATAATAATAATGAAGAAAATAAATTAAATTTAGAAATAAACAACAAAGAAAATGAAATAAAAGTTGTTAAAGAGCAAATAAACAATAATGAAAACAATGTAAAAAATTTAATTCTTGAAATAGAAAAAAACAAAAATAAGCTAGCGGATATGGAAGTTTATGCCAAGGAAGAGGCTGTTAAATTAGAAAAAACAGTGGAATTACTAAAAAATGTAAAAGAAGAAAAATCTGCTAAGGAAAAGGAATACGAAGAACTAAATCAGTTTTTAATTAAACGAGAAAATGAGTTAAAAGAATTAAATGTAAGCATAGTGGAATCTAGTGAGAAGATAAAAAATATTACAGAAAAATGTGATATAGAAGAAGAACTTTACGAAAGTATTTCCGATGAAAAAGAGGAGATATTAAGCCAAATAGGTTATTACAAAAGTAAAATTGAAGAAGCTAATAATGATATAAAAAACATAAGACAAGTTTTAGAGGAAGAGAAAAGTAAAGAACGAGATTTAATAGATAGGGAAAAAATATTCCTAACTAAAAAATTTGAAACAGAAATAAAATATAAAGAAGCAAATATAAATAAAAATGATGTAAACCATAAATTTAGTGAAATAAATGGACGGATTTCAACGCTGCAAAATTTAGAAAAGGAGCATCATGGTTTTTTTGATAGTGTAAAGTATGTTCTAAACAAGAAGCACTCTGGTGTTCTTGGCGTAATAGGTGAACTTTTAGAAGTTCCTAAAGAGTATGAAGAGGCAATAGAAGTAGCCTTAGGTGGAAGAATACAAAATATAATTACAGAAAATGAAGATGTTGCCAAAGAAATTATTGAGGATTTAAAGGAAAATAAAAAAGGACGTTGTACATTTTTGCCTTTAACTTCCATAAGGTATTCACTAGTAAATCCACCTAAGGAAGAAGGAGTAATAGGTATTGCCAGCGAAATAATTCAATATAATAAATTAATTGGCAGTGCAGTTAAAAGTTTATTAGGCAAAACTATAATAGTGGATAAAATAGAAAATGCTATAGCTGTATCTAAAAAGTACAAAAATTCATTTAGAATAGTTACCCTTACTGGTGAGGAATTCAATATAGGTGGGTCTATGACTGGTGGTAGCAGGGGGAAAAATAAAAGTCAAATTTTTTCCAGAAGTAGAGAAATAAATGAAGGTGAAGAAAAGTTAAAGTATTTAAAGGCGGAACTAGTAGAGCTAAGTGAAAGTTGCCTTAAGTTTGAAAAGGATTTAGAACGAATAAATAGCGAGCAAGGCTATATAAGAGAAGAGATGGAAAGTTCCCAAAGAGTATTTAATGAAAAGTCTAATGAATTAAACAAAATTAATCTAGAATTAGAATACAACACCAAATTGCTAAATACTAAAATAGAAGAAGATGACAAACTAACAAAAGCTATATTAGAAAAGAACAATTTAATACGTGGACTATATGAAGAAATTAAGCTACTGGAACAAAGTAAAATAAAATACGTAGAAGAATTAAATAGCTTTGAAAATAATATGGAAAATAATAAAGACGAAAAAGACAGACATATAAAGAAATTAATTGATATTTCTTCTAAAATAAGTAAACTGGAAGAAAATGTAACAAATATAAAGGAAAATGTTCTAAGAATAAAAAAAGAAGAAGAAGAATTAAAAATAGAAGTTTTAAAGCAAAACAATAAAAAAGTTGAGTTAGAAAGTAGCGTTAAAGATAAAAATAGTATTATAAACGAAATAGAGAATGAAATAGAATTAACACAAGAAAATTTAATAGAATTAGTGGAAAACAAAAAAGAAAAATTGGTACTTAAAGAAAAATTATCTATTTTAATAGAAAATTTAGAAATGGAAGTAAAGGCAATAGAAAAAAGAATCAATGTTTTTGAAAATTCAATTATTAAAATGGAGAATACCATTGAAAACTTAGATAAAGACATAATGCTAAAGTCGGAAAAAATTTGGAATGAATACGAATTGACTTTGCGGGGTTGTAAGGACTTTGAAGAAGATTTTGATGAGGAGTTTTTAAGGGAGAATATAGTGACTTTAAAAACAGACTTGAAAAATTTAGGCCATGTAAATTTTTCTGCTATAGAGCAATATGAGGAAACAAGGGAAAGATATGAATTTCTTACAAAACAAAAGGCAGATATTGAAGAAAGCGAAAAGAAGTTAAAGGGCATTATAGAAGAGTTAATAAAATTAATGGAAGAACAGTTTAGCGAAAATTTTCAAATTATAAGAGAGAATTTTAAATTGGTTTTTAAAGATATATTTCAAGGTGGAGAGGCAGATTTAGTATTGGACAATAAAGATGTATTAAATTCTGGTATCTCAATTGTTGCAAAACCACCAGGCAAAAAACTTACAAATTTAAATTTATTATCAGGCGGAGAACGTGCCTTAACGGCTATTGCATTGCTTTTTTCAATTTTACGTATGAAACCATCGCCTTTTTGCGTTTTAGATGAAATAGAAGCGGCTTTAGACGATGCAAATGTAGATAGATACGCAAATTTTTTAAGAAGATTTTCAGATACAACCCAGTTTATTTTAATTACTCATAGAAAGGGTACAATGGAAATAGCTGATGTGTTGTACGGTGTAACCATGGAGGAACAAGGTATTTCTAAACTTGTTTCTGTTGAATTGGAGTAGAGGGAAACGGCTAGGAATAGTCGCAAAATAGCAGAAGTAGGAGAAAAAAATGGGAATTTTTGATTTTTTAAAAAAAAATAAAAATGAAGAAATAGAAAAAGAAAAGTTAGTTGAAGAGTCATCAGTTTTAGTTGAAGATGGTGCAGGAAAAAATATTATACTAAATGATGATAATAGTGAAACAAGTGTAGAAAAAAATGAGCATGATACTATTGATGTAGTAGAAGATGCTCCCGAAGAAATAATAGAAGAGGTTCAAGAGGAAATAATAGAGGAAGAAAAGGAAGAAACTTCAGAAAATAGTGATAATGAAGAAATTATTATTGAAAAAAATACGGAAACAATAATAGACTTAAGCGGTGGGGAAGATGGTGTAGAAAACAATTCAACAGAAGAAAAAGTAGGCTTTTTTACACGCATGAAAAATGGACTTTCCAAAACTAGAAGTAATATAATGGGAAATGTAGAGAATGTACTTAAGGCATTTACAAAAATAGACGAGGAATTTTATGAGGAACTGGAAGATGCACTTATTTTTGGCGACTTAGGGGCTTCTACAGCTTCTTATATTATGGATAGAGTTCGTGACAGGGCAAAAGCTGAAAATATAAAAGATACAGAAGAAATACGTAATGTATTAATAGAGGAAATAACAGATATATTAGAAAAAGATAACGAACCGCTAGTAATTGATACTAAAACTGTAATATTGGTTATAGGTGTGAATGGAGCAGGTAAAACTACAACTATAGGCAAATTATCGGCTAAATATAAAAATGAAGGCAAAAGTGTATTACTGGTAGCAGCAGATACATTTAGAGCTGCAGCTATAGACCAACTACAGGTTTGGGGTGACAGAAGTGGTATAAATGTAATAAAACATCAAGAAAATTCTGACCCAGGGGCAGTGGTATTTGACGCTGTAAAGTCAGCGAAGGCGAAAGGTATAGACGTACTTATTTGTGATACAGCTGGTAGACTTCACAACAAGAAAAACCTTATGGAAGAATTAAGGAAAATTCAAAAAATAATAAATAGGGAGTATGAGGAGGCAAAAGTTGAAGTTTTTTTAGTCCTTGATGGAACAACAGGACAAAACGCTTTGCAGCAAGCCAAACTTTTTAATGAAGTAGCTGACATAACAGGAATTGTTTTAACGAAACTAGATGGAACTGCTAAAGGTGGCGTGGTTATAGGTATTAAAAACGAAATGAATATACCTGTTAGATATGTAGGTTTTGGAGAAGCTATAGAAGACTTAGGGGAATTTAATTCTAAGGAATTTGCCAAAGCTTTATTTGAAGGCTAATAGACATATGTATATTTATGTGATAAAATTTAAGTAGGCTTTGTAGGTGAAACAAGGTTGTTTTAAGGGGCTGATAAGATGATAAATTCTATCAATTACTCCTACTATTTAAATTTACAAAAACCTTCTATACGTAGTGGCTCTATCGGACAGGGTGTGCGAAGTTCAAAGGGAGATAAAAATTCTTTTACTAACTTAAGTTTAAGTAAGGCGTACAAGAATAATGCGGTCGATTATGTACAAGATTTTACATCGACCATAAACTCTATTAAAGCTTCTGTACTAGATATGATGTCGGCATACAGTAATCTAGACAAGGATGTAAATTTAAAGGGGTATAGCCAAACAAAAGAAGTATTAAACAAAAAGACTAAAAAATTTGTAAATGACATTAAAAAGTTAAAGGAATTATCTTTCGATACTACAGTAGATGGTAAGGTGAAAGACTATTATAATGTAGTAGATAGTTTTTTGAAGGAAAATATTGAAACACTAGGTGTGTTGGGCTTAAATTACAAAAATGGTGAGTTGGAATTTGAGGAAGAGTATTTTCAGAAAGATACTATTAACAAAGTAATGGAAACTAAAGATGAAAGCTATAACTTTTTTAGTCAAATAAATAATGAGTCTAATGATTTTATGGGTAAATCTATAGATGATTTACTAAAGTTTAATGATTTCTCTTATTATTTTAATTATAGCCTAGGTGCATTTAAAAAAGATAGCTTTAATGCATTGGGTACAGGTATTTTAGTTGATATACAATTATAACTTTTGGCGGCTATGGGGCTATCGGTGAATTAGGGGATTTCCCTTTTTTGCCGACAGTTTTTTTGTGCTTAACTTTGAAACTTAGGTTCATAACATGGGTAAATAAGTTAATCGTAAAAAACTATTAATTTTTTAATAATATTATTATGTAATATGACAAAATGGCACTAGCTATTTTTTTTTTGTATACTATAAATAATAGTTGCGGCGCTATTAAATAAAATTTTTGCAATATAAGTTAACTTACCCTTTATGAATAAAATGGCGAAATTATTTTATTTATAAAGTAATCTATGATATCGTAGAAATTTGGTTTTATTTTTTAGATGGTAGTGTTTTAGGCTACTCTAAATTTATTGGAGGTTATTATTATGAATAAAATAAAAAAAATCATTAGTATGCTGATAATATCAGTAATTATCTTTAATAGTAATATAATACACGCAGACGTAGATAGAGATTTTAGTATGGCGAAATATAATAATAGTTTTTCTGGCTACTTTAATGATATTGATGGTGTTCAATTTTATTTGGATGACAATGGATTAGTAGATGATAATTCTATGGAAGATTTACGATTTTATCTTGAGTTGTATCAAAGCCAATTAGGCATATATCGGGGAAATACATTAATTGGTATAGAAGAAAATGAGTTAAATAATTATAAAGTGGTGAATTTTAGGATTGAGAATTCAGCTAATACTATGGCATTGTTAGACAAAAATATAAATTTACAAGGCAAAAGTGTACTTTTTTTTGGGGTATATAATAAAAAATTAAATTTGACTTATTATGTTCAAGTTCCTCTTACTGATATTAACTTAGACTATATTGCGGATAATCTTAATAATACAAATAATGGATATAGTGCGGAAGAAATAGAGAAAAGGGAAATTGCATATATTTCATTAAATTTTGACAATAGAATAAAGCGTTCTACTAAAAATGATTTTGAAACTTTGGATATAAGTTCAGAAAATACATATGATGTATATGAAAAACGTAGTTTAGAGTATGTAGGGGAAGTAATTGATATAGGCGATACTTTAGATGAACTAAAGGAGATTTCCCATGGATCATTTATTGAAGAGAAAAGAATACCAAAGAGCCTGATAAATGGGATTGATGATTCAGTTTTTAAGTCTGGTCGATTCAATACTTGGAAAACAAAGTTTAATGGGTGGTCATTGAAGTCAGGGTACGCAGTATACCCGATGCGATACGCTGGTACTAACAATAGGGTTCACTATGTTATGACTTATTTAATATCTGATAAACAAGATTATGGCACACAACAATTTGATATAAGTTACAAAGTAACAAATAATTGCTGGGTTTTATATAACGTAAATAATAGAACTTTATCCATATTTGATTCTAGAGCTAGAATTGTTACTGATCCGTATGTGTACTATAAGTCAAATACTGCCACGGGTGTTTTCAATAGAAGATACTATACCTACAATTTAAATGGCTATAATAAGTCAAATATATTAAAGGCTATTATTGGATATATACCTTATGCTGGAGCAGTGTCAAATTTGTATGATCAATTAACAAGCACAAGTGCTACAACTACAAATAAGTGGTACCCGTACGGTGATTCGTACAATATTCAAAAAAATGAACGCTATATTGTTAGAGAAGTAAAGGCATATGGAAGAGGCCTGAAAGAAAAATATGATTATATATTGCTAAAATTAGAGGGGGATGGAATTAGGAATATATCATGGGGATTTAATGCTGATTTTTATGATCCGACGTGGTATTAATATATGAAGTATAAAGAAAATTTAAAGATATTAAAGTTTATTATGGTTTGGGTTACTATTTTTATATTAGGTATTTTTTGTTTTAAAAGCTATAGCGATTTTAAAAAAACAAGAGAAATATTTGTCAACCATGTATTTTTTTTAGTAAGAGATATTAATACTGAGTTGGATAAAACTAATTCAGACATTTATTCTATAGGCATAGATTTTAATAAACTAGAAGCTTATTTTAGCGCTAATATATATGCTGAATATGCAGGCAGTGAGTTTGGGTTTATTGCAGAAACTCTATCTGAAACAAATGATGAAGAATATATGAGTTCTTTAAAAAAACAACTGGGTAACATTATATTAAAAATGTCAGACGTAAATGATAATTTAGCTGAAAATCCAGATTTGACATATTATGAAGTGAATGAAATCTTTTATGAATTATTTAACATATTTTATTGGACATATTAAGCTTTTTCTGTAAATGGTAAAATATAAAACTAGTTACTAGAGTGTTCAAGGTATTATTTTAATTATAGCCTAGGTGCATTTAAAAAAGATAGCTTTAATGCATTGGGTACAGGTATTTTAGTTGATATACAATTATAACTTTTGGTGGCTATGGGGCTGTCGGTAAATTAGGGGATTCCCCTTTTTGCCGACAGTTTTTTTTGTGCTTAACTTTGAAACTAAGTTTTAGAACGCTGATAAATAAGTTGAGTATAAAAAACTATTATTTTTTCAATAATATTATTATGGAATATTACAAAATGTCACTAGCTATTTTTTTTTTTTTTTTGTATACTATAAATAATAGTTGCGGCACTATTTAAAGTTTTTTTGTAAGACAAGTTAACTTACCATTTATGAATAAAATGGCAATATTATTTATAAAGAAGTCTATGATATCATAGAAAACTAGATTTTATATTTCTAAGTGGTAGTGCTTTACATTACCCTGAATTTATTGGAGCTTATTATTATAAAACTAAAAAAGTAATGGCTATAATTGTGGTTGTATCTATGTTGGGAACATTTAGAGTTAATGCACAACAGGTAGAAATTTGTAAGAGTAATGTAGAAAAGGAGCAGGATTTACAGTCGTTAAAAGACTTGGATGAAAAGTATGATTTTATAAACTTTGATAATATTTCGGAAAGAAATAAATATTTAAGAAGCAATGATAATATCGAAACTTTAGAATTTGATACAATTGAAGAATTTGAAAATTTCTTGGAAATTATGGAATCGGAGCAAGGGATACAAAAGCTACCAGACGTATATATTGGTTCCTATAATCTAGAACAAGGTACTACGAGAAGGACCACAACATACAATGGAGTTTCTACGGGAAGAAAGCATATACCTTTTGTCAATGCTGGAACAGGTTTGTTTTGCTGGATGAATACAGATGTATCATATAAATATGCATATAAAAACTCGAAGCCGTATTTTATATCGGCTACTAATGCAAGCTCATATATAACAGGTATTTCTTTGTCATCGTGGACGCAAACCAGCAAAGTACAAAATGTTACGAGGGGAAATATTTCAACAACTGTAAAGGGAACGTATTATATAGGCATAGCTGTTAAGGGATTTAATGTTGGTGCTACATCAAAAGGAAGTTATTCTTGGAATACTTACTTCAAATAGAAATAATGAAAGGGTGTGCTAATTATGGGAGTGTTATTAGATAATAAAAAGCGTAAAATGTTTATCTATATTTTAATTTCTTTAGTGGGGTTAATAACTTACGGCATTGTAGGTGGGCTTATTGGCATTGTAGTTCTAAAATTTTGGAAATATATTTTTAGTAATATGAAAGATAAGAAAACTTGCCTTTATATTGGGTGTGCCATGCTAGTTATTATGGTTCCATATATTACATATACAATCAAATCCTCTTCGGGTTTAGCTCAGGAAGATTTTTTTGGTTCTATCTATTTGTTTTATATTTTATATGTACTCACTATGGTTGCGATGTTTATTAATGTTTTAAGGTTTAAGGTTAATTAGTCGATATAAAATACTAACTTTTGGTGGCTATAGGGCTGTCGGTAAATTAGGGGATTTCCCTTTTTTGCCGACAGTTTTTTGTGCTCAACTTTGGAACTAGGTTCTAGAACGCTGATAAATAAGTCAAGTATAAAAAACTATTATTTTATTATAATATTATTATTTAATATGACAAAATGGCACTAGCTATTTTTTTTTTTTGTATATTATAAGTAATAGTTGCGGCATTATTTAAAATTTTTTTGTAAGACAAGTTAACTTACCATTTATGGATAAAACGGCAATATTTTATTCATGAAGATATCTATGATATCGTAGGAATTTGGTTTTATATTTCTAATTGGTAGTGTATTACACTACCGTATTATACGAGGAGGTATATTTATGAGACAATTTAAAAAAATTTTTGCTATGTTAATAGTAGTAACAATGATACTAAGTACATCAACTGTAATGTTTGTGCAATCAGAAAATAGTACCGAAATACTGGAAGAATATACTGTAGAAGACGTAAAAAACATAGAAGTTTATGCAGCAGTAGAAAATGGGTATTTTGTATTTGATAGAGATAGTGCAGTTTTAGATGGAGTTTCAGCTGATTTAATTGATGGTCAAATTGCATATTTTGACAAATTAAATGTGAAAGTAGATGAGGGATATATAAGAATAAACTCTGACTTATCTATTGGTCAATTATTGGCAACACCAGATATACATGGCATCGCATTGGTATAGTTGTGGTGGTGGTTTGAATACAGATACTGTTGAGCATTGGTGGGGTTATGCAAGATATGCGTGTGATTGTGAAACAAATAGGATGTCTGCAGATTTTAATTCATGTGCCTCAGTTGCGGTAGGAGTAGCTGTCACAGGTGCATATTTTGGTCCGATAACAGCAGTACCTGGAGGTTTAGCAAGTTCTTACTGGTGGTTGTTATCCTCAAGATTAGATGCTAATAATCAAGGAAATGGTGTATATGCAGAAATGACATGGGTACTTGCGTTTGATATTACACCACAATAATTAATTAGTTATAGAGGTGGTAACTTGAAAAAATTAATGATAGTATTTACTATACTTACGTTTGTAGGAATTGCCTATGTATTATTTAATAGTGGAGAGGTTAGTCCAGGTATTGCTGTAATTCCAATGTTATTGGTGCTTATATGTAAAATATTAGACAAAAAATAACCTTTCTGTTTATATGTTAAAAAGACAAGTATTAGTGACTGTGCTAGGAGTAATTGGAACAACAGGTTTAAGTGTTGATTTGGATTTAGTTTCTATAATAGGCATTGACGGAACAGCTAGAATACGTATAAAGATGTCACAGACAAATTGGTTATATATTAAAAATGGTTCAGTTCGAAATATTAAAGATAGTTCTGCAATGTTTACACCTATAGAAATGAAAACAGTAGTCAAAGAAGAATAGTAAAAAAATATGGTAAATTAATAGAACTAGAAAAAAAGACCCAAATATACTAGATAAATTAAAAGAAGAAGCTAAAATATATACCACAACCATCGAAAACTCTATTATTACTATGAATATTAATTTATCCACAAAAAATGATAGTACAGTATAGGTGGAGCTTACAATTTATATTTAGATAAGCATAGTAGTAAAATGGAAAGAGTAAGGAGTACCGCAAATTTAAAAGTTGGGTACATAATAAGTTGGGATATAGATGGCGGATCTTTTGGTATTGGACATCAAACTATAATAACCAAAAAAACAGGGAATAGTTGGAAAGATATATATTTAACATATCCCTCGATAGGTTAAACGAACCGGCTTATACGCTTATTAATGAGGGATATAAAGCATATGGCTTCGCTATTAATTGACTAGTACAAAATATCCTTGAGAGAAGGTGGAAAGTGAGAAGTTTAATCATTTTTACTATATTAAAATGATAATCTAGTAAGTAATGCTAACTTTTGTATATTTGGTTATTTATAAAACAAGGGCTGTCAGAATTAGGGAATTTCCCTTTTTAGTCGACAGCCTTTTTTGTGCGTGCATTTCAAATTAACTTTTAAATGGCTGATAAATAAGTTGACTATAAAAAACTATTAATATTTTATAATACAATAATAAAATATTACAAAATGGCACTAGCTATTTTTTTTGTATACTATAAATAATAGTTGCGGCGCTATTTAATAAAATTTTTGCAATATAAGTTAACTTATCCTTTATGAATAAAATGGTAATATTTTATTCATAAAGAGAGCTATGATATCATAGGGAACTATATTTTCTATTATTAGAATTAATAAGAGGGGGCAGAAGTTTGACCCCCTTTATTTCGACCATGGAAGAGGTTATATATGAAATACATTTACAATTCACGAAAAGTTATATACATCGTTATGATTCTATTTGCTATAGCTTCAATAATTTGCTTTAACTTTTTTTTAACAATTTATAATTGGAACGTTGAACCGCCTATGTACTTAAGTGATATGTCCATCAGCTTTAGGGTGCATCAATTAGGTTACGGGGAAGGTATAGATAGTTCTAACAGAGTAATATAGAAAAAGTTTACAAAAACAGTGTAAAGGTTTTGGAAAATTTAAACTTATATATAGAAAGTGGAGAAATGGTTGCAATTAGAGGGGTTTCTGGTTCAGGGAAAACCACACTTTTATCAATTATTGGTTGCAATCAACTGGACTACACAGGTACCTATAATTTTAAAGGGAAAGAGGTTGTGAAAAGTGATAAGGAAAGCGCCCTTTTTAGAAAAAATGTTTTTGGATATATACCACAACATGGTTTATTAATTGAAGATCTAACCGTTGAAAAAAATATACTTCTTCCACTATTTTTTGAGAAGAATAAGAAAATAAAACTTAAGAAAGCAGAAAGGGTTGATGAATTACTAGAAAGCTTTGAAATTTTAAATAAGAAGAAAAGTTATGTGGGAGATTTGTCTGGTGGAGAGAAACGCCGAGTGGCTATTTGTAGGGCGCTAATTAATGAACCAGAAGTCTTATTAGCAGATGGGCCGACGGCTGCGCTTAATGATTGTAACAGCGAAAAGTTAATGTCTTTTTTTAATAAATTAAGAAAAAAAGATAAAACTATAATTATTGTAACTCACGATGAACGAGTATATAAAAAATGCTCAAGAATTATAGAAATACATGATGGAAATATACCTATCATAGAGTAAAGGAAAAACGCATTTTGTATAATTACTTTATGTGTTTTTTTATTGTAATATGGATGGACTGAGGTTAGGTTGTAAAGATGTTATTATTTAAAGTTGTCCCTCTGGTACACTTTTGTCAATAAATGTTCCAGAGGGGATGTTTTACATTCCTTTTATTAGGTCTTGTAAAGTATCTCTTTCACGAATTAATTTTACATTTCCATCTTTCGTAATTAAAACTTCTGCAGGTCGTAACCTGTTATTGTAATTAGATGCCATACAGTATCCGTAGGCACCAGCGTCCATAACAGCTACAAGATCCCCAACTTTCATTTCAGGAAGATTTCTGTTTGTTGCCATTATATCGCCACTTTCACAAATATTACCTACTAAATTTACAGGCTCTATTTTTCTTTTTTCCTTATTTTTTGTATATACTTCTACACTATGGTGGCTGTCGTACATAACAGGGCGTTGCAATGTATTGAAGCCAAGGTCTGTGCCCACATATTTATTATCTCCATTATATTTAGTGCTATGTATTTTGCCTAAAAGTACGCAACATTCGGCAGATATATATCTACCTGGCTCGATTTTAAAATGAAGGTTTCTACCTACTTCATTAGATAAGTCTTCCATGAATTTATTTACTTTTGTGGATAAATCTTTTAAATCTATAGGCGATTCGTCATCTTCTTTATGGTAAGGTACGCCAAAACCTCCGCCTAAGTCTACAAAATTAATTGAGTCGAAGGCTGAAACAATAGTTTTTATTGAGTGAAGGCTATCTATATAGGGTTGGCCGTCCATAAATAATGAGCCTATATGTTGGTTTATTCCCTCTAAAGTAAGGTTGTACTTGGCGAGTATTTTTTTAACTTCGGGAATGTATTCCATATTTACGCCGAATTTAGTTTTCTTGCCACCAGTAATAACTTTATCACTATGGCCGGCGCCGACACCTGGGTTAAATCGAATTGCTACCTTACTATTTGGATTTATTTGACCATATTGCTCAAGTTGGCTTAGGCTGTCAATACTTATCATTATGCCTCTATCTATAGCGTATTGCATTTCTTCTTTTGAAACATTGTTGCTTATATAAAAAATTTGTTCTGGCTTAAAGCCTGCTTCCATTTCGACGAAAATTTCTCCAGGGCTCATGGCGTCTACATTTAAGCCTTCTTCTTTTACTATTTTTAAAAAAGAAAGGTTACTATTTGCTTTTGCGGAGTAATTTACTGAAAAGTTTTTATAAGGTACTAAATTTTTTAAATCCCTGCACCTATTGCGAAGTATTTCCTCGTTATATATATATAAAGGTGTGCCATATTGTTCTTCCAATTGGAAAACGTCTATGTCTTTGTAAAAATTCAACATATCGGAAACTTTACCATTTTGTTTTATCATTTTATTCCCTTTCTATTACTTTTTTATTCTATGTAGGAAATATAGCAAAAAAAAGAAGTTTGAGCAAATATATATTATTTATATAGGATATAAGATAAAAGAAGACCCGATTTACTGTGGCTTTGTAAATTGGGTCTTCTTAATAAATAGTCTATTCTAATGCCTCTTTTGTTAAAGCAACTATGCGATCTAAATCTTCGTTGGTTTCTGTTACATTTTTAACATTTTCAAAAACGATATTAGGATTTTCTGTGTGTACTAGAGTGTCACCTTCCATTTTTAAAACCATATAACCATTTTCAAAAGAAAAGGAAATGGTGCCGTTCTCATCATCAGCTAATACTTTACCATTTATTTGGCTTTGGTCGTAGTCGTCGTATAAATAGCCAGAAAGGGTTTCGGACATTACGGCAAAACTTACATAGTCATTATCTAGCTTGGCAATCCATATACCATTGTATGGTGTTAAGTCACCTAGGGTAATCATTTCCTCGGTTTCCTCTTCAGTTGCATCATTGATTTCTTCTGTTGGTGTTTCATCTATAGGTGTTTCTTCCATAGATTCTTCCTTATTAGATGATTCGTCCATAGATTCTTCCTCCTTAGAATTTTCTTCATTGGTAGTTTTTGCAGAGTTATTTACCTCACTGGATGGTGTTGAGGACGAGCTACATCCAAATAAAAATATAACTACTAATGATGATAGTAAAAGTTTTTTCATTGATTTCTCCTTGAGTTTAATATTTTGTATAAATTTAATTCTTTTAGATTATAACAAAAAAGTTTGAATAAACAAATAATTATTTTATAATAAAATAGGCGTAATTTTTGTAAAGGAAGGAAATGTTTAAATGAAAAAAGGATTTACTTTTATAGAAGTAATAATTAGCATACTCATATTATCTCTTATAACAACTTTGGGAAATAGGCTTTTAGTTAACTCCTTAAAGGAAACAAAAGCAATAAAAGAAGAGAATGACAGATATTTTAATGGCTATGAGTTTTCATTATTCTTAGATGAACAAATAAAATCTAATGAAGATTTTAGAATTAAAACAAATGGAAATACAGTCGAATATATTTCATATGGTGAAAGCGTAATTAAATTTGAGGATAATAAAGTTAGCTTTGGTGGTAGATCGGGTGGGCGCATTGTTACTCAAACTTATACCAGTATAAATAATTTTGAGGTTCAACTTTTTGATGATGTAGTTATTTTTCAAATTGACGATTTAGAAAAAATAATTCCTTTAGAATACAAAACCATTACAATTGATAGCTGATATGAGTATGTTTGATTTTTTTGACTTAGTGTTGAAATGGTATTAAAAATGATGTAATATTAAAATATATTTAATCGATACGAACTAGACCACCACCTTAATCTGGCATCTGAATTTTGCTAAGCAAACCAAACACTTTGTGTTTGTCCACTGTTCGGCGTGGCTCTTTGTGGTGGGGCTACATGCCCCGCTAACAGATAGGTCTATTGGCTTACGATATATTAATGAAGAAAACTATAAGCTATTTACGTAAATATTTATAATGGTAACAATTAAAAATTAGTTTTATTAAGGAGGACACTATGGGATTTTTAGACTCAGTACTGAACAAGGCAAGCGAGCTTTCAAAAACAGCAAGTGAAAAAACAAAGTCAACGGTTGAGGTTACAAAATTAAACTCAGCTTTATCTAGTGCAGAAAAAGAAATAAAAAATCTGTATGGTAAATTAGGAAAATTTTATTACGACAAAATAAAAAATCCAGACAAAGAAAGTATTTTAGATACCGATTTGGAAGAGGCTGTTACAAAAATAGAGCATTTAAAACTTGAAGTAAATAAAATAAAAGGTGAAATAGAAAAAGTAAGAGATGAGGCGGCAGAAAAAGTTGCTAATATTAAAAATGAAGCGGCAGAAAGAGCAGCGTCTTTAAAAACGGAAGTAGTAGAAAAAAAAGAAGAGATAGTTGAAAAGTTTACTGCGAAAATAGCAGAAGAACCTAGCGAGATGCCTGAACAAACTGAAGAGGGCGAAAGTGAAGTTGAGGAAATAGAAGAAGTGAAATAATTAACAAACTGCCAAGGATTTCTTGGCAGTTTTTTTATGGGGGTAATATGTTAGAAAATATTTTAAAATACAACAAAGAGTTTGTGGAAAAAAAACAGTATGAACAATACAAAACAAGTAAATATCCAGAAAAGGAGTTGGCAATAGTTTCTTGTATGGATACAAGGTTAACAGAGTTACTATTAGCTGCAATGGGCCTTAAAAATGGAGATGTAAAGGTTATAAAAAATGCTGGGGCTGTTATTTCACACCCATTTGGTAGTGTTATGCGTAGCTTGATTATTGGGGTATATGAGTTAGGCATAAAAGAAATATTAATTGTAGGACATACGGATTGTGGTGCAAGGCATACTAATAGCTCAGATATAATTGAAAAAATGAAAGAAAAGGGCATAAGCCAAAAAAATATAGACTTAGTTAAGTATTGCGGTGTGGATTTTGATAGCTGGATTGGTGGCTTTTGTGATTTGGAGGAATCCATAAAGGGAACGGTGGATATTGTAAGGAATCATTTGCTTATGCCTGATGGGATAGTGGTAAATGGATTGGTTATTAATTCGGAAACGGGGGAGATTTCTCGGGTTGTTTAGAGTGGAATGATTTCATCGTACCATGATTTAAATGATAAATTTGTGAATATGGGGGTGTCTTGAAAAGAAAAAACCTTGGTGATTTGCCCCAAGCCTTGGTCATAAAGATTTGCTTTATTGCTCAGGCAAGCAACCAACCCCACAAGCTTTTAAAAAAGCTTGACTAAAACTTTAATCCGTAAGAATAATAAAAGTCTTTGGAATTAGGTGATAAAAAAAGGCATTGCGATTTAGCAAAAAATGCTATTTCGCAAATGCCAATAAATTCATGAAAATATTTTAAAACCATAGGCATGGTCATAGGGTTTATCTGTTGGTAGGGATAAATGCAAACCGTAGCGGTCTTGAATAAATGGAATATTTAAATCTGTTCCTAATAATTCAACTTTTGTAATTTCTTTTAGTGGACACTTAAGGCTAAGGGATTTAATTATTAAGGTTTTGTCCTTTGGCCATCCTAATGCAATGGCATAGATAAATTCATCTCTTGTAGTAAACCTTATATCTTCATGTGAAAATTCCATTAAGTTAATATCTGTTGCTACTCCATCTGTTAGTTGATTTTTAATGTGTTCTACATTGTAGTTTGCATCTTTAACAGTGTTTGGACCTTCTGCAGCAATGGAGAAAGGACGAGTTCCGTAAATTGCCTCACCACATATTTTTAACCAGTTTCCTACTTCAAACAAATTAGCCTTTGCCTCTTTTTGGAAAGAACCGTCGGCATTTGGACCAACATTTAATAATAAGTTACCATTTTTAGAAACTACATCACATAAGTGGTGTATTATTTTTGTGCTGGATTTATATTTAGGATTTTGTACAATGGACCATGTTATATTATCTTCTATTCTATCATCTGTTTGCCAGTAAAATTCTTTAGCTTTGGAAAAACGACCACATTCTATATCGTATACACCTATGTCTATGGGAAAGTCTTCTTGTTTATAGGTAATTATACAATCTTCATTTTTATTATTTTTATAATAATAGTCAACTAATTCATATCTATATTTTTCATCTATAATAAATGTACGGCTGTCAAAATAAAGTGCGTCGGGGCTGTATTTGTCAATTACTTCAATCACTTTATCACGCCAAGTAATATTAAATTCATTATCTGGAAATCTATAAGGTTTGTATCTGTTTGTTTCAAGGGGCAATGCTTTGCCATAATATATTTCATTTTTTGGGTCGTACACGTCGGCTTCGTTGTTGGAAGACATAAACCAGCCCCATAACCATTGATGATGGAATGTTGCTAAGGTTTTAATTCCTTTTTTGCGAAATTCCCTAAAACACTCATTTACAATATCTCGTTTCGGCCCATAATTTACGCTATTAGTTGGGTTAATTTTGCTATTCCACATTGAAAAATTATCTGCGTGCTCACTTACTGGTCCGGCATATTTTGCACCAGATTTTATAACTAGGTCTGCCCACTCTTTTGGATCGAATTTTTCTCCAGTAAACATTGGATAAAAATCTTTGTAACCAAAATTTGCAAGTTCACCATAAGTTTTTATGTGATGAATGTTTTGGGATAGCCCGCTTCCATACATGTTTCTTGAGTACCATTCGTTTTCGAAGGCTGGGACGCAATAGGGTCCCCAGTGAAAAAAAATCCCAAATTTTGCGTCTTTGAACCATTTAGGTGGTTCTTTTTTTATGTTGTTCCATTGATATGTCATATGTCCTCCTTATTTAGCATATTTCTACTGGGAATTTGTAGAAAGATAGTATTGGCAAAAATGTTTTTTCATCGTAAAAGGGTATATGAGATGGGTCTGAACTCCATCCATAGGAAATGGTTGTTGTGCCTATGGGATTTCTTCCCAGCTTTAATTGCAATTTAGCATTGTCACTTTCAAAAGTAGAATAAGATAATAAAGGTATATTGCCCTTAGAATCTTCTATTAAAAAGGTGCTGTTATTAATATTATTGTTTATTTGAATAAAACCATTGTTTAAATTTGAAAAGGAAATATATATAATGTTTTCTTTTGCTTCTGCTTTTATTATATTTGGTGCAAAAAATTCTTCCTTATTGTAAATGACATTGCCACATAGTTTAGCAAGGTTATTGCCTAACATAATATTTGCGTGGGAGCTATTGTGTATCCCATCACATAAAGAGCAATGTAAGGTTGGAAGTATATAAACTTTTGGGATATTAATAGCAGTCTGTCTTTGTGCTTCACGAATTACACCCCAGTCTTCATTGTATTCAGCGTTAAATTGTCTATTTAGTTGAAATGTAAAGAAAGGCACTTCAAAAAGATCTTTCCTTGTATTTTCTACTAGTCTTAAAAAACTTTGATAATACTTGGGGGATAATAAAGGTGTTGTATCAGAACAACCTTGGTACCACAAAATCCCCGAAATTTCATTTCCACATTTTTTTATTTTGTTAATCATATTATAGTAGAGATCGCCATTTACTTGAGTATCCCAACGGCTAATAGGTGAACCTCCTAAGGCTGTTGGAATAAGTCCAACAGGATATTGGGAGATTTTATAAAATTCTTTGCCAAAAGTAATAAAGGGTGATGTGCCGGAAACGCCCATTTCTTTGTTGATGCAGTCTTCTGCTGCAGTTGATTCATTAATAGGATGGCAAGCTAAATCCCAAGTACCACGATTTCTAAAAAGATGAACTTTTGTATGGGGAGGATCGTAGGCACTATCTCTGCCGTAACCAGAAGCATTTGACTGTCCGGCTATAACAAAAATATCTCCAATGCCTATGTGCAACCTTACATCCCCACGGAATATCCATTGCAAATCAGGTTTGGTGCTAATTGTTTTTAGTCCGGTTTCGATTTTATATAGTCCTCCGGCGGGTACAGTTAATGTTGCGCTCCAAGTACCTTCGTAGTTTGTTGGGCTTTGCGTATAGTAAACTTTACTCCATGGGCATATTTGATAGTTATCATCTTCATTTAAAATGCGAATAATGGGATAGGCCTCTTTTACCCCAACTTCTATAGCTGCTTGTGGCACACTATAAGTGCCTTGGAATGTCAAGTTTGCAAAGCCGCTTTTGTGTTGAACTATCTGCCAATCAGATACTCCTTTTGTAATTATTACTCCATGCATATAAACTCCTTTCCATCTATTTTTCTTGGGTTTTTAAATAGTCGAGGTATAACTGGTTTTGCCTTTCAATGTATTCATTTAATCCGTTTTTATAGTATTCATCTAAGGTTTTGTGCCACATTTCAATTGGGTCACTTTTACCGATTATTATTTTTGTAAAATCATCTACAATGGCTTCTGTTGTAAAATATTCTGTACTTTCTTTCGGAGTTAAAATAAAATTGAAAGGTCTTTTAACGGGAATCGTATTTTTTAAGTTCCATTTTAAATCTTCATTTGCCAAATGGACTGCATGGTTGCCAAATCTAAGATTATTTATTTCTGTTTTTCTAAAGTCATCTCTTGTACCTCCCCAAGTTGATAGGCTATTAAAAAGATATAGAGATGGATACTTTTTAAATAGGGAATGCGATAGACTTATGTTCTTTACATCAACAGTGCATTTATATTCACCATTTTCTTTAACGTAGTCAACATTTTCTATTCCATATTTTATAAGATTTGTTCCTTCTTCTGATAGCAAATAGTCGTATAAGGAGAGAATTCTATCCATTTTTTTGTCATCTACTTTAGATGAAAATAGAGATTCAGACCAATAAATACTACTTGTATTGCTATAATAATTTCCATCTTCGGCAGGGAAGATTTGTAAAGTTCCTACACAGTCTTGGAATGGCTTACGTTGATATAAATCCCATTGTTTTTGCAACTTATTAACTGAAGAGGGCGATGATTTATATTCTAAAGCTCCTAGTTTACCACTGGCAAAATCACTTAGAGAATCCGTTGGCTTTTTAACATAGAAGTTGGGATCTAGGCCACCAACATTATATAATTTTCTATAGGCTGTAATAACTTTTTCGAAATCTTTTGTAATGTAAGAAGGTATGTATTTACCATCTTCTTCTATCCAACTATATACATTACACTTTGGCGCTATTCCAAGCATTAACCATTTACCTAAGGCAATTCTATTATTAACATTATATCCAATAGTGTCATCTAATCCATTTCCATCGGGGTCTTTGTGAGCGAAGGCTGATGTTAGTTCTATAAATTTTTCTAGAGATTGTGGCGCTGCTATGTTTAAATTTTCCATCCAATCTTTTCGTATTAGCATTGAAGCGTCGGAAGAACTTAATTTAATGTCTTGGAATGATGTCCTTGGTAGGGCATAATATTTTCCACCATATGTATATATTGGACTGCACATTTTTATAATATTTTCTACATTGGGATAGGGCGAGAGGTCGTCCGGCAAGCTGCGTATTGATTTAGAATATATTAATTTATCTAAACTAGAAAAACCGTTATTGTCTGAAGAAGACATTGTTACACTGGCAAAAAGATCTGGCAAATTGTTAGTGGCACTTAAAATTTGATAGTGTTCTTTATAGTCATTCCAGTTTACAGACAAAGGGGAAATTGTAATGTTGAATTTTTTTTCAATAAGTGACAGAATTTCATCACCCTTTGTATTGTTTACCATATCTTGTATATCCCAAAATCCAATGCTTATATTTAAATGTTCATTGTATTTTGAATTAAGACTCTTATCTTTCGGTTCTTTCTTTGGGCTAAATTGACACCCAAAAGCTAAAGCAGTAAATAGCATAAAAAATAATATTTTTTTCATATAAGTATCACACCTTTAATGTCTTATGATTTTTTTCGATATGAGGTTGGAGTTATATTTGTTTTTTTCTTAAAAACTTTTGCAAAATAAAAATAGTCATTATATCCAACCTTACTAGCTATTAGTGATATAGGTAGGTCTGTATTTTTAAGTAAATATATAGCCTTTTCAATGCGAATATTTGTTAGGTAGGAGCTGAAAGTTTCTCCCATTTCCTGGCTAAATATTTGGCTGGCATAATTTGGATTAATGGAGCATAGGTCTGCCAGCTTTTGTATTGGTATGTCTATTTCGAAATTTTGGTTAATATAATCAATCATAATTTGAACCATTTTATTTTCTACTTTAATTAATTGTGGAATAAAACCTTGTATCGCCTCTTTTTCTGTAGCTTTATAAGGTATAGAAGTATTTTCTTGCTCCAAAAGTTTATTGTAGGCCTTACACATTAAATCTGTTATTTCACTTTTTGAAAAGGGTTTAAGACAGTAGCCTATAGCACTGTAATACATTGCCCGTTGTGCATAAGCAAATTCAGCATAGCCACTTATTATTATAAATAGTGTGTTTAGCTGTAGTGCTTTTATTTCTTGTAATAGCTCAAGGCCACCCATACCAGGCATTTGTATGTCGGCAAAAACTAAATGGGGTTTTAGTGTTTTTATAAGTTTTAATCCTGCAATACCATCATAAGCTTCTCCAATAATTTCAAAATAGTTTTGGTCTTTTATAGTTGCCATAAGACTTTTAATTATCCATTTTTCATCATCAAGTATAATTGCTTTATACATAAAAATTCTCCTGTTATATAGATTCTTTATATGGAATTTTAAATTCAATTTTTGTTTTTTCATTTGCCTTTGAATAAATATGCAATTTATATTCTTCGCCATAATAAAGGGTTATTCGTCTATTTACATTGTACAAACCTATATTAGTTTCTTGATTGGTTTTTTTATTGGAAAAATCTGTCCCATTTATTAAATTTAAAACATATTTAAGTCGATCATCTGTCATTCCAACACCAGTATCTTCCACCCATATAACTAAAAGGTTGTTTTTGTTTTTTTTACCGCCAATAGTTAGGGTGCTTTTTTTAAGACTTTTTTCTATGCCGTGTTGAACTGCATTTTCTACTAAAGGCTGAATTATCATTCTAGGAATTACTGCGTTGTATATATCTGGGGAAATGTTATAAACTACATCAAAACGGTTTTCAAACCTTGTTTTTTGAATTTCAATATAGGATTTAATAACATCTATTTCGTGGTAAAGTGCCACAACTTCGTTTTCTATGCTGTATCTATAAATATTTGCAAGAGCAGAGGTTATGCTAATTATACCATCCTTGTGATTTTCTGTTGCCATTCCACATATTAGAGTTAGGGTGTTATATAAAAAGTGTGGGTTTATTTGGCTTCTAAGGAAGGCGATTTCGGAGCGACGCTCGTTTAATTCCATTTCGTACATCTTATTGTAGGTTGTAAAAATATCTCTGTTTAACCTATCTATTTCGTCCATCATATGGTTGTATGACGTGGCTATATTATATGCCTCTAAACACAATTGCCTTGAAGTATCTATACTTATTCTCTCTTTTAATGCATTTCTCTTTCTAGTTGTTACTTTATCCATTATATTAGTTAGTTCGTAAAAAGCGTTGGATATTTTTTTCATGTTTCTATAAAATACCATGCTTATTAAAGTTAAAGTAAATAGTAAAATAATGAATTGTTTTTTTACCATAGAGATTATTTTTTTTGTATAGATGGATTGATTAATTAAAGTGTACAAATAGGAATTGCTAGCTTTTACATAAAACTTTTGACCATTATAAGTTTGGCTATTATAAATTATACTAAATTCCTTTGAAGATGGGTCTGTATGTTTCATGGCTTTGTATAAATTGTTATTACCAAAAATTAAACTATTATTTGTATTTATAAACAATAATTCTACAGGCATAAAGTTATCATCTATATATGCGTCTCCAAGTAAAGTAGAAATATTTATAGTTATATTTAATGTTCCTATATAACGAGAGTCTATTGTTGCTAGGTTGTAAACAGGCATTGAAAGAATTTGGCAAGGGTAGGGCGTGCCATCAACTATTAGTTTTTTTCTATCTGAAAATTTTAATTGGGAATCTTTTTCAATAGAGTTATAAAGTGAAAAGTCACCCATTACATTAGCAAAGGTTTCATTTTGACCAATAATTGCTATATCTAAAATGCTATTGTTTAGCAATTTTGTATTATTTAGTAAGTTAATTACTTGTTGATACAAAGTGAATTTTTTTTCTGGGTCATCTTCAATTAAATATTTTTGAATAATTTTGTTATATGCAATACTTGAAGCTATATTTTTTAGGTTATCTAGGTTTTTTTCTGTTGCGTACAATACTTGAGATGAATAATCTTCTTGATTGCTTTTTACTGTACTATTTAATAAACGTGAATAGGAGAAAATACTGAATACAGTTAATAAAATCAAGCTGATACCTAGAAAAAAAGCTAAATAAAGTATTTGCTTCCTAAGGGGTTGTTGTTTTTTCATATAATACCTCCTAAAATATTATATATTAAAAGTAAACTGTAAAATATGGAAAATTCTAAAGCTAATATGCAAATTTATGATAATAAATATAAGAATATAAGAAATATGCATAAATGAATAATCTATATGCATTTTTTTTTAATCTTTTTTTCTATAGTATTTATTGTAGATATAGGGCTAAAGATGTGAGGTGAAAAATGAAAATAGCAAATATGCGTGTGGAAGGTAAAGTTACACCAATAGACATAGACGTAACACCGTCCTTTACATGGAATGTAGTAGGAAATGAAAAAAATTGGGAGCAAAGCAGTTATAGAATAATTGTAGGAAGAAGCAAAAAGCTTATGGAGAATATAATTTGGGATACAGGATGGAAAAATTCGAGTTTAATGAATGCTATTTTTAATAGCTGTATTCTATTGTGTTCTAATGCTATGTATTTTTGGAAAGTTTTACTAAAAGATAAAAATTTTGAAGTTATAGAAAGTGACATAGAAAAATTTGAAACGGCGTTTTTTAGCCAAGATTGTTGGCATGGTAAATGGATTGGTGAAAAAGAAGATGGTGTGTATAAAATATATAGAAAAAAATTTTTATTAAATAAAGAAATAAAAAGTGCAAAGTTATTTATTTCTGGTTTAGGGCACTACACGTTTAAATTAAATAATAAATCTGTTAGTGACAGAGTGTTAGAACCAGGGTGGACAAACTACAATAAAACCTGTTTTTATTCTACCTATAACATTACTTCTTATTTAAACTATGGCGAAAATGCCATTGGGGTTTTTCTTGGAGATGGTATGTATAATGTATCTGGAGGAAGATATGTTTATTATGAGCGAAGTTATGGCAAGTGCAAAATGATGGTGCAAATGAATATTACTTACACAGATGGAACTACCCATGAAATTTTTACCGATAATACTTGGAAAGTGGCGAAAAGTCCCCTAACTTTTAGTTGTATTTATGGTGGAGAAGATTATGATGGCAGATTAGAGCAGGATGGATTTTCTCACAAGGATTTTTTAGAGGATGATAACTGGGAGATTGCACAAATAGTTAATAGCCCTAAAGGTATATTGCGTGCACAGGTAAATCCGCCTTTAAAAGTTAAAAAGGTATATGAACCTGTTGCAATTGAAGAACTAGAACAGGGAGCTTTTTTATACGATTTTGGCAGGAATTTTTCAGGACGTACCCATTTAAAATTAAAGTCAAATAATAACTGGGGTCAAAAGGTGACTTTAGTAACAGGAGAACTCTTAGATGAGAATAAAATACCAAATCAAAAAGTTACAGGCATGGGGTATCATTGGCAATATACAATGAATGAAAAGTATGAACAGGATTATACGCCAATGTTTGCCTATACAGGCTTTAGATATGTGAAAGTTGAAGGGGCAGTTCCAAAAAAATATGAGCATAAGTATAGGGGAATGCCAATTATAGAGGTTTTAGAAGGTGAATTTATATATACAGATGTAGAAACAAATGGTGAATTCACATGCTCCAATGAGTTGTTTAATAGTATTCATAAAATTATAAATCAATCTATATTAAGTAATATGAAAAGCCTATTAACGGATTGCCCTCATAGAGAAAGATTAGGCTGGCTAGAACAAACACATTTAATAGGACCATCTATTATGCATAACTACAATGTGCATAATTTATATAAAAAAATTCAAATGGACATAAAAGACTCTCAAAGAGAAAATGGTTTAGTGCCTGATATTTGTCCGGAGTATGTGGTGTTTGGATATCATGAGGGGTTTGTGGATTCTCCAGAGTGGGGAAGTGCATCTATAATAAATCCATGGCATCTATATTTGCGTTATGGCGATATAACAATACTTAGGGATTATTATGAAACAATGAAAAAATATTTGTGCTACTTGACGGATAAAACGCATAATTATTTATTGCATCATGGATTAGGTGATTGGCTTGATGAAGGACCTAATAAACCATATTCACAAAATACGCCTGTGCCTCTTGTTGCCACAGCAATATATTATTACGACATTGTTATTATGGGAAATGTAGCAAGTATATTAAAAATTGGAGAAGATGAGATTTATTTTAAACAGTTGGCCAATAAAGTAAAAGGTGAATATAATATACAATTTTTTGACCATCAGACTTATAGATATGCTACAGGAAGCCAAACAGCCCAAGCAATGAGTCTTGTATTTGGTCTTGTAGAGGAAAAAAGCAAGAAAAGAGTTTTGGAATATCTAATTAAGGATATTGAAAATAGAGGATATAAAATTACTTCTGGTGATATTGGTCACTCATATTTATTTAAAATACTTATGGAAAATAATTATAGTTACATACTAGATAAAATGATAAATAAAACAGATAGCCCTGGTTATGGGTATCAGATAAAATACGGTGCTACTACATTAGCTGAAGAATGGGATGGACCTAATCCAGATAATCCCCATGGCTCTCAAAATCATTTAATGTTAGGTGGAATTGAAGAATGGTTTTATAGTGGAATTGCTGGAATTAAATTTGCAAATGACGCTACTAGAATAATTATAAAGCCAAGTTTTATAGAAAGTTGTAGCTTTGTTAATGCGTGGGTAACTCACCAATATGGAGTTGTAAAGGTTAGTTGGCAAAAAGAAAAGGATGAAATTTTTATAGCAATAGAGATACCGCCAAATACCCACGGAATATTTATAAATGAATATGATTTACAAAAAAAAGAATTAGGTTCAGGAAAACATAAATTTGCAGTAAATAGATATAATCATAATGAAAAGAAAAAATAAAACTATGCAAAAATTATGCTGAACCAGCAGTTCTGCTCTGGTCATAAAGCATGGCTCTAAGACCAAACTAAGCCAACAAGTTGGCAAAAATTGTGTCTATGCAGAACAACGGTGAACGGTTGATAAATGCGGAGCTAGATGCATGCTCGAGCAATTTACGGAGTAAACGACCAGAGCATTTAGTTTTTGTGAAACAAAAATTCAGACTCGCTATTTTTGTACCGCTGTCGCTAGTTATATGTTTTCTTAAAACCTAATTTCCTTATATCTATTGTAGTAAAAAGAAAGGAGTAAGTAAATTATGAAGCTAAAGGATAAAAGAATTCAAGCCTATTTAACACCTTATAAATATCCAGAACCTGTTTTAGTGGGTTCTGGTATATCTGGAAGTTTTGATGAGCAAGCTGTGGATATACCTTTTGTAACTTATTACAATAATAAGTTTTACATATTATATACAGGATATGACGGAGTTGGGTATCAATCGGCCTTGGCAACTAGTGAGGATTTAGTTCGTTATGATGGCATATTATATCATTTTTATTGTGCAACGCCCTATAAAGATGGGGACGCAACAAATGCACTTGGCGAATACAGAACAATAGCACTTGCGACAAGTAGACCGATATAAATTTTTTTTAAGAAAGGAGCTGGAGTGTGAATAAAAAAACAATAAAAGAAAAAGTGGCGGATTTTACAATATCCCTTTGGCGACAAAGAGAATTATTATTTTTGGCTTTACCTGCAATTATTTTAGTATTGATTTTTAAATATGCATCGATGTATGGAGTACTAATAGCTCTAAAAGATTATAAACCAAGATTAGGCATATGGAATAGTCCTTGGGAAGAGCCGTTGCTTGGTAACTTTATAAGATTTTTTAACTATACAGGTTGTTGGAATTTAATATGGAATACAGTAAAGGTTGGAGTAGTAACAATGCTTTGTACTTTTCCGGCTCCGATTATATTTGCATTACTATTAAATGAACTTAGAGGCAAATGGTTTAAAAGGGGTGTACAAACAATATCTTATATACCGCATTTTATTTCTGCAGTTGTAATTGTTGGTATGTTAAATAATTTTGGCTCTTTAGATGGAGTTTTTAATAGTGTAAGAGCTATGTTCGGCTTTGATCCTGTTAATATGAATTCAGGAAGTGAGTATTTTTTGCTTATGTATGTAGGTTCAGCAGTATGGCAAGGAATGGGCTGGGGTTCTATTATATATTTGGCTGCACTTTCAAATATAGATACAACTCTTTATGATGTCGCGAATATTGACGGTGCAAATAGATGGCAGAAGATTAAAAATATAGCATGGCCAACAATTATGCCTACAACAACTATTTTGCTTATAATGAACGCTGGTAGAGTACTGCAAGCAGATTATACAAAGGTATTACTAATGCAAAATGATACTAACAGAAGTTTAATAGATGTAATAGGTACATATGTATACAGAGTTGGTATTGTGCAAGGAGAATTTGAATATGCAACGGCAGTAAATCTTTTTGTATCTATTGCTAGTTTTATAATGGTTTTTGGAACTAATAAAATAACTCAAAAAATGAATCCAGAAAATAGTTTGTGGTAGGAGGTTATAATGAAGAAGAAAAATCAAATACATATTGGAAGCTATTCTGTTGATGTATTTTTAGTATTGATTATGACTTTAATTTGTATAGTTATGATTTACCCCTTTGCAAATATTGTGGCTATTTCCCTAAGTAGCAGCGCACAAATTAGTACGGGTTCAGTAACATGGTTGCCAAAGGAGTTTAATATTGAAGGATACAAAATTGTATTTGGACAAAATGACATTTGGGTTGCTTATAAAAATACGATTATATATGCCATTGTGGCTACTGCTATAAATTTATTTTGTACATCGATGATAGCCTATTCTTTGATGGTAAAAGATTTTGTATTGCGAAAGCACATTACTATATTTTTACTTATTACAATGTTTTTTAATGGAGGAACCGTTCCGACATATTTAGTAATTAGTAAATTAAATTTAATGAATACAATGTGGGCTTTAGTTTTGCCAAATGCTATATCAGCATACAATGTTTTTGTATACAGAGCATTTTATAAAGGTATATCAACAGAAATAAGAGAGGCAGCAAGAGTAGATGGCGCAAATGAAAGGACTATTCTTTTTAAAATATATGTACCACTTTCAAAGGCGTTGTTTGCAACTTTTGGCTTATTCTCGGCTGTGTATATATGGAATAGTTATTTTGAGGCTTTATTATATATTAAAGATGCCAATAAACAACCAATTCAAATGATTTTAAGACAAGTGCTATTTACGTCGGGAGCTGATGGAGGAACTTTTGATGGCGTAAACGAAATGGTTCAAAATGGTGTAATAAATCCTAAAAATGTGCAATACGCATGTATTGTAGCTACAATTGGGCCGATTTTATTAGTTTATCCATTTATACAAAAACATTTTACCCAAGGTATGCAAATAGGAGCTGTAAAAGGTTAGTTTTATATTAATAAAGGAGAGATGTAAATGAAGAAAAAAAGAATTTTATCAATGTTGCTTGCTTTATCTATGAGTTTTACTTTAATTGCTGGCTGTTCAAAGGACGAAGGTATGAATAATAAAGATGTATCCAAGGAAGAAACAACGGGACTTATGGAAAATGGAGAACTATATTTTCCAGAGCTTCCAAACAATACCTTGGCTATTACAGTGTCTGTACCGAACTTTGGTACAGATCCACAAGGAACAGCTGTACAGGAATTATGGCAGAAAAAAATGGAAGACTATTTAGGCTGTAAATTAGATATTACATGGAATATGACACCTTGGCTAGATTATAGAGAAAATGAAAAGGTTCTACTTCAAACAGATGATATTCCAGATGTATCAACTTATTCACAAGGTACCTATGTAAATGAATTTGGGTCAGATGGTATAGTACTAGACATATTAAAGTATTCTGATTATTTAGAGTATTACCCAAACTTTGTAAAAGAAACTAATGGCGGAGAGGCATATGCATATAACAATGATGGAACGGCGTATTATTTTATGGATGGTTTTGAAAATCCAGAAAATATAACAGGTGCTCAATCTTTTACTTCCTTCGCCTATAGATTTGACATATTGAAAAATAATAATCTTGTGCCAGCGTCTACATTAGATGAGTTTAATAAGCTCTGTGAAAAACTACAAGAATTAATTGACAATGGAACAATTGATGCTAACTATGTAATGTCTAACTCAGATAAAAATTATTCTTTTTATCGTGGTTTTGTAGGTATATTTCATACTTGGGATACAACTTATTGGAATGGAGAAAAATGGTCATTTGGACCAGTTGAAGATAATTTTAGAGAAATGTTAAAGTACTTAAATGGTTTATATAATAAAGGTTTTATTGACCCAGAATTTGCAACAGACAATGGAGATTATTGTACAGAAAAAGCTGTTACTGGCAATCATCTAATTGTTCCAACGTTATGGGCAGGTATGGCAAAAATGTGGAATACACAAAGTACAGATGAAACTCAGGAATGGGGATTAGCATATTTACCAGAAAATAGTGCCTATGGTACGCCTTGGAAATGGGGTTCTAGACAAACAGGTAAATCTCTTAAAGACTCAATGGGCGTAATTATTTCATCGGATACAGAATATCCAGAATGGGTTGTAAGAATGATTGATTATCAATATTCCGACGAAATGATAGAAATGATGAATTGGGGTATAGAGGGGGAAACATATACTGTAAATAATGGCGACCATGCATTTACTGAGGGAATACTGAGTGCAGAGGATCCTGTGCAAGCTGCAGCGGATTATGGAATCATGTCATCTTCAGCCTGCCGTACAGGTATACCATTTACACCACTTACTTTTGAAGCATCAACAGAAATGATACCAGAAGAACCGTGGTGGAACAGTGATGATGGTTTTTATTCTGGCAAGTATTGGTTTGAGTCAGGCAAAATAGGTGGCGATGAATCTGTATCACCCTATGATAGGCCTCCGGTTTTAGTTTTATCAGATGAAGAGGCAACAACTAAGGCGGAATTTACAATAAGTTGTGAAACCTATGCAAAGGAAAATTCTCTTAAATTTATAACAGGCGAATTAGATATAAATGATGATGCAGCTTGGGAAAGTTATAAAGAGGGAGTAAAAAGCCAAGTAATAGATTACGATGGAACATTGCTAATGCTGCAAGAAAAATCAGTCTTAGATTAAATTGTAAAAATGGAGTTGTCTTTGGCAGCTCCTTATTTTTATAGAATGGGTGTTAAAATTCAACTATATTATATGAAAAATAACCCATAGGATAAATATGGAATAATAAGTAAAGTATAAACTAAAGTAGTTGAATAAAAAATGGAGGAAAAAAATGAAAATACTAAATGACCTTTTAGAAGATAAAGGTGGAAATTATATACTACCCTTTCTATGGATGCATGGGGAGAATCATGAAATTATTAGGGAAGAGATTAATAAAATAGAAGAATGTGGGATTAAGGAAATATGCATAGAATCAAGGCCCCACCCAGATTTTTGTGGAGATGGCTGGTGGGAGGATTTAGATTTTATAATAAGTGAGGCAAAAAAAAGAAATATGCTAGTTTGGGTACTAGATGATGATAAATTTCCTACAGGTCATGGAAATGGTAGTTATAAAAACAAATATCCAGAGCTTTCCAAAGTATATTTAGCAGAAAGGCACGTGGATGTGGTTGGACCTACAAAGGAAAGTGCTCTTCTAATAAATCCTTTTTTAGGTGAAGATGGTAAGTTAATAGGTGTAGTTGCTTGTAAAAAAACTAATACTGAAACTCTAGAGGTATGTCAGAAGGATTATATTGATTTAAGTAATAAAGTACATAATGGCTTTGTGTATTTCGACTTACCAGAGGGTCGCTATAGAATATTTGTAATTTTTACAACTCAAAAAAACGGAGGTAGAGATAACTATATAAATTTAATAGATGAAAAGTCTGTAAGAGTTTTAATTGATGAAGTCTATGAAAAACATTATAGCCGCTATAAAGCTGATTTTGGAAAAACCTTTGCTGGTTTTTTTTCAGACGAACCTGAACTAGGCAATACTTTGGGCTACAGTTTTAAGGAAAAACTAGGCAATAGCGATGTAAAATTACCATGGAGTGAGAGATTATATACAGAGCTTGTTGAAAAATGGGGCGATGATTTTCTTGTCAATTTGCCAGCGCTATGGCATCCCATGGAACAAAAAACTAATTCCATAAGAAGTGAGTATATGGATATTCTTACTAAGTTGATATACAAATGTTTTTCTGGTCAAATTGGCAGTTGGTGTGAGAAACACGGAGTAGAATATATTGGTCATATTATAGAAGATGACAATGCACATAGCAGATTAGGCTGTAGTGTTGGCCATTATTTTAGGGAACAAAAAGGTCAGCATATGTCGGGAATAGATGTTGTCCATTTTCAAATAATGCCAGGCTTTGAAGAAAAAATTCATCAATGGATTGCTGGTGATGCTGATGGGGAGTTTTTTCATTTTGCCTTAGGAAAAATGGGAAGCTCGGCAGCTCATATAGATTCAAAGAAAAATGGACGTGCATTGTGTGAGATATTTGGGAACTATGGTTGGGCTGAAGGTGTGTCATTAATGGAGTGGCTAACAAATCACATGGTAGTTCGTGGCATAAATAATTTTGTTCCTCATGCTTTTTCTCCGCTTTTTCCAGACAAAGATTGCCCACCCCATTTTTATGCTAGGGGAAATAATCCTCAATTTAAATTTTTTGCTCAATTAATGAAATATATGAATAGGCTGTGCCACTTAATAAGTAATGGTAGGCATATTGCTAATGTAGCTGTTTTATACCATGGAGAAATGGAGTGGTGTAACGAGGATTATATGCTTTTTCAAAAACCTGTTAGAAAATTAATGGAGGCACAGCTGGATTGCGATGTAATTCCTATAGATGTACTTAAGTGTGCTAGTGTTAAAAACAGAAAATTATTAATTAATAATGAAGTTTTTGACTGCTTAGTAATACCCTATTGCAAAGTAATCCCCAAAGGGATTGTAGATTTCATTTTAAAAAATAGCACAACAGATTTTAAAATTTACATTATGGATAAATTTCCAGAATATGACGAAAAAGATAATTTTATATCGCTATTACCTAGTGAGAATCTAGAGGTAATTAACTTAAATGATTTAGGAATGGAGATACATAATAAGTTTATTCCGCCTTTAACTTTCAATAATCACTATAAATATTTAAGGACTTATTGTTACGAACATAGGGATGGTAGAGTACATTTGTTTTTTAATGAAAGTTTTAGTAAAAGAGAAGAATTTGAATTTACATTTAATTTAGGGGAATATGATTCTGTAATTGAATATGACCCTATGATTAATAAATGCCAAAAAATAAAAATAATTAACAATACCTATAGTTTAGCTTTAGAACCAGGAGAATTTAAAGTTTTAATACCTTCGAAGGAAGATGCAGGAAGTAAAAAGGTTAACAAGTTAATTGGGCAAGAGGAAATAAATTGTCAGTGGAATGTAGCCTTACTAAATGCCCAAGGCATTTTTGAAGAAAAACTAAAGTTAAATCCGGAAGATGGACTACCTAACATGAATGGCAAAGATTATTTTAGTGACTACACAGGAGTATATAAATATACAGGTTATGTTAATGTAGATAAAAAAGAAAATTTAGTTTATAAATTGCTTTTTCCGAAATTTGGAGATTGTGCAGAAGTGTATATAAATGGAGTTAATATGGGTAAGTTGTTGTCTAGCCCTAAAAGGATTAATGTAACAGATGAAATAATTTTTGGAACAAATGAATTAATAGTGGAAATTACAAATACATTAGTATGGTCAATAAAGGATGGTGCATCTACCCATATGCAAGTTGATGCTACAGGGCTAAGTGAAAATCCTATTTTAGAAATGTACAAATAGTGAGGTTAAAATGATTGAATTAAATGAAAAAACAATAGAAAAATATTTACCGTATTATCGTTATCCTAAGGAAGTATTAAGTGGTAGTGGAATAGATAATTCCTTCGATTCTATGGGCGTAGATATACCCTTTGTATTTTATCACAATGGATTATTTTATATGTTGCACACGGGCTTCGACGGTAGGGGATATCAATCGGCATTAGCCACCAGTGAGAATTTAATAGACTGGAAGTTCAAAGGGATAATTTTAGGGAGAAACAATAAAAGTTGGAATAAAAATGGAGGAGCGGCAACGTGGATTATAAAAGAAAGTGACAGTATTTGGGATGTTCCGAAATTAAAAAAAATAAATAATAAATATTGGATGGTGTACCACGCATACCCTGACACTGGATATGAAGCTGGACCTGCAGAAATAGGGTTAGCATGGTGCGATGATGAAGAACTATTAGAGTGGAATTATTTAGAAAAACCCGTTTTTTCGTGGAGGGATGGGGGAAAATGGGAGCAAGGTGGACTTTACAAGGCATGCATCATAGAAAATAATGGAGTATGGCATTTATTTTATAATGCAAAGGATACACAGGAAAGATGGATAGAGCAAACAGGTATGGCATATTCTAAAGATTTATTTAACTGGACTAGATGCAAGTTTAACCCTATAATAAAAGTGAATAAAGAGTCTTGGGATGAAAGATTTGTGTCAGACCCCTGTATAGTTAGAGATAAAGATTTATGGATTAATTACTATTTTGGATATGGAAAAGTATATGAAGATGGCTATGCACATGCTCAAGGCGGACTTGCTTTTTCTAAGGATTTAATAAAGTGGGAAAAAGTAAAAGAACCTATTTTGCCCTATGGTCATAAAGGCTCAATAGACAGTGGTCATGCACATAAATCATCTGTTTTATTTTATAATGGTACTTTATATCATTTTTATTGTGGTACAAGACCTTTTAAAAATGGGGATAAGACAAAAATATTTGGGGAGTATAGGACAATATGTTTGGCTAAGAAGGGAGTAATATGAGTAAAAAATATTTATTTTCGGAACTAGAAGGATTTATACACGGTGGTGACTATAATCCAGAACAATGGTTAGACAGACCGGATATTTTAGAAAAAGACATAGTAATGATGAAAAAGGCAAAGGTAAATGCCGTTACACTAGGAGTTTTTTCTTGGTCTATGTATGAGTTTGAAGAAGGTGTTTATAATTTCCAGTGGTTAAGTGATATTATGGATAATTTATTTAAAAATAATATTTATACTATTTTAGCAACACCGTCAGGGGCAAGACCAGCATGGCTCGATAAAAAATATCCTGAGGCAATGAGAGTTGGTAAAGATGGTCTTAGAAATCATCACGGTGTTAGACATAATCACTGTATGTCATCTTTGGAATATAGAAGAAAAGTAAAAGAAATGGATAGTAAGTTAGGAGAAAATTTCGGAGAACATCCAGGACTTTTGCTTTATCATATTTCTAATGAATTTGGTGGGGAATGTTATTGCCCACAATGTGTTGAAAAATTCCAAGGGTATTTAAGGAATAAATTTAAGGATATAGAGACTTTAAATAAAGCGTGGTGGACTGTTTTTTGGAGCCACAGATATAATGATTTTGAACAAATTGAGCCACCTTTTGCCAATGGGGAAGGTAGCGTAATGGGTTTAAATTTGGAGTGGAAACGCTTTACAACATGGAATACAACGGATTTTATGAAATTGGAAATAGATACTTTAAAAAGTATTTCGCCAAATGTTCCTGTAACAACAAATTTTATGACATTGTACAATGGCTTAGACTATAGGAAACTGGCAAATGAAATAGATATAATATCTTGGGATAGCTACCCTAGGTTTAATAATAATGAAGAAACAATGCATGATACCATGCTAGAAAATGCTTTTAACCATGAATTAATGCGTTCTATGAAGAAGGATAGACCTTTCATGCTTATGGAAAGCACACCAAGTTTGGTAAATTGGCATGACTACAATAAATTAAAAAGGCCAAATGTACATAAGTTGGCAAGTATACAAGCTATCGCTTGTGGATCTGACACAGTGCAATATTTTCAATGGAGAAAAAGCAGAGGCTCTTTTGAACAGTATCATGGGGCTGTAGTGGACCATTTAGGTACTGATGACACAAGAGTTTTTAAAGAAGTTGAAAATGTAGGGAATTATCTAGAAAAAATATCAAAAGTAGCAGGAACTACAATAAAGTCTAAAGTAGCATTAATTTTTGATTGGGATAATAGATGGGCAATACAAGATGCAAAGGCTTTAAGTAATGCAACAAAAAAATATGAAGAAACTTCTATTGACATATGGAAAGAGTTCACTTCCATGGGCGTGCATATGGATATTATTTCCTCGGAGGATGATTTTAGGGAGTATGATGTAATTGTTGCACCTATGTTGTATCTTTTACAGCCTAATGTAGCAAATAACTTGAAAGAGTTTGTTATAAAAGGTGGACAACTTCTAGGAACTTACTTTACAGGTTATGTTGACGAAAATCAATTATGTTACCTTGGTGGATTTCCAGGTGATGGATTATCAGAAGTGTTTGGTATAGTTAGTGAAGAAATAGATACGCTGTATCCAGAGGAGAGTAATAGAATAAGTTTCAAAAATGGCTTTAGTTCATGGGAAACAAAGGATTATGCAGAAGTGTTACGTGTGAAAGACGCTAAGGTTATTGGGACTTATACAAAGGAATTTTATAGTGGCAAGGCTGCAGTTACATGTAATTGTCTTGGCAATGGTAAAGCTTACTATGTAGCAGCAAGAAGCGGTGCCAATCAAATGAGGGAACTTTTTGTTACAATGCTTAAAGATGCCAATATACAGATGAAAACGTTACCTAAGGAAATTGAGTATCATATGAGAAGTTGGGAAGAATATGAGTATGAATTTTACTTAAATAATAGTGACAAAGAAGTAGAAATTAAAGACCTAAAGGGTATGGATTTGATTACAAATACTTTAATAACAGGCAGTAAAAAATTAGACGCATATGATGTGCTAGTTGTAGAAAAAAGTAAATCTAGTTTTTAACGAAGTTAGCACTATTAAATCCATGGAACTGGCAGACGGGCCCATGGATTTTGCTTTTCCTCTATTATAGAAAAAAAGGTAATATAGACAGTTTATAGACTTGGAGATATTATATATATAGACAAAAAACTTAGAAAAGGAGTTAAATTATGAATTATAAAATGAACAATCAAAATGAAATACCCAAACTAGGTTACGGCGTATTTAAAATGGAAAATAATGACAGTTCTAAAAACTCTATTTTAAATGCGCTGGAAGCAGGATACAGACATATCGATACGGCGGCGATTTACGGTAACGAGGAACAAGTTGGTAGAGCGATAAAAGAGTCTGGCTTAAAACGTGAAGAAATTTTTGTTACGACTAAACTTTGGAACGAGGATATGCGTCAGGAAACCGAATGGGATGCCATTAATAAAAGTTTAGAGCTACTTCAACTGGATTATGTAGACTTATATTTAATTCATTGGCCAGTAAAAGATAAATATATTAATGCATATAAAAAGTTAGAAGAGATGTTAGAAAAAGGTTTAAGTAAAAATATAGGCGTTAGTAATTTTCAAATTAATCATTTGAAAGAATTAGAGGAAAAAACAAAAATAGTTCCTGTAGTAAATCAGATAGAACTACATCCCTATTTAACACAAAAAGAATTGTTAAACTATTGTAAAGAGAAAAATATTATAGTAGAAGCATGGAGCCCTTTAGGTGCTACAAAAAATGATTTACTACAAAATGAAGTATTAAAAGATATTGGCAAAAAATATAACAAGAGTGTAGCACAGGTTATGTTAAGATGGGATATTGAGAATGGAGTATTACCATTACCAAAGTCTGCAAACAAAGGAAGAATTGAAGAGAATTTTCAGATTTTTGACTTCTCTCTTTCTAAAGAAGAAATACAATTAGTGGATAATTTAAATAAGAATGAACGTGTAGGAGCAAATCCAGATACCTTTACATTTTAAATAAGTGGGGCTGTTTTGAAATAAAAAATACTATCAAGTCAATAGACCTATCGTCAGTGGAGGTACAAGCTCCCAATAACGGATAGGTCTATTGACTTGTTTTTTTAATGCTTAAGTTGATGACATTGCCTTAGCGGTAAAGCAAGGCTTTACGAGCAATGGTTTGGGGCAAATCACCAAGGTTTTTTCCCCAACAGACCCTTTCTCATAAAATAATGAAGATTAAATAACATTGAGGTTTATAATAATGTGGTATATACTTGACTTTAGTAAGAATAGTTTTAGTTAAAGAAAAGTAAAACAATAATTTATAATATTTAATGGGAGGTGCTATAACTTGGAAGAAAAATTAGCAGAGTCAATATTAAATGAATTTTGCTATTTAAACAGTGACGTTGACAAAATTCTAAAGGAACAACTGGCAAAGGATAATAACAAAATAATAGTTTTAGATGATGATCCAACAGGAGTACAAACGGTTCACAATGTATCGGTGTACACGGATTGGACAGAGGAAAGCATTAGAAGAGGATTTTTAGAAGAAAGCAAAGTATTTTATATTTTAACTAATTCTCGTGGTTTAATTATTCAGGAAACAACAGATGTACACAAAGAAATTGCAAAGAATATTAATAAAGTGGCAAAGGAATTAAGTAAGGATTATTTTATAATAAGTCGAGGCGATTCCACTTTAAGAGGTCACTATCCTTTGGAAACTCAAATATTAAAAGAGGAAATAGAAAAAAATAACGAATATAAAATTGATGGCGAAATTATTTGCCCTTTTTTTAAAGAAGGTGGTAGATATACGATTAATAATGTTCACTATGTAAAATATGGTAGTGAATTAGTACCGGCAGGAGACACAGAATTTGCCAAGGATAAAACCTTTGGATACAAATCATCAAATTTATGCCAATATATAGAGGAAAAAACAAAGGGTGAATATAGTGCGGATAGTGTTACTTGCATATCTTTAGAGAGCTTAAGGGATATGGACATTGACTTTATAGTTGAGCAATTATTAAAGGTAGAAAACTTCAACAAAATTATTGTAAATGCAATAGATGACATAGATGTGAAAATATTCGCCATAGCATTGTACAAGGCTATGTTTCAAGGGAAACATTTTATGTTTAGAACAGCGGCAGCTTTTGTAAAGGCAGTAGGTAATATAAGTAGTAAATCCCTTTTAACTAAAAACGAAATGATTGTAAAAAACAAGTCTAATGGTGGAATTATTGTTGTTGGTTCTCATACAAATAAAACTACTATGCAGTTGGAGGAACTTAAAAAAATTCCAAATATAATTAGTATTGAAATGAATTCCGATTTAGTTTTAGAGGATATATTGGAAGATGAAGTAAAGACTATTGTTAATAAATGTGAGAAGCATATTTTGGAAGGGAAAACAGTTGTAGTTTATACAAAAAGAATTCTCTTATCTATAGCAAATGATACAAAAGAGGCGGCGTTAATTCGTTCGGTGAAAATTTCCCGTGCGGTTCAATCCATAATAGGTACATTAAAGGTGACTCCAAGTTTTGTAGTGGCAAAAGGTGGCATTACATCTAGTGATATAGGTACAAAGGCTTTAGGGGTGAAAAGAGCTTTAGTTATTGGGCAAATAAGACCAGGTATTCCAGTGTGGCAAACAGGTGAGGAAAGTAAATTTCCAAATATTCCTTATATTATTTTCCCAGGTAACGTGGGTGAGGCTAGTACTCTTAGGGAAGCTGTAGAAATTTTAATAGGAATATATTAAATTTGTGCAAAACTTACAAATTAGTTTTAATATTAACGTTAAAATTGACGATTTGATTTTAAGAAATTTGGTTTATAATGAAAGTAAGGAGAAAGTTGGATGTTAAACATCCTATGTTATACAAAGGAGGAAATATGAAAGTTGGTTTGGTTTATACAAGTACAACACCAGAATTAATTGACCTTGTTGAAAAGGAAGTTAGAAGTCAATTAGGCAACAAGGCTGAATTAATTAGTTACAAGGACCCATCTATATTAGCAGATGTAAGGGAGGCAGGTTTTGTTACTTCCAAGGTAGCTGCAAAGCTTATATCTTTGTACATGGATGCTGTTAAAGAAGATGCAGATGCAATAATTAATCTTTGCTCATCTGTAGGTGAAGTAGCGGATTGTGTACAAAATGTGGCAAAGTATATAGGTATTCCAATTGTAAGAGTTGATGAAGAAATGTGTAGAGAAGCTGTAAGAAGTGGAAGGAAAATAGCTGTAATGGCTACATTACCTACAACTTTAGAGCCAACTAAAAATACAATTTTAAGAGTGGCACGAGAAATGGGTAAAAACGTAGAGTTAGTCGATGCCTTAGTAGAAGGTGCTTTTGGCTTAAATCAAAATGAATTTAAAGAGCTAATGGCAAAAAAAGCTAAAGAGGTTTCTGGTGGAGTAGATGTAATATTATTTGCACAGGGCTCTATGGCGTATTGCGAGGAATATATAAGTGATCTGTGCAAAAAAACTGTATTATCAAGTCCACGTTTTGGAGCTATTGCTTTAAAAAATGCACTAGTTTCAAAGGGGAGTATGTAGTTAAATTAGGAGGGGTTTAAAGTGAAAAGAAAAATATTAGCAGTTTTATTAATGATAGCAATGTTAACTAGTTGTGGAGGAAGTGGCACTGCTTCAAATGTTAGTACAGGAGATGCTTCTAAGTCTACTGCATCTGAGAATGGAACGGAAGAAGGTGTAACTTTAAAGTTAGGTTTTTCCACGAATGAGGAAGACCCAAGAGCAATAGCTTCGGAACAGTTTAAGGCGGAGGTTGAAGAAAAAACAAAGGGTGTTATAAAAGTTGAAATTTATCCGGCTGGTCAATTAGGTGGGGATGCTGCATTAATAGAGGCAATGTCATTAGATTCAGGGACTGTGGATATAATAATAACTGATGCTAGTAATTTCGCTACTTACGAGCCTAAAATGGGTATATCTGCCCTTCCATTTCAATTTTCTACTTTTGAAGAGGCTTGGGATTTTATGGATAGCGATGTAGAAGCTAAGGCGGAAGAACTTTTGTTAAATTATAATATGAGAGTCCTTGCTCATTATGATAATGGATTCCGTTGTGTGACAACTTCAAATGTGCCGGTGGAAACACCTGAAGATATGAATAACTTATTAATTCGTACGCCGGAAAATCCTGTTATAATGGCGACGATGGAAGCTTTAGGTGCTAATCCGCAACCTCTAGCTTTTTCAGAATTATATATGGCACTTCAACAAGGCACTTATGACGCGCAAGAAAACCCTATACCTGTTATATATAACAATAATCTTTTTGAAGTGCAAAATAATTTATCTGTAACAAATCATATTTATTCAGGTATGTGTTTTACAATTGCTGATAGTACATGGGGTAAATTAAGCGATACTCAAAAAGATATTGTTTCTGAGGCTGCTATTGCGTCACAGGATTTTAACAGGGAGCTTAATAAAACTCAAACAGAAGAATTGTTAAATAAGCTTGAAGAGGGTGGTATGAATATAATCAATCCAGAACTTGAACCTTTCGCACTAGCTACATTAAGTGTAGCCGAAAGCTTAAGGGATACATATGGTGAATTACTTGATGAACTTGAAGCGTGGCAAAGCCAACGTTAAAAGTTAAAAACTTGTAGAGAGGGGAAAGTTGCTTAGGTAACAACCTCTCTTAAATTTTATGGAAGGCGAAAAAAATGCGAAAAATACAAAATATTTTAGATAAAGCTTCTGCTAGTATTTCGGCAATTGTTTTAGGCGTTATGATGGTGATTTTATTTACTAATATAATTCTTAGGTATGTTCCCAATGTAGGTGGATTTAAATGGTATATGGAAGGTTCGCAGTATTTAAATGTTTGGGTAATGTTTATTGTAGGTATAAGCATAAGTGTAAAAGGTGAACATCTAAGTGTTAATGTTTTATTAGATGCATTAAAAGGAAGAACACAGGTAGTTGCTTTTGGGGTAGTGTCCTTTTTTACTACATTATTCTATATAGGTTTGACCTATGGAACAATTCAATTAGCTTCAAGGTCAAAACAATTTATATCGACTATGCAACCACTTAAAATGTCCTATGTATACTGGGTAATTCCTATTTTGACAATGATATGTGCTGTAGGGGTAATTATTGAATATATTATTAGGGTACAAGACTTTGTAAATAAGAAGGAGGAAAAATAATGATTGCATTTTTATTAATTTCTTTTTTTGTATTAATAGCAGTAGGAGTTCCTATTGCAATGTCTTTGGGCCTTGCAGCAATGGGTGGGATTTTATTTATTGATGGTGGTTCAATGGTAACAGTTGGGCAACGTGTCTTTGAGGGTATGAACTCATTTGCGCTTTTAGCCATACCTTTATATACCTTTGCTGGTTTCACCATGAGTAAAGGTGGAATTTCTAAGCGACTTATGGGATTTTGTTATGCCCTTGTTGGTAGGTTTACGGGTGGGCTTGCTCACGTTAATGTTTTGTCTAGTATGGTTTTTGCAGGTATTTCTGGGTCAGCTGTAGCCGATACGGCTGGCGTAAGTGGTATGATAATGCCAGAAATGGTAAAAAAGGGATATAGTAAAAAGTTGACAGTTGCCGTAACTGCCATTTCTTCTACTATAGGAATTGTAATACCACCTAGTATACCCATGGTTGTAATAGCTGGCATTTTAGGGGTTTCTACTGGGAAATTATTTTTAGGTGGTATAATTCCAGGTATTTTATTAGGTATAGCACAAATGTTAGTCGCGTATTTTATGGCTAAAAAAGAAGGTATACCGAGAGAAGAAGGCAAATTCGACATAAAAGAAATTTTAAGAACAGGATTTAGTTCTTTACCTGCTTTATTAATGCCTATAATTATAATTGGTACAATTATATCTGGAATTGTATCACCTACAGAGGCTGGTGCTATTGCTGTTGTTTATGGATTAGTTGCAGGTGGTTTAGTATATAGAGAATTAAGGCTTTCAGACATTATAAATAGTATGATTGAAACAGCTAAAACAAGTGGGAAAATTTTTATTGTAATAGGCGCTGCTAAGTTATACACAGTTATGTTAACAACAGCTGGTTTTGACAGGTGGGTTACTAATACATTACTTAATATAACAACAAATCCAACAATTATATTAATAATTATTTTATCTATATTCTTTTTTGTGACTATGTTCATGGAGTCTATAGCTACATTAACATTATTTATGCCGGTGGTTTATCCAATTGCTGTAGCTGTGGGAATTGATCCTATTGTTTTATCTGTTTTAATAACTGTAGTAATAGGATTAGGTCTTGTTACACCACCAGTTGGAATGTGTATATATGTTGCTTGTGACCTTATGAATATACGTGTTGGTCAGGTAATGAGAACTCTTATGCCATTTTTAATAGCGACTATTATAGTTATAATTATTTTAATAATGTTTCCTCAATTAATTTTATGGCCAGCAAGTTTAATATAGCTAGAAACTTGATAAAACCTATCTAATCTGGTATAACAATATAAAAAATATTTGATCGATAAGAATTAGACCCCTACCTCAATGCTTGTAGCTAAATAGGTAGGGGGACTGTCTATAACCTGGTCGAAAGCTTTGCTTTCTGCTCGACTATGCAACCAAGTATGCGACCAACTCGGTTATGCGACCAAATTCTCCGTTCAGTGAGGGTACAAGCCCACACTGACGATAGGTCTATTGACTAGATAGGATGATTATATGGAAGAAAAAAGTTTTTTAAGAACATCATTAGGCAATAAGTCGGTGGTAGATGCAATCACCGATAGAATTATAAATGCAATAATAAGTGGAGAACTGAAACCAGGGGATAAAGTACCAACGGAGATTGAACTGTGTAAGTCCCTTGAAGTAGGGAGAAATTCTGTAAGAGAGGCAATAAAAAAATTAGAGGCATACGGAGTCGTGGAAATTAGAAGAGCTGAAGGAACTTTCGTATGTAACAATTACAATAAAAAAATGTTAGACCCTATGCTTTATGGAATTATATTAAAAAAAGATTTTTGGAAAGATTTTATAGAGCTTAGAAGCGTAGTTGATATAGGTACTTTATATCTTGTAATAAAAACTTGTACAAAGGAACAATTTCAAGACTTAAACAAAGCTCTTATGGAATTAGAAAATGCTGTATTAGATAATAATGCAACTGTGGAAAAAATTATGGAAGCAGATACTGTGTTTCATATGGAAATAGCAAAAATAGCAAAAAATGAGTTGTTGGAAAGTGTAACAGAGTATGTTACTAGAATTACTATACCTTCTAGATTGCTTACTATAGAGGACATTCTAGAAAAAGGTGCAAAAGAAAATTTTATTGAATTACATAGACAATTTTTATGGATTATTAAGGAAAAACGACCAGAATTAATTGAAAAAACTGTATTAGACCATTATATTTATTGGAGAGAAAAGAAAAGGGAGGATAAATGAAAAAAATACTAATATCTGTAGCACCAGTTTCTGCTACAGATACACATATAGACCCTGTGGCTATTGCTAATGATGTAGTTGCTTGTAGTAAATCTGGGGCGGCAATGGTTCATCTTCATGTAAGGGATAAAAAAGGGCAATTAACATCCGATTTATCTCTTTTGGAGGAAACTATAAGACTAATAAAAGCTCAATGCGATATTATTGTACAGGCATCAACAGGTGGAGTGTCAAATTTAACAATTGAAGAAAGATGTGCACCTCTTTATGGAAATTGGGTTGAAGCTACTTCCTTAAATGTAGGCTCTGTAAACCTCGGGGAATATGTTTATAAAAATCCCATAAAGGACGTAAAATATTGTGTAGATCAAATTATAAAAAATAAAAAAATTCCTGAAATAGAAGTTTTTGAAATGGGTATGGTTCATACTGCAAAAGAGCTGTGCGAGGAGTTTGACTTTATTAAGCCGGTTTTATTTAGCGTAGTTTTGGGACATATAGGAGCGTCACCGGCTACTGTGGGTACTTTGAAATCTATGGTAGGCTCATTAAATGAATTTTTTCCTAATGAAAAAGAAATGTTATGGGGCATAACTCATGCTCACAGACAAGATTTTAGTATAATAAAACAGGCGATAGAAATGGGTGCTTCAACTATAAGAATAGGTTTTGAAGATAGTAAATATATTAATGCAGGTGTTACTGTTGATACAAATTTACCTCTTGTGGAAAAAGTTGCTAGTATTGTAAAAGAAATGAATTGTTTACCAGCTTCGCCGAAAGAGGCGAGGGAAATGTTAAATATTCCTGTGTGATTTACGCAAAAAAACTCCGGTTCATATGACTGGAGTTTCTTTGCGTTATATAAAAATATAAATCTATATTTTATCGGTAAGAATTAGACCCCCACCTCAATGTATACATCTGGTCGTTTACTACGTAAACTGCTCTGGTCATAAAGCTTTGCTTTATTACTCTAGTATGCGACCAAATTCGTCGCTTAGTGGGAATACAAGCCCACACTGACGAAAGGCCTATTGACTATATTTTACTTATATTTAATAGCAGCTTGTGCAGCGGCTAAACGAGCAATTGGTACACGGTATGGTGAACAAGAAATATAATCCACATCAGCTAGGTGGAAGAAGTCCACACTTGAAGGGTCGCCCCCGTGCTCTCCGCAAATACCTAGATGTATATTAGGGTTAGCTTTTCTTCCTTTTTCGATTGCTATTTTTATTAATGCTCCAACGCCTTCTTGGTCAAGTCGGGCTGTAGGATCATAGTCGAATATTTTTGCGTTCATGTAGTTTTCTAAAATTTGACCAGAATCATCTCTAGAAAGCCCATAAGTCATTTGAGTTAAGTCGTTTGTACCAAAGGAGAAGAACTCAACTTCTTTAGCTATTTCATCGGCTGTTAAAGCGGCTCTAGGTAGTTCAATCATTGTACCTATGCGGTATTCAATAGTTGTGCCTTGCTTTTTCATAACTTTTTCAGCAGTTGTTGTTATTATATTTTTTACGTATTTAAGCTCTCGTATGTCACATATAAGAGGAATCATTATTTCAGGTGTAATGTCATATTCCAGCTCGTTAATAACATAAATAGCTGCTTCAATAATGGCTCTAGTTTGCATTTCTGCAATTTCAGGATAACTTATGGCAAGTCTACAGCCTCTATGGCCTATCATTGGGTTAAATTCGTGAAGACTATTGGCTTTTTCTCTTAGCTCAGCAATAGATTTTCCCATTATTTTAGATAATGATATAAACTCGTCCTTATGGGTAGGCAAAAACTCGTGTAAAGGTGGGTCTAAAAGCCTTACAGTAACTGGTTTGCCCGCCATAGAGCTGTATAAATCAATAAAGTCATTTTTTTGGTATGGTAATAGTAATTTAAGGGCTTTCTTTCTTTCTTCTGTAGTGTCAGAAAGTATCATTTGTTGCATTTTTTGTATTCTTTCTTCTTTAAAGAACATGTGCTCAGTTCTTGTAAGGCCTATACCTTCAGCCCCAAAAGATATGGCTTTTTTCGCTCCCCTAGGAGTATCGGCATTAGTTCTAACACCGAGTACACGTACCTCGTCTGCCCAGGACATAAATTTCGCAAAGTTACCAGAAATTTCTGGTTCAGATGTTTCTATTTTTCCAGCAAAAATACTTCCAGTAGTACCATTTAAGGAAATGTAGTCACCTTCTAGGAATTTTCTACCCTTTAGTTTAAAGTATTTTTCTTCTTCATTTATTTTTATAGCTTCACAACCTGATACACAGCAACGTCCCATTCCTCTTGCAACTACAGCCGCGTGAGAAGTTGTACCTCCATGAACAGTTAAGACACCTTGGGCTAGATTCATCCCTTCTATATCTTCAGGTGATGTTTCAAAACGAACTAAAATTGTTTTTTCGCCACGTGCAACAGCATTTTTTAGGTCTTCTGAATTAAAGTAGATTTTACCACAGGCTGCACCAGGGGATGCTGGTATACCTTTACCCATAGGAATTGATTCTCTTAAAACTTTTGGGTCGAATACTGGGTATAGTAGTTGACCTAGTTGTTTTGCTTCTATCATAACTAAGGCTTCTTCTTTAGTTATTAAGTTCTCTTCTACCATGTCAACAGCGATTTTTAAGGCTGCTTGAACTGTTCTTTTTGCGTTTCTAGTTTGAAGGAAATATAATTTATTGTCTTCAATTGTAATTTCCATATCTTGTACATTTTTATAATGTTTTTCAAGGATATTAGCGTATTCTATAAATTCATTGTAAATTTTTGGCATATCTGTTTTAAGATTATGAAATGGTTCTGGGGTTCTTATACCAGCTACAACGTCTTCCCCTTGGGCATTTAGCATATATTCACCGTATATAGCTTTTTCGCCAGTGGCAACATTACGGGAAAAAACGACTCCAGTTCCAGAAGTATTACCCATATTACCAAATACCATAGATTGTACAGTAACAGCAGTTCCCCAATCGTATGGAATGTCATTCATTTTTCTGTATACAAAGGCTCTTGGATTATCCCATGAACTAAAAACAGCTCCAATTGCTTTAAAAAGTTGTTTTCTTGCGTCGTCTGGGAATTCTTCACCTTGTTCTTTTAAATATATTTCCTTGAATTTTTTAACAATATCTTTTAAGTCTTCAGCAGTTAAGTCAGAATCTACAGTACAATTTCTTTTTTCCTTGTAAAAGTTAAATTCCTTATCGAAGTAGGATTTTGGGATTCCCATAACTACATCGGAGAACATCATTATAAATCTTCTATAAGAGTCGTAGGCAAACCTAGGGTTATTTGTAAGTTTTGCTAGGCCTTCAACGGATAAATGGTTTAAACCTAGGTTTAAAACTGTATCCATCATTCCAGGCATAGATGCCCTTGCACCGGAGCGAACAGAAACTAAAAGGGGAGTATTATAATCTCCAAATTTTTTTCATGTTTGTTTGTCAATTTTTTCTAATGAAATTTCTATTTCTTTTTTTATTTCATCAGGCAAGGAATGGTTGTTCTTATTATATATTGAACATACCTCTGTTGTTACTGTAAAACCTTGTGGTATAGGTAAACCTAAATTAGTCATTTCAGCTAGGTTTGCACCCTTACCCCCGAGGAGTTCCCTCATATTACTATTACCTTCATTGAATAAATACACATATTTATTATTCATAATTACCCCCTTCTAAAGAATTTGATTATAACGTTAATGTTGCAATTGTATATTATCTTTTTAACTGTGTCAATCTTTTTATGCATAATCACCACTGAAAGTTTTTTGCATTTTTAATATTTATCGCCATTGAGCAAAAACTTTTTATCTTGAAAGAAATGAATTTTAAGGATATAATTGTTTTGATAAACCGGTTGAAATTTTTATTGCTATAATCCTATTTTATCCCCAGCGAATAACTTAGGTTTAAATATTATGTTTTTATTTTAGGAGGTTTGATATGTTAGTATCAGCAAAAGCAATGTTAGAAAAAGCAAGAAAAGAAGGTTATGCAGTTGGTCAATTCAACATTAACAATTTAGAATGGACAAAGGCAATTCTATTAACAGCACAAGAGTGCAATTCTCCAGTTATTTTAGGTGTTTCTGAAGGTGCTGGTAAATACATGTGTGGATTTACAACTGTAACGGAAATGACTAAAGCTATGATTAAAGAGCTAGGAATTACAGTTCCTGTTGCATTACACCTTGACCATGGTAGTTATGAAGGTGCTAAAAAATGTATAGAAGCAGGCTTTTCTTCTATTATGTTTGATGGTTCTCACTATCCAATAGATGAAAATATTGAAAAAACAAAAGAGTTTGTTGGTATTTGTAAAGAAAAAGGCATATCTTTAGAGGCGGAAGTTGGAGCTATTGGCGGCGAGGAAGATGGCGTTGTTGGTAATGGTGAAATTGCAGACGTTAATGAATGTAAGCAAATTGCAGACTTAGGTGTTGATATGCTTGCTGCAGGTATTGGTAATATTCATGGTAAATACCCATCTAACTGGAAAGGCCTAGACTTTGGCACTTTAGGTGAAATTAATAAAGCTACTGGCAACATGCCTTTAGTATTACATGGTGGTACAGGTATACCTGAAGAAATGGTTAAGGAAGCGATTTCTTTAGGCGTTGCAAAAATCAATGTTAACACTGAATGCCAACTAACATTTGCTGCAGCAACTCGCAAATATGTAGAGGCTGGCAAAGATAAAGAAGGTAAAGGTTACGACCCTCGTAAACTTTTAGCTCCTGGCTTTGAAGCTATAAAAGCAACTGTTAAAGAAAAAATGGAATTATTTGGTTCTGTAAATAGAGCTTAAGTTTTACCTAGGGGATGTAGTTTACAAATAAAAGTAAACTACATCCTTTCTTTAATGTTCAAAACCTAAAAGTTATGGACTAGTTGTACTAATTCACTTTTTAAATTTACGTAAAGATAGTTTTAAGGTAATATGTGTATGTGTTACTACTTACCATAATATTTGTATTCTCAAATACTCGCTGTTTTTAACAACGACCCCCCCTTTGTTAAGTAGTAACATTTTTTTATAATTCGATGTAAATCAGGACGGTGAAAGATGGAATTTGAAAGTGAAAAGAGCTTTAAAGTTAAAATATTAGCTTTATTTTTCGTTGGTGTATTATCTTCGGTAGTATTAGTAACTGTGGTGTTCTATACAATTACATTTAACTCAATGATAGATAACTTTAGGGAACGTGCAGAGAAAGCAGCTGAGTCAATTTACCCCAAGTTAGGAGTAAAAAGCTTCACAGATATAAATATTATAAGTGATATGAATACATCTAAATATGAATACGACCATGTTATGTTATCATTTTATAAAGATGTATGTTCTTTAGAGTACGTATATACAGGAAAAATAAACCAAGATGGAAAAGCCATTTACCTTACAGATGGGTTGGATTATAAAAATGTAAATTTTTTGACTCCTGGAAGTATAATAGAGGAAAGTACTGACGACAATGTTTATATAGCAATGAATGAAAAAAGAAGTTCGGCAAAGTTAATTATAGCTGACTGGGGAACAGTGTATGCAACGGTGTGGCCTATTTATCCTAAAGCGGAAAAAATAAATATTTACAAAGACCAGAATGTAACTATACATAAAGAATACAGTGTACCAAATTCTGAACCTGTTGGATTTTTATCTATAGAAATTGATGCGCATTTTTTTTATGAGAATTTAACTCGTGGGATAGTTCCAATGACTGTGATTATTTTGGTTATGATTTTGGCAATGTTTGTTTTTCTATACTACTTACTAAATAGAGTAACAAACCCTTATTTTAAAACTTTAGCTTTAACAGATTATTTAACAGGCCTTGCAAATAGAACGGCTTTTGAAATGACAATAAAGAATTTTACAGAAAATACTAATGATGACAAAAATAATAGCCAAAAAGCTTTAGTTGTATGTGATTTGAACTTTTTAAAGATAACTAATGATACTTTTGGCCATGAAAAAGGTGATGAGTTATTAAAGGACTTTGCGATTTATCTCCGACTATTATTTGGAAAGAAGTCAAATATATTTCGTATAGGTGGAGATGAATTTGTTGTAGTTGTTAATAATAATAAAAGTATTTTAGAGGAAACATTGGAAATTAACAAATATCAGGATGAAATAAGATTTAAAAAAATCAGTTTTTCTTATGGTATTGCAGATTTTTCTGAAAGCGACAAGTTTTTAACAGATACTTTTGCTAGAGCAGATAGATTAATGTATGAAATGAAAATAAGAATGAAAAATAAGATTACCGAAAATGAATATTTGGATATGTGTAGAGAGTATTCATAAAAATAAGGCTGTTGGGAGGCGATAAATTTCCCAACAGCCTTATTTGTTTTTAAATTATAATTGAATATTACATATTTATCTTATTTTTTTTAAAATGCTTAAGTAGAAAATAAAATGTTAAAGATAAAAAGAAAAATATAGCATTTAACTCTACATAGGCAAATAAAAAGTTTATTAATAAAATTCCAGCGCAAACAAAAGACCAATAAGCCAAGTCTAACAGAGTGGTATGTTTTTCAATAGCTTTAAAGTAGTTTTTAATATGAGTTAAATTAATTGTAAGGTTCATCAATTACTAACATTAAGGCTGTACCGATATATAAAATAGTAAAAAATAAAAACAAACTATAAGATATAGATTTTATTTTTGATAGAGCCCAGTGGGTTTTATTTTCATTTATTAAGTAAATATAAGAAGCCGAACCAACCGATACAGCAGAGAAGGCCATAAAAGCAAATAACGCTGAGTTAATTCCCGCGGCAAAAAGCGCAAAGGCTGATATAAAAACTCCTACTACAAATAAGCTTGCAAATACTAAATAGTACACTTTAGTCTTGGTGTTAATAATTATTGGGCTAAAATTTATGTCTATATCTTCTATAGCTTTGGTGATGGTATCAATTGGAGTTATTTTTTTGACAGGGAAATCCTTAGTTATTTCCTCCATATCTCCTAGTTCTTGCAATGCCATCTTTACTGACTCCTCGTGGCTGTTTCCCTTCTTTTCAAAGTCATTAACCATCTCTTGTAAGTTAATTCCCATTTCTTCTTTTAAATCGTTTAGCTCAGATGTATTTTCGTAGTTTGAAAAAAGCTCATCTAAAATAAGTTGTATTTCCATAGTTGTTTCCATATTAAACCTCCAAAAGTTTGTTTAAAATAATTTGTGTCATTTTCCATTCCTTTTTGTTTTTTTCTAATAATTTTTTACCCATGTCTGTTATGCTGTAGTATCTTCTCCTGCCACCCATGGTTTCATCTCCCCAATAGGATTTAATGTGGCCTGACTTTTCTAACCTTTTATAGCTAGAATATAATGTGGCTTCCTTTAGTTCGAAATCGCCACCAGCTTTTTCAATTATATGTTTTTTTATTTCATAACCGTAGTTGTCATTGTTAACTAGTATGCTTAAAACAACTGTATCTGTGTGACCTCGAAGTAAATCTGATGCTTTATCCATTTTTCTCCCTTCTTAATAATTTAGTATTATGTAACTTGATGTATAATATAAAACACATTACTATGATTGTCAATATAATTTAGAAAAAATAATTAAATTAATTTCATAAAACTATTGCAAAAATTATGCAAATAAGTTAATATACTTTTATGTTTAGCACTCGACGTTATAGAGTGCTAGTAAAAGATTAATTATAAGGAGGATACTATGAAATTAAAACCTTTAGGCGATAGAATTGTATTAAAACATTTAGAGGCTGAGTCTGTTACATCTTCGGGTATTGTATTACCTGGAACAGCTAAGGAAAAGCCACAGGAGGCAGAAGTACTTGCAGTTGGCCCAGGTGGTATAGTAGATGGCAAAGAGATAAAAATGGAAGTAAAAGTAGGCGACAAGGTTATATATTCTAAGTACGCAGGTACAGATGTAAAACTTGACGATAACGAATATGTAATAGTTAAACAAAATGATATATTAGCAGTTGTTGAATAAATATAAAGGAGAAGAACCATGGCAAAAGAAATTAAATACGGTTCTGAGGCTAGAAAAGCTTTAGAAGCTGGTGTAGATAAATTAGCAAACACAGTAAAAGTAACAATTGGTCCAAAGGGGCGAAATGTAGTTTTAGATAAAAAATATGGCTCACCACTTATTACAAACGATGGTGTAACTATAGCTAAAGAAATTGAATTAGACGATCCTTTTGAAAATATGGGTGCACAAATTGTAAAGGAAGTTGCAACAAAAACTAATGATGTAGCTGGTGATGGTACTACTACAGCAACGGTTTTAGCCCAAGCAATGATTACAGAAGGCTTAAAAAATATAGCTGCTGGAGCAAATCCAATTATACTTAGAAAAGGTATGAAAAAAGCAACAGACAAAGCGGTAGAGGCTATTAAATCAATGAGCCAAGTAGTAGATGGAAAAAACCATATTGCTAAAGTAGCAGCCATATCTGCTGGTGACGATGAAGTAGGCGAGATGATTGCAAATGCAATGGAAAAAGTTTCAAATGATGGTGTTATTACAGTAGAAGAATCTAAAACTATGAGTACAGAATTAGATTTAGTTGAGGGTATGCAATTTGATAGAGGTTACCTTTCTCCATACATGAGTACAGATATGGAAAAAATGGTAGCAACTCTAGATAGCCCATATATTTTAATTACAGACAAAAAGATAACAAATATTCAAGATATATTACCATTATTGGAAGAAATCGTTCAAACAGGTTCTAGATTATTAATAATCGCTGAAGATGTAGAAGGTGAAGCTCTTACTACTTTAGTTTTAAATAAATTACGTGGTACATTTAACGTTGTTGCTGTAAAAGCTCCAGGCTTTGGCGATAGAAGAAAAGCAATGCTTGAAGATATAGCAATTTTAACTGGTGGTACTGTTATTTCTGAAGAATTAGGCTACGAGCTTAAAGATGCTACCATAGAGATGTTAGGTAGAGCAAAAACAGTAAGAGTAGAAAAAGAAAATACAATTATTGTAGATGGTAGTGGCGATAAAGCTACTATTGACCAAAGAGTAGGCCAAATAAGAGTACAAATTGAAGAAACTACATCTGACTTTGATAAAGAAAAACTACAAGAAAGATTAGCTAAAATGGCAGGTGGAGTTGCAGTTATTAAAGTTGGTGCTGCAACAGAAACTGAGTTACAGGAAAAGAAATTAAGAATGGAAGATGCTTTAGCGGCAACACGTGCAGCCGTTGAAGAAGGTATTATTGCTGGTGGTGGTTCTTCTTACATTCATGCACAAAAAGCTGTAGAAGAAGTTGTAAATTCTTTAAATGGTGACGAAAAAACAGGTGCTACAATTATACTTAAGGCTCTTTCTTCGCCTCTAAGCCAAATAGTAGCAAACGCAGGCCTTGAAGGTGCTGTTATTGTTAACAAGGTAAAAGAATCTAAGGATGGCATTGGTTTTAATGCTATAACTGAAGAATATGTAGACATGGTTGAAGCAGGTATTATTGACCCAACTAAGGTTACACGTTCTGCTTTATTAAATGCCAATTCTGTTGCAAGTACTTTACTTACTACAGAGTCAGTAGTTGCTGATGTGACTGAAGATGCTCCTATGATGCCTCCAGGTGGAGGAATGGGAATGATGTAATATTTCCATAGCATATGTAAAATGGATATATTAGATTAGAAAATACAAAAATAAAAGTCGAAAAATTGCTAAAATTAAAGCGATTTTTCGGCTTTTTTGTTGTTATTGGTAAAATATAATAGAGCCGTTGGAGTTAGATGAGTAATACAGCCCCAATACATCGGAGAAAAAAGTAATAGGTACATAAGTAATGTCATTTTTTACGGCGGGTTTTTCCTCAAGTTGTAGGTTATTATTATTTAGAGAGTATTCATTTTGCCCTACTACTAAAGTAGCTGATATATCTTTGTTTTTTACAGTTACATTTTTATTTTTACTGTCCCAACCGATGCTATAATCGAAGGCCTCACCTACTTGACGTAGTGGAATCATTTTTATGGAAAAGTTTTCTCCAAGATAGTAACTATTTGGTTCTAAGGTATATTTTTTAATTTTACTTACTGGTATTTCTATAGAAATATAACTTTTATTATTTAAAAGTTCATAACCGTCAAAGGTAACGTAGAGGTTATTGTTATTTATATAGAAGTTGTTGTCTAGCGACACTCCTGTAAAATTATTATTATAATCATTTATATTCTTGTTGATATATTCATCTACGTAAGTATTTATATAATCTATGGTAATATTTTGGCTAGTTAGATAATCTGTTAAACTTATTATTTTTTCAGTTTCAGTATTAGCTACAATAGTATTAACAAAAGTTTTGGAGTAAAAATCATTTGCCGAATACAAAATGATAATAGATGTATAGTTACCGCTTTTATATGTTTTGTAGCTTACTGATATATTTTTAGTTCTGTTATCTAAAGTGTTTATAATATTTTCCGTATAAATATCATTAATGATTTCGTTGATTTCATCGCTCATTGCACCAGAGGCTAGGGGAACACTTCCGTTCACATAAGTGGAATTTCTGTACATGTCTATACCTTTTTCGCTTATTTTTAATGAGTCACTATTATTTGTAGGCGTTTGGTAGGAGCTAGAAGCCTCTACCGGAATTACCATAAGTAGGCTTAATATGATTAATATAGTAGTTTTTAGCATTTATTCTCCTTTCTGAAAATTTTCTTTACACTTGGTTGTATTCTCGCACTTTTTTTCGTAAATTGCAACCATAATTATTTACAAATCTCTAGTTCTATAAATATTGTATCCCTCATAATAATAACTATGGTCTATCCCTTTAATGTAAACCTCCATATTATTAATTTCATTAGTTAAAGCTTCTTCCGTTTCCCTCTCTAAAGGGGGTGAACAATATTAATCTCCACATATTTTTCTATTATTTGATTAAAGGTTGACTGTGGCATTTTATTAATATTTTTTAGAGATTCTTTTAGGTATATTATTGGTGCAAATCTAAAATTGCCTTTGGCTATATTTGTAGTTCTTAGCTTTCCTGCAAAGTTGTATATGTCTTTAAATAAAAATTTGTTGATTTTAGCCAGTGAATCATATTTTCCAACTTCTAGGGTATTTAAGTACCCTGTTTCAAATAGTTCAATAGCTTTTTTTTGCTTATTCTTTTTCGGCTCTAGCAAGCTTAACCGAGTTTGTAATTCCTAATTTATTGTTTAAAATCATAAAATACCTCTTAATAATATATTTTAATCGTTAAGAATTAGACCCCTACTGACGGATAGGTCTATTGACTTGAAAGTCACACTATATTATAAAATATATGAATAAAAAAATAAAACCAGTAGATTTTAAATCTAACTGGCTTTTGAGTGCGTGGAAAATATTTATTCTTAGTTATCACCGTATACATATTCAGATACATAGTCGGCAACGTCTTCTTCATCTAAGTAAATAACGTTGTTTACTGAAACTATATCAGCATCTTCTTTTTCGTGGTAACCATCAATACTTAGAACTGCTTCGTTATTTTTTTTCACAGTAAAAGATGAAAGCTCTGGGTATTTTGTGTAAACGTCTGCTTCGGAAATATAACCTCTTGGAGCAGAATCTCTATTTTTTACTTTTATACCATCTACAGTGCTTGTTTTTGGTGTTGCTTTTGTATTTTGTCTAGCCATGTGTTTGGTGTAATCATTTACGTAGTCTATTAAATCGTCTTCTTCTATATATTGCTTGTCGGCAATAGTAACAGAGTCGGCGCTTTCTCTTTCATATCCATCAATTGTTAATATAACTTCATTTCCATAACTATCTTCTATGGATGTTATTTCTGGATATTTTTTTGTTACATCGGACTTTAATAAATAACCACCTACATATGTGTAGTCGCCAGTTGTTGAAGGAGCAGCCGTTGCTTTTGCTGGAGCTTTTTCACTTTGACCAGTTTCCTTTGTGTTTACTACAATTGTGTCACCACTAACTTCTACTTTGTAGCCTAAAAATTTTAATAATTGAATAACTGCTTCATTATTAGTGTTTAATGTACTTGCTTGTGTTGGTAAAACTGCAAGAGCACTAAATGCTAAAGCCATGCAGCCACCAATTAAAATTGATTTTTTCATAAATCCTCCCAATATAATATCTTATTCTTAATTCATAAATATAAAAAATATTATTAAAACATTTGTATACAATCAATATTTTCTATATAATATATAACGAAAAAAAAAACATAAAGTTTATAGGATGAAATATTTTATAAATTTTGAAAGAGGGCAGTGGCACAATGATAGTAGGAATTGGTACAGATATTATTGAAATAAATAGAGTTTTAAAGGCTGTAAATAAAAAAAGTTTTTTAAAAAAAGTTTTTTCTGAAAGAGAAATAGAAATATTTGGTACAAAACCTATGAAGCTTGCTGGGAATTTTGCTGCAAAGGAGGCTGTTTCTAAAGCTTTGGGCACTGGCTTCAGAATTGGTGCGAAAAAAATAGAAATATTTAGAGATGATTTTGGCAAACCCTATGTGGTTCTTGAAAAAAGTGAGTTTAAAATTCATCTTTCTATTTCTCATTCTAAAGAAGATATAATTGCCTACGCAATATGTGAAACTGTGGAGGAAATAAATGAAAACCATAAATAAAATAAACCACAACTTAATAGTATCTTTAGTTTCAAATTCAATAGAATATGAAAAGGGCAGAGAGCTTTACCTGAAGCACATAGTTACAGAGGGGAATGTGGTAAATAAAGGGAATGTGCGAATATATACATATACTATAAATGGTACAAATGTTAAAATAAAAACAGATGGACAAAATGCCTTTAAAGGCTACGGTTGTACAAATGATAACTGCTTTAATTTAAGTGGCGCGTGCAGGCATGTTATTGCTGTTCTTATAAGCATTAATGAAAATAACAATGGAAATTCAGGTAATCAAGTAGAAAGTACAAATTTTATTTTTAAAAATATAGATAAAATATTTGGTAGAGTAACAACTCAAGTTAACTTACATTATGAGGAAAAAGTTTCTATATTGCCTGTTTTTTCTTATAGAGATAATAATATAGTAGCCAATATATCCATAACAAGAAAAAGTACAAAGCAGGAATATATAATTAAGAATTATAAAGAGCTTATAGATTTAGTTGAAAAACAAGAGTTTTATTCTTATGGTAAAAAGCTGAGTTTTATACACAATATAAATAACTTTGATGATTTTTCCAAAAGTTTTATAAATATATTATTAAATGACTTTCAAATAAGAAATTCTGCAATAGAGAATTATATAATTTTTACAAATAGCTCCTTGGATGAACTTTATAATTTATGTGGAAATTACGAGACTAAGATTATTAAATTTAGCCATGATAATTTCGATTTAAAAATAGATACGCAAACAGAAGAGGAAAGTGTATATTTATATGAGCCAAAATTCAATATAAAAACTATGGAAAGTTATTTATATGGCTATGTATTAAAAGAGAATACTCTCTATAGAGTGGATAAAAAGCTAAGAAAATTTTTAAAAACATTTTTGGCTTCCTTTAATTCCATTGGTGAAGACTACTTAGTTTTTGGTGGGAAAAACTTAAATAGCTTTTTAATAAAAATATTACCAGTATTAATTAAATATAATTTAATTGAAGAAATGGAAGATTTTTATAATATTGGTTACTACCCCTTAGAAGTAAAGTTTTATTTAGATATATACAAAAAGCATATTTCTTTAGAACTTCAATTTATATATAGCAACAACATAATAGTTTATGGCAAGGATATAGGAACGGACTGCTTAAGGAATACCATAAAGGAAAATGAGATTCTATCTACAGTTAAATATCTAGGTTTTGAAGAAGAAAATAATGCTTTAAGTATGACAGATGATGATTTAATTTATTACTTTTATAAATATGGTATCCATGAATTTGAAAAAATTGGTTCAGTGTATTTATCTAGTGATTTTAAAAAGCAACAACTAGTTCAAAGTAGTACAAGTGTAGATGTGCGACTTATTGACAATTGGCTTGATTTAAAAATTGAAAATAGCAATTACACAAATAGTGAATTACTAGAGGCTATAAACTCCTATAGTATAAATAAAAAGTACTATAGGTTTGATAGTGGCAAGTATATTGATTTTGAAGATACAAAAATTAAAGAAACTCTAAAATTTATTAATTTAGTAAATAGTGGTGAAGATGATTATAAAGTTCATAAAAGTAAAAGCTTTTTTGTCGAGAATTTATTAGGTGTAGATTGTGGTTTCAATGTAGAAAAAAATAAGGAATTTAATAATTTTATAGAAAAAATTAAAACACCTAAAGATGAAATAGTAATACCAAAGTATTTAAGTAATATTTTAAGAGAGTACCAAAAACAAGCATTGTATTTTATAAGAAATTTAATTGATTTGAATTTAGGAGGTATATTAGCCGATGAAATGGGTTTAGGTAAAACTTTGGAGGTGATTGCATATTTAGAAACCGTAAAAATAGAGTTGCCTATTTTAATAATAACACCAACGTCTTTGATTTATAATTGGAAAAACGAATTTAAAAAATTTTCTAAAAAAATTGAGCCTATATTAATTTTAGGCACGCCAGAGGAACGAAAAGATTTAGTAAATGCCATAGAAAATAATATTTACATAACAACCTATGAGTTATTAAAAAGGGATTTAGAATACTATACGCAAAAGTTTCAACTAATAATTATTGACGAAGCCCAATATATAAAAAATTCAGATACTATAGTTTCTCGTGCAGTAAAATCTTTAAATAAAATAAATGGCCTAGCCCTAACAGGTACGCCTATAGAGAATTCTTTAAAAGAACTTTGGTCTATATTTGATTTTATAATGCCGGGTTATTTAGGTACAAAAAAAGAATTTGAAACTACTTTTACTATACCTATAATGGTAGGAAATGATGACGAAGCAAAAGAACTATTGCAATCTCAAATCTCTGTTTTTGTGCTGCGTAGACTAAAGGTAGATGTGTTGACGGAACTGCCGGAAAAGATTGAAACAGTTGTATATGCACCTCTTTGTCTAGAACAAAAACTGGCATATAGTGCATACCATAGTGCTGCACGTGAGGAAGTTTTAGGTACAGATATGTCAAGTATTGCAATGATAGGTAAATTAGTAAGACTAAGGCAATTGGCTTGTCACCCTAAGTTATTTATAAAAAACTACACTGGAGAAAGCGGAAAATTAAATACGGTGTTGGAGCTGATTGAGGAGTCTTTAGAAAATGGCAATAGAGTTTTATTATTTAGTCAATTTACTACTATGCTAGGGATTATAAAAAAGGCTTTGGAGGAAAATGGAATAAGCTATTATTATTTAGATGGAAGTGTAAAAAGTAAAGATAGAGATGTTTTGTGTGCTAAGTTTAATAGTGGAAAAAAAGATGTTTTTTTAATATCTCTTAAAGCTGGTGGAACAGGTTTGAATTTAACAGGGGCAAGCGTTGTAATTCACTTCGATCCATGGTGGAACCCTTCTGTAATGGCACAAGCCTCCGATAGAGCCCATCGTTTTGGACAAAAAAAAGTTGTACAAGTTTTTAATGTTATTTCTAAAGACACAATTGAAGAAAAAATTCATGACATGCAAGAAATGAAAAAGGAATTAATAGATAGCGTACTAACTAAGGGCAATACACCTATAGATAAATTGAGTAAACAGGAATTAATGAGGTTGTTTTTGGAGGAATAATTTTTTTAAAAGGGAGAAATTCTTTGGGTTGTGTATAGGGGTTTGTGTGAAAATAAGTAAAAGAGCTGTCGAGTAACGTAAACTTCACATAATAAAAAGGTGATATTTGAAAAATTATATAAAAACGCAAAAAAAGGGCTGTTGCAAAATAGAATGAACCTATTTTAAGACAGCCCTTTTTTTAGACGTAAATCTTCTCCGCATCCGTAAATCTTGTATATTGTCCTTGCCAATTTAATTTAATGCTGCCGGTTTCGCCGTTTCTTTGTTTAGCTATTATTACTTCGGCCATACCTTTATCTTCTGTTTCAGGATCGTAATATTCTTCTCTATGTAAAAAAATAACTAAGTCTGCATCTTGCTCTATAGCTCCGGAATCCCTTAAGTCAGACAAAATCGGTCTTTTATCAATCCTTTTTTCATTAGCACGGCTTAACTGGCTCAAGGCTACTACCGGTGCATCCATTTCTCTTGCTACGGCTTTTAGTGCTCTGGAAATATTCGAAACTTCCATTTGTCTGCTTTCATTCTTACCTGTTCCATTCATAAGCTGTAAATAGTCTATTACTATTAAATCTAATCCTTTTTCCATTTTTAATTTTCTACACTTACTACGAAGTTCTGGTACTGTTATGCCTGGCGTATCATCAATATAAACCTGAGATGAAGAAATAGGCTTAACACTACGTGCTATTTTTTGCCAATCTTCTGGGTCTAATCTACCTGTACGCAATTTATTTGAGTCTACCATTGCTTGAGAACACAACATACGATTTACTAATTGTTCTTTTGCCATTTCCAGACTAAAAATAGCCACATATTTACCTTCTTGCATAGCAACATTTTGTGCAATGTTTAATGCAAAAGCAGTTTTACCCATTGATGGCCTTGCTGCTATAAGTATTAAATCAGCTTTTTGTAATCCTGCTGTTTTTTTATCGAAATCTTCAAACTTAGTTTTTAATCCTGTTAGGGTAGAGCCACTATTATATAATTCTTGTATATTCGCCATAGAATCAAATAGTATTTTTTCAATATGGCTAAAATCCTCAGATTTTTTATTTTCAACTATGTTGAATATGTCGTTTTGAGCTATTTCTATTATGTCATCTACAGATTTTTCGTTTTTTAAACTTTCTTCTTCTATTTTTTTTGCTGAATTAATTAATCTACGCAAAACAGATTTTTCTTCTATTATATCTCCGTAAGATTTTATATTTGTAGTCGTGGCAGCTGCACTCATTATCTTGGTAAGGTACTCCATACCGCCAATTTTTTCAAATTCCCCTATTTTTTTTAAATAGTCAGCAAGGAGAATTATATCTACTGTTGTATTGGAATGGTGTAATGTTTGCATTGCACTATACAATACTCTGTTGCTAGCTATATAAAAATCCTTGGGGCTTAACATAGTAACCCCTTGTTGCATACCCTCTTCATCAAAAAGCATGGAACTTAAAAAAGCCTCTTCAGCATTTATGTCCTTAGGCATTGTTTTAAAGTCTGTAATCTTATCTGTGTCCATATCTATCTCCATTTTTTTTAATCATGTAATTATTTTAATCGATTATAGCACAGAAATTTTCCTTTATAAATCCCTTGACAAGTAACTGTATTATATTTATAATACAGAAGCGTAATATATAACTAGTACAGAGTAAATATAGAAAGGAGAACTATGGTTAAAATCGATACACAGTCTAGTCTACCTATACATGCCCAAGTTGTTAATGGATTTAAAAATTTAATTTTATGTAATTTACTTAAGGAAAATGACAAATTGCCGTCGGTGCGTGCTTTAGCCAGTGAACTTGTTGTTAACCCAAATACAATACATAAGGCTTATAAAATTTTAGAAGATGAAGGCTACGTGCTTTCTCAAGCTGGCAAAGGTATGTATGTAAAGGCCATGACTAAAGACAAAACAAATTATTTTTTAAAAACCCTAGAAGAAAAATTTACCCAAGATGTAAAAAAACTAATTTCTCTTGGAACTAAGAAAGAAAAACTGATTTCAATAATTGAAAAAATCGAGGAGGACATATGTTAGAACTTATAAATGTTAATAAATCATATAACACCCATAAAGTTTTAGATAATATAAATTTAAAATTTGATACAGGAAAAATATATGGAATAATTGGAATAAATGGAGCGGGAAAGTCCACACTTTTTAGACTAATAATGGGAATCTATAAGGAAGATAGCGGTTCTATTTTATTAGATGATAATGACATTTACGAAAATCCTATGGTTAAAAAAAATATTCTATACATACCTGACGAAAATCCTTTTTTTAACGTTAATACAATAGCTCAATTAATTTCTTACTTAGAAAACTTCTATGGGAAAATGGATAAGGAAATATTCGAAAAACTAAAGAATACTTTCACCATAGATATAAATGCACCACTTAAATCTTTTTCCAAAGGAATGAAAAAACAAGGGTATTTATTCGCCATGCTTTGTTTTAAACCGAAATATTTACTACTAGATGAAACTTTTGAAGGCATAGACCCTGTAATACGAGTTAAAATAAAAAAGTTTTTAATTGAATATATAGAAGACGAGAAAGTTTCCATAATTATATCTTCTCATAGTATAAACGAACTAAACAATTTATGTGATGAAATTATTATGATGAAGGGCTCGCAGGTACTAGAAACAGCCTTTGACGAAAAAGAAGAACTATTTAAAGTACAATGTGCCTTTACGGATGAAGTTAACTTCGAAAACACAGACTACTTTACAATTTTAAGTTCTAAAAAAATAGGTAGTGTGTATCACCTTAAAATTAAAGGGGGAATTGAAAATATAGAAAACTATTTTAATGCGATGAGCCCCATAATATTCGATATGATCCCACTTACTACCGAAGAGATATTTATATTAAACGCCGAGGAGGGTAACTATGAGTAGATTTATAAAAAATACAGTAATTGAAAATAAAATCGCATTTACAACAATTTTTGCTTTAACTATGTTCATTTTAATAATACCAGCTGTAGGATTTATACACTATTATGACTCGAGCAGACACTATTACTTTCTGCCATATACAATGATAACTACTGTTTTAACTTTTACAGTAGCTATTATCTTTGCTAGCTTATTTGGGGCGTTAAAATTTTTTTATTTATATAAAAGACAGAGCGTCGACTTTTACCATAGTTTGCCCATAACTAGAGAAAAGTTATTTTTAAAAAATTATATACAAATAATACTTATTGTTTTAGTTCCTTTTCTTTTTACTTTGCTTATAAATTTGGCTATAAATGTTTTTATTATTGATGACGTAAATATTAGTTACAATGTTTTTATTATATTTACTAAAAGCTTGCTAAGTATATTATTATTTTATAACCTTATAATTTTCCTTACTATTATTTGTGGTAATGCCCAGTCTTTTATTTTGAATTTAATTGGTATGATATTTAGCTTTTTTATTCTAATAATTACATTTTTTATATTTATAAATAATATTTTTAATATAGACTATTATTTATATGACGTAATTTATAGCTGTATGTTAATATATACAATTGAAAATGGTGATGTAGTAAAAGCGTATTCACCAACTACCTTTCCCTATATTTTTACTATACTATTTAATATATTACTTTTTTTAGGCAATATTAAGTTTTTTGCACTAAGGAAAGGTGAATGCTATAACTCGTATTTTTCATCAAATACAGCTAAAAGGTTATTTAAAACTTTTTATTGTGTTGCTATGGGTTTGTTAATAACATTGCTATTATTGGTTAATTTAACTAATGATTTTAATTTTTCTATATATACCTATCCTGCTGATTTTTTTAAAGCTATGGTTGCGTCATTAATAGTCATGTTTGTGTTTTATAATTTATCGGAATATATTGCAACAAAAGACATTACTATATTAAAAGTAGAATTAAAGTACTTTATCTACAGCACTTTGGCTTATTGTATAATAGTTATAGCCCTTATAGGGGACGTTTTTAAGCTTAATTATTATTTACCCAATACAGATAAAATAAAGTCTATAACTTTAAATCAGGATTATTATAATCCTGAAAATAATTCTTTAGATGCTTTAAATACATTTGAAGACCAAGAAAACATAAAAACTAGCCTTAGTCTAATAAATACTGTTAAAGATACTGTTCCGTCTGACCCAAATACTTGGCCAGCATCACCTGTATACATAAGTATAAAGGCTAATTATACTAATTTTAGCCTGACAAAAAGCTTTATTAGCAAGGATGATAGGTCTATTATAGAAAAATTTTTCGCCATTTATTCAAGCGAGGAATACAAAGATAACATGCTTGAAATATTAAATAGTAGTAAATTTAAATCGTTAGACTCTAGGTTTTATAAACCGATTTCGGAAAAAGCTATAGGAGAATTGCACAATGCACTTATGGATGATGTAAAAAATGACCAAAACTTTACGTCGTGCAATTTTACTGAACCTTATTTATTTTTTATTAAGTTAGGAAATGAGAGCCCACCAATTTATCTCCCTATTAAAATAACATACACCAACACACTAAATTTATATAAGGAACTGGGTAAGTTTGATATAGACAAAGTTGAAATTTATGAAGGCACGCTAGCAAGTGACGCTAATAGTTATATTACTTTTGAGGACATTTTAGAGTTATATCGATACGATTTTATAGATGATACAGAAATGCTATTATTAGGTGAAAGTAACAAAACAAAAGAAGATTTTTTAAAGGAAGCCAACGAAGGATATATTGATTACATAGAAAAACTTGATATTTCTACTTTGTACGAACCTATTAATTTTTCCCTAGTAAACTCTATTAACTATTTACCTAATTATGAAAGTAGTAAAAAATTCTATGCTATATACTATGACGAAATATTACTAAATGGATTTGCAGACTTTTCATATAAGTTTAATAAAAGTTAAAAAGGTTACATATATAAAATAACTCAAGGATAAAAAAGGACTGTCTGGTAATAAAAAATATCATCAAATAAGAAGGTGATATCTAAAAAATACATAATAATGTAAAAAAAGAGCGATAGGGTTTTCGCTCTTTTTTAATTAAAGTTTTGGTCAAGCTCTGATCGTTATTTTCAGGAACTGCTCGAGTCTGCTACTAACTTTTATAAAAGCTTGTGGGGCTGATTGCTTGCTTGAGCAGTAGAGCAAGGCTGTGCGACCAATGGCTTGGGGCGAGCACCAAGGTGTTTTCTTTTCAAGACACCCCCTGTATTTACGTCTAAAAAAGGTATTGCAGTAAGTATTAGTATAAATTTTTTGACTAAAAGATGAAAAAAAACTTTGCATTATAAGGTTTTTTATTGTAAACTAAGTATAGTTTGTACTATAAATAAAAAATAACGGTTTAATTGCGTAAATAATATAAATTATGTGTAATTTAAACATAAAAAATATTTCGATGGTGAGAAATGGAAATGTTTTATTCCTATAGATATTTGCGAGAATTGGGTATTGAATTGTTAAATTATTATTGTACAAACGGCAGAATTGTAAATGTAATTGCGCTTACTTTTATAATTAAAAGCCATATCACTTTTTAAAAAAATCTAAAAGTGAAAACTTAGTAAAACACATAAGGAATATTTGTTATATGACATATTAAAGATGAATTTTTTAAGGAATTAACTTTAGTACAGTATAATAAATTATTTAAATTTGTTTTTTACTATAACGAATAAATCATTTTATGTGTTCACTATTTTATGTAGGAAAGGATGTGAAAGGTGAGAATGTCAATTAATTTTTATATCCAAGGAGAGGACAGGTTAAGAGAGGAGCAAGGAGTGCCATGAGTTTTAAGATAAAAAATAATATTGGCAAGAAAATTACGGCAATTATACTAGCGGTTTCTATGGTTTTAGGTGTGATACCATCGCCTATATCCAACATTTTGGATGTACAGGCACAGGTTTCCACAGAACAGGCGCAAGGCGTAAATATCGTGCAGTTTTCTACCAGCAATGACACAACATATGCCGTAGATGAGAACTATCATCTTTGGTCATGGGGAAAAAATGATCAAAAACAATTAGGTAGAACTAATAGTGATTCTAAAGTTTCTGGTTATAAGGCTGACAATAATGTAGCAGGTAGAGTTACAACACTTGATAGCAATGGTTCGATTTTAAACAAAAAAATAGTAAAGGTTTCTGCGGCAAGTGACCTAGTAGCGGCATTAGATGCCGATGGTAAAATCTTATTACAGGGTAAAAATTCGCAACATGGTAGCCCAAGTAAAAGAAGGTTTTATTACCCAGGTAGTGACGTAATAGGAAGCATGAAAAAAGTTGTAGATGTAGAAGTGTCTGAAAATGCTGTATTTACAATAGATGTAAATGGTGATGTATGGATATATTCTTATAGTGGGTCAGAAAATTATGAAACAGGTACTGGCGCACAAGAGGAAAAAATACGTGTATTTAGAAGGCTAGATAAATTTGGCAATGATAATATTGTAAAAATAGATGTATCTGAAGGTTATATTGTTAACTCAGTAATGGCATTGACCGAAAAAGGCGAAGTTTACGTTTGGGGTGCAAATACTAATGGATTTGAAAAAGACCCTTCTACAGGAATTTATGGTCCTATTAATGGTGGTAGCCAAACACCTAGAAAAATTGAAAATGTTAAGGCTATAGATGTTGCTACATCAGCCGGAGCTTTTGCTTATATTGATAAGGACGGCCAATTATACGCTTGGGGCGGAAATGGTAAAAGTGCCGCTGGATTTTCTGGAAAAGTTTTAACACCAAGAAAAGTTGAAGGTATGAAAGACCTTAAGTCTATAAAAGGTGGCTACGGTTCGCTTGTTGCAACTGATAAAAATGGAAAAATTTTTGTAAGTGGTAATGGTGGACAATACTTCAACAGTGGCAAAAACAATAAGTTTAAAGAGATGGAATGGAACAACCTAAAAACTGTAAACACAGATAAAAGTAAGTTTATAGTTGGTAGTCCAGGAAAAAATGGTATAGCTTTTTTAAGTGCAGAAGGTAATATTTATGTTGAATCCAATAACCAAGAGTATTGGGGTGGTGGACTAAATAAAGATGCTAATGGTAACACGTTACCAATGGTTTTTTCAGGTCCTACGGTACCTTATATTACAGAGTTAAGTTCAACACCTGCTCAAAATGAAAAAACTTATACTTCTATTGAAAACACATTAAATGTTACTACAAATACAAAAGTAGATAGCATAAAATATGTAATTACTCAGCCAGATAATGGAAAGTATTACGAAAAAAACTTTGCTGAATTAGCAGATGGACATTATTTAGCAGGCAGCAACCGTTCAGTTACTATGTCACCTCATTATGGGGAACCAGAAACTGTAAATTATGCAAATCCAAAAATAACAAAAGCTATTTTTGACGAAGCATATACAGCATTAGATGGTAAACTAAAAGGTGAATTTAAAAATGCGACTGAAGGAAATGATAAAGAGTATAAGGCTGTATTAGAACCTAATACAGTTGAAAATGGTAGTATTGTTTGGATTCAGGTTGAAAACAGTAACGGTACCAACCGTATGGTATTTGAATATAACAATGTTTATACTCAATCTAAAGCTTGGGTTGAAGCAACTGCAGTGGCTAAGTATGACGGTAATTCAAAAATTATTTTACAAGAGCCTACTCTTGTAGAAGATAGTTACGGCATATATTTTGACGAAAGTGGAAATTTTGTAAATAATCCAACTTTAGGTTATGACTTATTGCAGCCTAATGCTCCTAAAGTTGAATATTGGGAATTAGAATCTAAAGATGAGAATTTTGACTATCTTAATAAAAATTCTGATGACCAAACAAAAGTAGAAACAACAGATGCTGACGGAGATGGATATCTTAACAGAATTGATAAAACAAATGAAATTATGTTAGATTCCCTAAAGAAAAAAGGCGATGAATTAACAAAAACTCCACTTGTTAATTTTAAATATGTTAAAGATCCAAATTTCTGGGCAAAAGTAAACATAAAGTATGTTAATTCTGTTGGTACGGAAGTAAAGGTTAAAGAAGGCGCAAGTGGCGAAAAAACAGATGATGTAATTGAGCTTTTCGCACCTACTGGTAAACCTTACAAAGTTGGTCAAGATTCATTTACACCGCCAAAGGCAGTTAATGAAGCCCAGTTAGCAATAGGTTATAAAATTAATATTTTACCTACTGGTGAAGATGACAAAGGCATAGTAAAAATAGCAAGTAGTTGGAAAGATGAATTTGACCCGACGTTAAATAAGGATGATACCCTTTATATAATTTATAATGGTGGATTTATTCCTTTTAATGAAACTTTTATTGATGTTACAGATTCCGAGAATCGGGTAAATATTAAAAATAATAATGATAAAGAAGTTGTAGTAAAGAGTATTGCACCTGGAGGAGAATACAGTTCAACTGCCCCAGAAATTAAGGGTTATGTTGCAGTAGGGCATGAAATAGTAACAATTGATGGCGACGAAAGCTCGCAAACTAACCCAGATATAAAAGATACATATAAATGGAATAGTACAGATGCTGGATATATAGTTGAAAAAATTAGCGTTAATCCTGCTAAATACAGCTCCAATATAAAATTTTTATACAAAAAAGATATCAATGAGAATGGCATTCCTGATGACGAAGAGGGAGAAATAAAAGTTGCGTGGATTGGTGTTAATAAATTAAATGGTAAAAGTGTACTGTTTAATAAAACTTTCTTTGGTAATAAATCTAAAGGTGATAAATTAACTGTTTCCGAAGATAAGGCAAATAACATTACAAATCCTACTGACTGGTTATTTAGAGCCGGTACAAATAATGACGTAGCACCTTATTTACCAAAAGGGTCTGATGGAGAAGAAAAGGGGATTTTATATTTAACCCCTATGACTAAAGATGAATTTGATATTTACTTTTACTATGATCAAGACTACAACTCCAATGGTGTAGCTGACAAAGACGAAGGTAAAATAAACATAAACTATAAGCTTTATAATGGTAAAGATGAACAAGGCGACTATAAAGAATTTACTGACCTTGATCCGGCAGAAGAGTCTACTAATGAACAGTACCTAGAAGGAACTGGTTACTATAAAGACGTTCCTATAATTAGTAATTACGTAGCAGTTGGGTACGAGTTAGACAGTGAAGTTACAATAGTAGATAAAAGTAATTACAATAATTTTGTTGCATTAACTACAGTTGCTGCAAGTGGTCATACACTAACCTACCTTTACAAAAAAGACATCAATGAGAATAGCATTCCTGATGATGAAGAAGGAAAAGCTGAGGTGTATTGGTACATAAGAACTGCTGCAGGTAGCAACTTAGAAGTTAATAGAGAAACCATTGTTGACTTTGCCGGTGAAACAAAAACTATTAGCGAATCGGATTATGAAATGGGAGATGGTTATTTATTTGTTGAAAGTAAAAACGATGAATCTATAACTATTTCAGGTGAATTTGATGAAAATGGCAACATTATAGCAGGTGGAAAATACAAAGTAACATTAGAGCAAGGCAAAACAAAAAAATTCTACTTCTACTATGATGAAGACGCTAATAAAAACGGTATACCTGATAAAAATGAACCTATTGTTATTACGATTTCTGGTATGGTAGTAGATGAAAATGGTAAAAAAGTTGAGGGTGCAGGATCTCTTTATACTTATAGTATGAATTCTGGATATTCAAACTTGCCATTTGAAATAAAAAATATTGTATCACCAACATATATAGTTAAAGATGGTGATCAGTTTGCTCCTGTTATTGAAACAGCAGAGGGAAGCAAAGATGCTATTACAGTTAAAAAAGATGACAATGGAATTATAATTGTAGATCCTAGTAAAATTGACGTAAATAGCCAAGAAGGCAGAAAAGTTAATATTATATTCAAACATGTTAGTAATATGGGTGAAGTAACAGTTAGAGCGTTATACAAAGATACTGAAACCCTTATTGGAGGTATACAAAAAGTTACTGGTGAAATAGATAAAGAACTTATTGTAAAAGCACCAGTGCTTGAAGGGTTTACTCTTGTAACGGATAAATCTCAATTAGAAGATGGTTCTAAAAAAGTAATAGTTGCAGCAGATGGAAGTGTTGTAGTTGATTTTTATTACACTAAAAACAAGGGAAATCTTAAAATAAATGCTGTAGATACAGATGGAAACATTATAGGTAGCAAAGATGTTACAGTAGATAAAGGTGGTAAGTTTGTAGCTTCTGATGACAATGCACCTAGTGCAGACGATATATCAGATCTTTCTAACTTTAAACTAGTTCCCCAAGAATTAGATGAAAATGGCAAGCCTTATGAGTATCCATTTGATGGGGTTACACCTTTAGATGACATAACATATGTTTATGAAAGAATAACAAGGGAAGTAGAAGTTAGAGCTTTTTATAAAGATGTTGATGGAAAAGAAGTTGACATAAGAGATGAAGACCAAAAAGGTAATATTTCTAGAGGTAAGTTAGGTGTTGGTTTACAACATATAATTGTTGCTCCAACAACAGGAGAAATATCAGCTCTTACTACTTATACTAATTTAACTGGAACATATAAAACGGTTACGGTAGAAAATGTTGAAGGCACTTTGGTAGTTTCTTTTGAATATGAAAAAATACCAAGAGATAGCTATAAAGTTATTGCATACAATGATGCAAATGGTAACGGAAAATTTGATGCTAATACAGGTAATAAAAAGTTAGCTTCAGAAGAAGAGATATTTGAATACCTAGTATACGGTGAAACAGATAGAGAAGTAGGTACAATAGCTCCAGAAATAGCCGGTTATACCCTGACAGATACTAAAGAAAAATTTGAATATGTAGGAGAAGGAAGAGTAGTTTATTTTGCTTATAGAGAAAATAATGTAAAAATTTCTTTTAAGTTGAAAGACACAGAAGGTAAAGACTTAATCTCATTAATAGATGATCCATCTTATAGTGTACCTAGTGGGTTACCTCATACTGCATATGCTCCTCATATTCCAGGTTATGTTATTGCAGACGGTACGCCACATAGCGTAAAAATTAATAATGTAACAGAGGATAAAGTAATTGAATTTACTTATGTACCTATTTCAGAAGTTGTTGATTTATATACATCAACAATTAATGTTAAAGGTATAGTGAAAAATTCAAGCCCAGAAAAAGTATTATACAGCTATTCATATACTAAACCAAACAATAGTGGAAAAGAAAAACTTAAAGCTATGGTTCAAGAAGGATATGATTTAGTTGGAGAAAAAGAAAAAACAATTAATGTTGGAACAGAGGACATCGATGTAACATTTGAATATACTTCAAGAGATGCCACAGTTACAATTTATACTTACGAAGGTAGTGAAAGTGCATCTGATAATGTACAAATCGGCAGTCCTTTTACAGTAAATGTACAATTAGACGACGATTTTACTTACAGACCACCATATATTCCTGGTTATTATACGACTGATGAGCAAAAATCTATTAGTCCTATAGAAAATAAAAAGAATACTATGAACTTTTATTACCAAAAAGCTGAAGGAAATCTTACATTACTCTTAAAAGAGAATGATGCAACAGGTGCTGTTATTTCAAGCCAATCAGTTACTTTAAATGTTTCTGATAAAAATAAAGTAATAATGCCACCAGAGTTGAAAGATTTATACTACACAGCTATAAAAAATCAATCGGCAACAGTTTCTTATTCAGATACAGAACAAGTAGTAGAATTTTATTATACTAAAGATATGAAGACTGTTAAAACAATTGGTTATGACATTACAAATGGAAAGACTGTAAGCAAGCCTAAACTTTATGAAACAGAAAAGAGTTATAGACTTGGTGAATTAGCTACTTTCTCAGCAAAGAGCCAAGAAGGTTTATCCGTTGTAGGTCAAACAAATCGTGAAGTATTAGTTATACCAGAAACAAAAGACCAAGTATTTGAATATGAAAATCTTGGAAAAGATAAGATTGAGGTAATTGCTCAACTTGTTGATGAAAAGGGCGTATTTGTAAAAAATATTCAAACAACAGTTATTAACAATGTAAAGGTTGGCGAAAGCATTGACATTACTGCTCCTGAATTAGTAGGTTATGCTTTAAAAGATTCAACAGCTAAAACTAAAACAGTAAAAGCTGGAGAAAACGCAGTCTTTGAATATGTTAAAAATGTAAGATATGTAACAATTGAAGCAAGAGAAAAAACTAGCACAGGAAAGTTATTAAACAATCCTGCTCCAAAATATGAGGTTGCTGCCGGTCAAGATTATCTTGCACATGCTCCACATGTTCCTGGTTATGTATTAGTAAATACTAATAATATGTCTAAACAAATCACAGGCATAGTGGATGACATGACTGTAATATTTGAATATCGTCATATAACAGAAGTTGTTAGTGACTTTACAGCTAATGTAACAGTTAAAGGTGTGGTTCAAGGTACAACAACTGAACTTTACAACTATACTTATACAGAAATTAATAATGCAGGAGATAAAACGGTTGATGCTTTATCTCAAGATGGATATAAAATTGTAGGTTATTCAGTAGATGGTGGCGATATAGTAAAAGACTTAAGTAAAGCACCAATTACAGTTAAAGAGAATGACATTACAGTTGTATTCTATTACAAATCATTAGCTACAAGTGTAAAAATTAATCTTGTAGATAGTAAAGGTAATGAACTAGCAGAATCATTCCATGTAGCAGCAGAAATAGGCAAGCCTTTTGAGTACAGAGCACCTTTTGTTGATGGTTATAATGCGACTAAATCCATTATAACAATTGATAAAATAACAAGTGCCGATACTGAAATAACTTTTACTTATTTAAAAGCACAAGGAAATGTTACTGTAGAACTTTATGAAGTACATGTTAATGGAAATGAAGAATTACTTAAGAAAGTAAGCTATGAACTTGCACCAGGAGAAAGCAAAACAATTGAAGCTCCATCATTAACTGCTGATTATTATGTAGTTAAGGACGGAACATCTACTGAAGAAAAAGTAAGCTATTCAGAAGAACCGCAAACAATTAAATTCTATTACACTAAAGAATTAAAAACTGTGAAAGTAGTTGCATATGATGTAACAAATAGTGAAACAGGTGTTTTAATTGAAGATAGTACAGTTGTAATAGATGATGCTAGATTAGGTGAAATAAGAACATTTGATGCTAAAGTAATTGAAAAGATGAAAGTTTTCGGATTACCAACTCGTGATGTTTTAGTTACTAAAGATTTAAACGAAGTAAGGTTTGAATATACCAGTACAGAACAAAACACTGTTAACATTATTGCAGCTTATGCAAATGGTAGTACAATTCAAACTGTTAGCACATTACGTGTGCCAAAAGGTTCAGAAGTTACTGTTAACAGACCTATATTATTAGGTTATAAAGGTGTTCCTTTTACTACAGATGAGGATGGTAATATAGTAGAAGTTGATGAAGTACCAAGTTCTATAGTTGCAAAAGCAGGTGAGAATGCTACATTCTTCTATGAAAAAGATGAAGTTGTAATTAATATAATTGCTAAGGTTAGAGATAAAAATGGTGTAGAAATTACTAATTTAATTGATACTAACCGTACTAATATTTCATTTAATGTAGCAAGAACAGCACAATTTACTGCATATGCACCACATATTCCTGGCTACTTATTGACTGAAGGTTCTGCAAGAAAGGTTGATATAGCATCGGCCGTGAAAAACCAGACTGTAGAATTTTATTATGAAACAATTAACGACGCAATAGTTAATGTAAAAGTAAATGGTGTTGACGCCGATACAGGTAGGACATTATTTAGTTATACAAAATCTTATGCAAAAAATACAGGTAAAGTAAAAGTTGATGGTTTTAGATTATCGGGATATGAAGTAGAAGATGATATTTATAAAAAAGAAGTAAATGTAGGTGAAAAAGATCTTGATGTAAACTTTAAATATAAGGGATTAACAAGAACTATTACGGTTAAAGCAGTTGATGCTGATACTATGGATTCTATTCCAGGATTTACAGATATTTTGGTACCTGCACAAATTGGGCAACCATTTAGCTACAACGCACCTTACATTCCAGGATATGAGCTAAAAGATACTAGTACTATTAAAACAATAGACAAGGTAACTGATAATCATACAATAAGCTTTACATATGTTAGGTCGGAAGGTAATGTTGTATTTATTGCTAAAGAAGATAATGAAAATGGTAGAGTAATTAAATCTGCTAGTCAAACTCTTACAGAAGGCACACATACAATAAATCCTGAAGAAGTATTTAAAGATTTATCAAAAGATTTCTATACTTTGATTAGTGGTTCTAAGACGATAGATTTTGCTTTATCTGAGAATGTATTAGAAGTAGAATTTTACTACAGTAAAGATAAAAGATATATTGATATTAAAGCATTAGACGAAGATGGAAATGAAATTAAATCAGCCTTAGTTGAAAAACAAGGACCATATAGAATTGGTGAAGTTACAGAAGTAGTTGCAAGACACATTAATGGTTATATACTTAATGAAAATGCAACAAAAATGGTATCAATTGTAAAAGGCAAAAATAATAATGATAATCAAGTTGTTGAGTTTAATTACAGAAAAATGGCTGATGATGAACTTGTTGTAATTGCAAAATATGGAGAGTTAATTCTACAAAGCAATATAATTGTAGGCGAAAAAGGCAGTAAGGTAAGCGTAAATGCACCTGTAATTGCAGGCTATAAATTAAAAGATGGAGAATCCTCCTTAAAATCTGGCATAGTAGGAGAAACGACAATAGTATTTGATTACATTAAAAATGTAATAAATGTGAATTTAGAATTAGTTGCTCTTGATGAAAATGGTAAAGAAACAAAACTTGACGCGCCAGCAGGAGTTAAAGATATATATATAGCTCCAAAAGGTGTAAAGCATATTGCTTATGCACCACATATTCCAGGATATACTTTAATAAGTAATCAACAAGTTGAATTTGAAAAAGAGTTAACTAATAGTGATGTAACAGCAAGATTTGAATATAAAGAAACAAAATTAGAAGATATTGGATTCTTTATTAATGTTCAATACGTTAATAAAACTGATGATGTTATTTTATCTCAATACAGTGATTTTGTTCCTTATAACGCAGAAGCGAAAGAATTAAAATATTATGCAATTCCTTTTGCTGGATTTACTTTAACATCTGAGGAAGAAGTGACTATTCCAAATGATGGAGCAATAAGAAAAGTTGTATTTGAATATGAAAAAACAGCATTAGCTGATATTTTAGTTACATTATATAAATCATCGTCTACAACAGCTGCAACTTCTTTTGAAACAATAGAATATTTAAATAGACTAGTTGGAAGTGTATTTGAATATAAAGTAAGTGACTTAAGTAAATTTGGTCTTGATTTTGTAGAGTCTAAAGTTAATGGTGTTGTAAATGATAGTGAAGTTGTTACACACACAGTAGACGCAAAGAATAATAAAATTGATATTTATTACAAAAATGCTAACAGAAATGTAACTATTAATAGAATTTTAAAAGCCTCTCAAGGAGAAGTTGAGGAAATAAATACAAGTGGTTCATCAATTGTTGTAACAACAGGTGCAGCAATTAGAGTTACAGAGGAAATTATTTCTACAGAAACAGTAAGTAAAGAAATTGGTTCGATTTACAAAGCGGCTACTGACTTTACAGAATATGTATATGTAGGCGGAAATAATTCAATTAAAGTTAATATTGATGAAAACCTAAATGTTATTAATTTATACTATTTATCCTTAGATGATTTACAAAGTAGAGAAGTTATAGTAAATCATTATGCTAAAACTCCAGATAGTGCCGGAGGAGATAGCTGGTTAATTTCAACTGAAAGTATTAAAAATAAACTGAACAATAATGTTGTAAGATACAATACTAAAAACAGTGATAAAGTTAAAGAAATTACTGAAATGGGATATGAAATTAATAATGATGAAGAATATGTTATTGATTTATTAAATGCAACAGCTGAAGAAAGAATTATAAATATTTACTATACACCAAAGACTATTTCATACAATGTTGAATATCATTATGGTGATAATGTTGTTACGGAAGAAGTAGCAGGTGCATATGTAGGAACAGCTGTAGAAACGCCAAAACTTAATCATTATAATGGTTATAGTGTAAGTGAAATTATTTATAGCAACTCTTATTTAACTTATGCAAACAATAATGAAGTTGTAGTTACAGTTAAATATAAAGAGAATGATTTAAGAGATGTAACTATCCGATATTTTGATGTGAAAAACAAATTGGAAGACGGTACATATTTCTTAATTAAAGAAACCAAAGGTGACTTTGCACAACCAATTGGAAGTGAATTTATATTTAGTCCATATGTAAATAGTGAGTACATTGCTTTTGAGAAAAATAATTCAGAAGGCGAATTAATAAAGTATAAACTTATTAATAACAATGAACAATCTATTTATATAAGTGAAAATGCTGATGATAATGTAATTAACTTGTACTATAATGGAGAATTACTTGAACAAGAAAAAGCTAAAGCCGATATTACAATTAATTCAGAAGATGAAAATGGAAATTTACTTAAAACTGAAACTAACAAAAATTATTATGTTGGCGAAAGGTTTGTATTAGACACAGCAAGTGGTGGATATTCAAGCATTGTATTTGAAAATAAAACTTACAATCTAAAAGAGTCATCCAAAGGACTATATATTATTACTGCATTAGCAGATGAGAATGATATTACATTAGTTTACGTTGAAGAAGGACCAGAAACAGTAGTACCTGATCCTGTAAATCCAGGTGGCGGCGGCTCAGGCGGCGGTAATTCAGGTGGTGGTTCAGGCGACGGTGGTGATTCTAACCAAGAGCCAGAGCTTGTAAACCTTATGATTGATGGAGTGCCATTTGGTACTATTACAAATCATTTTAGATATATTTATGGATATAAAAATGGTATGTTTAAACCTAATGATAATGCTACAAGAGCTGAAATAGCACAAGTTCTTTATAATATTTATAAAGAACAAAATCCAGAAATATCTGGTGAGACAGAGTCGCAATTTAGTGATGTTGATTCTAATGCATGGTATGCAGAAGCAGTAAATTATTTAGCAAGTATCGGTGTAATTAATGGTTACCGTAATGGTACCTATAAACCAAACCAGCCTATTTCCAGAGAAGAATATGTAACTTTATTAGTTCTATTCTCTGGAAAAGATGTAGTAGGCGAAAATAGCTTTAGCGATGTTAATGATAGTGGATGGGCTAGTAAATATATATCTACTGCTTACTCAAATGGATTTATTAAAGGTTACAGAGATGGAACATTTAGAGGTGAAAATAATATTACTAGAGGAGAAATAGTTGTATCAACTAATAGAATGTTAGGTAGAGTAATTGATGAAACAGCGATTAGTGAAGATTATCCTTTAGAAGCAACATTTTCAGATGTAAATTCAGACCAATGGTTTTATTTAGATGTAATGGAAGCTAGTAATAATCATATGTTTGAATTGCTTGAAGAAAAAGAAGTTTGGACAACAGCAGAAGAAATGGCAGAAAAATCTGCGGCAGCAGCAGAAGCTGCATTAGAAGCAGCAAAAACAAATTAAATTATATAGTGTTCAGTAAAGAAACAAAAAGCAACACAAGCAACAAAGCAGTACAGGAAATAAAAAGCAATACAAGCAACAAAGTAATACAGGAAACAAAAAGCAATACAAGCAACAAAGCAGTACAGGCAATAAAAAGCAATAAAAGCAACAAAGGAATACAGGCAAAAAAAAGCAATACAAGCAAAAAAGCAATACAAGCAACAAAGTAATACAGGCAATAAAAAGCAATACAAGCAACAAAGTAATACAGTCAACAAAAAGCAACACAAGCAACAAAGCAGTATAGGCAATAAAAAGTAATACAAGCAACAAAGCA
>JBKECF010000110.1:0-1186 GCA_047974375.1 Lachnospirales bacterium
GATGATTGTTACTATACGTAGTTTTTAATTGATTTTCTTGTATAGATTTTAAAATTTCAGTTTCAAAGTTAGCGTTATCAGCCACTATAAATGAAAATTGTGGTGCAGGTTGTGCAAAAGCCGACATATTGGAAGAACTCTCTTTAAATTGTTTGAATTGCTCCAGTTTTAAAGCATCATCCGTTAAATAAACATCAACTTTATTTTCCTCTAAATTTAACCGCACATTTTTCACATAACCTTCTTTTAGATATTCAAAGAAAGTTCCTCTTTCCAGACGTTTGGACTCTACAGCCAAATTGCTGGAAAAAAACCAAAAACCGATTAACAGAAATCCCACGATGGCATAAATCCACATGGGGTTAAATCCACTGTTTAGGTTTGGTTTTTTCTGATTGTTTTTATTATACAATTTATTATTTTTTTAAATGGTTATGGCTATTTCCTTGGCGTCACCCCATAGACTTTCAATATCATAATACTCCCGATATTCTTTTTGAAATACATGCACGATGATGTTGGTATAGTCCAACAAAATCCACTGCGCATTTTCAGTTCCCTCTACATGCCAAGGTCTTTCCTTTGTTTCGTTTCTCACTTTCCGCTCTATCGCTCCGGCTATAGATGAAACATGGGTGTTGGAATTTCCGTTACAAAGGATGAAATATTCGCAAAACGCATTTTCTATTTCCCTTAAGTCCAACAATACGATGTCTTCGCCTTTTAAATCGGAGATGGAGTCAATAATCGTATCAATTATTATTTTTGAATCTACTTTTTTACTCATTCAATTTTTATAAGTTGTAAAATTAGTGAATAATACCACTAAACTGTTAACATTTTAATTTATTTAGCTTTGCTAAAATTATTCGGAACCGATGGAAATTTACAAATATGATTCGCTCTCAAGCACCAATTCTGAACTTATGGAATTGTCCAAAAAAAATGCCAAATCTTGGACAGTTGTGTGGACTTCTCATCAAACCCAAGGAAAAGGATATTCCGGAAACCATTGGGAGTCGGAAAAAGATAAGAATTTAGCCGTTAGTATTCTGATTAAAAGTAAAATAGATTACTTCGAATTGATTTATTTGAATCAATGGGTTTGCAATGTCTTATATCGATATCTACACCAATTTTCAGACGATGTTTCTGTCAAATGGCCAAACGATATTATTCTGAAAAA
>JBKECF010000118.1:0-1116 GCA_047974375.1 Lachnospirales bacterium
GGTTTGTTATTAGCCACGCTCTTTAATCCAGTGTGGATAAATGGTGTTAGAAATAGTTTGGATGTTTTAATAGTAATTCCTCTTTTTTTATTGCTTAATGTATTCAAAGTTCCTCCTTATATGATAGTAATACTAGGAGGCGTAATAGGTCTTTTCTTTTCTTAATGATAATCATTCTTATTTAATAGTTATTATTATCTAAAATAAATACGAAGTGTTATAGTATATTTATCAAAGATAATAATGGAGGAATGAAAGATGAATTTTGATTTTACAGACAGAGGAAAACAGCCGGTAGTTGAAAATGTTGAGGAATGGACTTTAGCTAATGAAAACTACCGTACAACAGTTTGGACAGGTAGTAAAATGCAAATGACATTGATGTCTATTCAACCTGGAGATGATATTGGTTTAGAAGTCCATGAGGGAATTGACCAATTTTTACGAATTGAAGAGGGTAAAGGTTTATGTAAGATGGGAGATGCAGAAGATAACTTAACTTTTGTGAAAGAAGTTTCTGATGATGACGCTATTTTTGTTCCAGCTGATATGTGGCACAATGTTGAGAATATTGGTGACAAGCTACTAAAACTTTATACATTATATGCTGGTCCAGATCATGTACCAGGAACAGTGCACCAAACACATCAAGATGCTATTGATGACCCAAATGAGCATTAAAAGAAATATAACATAAAAATATAAAAGCTATTACAAGAAAGGTTGTCTGTTTTGAGACAGCCTTTTATTTTTTATATAAACGTTTCATAGATAAATTATTTTGTTCAATAAATTTGTAATCAGTATTAGTGTAATTTTTTTTTAAATTAAAAAGACCAAATATTAAAAGAAATAAGCCTACTAACATTAATATGTAATAAGTATTTGTAATATAATTAATCTCCAAAATTCTATTATTTAGTTTTTATATATCATAGCATATTATATTGACGTTCTAACTAGTTATTTTCTTCTTTTTTACTCTATTTTTGAAACGATAGCGTAAAATATTTTGTGTAAATAGAAATTTAAGGTAGAAAAAAAGAAAGTCCATTCTGTAAAATTAAAGTTACCACACAGAAATTTTATAGGAGGACTTTCTCATGATTAATTTTA
>JBKECF010000032.1:0-1768 GCA_047974375.1 Lachnospirales bacterium
CTACGCCTATTTTTTCAACTTTATAGTTAGTCTCTATAATTCCTTCTGTGTCAATAATCTTTAGAAATATGCCATTTATTTTAACATAATCTTTTAGGGTATCTATTGTAGTAACGGCTACATCTTTAAAAATGGCAACTTCTTCTCCTACCAGGCGGTTTAAAAAACTGGACTTTCCTACATTTGGACTACCAATTATAGCTGTTTCTATACCTTCTTTAATTATTTTGCCTTTTTCATAAGTGGAAACAAGGCTCTCAATATTTTCTTGTATATCCAAAACTTTTTCTTCTATTTCAATTAAATTGTCATGCTCCAAATCATGTTCGGGGTAATCAATGGAAGCTTCAATGGAGGCAATTAAATGTAATAGAGCTGTTCTATAATCGGAAATTTCGCTGGATAATTCTCCTTCTAGTTGGGAAAGAGCTATTTCTTGTTCTTTTTCCGTTTTTGCATCAATAATAGACATGACAGCTTCGGCGTTGGTTAAGTCCAATCTTCCGTTTAAAAAGGCTCTTTTAGTAAATTCCCCATTGGTGGCAAGGCGACAGCCAATACGAAGTAGAATATCTAAGATTTTTTTTGCTGTAATAATACCACCATGACAATTAATTTCAACTGTATCTTCACCTGTATATGATTTAGGTCCTTTGAAAAAGGATATTAAAACTTCGTCAATAAGTTTTTCGTTATATATAATTTTTCCATAAGTAATTTTATGGTCTTCTAATTTTTTGTTAAAAATTTTGCCTATTATGTTAATGGCTTCGTCTCCACTAATGCGGATTATATTAATACTTCCACCACTACTAGTTGCTAAAGCTGTAATGGTATCATCTAAAACTAACATTAGAGATCTCCTTTATATAATAATTTATGAAATGGGTTGTTTGATTGTGTAAAACATAATAATAATAAAACTAAAGTTACAATAAAGTCAATGGAAATAAGCATAAATCCTAAGTATAAAGTAAATATATAATTTGTATATTCAAGGTATAATAAAAAATTATCACAAAATGATAAAAAATTAGCATTATTATATTGTATATTTATATACAATGTTATAATATATATTATATAAATAAATATATAAATTAACAAAGAGAGGATTTTTACATATGGATAAAGAGAAAAATAAAAATATTTCATTAACGGTAATAAAAAGATTGCCAAAATATTATAGGTATTTAGGGGAGCTTCTTGATGTAGATGTTAGTCGTATTTCTTCAAAAGAACTTTCAGAAAGGTTAAATATTACAGCTTCGCAAATACGCCAAGATCTTAATAATTTTGGAAGTTTTGGGTTACAAGGTTATGGGTACAATGTAGAACTTTTATACGAAGAAATTGGCAGAATATTAGGTCTTAATAAAAAACATAATATAATTATAATTGGTGCAGGAAATATTGGGCGTGCACTTCTTAATTATAGCGATTTTAATAACCGTGGTTTCAAGTTTATAGGGGTTTTTGATAAATCTCCAGAACTAATAGGAACAAAAATAAATAATATAACTATACAAGGGGTAGATGAAATAGAAGACTTTATTAATAGTAATAACGTAGATATTGCTGTCTTGACTGTTCCTAAAAGTAGTGCCAATTATATTACAAAAATTTTATATAAAAATGAAATAAGAGGCATATGGAATATTTCACATGTTGATCTTAGAACACGGGAATTTACAAAAGTTGAAGAAGTACATTTAATGGACTGTCTTATGACTTTGTCTTATAAAATTAACTAAAAAGAACTAAATGA
>JBKECF010000116.1:0-1081 GCA_047974375.1 Lachnospirales bacterium
TTTTTATTGATATTTAAAGCATTTCTAGCTCCTGCTGTATCCATAAAAAATTGAAAATGACTTAAAGAACCAGCTGCTAAGTCTTCATTTACTAAATATAAAACTGAAGGTTTATTCTTAAGTGCAATTTCTTTTGTCTTTGCAGTAATTTTTTTATATGCTTCCTCATGCCATTGTAAAACCTGCTTTGCTTTTTTAGAATTATCAAGTAAAAAAGCTATATCACTTAACCATATTTTTGCAATATCTAATTTAGAATATTTCATTGCAACAACATTTAATCCTGCTTCTTGTAGCAAAGCAATACTCTTTTCATCATGTGCCCACTGCAATACTAAATCAGGTTTTAATTGTAAAATACTTTCAATATTTATAGAGTTTTCCTTAGATAAGAAAGTAGAAGATATAGTATTTAAATAAGGAAAAAATTCATTTAAAACTCCTTCTTGCATAGCCTTATATGACTTAGGAGAAGTTCCAACTAAACGTTGTTCTTCATTCTTAGCCATAGCTACAACCATAGAGCCAGCAGGAGAAGCTATGCTTAAAATACGTGCAGTATTTGAAAAAGTAAAGTCTTGACCTGCTTTATCTTTTAAAGATATAGGCTTAGCCAAGGCTTTATTACTTAAAAGCAAACATATTAATACAAATATTTTTATATACATTTATTTTCTTTTTTAAAAGGTATATTTTATACCAAATGAATAATTAAACCCATCACCTGGAAGAAAAGTAGGTAAATCTGCTGTAGACTCAGCACGAATAGCATAGGTTGAACTATATACCTTATCTGCTAAGTTATTGAAATTCATATAAAGATTTAAATTAGGTTTTGGATTATATGCTAGTTTTAATCCCCATAAATGAAAAGAATCTTGCTTTATTGTATTTAAATGATCAGCCCAATTATCATCAGGTTGAATTTTAAGATTTGGAGCAACTATAAAACTTTCTGCTAATTTATATTCTAATTCAAGAAAAATCGTTTGCTTAGGAATACCTGCAATTTGATTACCCTTATAAAACCCTTTATCAAATTTAAAATCATTATAATTATAAACTAATCTTGTAAGAAGCT
>JBKECF010000120.1:0-1198 GCA_047974375.1 Lachnospirales bacterium
GGAAAGAAAAATGTTAATTAAAAAAATAATTGCAGCACTTGCTTTTAGTGCTATTGCTTTACTTGGAGCAGACTTTAAAGAAGGAATAAATTATAAAACTTTAGAAACACCTCTTGATGTAGAAAAAAATACAATTGTAAAAGTATGGAGCTACACTTGCCCCTTTTGTTACAAATATGATAAGGCTGTAACAGAAGCAGTAATCAATAAAATTCCAAATATAGACTTTGAAGTATGGCATTTAAAAACTAAAGGTACCTATGGGCAACAAGGTTCAAATTTAATGGCAGTTGCATATGCTAGAGATATTAAAGCTGGTAAAACAATTTTTGATAAATCTGGATTTTTAAAGAAAATGAAATTTGCTTACTATAAAGCATACCATACAAAAAAACAAAGATGGGATAGTGGGGAAGATGATTTTTATAAAGAAGGATTTAAAATCTTAAGCGTAGATAAAGCAGCATTTGAAAAAGAGTTAGCAAAACCTGAGGTTCAAGAACTTCTTAAAAAATGGGATGCAGCATATCCTGTTGCAAAAGTACAAGGTATTCCAGGATTTGTTGTAAATGGTAAATATTTACTAATGACTCAAAAAATCAAATCAAGAGAATATATGGTTGACTTAATTACTTACCTTCTTAAAAAATAAAAAGGCTTAATTATGAAATCAATAAAAGAGTATTGGAAGGATTTAAAATCATCTCCAATTAAAACAGTAGCAAGATGGCAAGATGCAAGATGCCTATGGTTACTAATGGCAGCAGCTTCTATGTTCTTAATTATTGTAGCTCATAGTTTATTTCAAAATTATATATATATGGCTCCTTGTGAACAATGTGTATATATTAGATTTGCATTTTTTTGTATGGTATTTGCTGGTTTAATTGCTTCTATTAATCCAAAGAATACTTACTTGAAAATAGTAGCTTATGCTTTAGCCTTTTGGGGAATTATTCAAGGAATTATGTATTCAATTAAATTAAATACTATTCATCAAGCAGCTCATTCAGATGATCCTTTTGGTGTACAAGGATGTTCAGCTGAACCATCTTTTCCTTTAGGCCTTCCATTAGATAAATGGTTTCCTTCTTGGTTTAATCCAACAGGAGATTGTGGCTTTGATAATCCAATTGTACCAGAAGGAATTGAACTAAGTACTTTACAACAAGTATTAGTAGATTTTTATGCAGAGGGT
>JBKECF010000005.1:0-28734 GCA_047974375.1 Lachnospirales bacterium
ACAGCTACATCCCACATAAGTCAAAAGGATAATACAATATACTTTAAAATAAGAATGACAACTTCGGGCAATTATACTCACGCAAAGTTAGATAATTTAGATAAATATGATATAGAGGATGTAGAAGTAAGTTCAAGTATATTTGTGACAGATGTAGATAGTGGCAATGATATTGAGTTTGCACGTTCCAGTGACTATAGCTTAAATACTGGGAATACAGCTACCATTATTGTACGTGCCAAAGAAGGTTACTATTTTACTTCAGGAACTTATAAAATATATTTTGATGAAAGAAATAGTGTAAAGGAAACTATAAAAGTAAATGGGCCAACGGAAACTATTTATTTTGATGTGAAATTTAATTACACAGGAAATTATGATGACATATCAATTCTTTTGCCCTACGGCTATGAGCTGGCTTTAAAATTAAATGATACAATAAAAGTTAGAAATAGAGATGGTAGTTATAATAATGATAATTGGTATACAGGCAACGATAACAGGTATTATTATAACCCTATAGATACATCTGGTACCAGTGTTGGAACTAGTGGTGGTGGGAGTTTTTATATAGTAGATAACGCAAGATATACAAATATAACTGTGCCAGAGAAAGCCAAAAGGGATGTAAGAAAACTTTTAAGTAAAAATGAAAGATTTACTGTAGATATAGAAGACGCCACAGGCATAACTATTAAGTTTAAAATTTATAATGCAGTAACAGAAGAAACAAAAAGTGCTAGTAGTTTAAGTGAAATGGCGCAGATTACAACACGTATTGATTTACGTAGTTATGAAAATAGTAACAACATAACGGTAGCACGATACAAGGATGGTGCATATGAATTTGTACCCCACACTATTGATGTAAATGGCAATGTAAAGTTTATGACTAAAACCCCTGGGGACTACCGTATATTCGAAAATATTCCGACTTATTACGATGTAAATGGTGGCGACAGTTTTTCTAAAGAAATATTTGAGGCTAAGGAAGATTTTTTAATAGTAGGAGATAAAGGCAATTTTAATGGGAACGGCACTTTAACAGGCAAAAGCTTTATGAACCTAATGTGTAGAGCTACTGGACGAAATATTTCAGATATATATGATAGTGATAAAAACGAAATAAAGTATATGGAAGATATATATAAGAATATTGCTGATAATATTATGGAACTTAATAACACGGATTTTAATGCGAAATCCCATTTAAGAAATAAAGATCTGGCTGTGTTAGCTTCTGCTATAGTTGAGTCTTATAGTGGCAATACAATTCTTAATAATAATGTATCTGCACGAAATAATACTAATACTTTTACTGAGTCTATGGATTTGATGCGTAATTTAGGTATAATGGATTTTTCTTTTGGTGATGATGAGTTGACTACACGCAGCCAAATGGCTAGGGTTATAGTTAATTCTTTGGAATTAGTCGGCTATTTAAATTAGAGTATTTGACTTTATGAACAAAAAATATTAGAATACATATGCATAATTCTTTAGGTACTTTACAACTAGTCAATCCTTAGGTGACTTTAAAGTGGTGGAAACATTCTTTAGAGTTTTAAGGGGATGTAATGGGTTCGACAGGGATTTTGAAAGTAGGAATAGCCATCTCCAGTATGGGAACTGGGTACCAAAGCCCAAAACGTTTAAAATAAACGACAATAACGAATTAGCATTCGCTGCCTAATTTAAGGTAGCCGGCTCCTTTAGTGTTCTTGTCCATTAAAGTGTAGACGTCAAACTGACAGGGAACTTTGTTATGTTTACCTCAGCATAATAAAAGAACTTAGAGGTTACTCTTTATAACTATTTGTCTTTTGAAAGTTATAAAGGGGAATTTATTCAATTGACTGTGATGGGAGAAGTTTTTACCAACAGATCTTTGGACAGGGGTTCGATTCCCCTCATCTCCAGTTAACGTATCATAGGTCGAACACAACGGTGCAAAGGTTATAACTTTTACCACGGTTTTCTTCTAAAGATACACATAAAAAACAGGGGGCTGTCTTTAAATAGGTTAATTCTATTTCAAGACAGCCCCCTGTTACCTTAATCCAAACTATTTCGACACTTAGACAATTTTGTGCCTACCTTGAATTATTATTTAATTTTAAATATTTTTCAAAACCATCTAGCCTAAGCAAATTGGCTATTATACAAATCAAAGTAAAATCCCTTAGCCTCAATTAACTGCCTATGGTTACCTTGTTCCACAACGCTACCATTATCCATTACAATAATCAAATCAGCGTTTTTTATAGTGGAAAGTCTATGTGCTATTACAAAACTTGTTCTACCTTTCATTAAATTATTCATTGCCTCTTGTATAAGCACCTCGGTACGAGTGTCTACATTGCTTGTTGCTTCGTCTAATATTAAAATTTTGGGGTCTGCAACTATTGCCCTTGCTATGGTAAGTAATTGTTTTTGCCCTTGGGAAAGGTTTGAGGCATCTTCCTTTAAGATAGTATTGTATCCATCTGGCAGTGTGTCTACAAAGTGCTGAACATGAGAAGATTTTGCGGCTACTAGTATTTCTTCTTCCAAAGCTGTATCCCTACCATATTTTATATTATCGTATATAGTGCCATTAAATAACCATGTGTCTTGCAGTACCATGCCGAATACTTTACGCAAATTGCTACGCTTAATTGTTGATATATCTACATCGTCTACGGAAATATTACCATTGTTAAGTTCATAAAAACGCATAAGCAAGTTAACCAAAGTTGTTTTACCTGCACCTGTAGGACCTACAATGGCAACAGTTTGACCTGCTTTTACATTTAAACTTAAGTCTTCTATTAGAGGAGTGTCCGTTTTATACCTAAAATTAACATGGTTAAAAACAACTTTACCTGTAAATTTATCTAATTCCTTTGCATCTAAGGTATCGGCAACTTGCTCATCTTCATCCAATACTTCAAAAACTCGTTCGGCAGCTGCAACAGTAGATTGTATTATGTTGGCAATGTTTGCCACTTGTGTCATAGGCTGGGCAAACTGGTTTACATATTGTAAAAAAGCTTGCATATTACCAACACTTAATTTTCCTTGAGCCACAAAAACTCCTCCAATTATACAAACTGCCACATATCCTAATCGTGTTATTAAATATGTAAAAGGAAAAATAATTCCAGAAATAAATTGCGCTTTCCAATTGGAGTGGTATAAATTTTCATTCATTACTTTAAAATCATTTAAGGATGTTGTTTCGTGATTAAAGGCTTTTACTATTTTATGGCCGGATATCATTTCTTCTACATGTCCATTTACATCACCTATATTTTTTTGTTGCTCTTTAAAATATTTTTGGGATTGCTTAATAATTAAACTCATAGTTGCACCCATAATAGGTATAAGCACAACAGATACAAGAGTAAGCCATATATTTATAGAAACCATCATTATAAAAATACCAACTAAAGTTACTAGACTAATAATTACCTGTACTAAACTTTGTTGCAATGAGCTAGCTATGGTATCCATGTCATTGGTTACACGGCTTAGTATTTCCCCATGGGTTTTGGAGTCGAAGTAGCTTAGGGGAAGTCTATTTAACTTTTCTTTTACTTGGTTTCTCATTCTATATACTGTGCCTTGAGCTACGTCAGACATAATATAGGACATTATAAATAGTAGCAAAGAGCTGACTACATAAAGCACGCTTAGCATAAGGCATATTTGCAAAACATAGGGGAAGTCTATAGTAGGTACGGTCACTGTAGAGCTGCCGCCTTCGCCATATTCTTTATAATATTTATAAATTTGTGTTGCACCTTCTGCAACTTTAGTTGTTGCTAAACCTAAAATTTTTGGCCCAACTATGGAAAATATTGTACTACCTATAGCCAATATAAAAACTAGTATAAATTTCCATTTATCCTTACCTAAATAACCAATAAGTCTTTTAGACGAAATAGAAAAATTTTTAGACTTTTCCCCAATTCCAATGGGACTGTGAAAACCACCACGTGGAGGTTTTTTTTCTGGCATTTTTTTATTTGTATCGCTCATTTAATTCCTCCTCAGATAATTGTGATAGTGCGATTTCTTTATAAACTTTACAGCTATTTAAAAGCTCCCTATGTGTGCCTATTCCGGCAATTTCACCTTCATCTAGCACTATTATTTGATCTGCATCTACAATGGTACTTACTTTTTGTGCAACTATTATTATTGTAGAATTTTTAGTTTCTTTTTTTAATGCACCACGTAATGCCGAATCCGTCTTTAAGTCTAAGGCTGAAAAACTATCATCAAAAATATAAATTTCAGGATTGCTAACAACGGCACGTGCAATAGACAGCCTTTGCCTTTGACCACCAGACACATTTGTACCACCTTGTGCTATATGGCTATTGTAGCCATCTTTCATTTCTTCAACAAAGGTTTCGGCTTGGGCTATTTGCAAGGCTTTTTTTATTTCTTGGTCACTAGCGTCTTTTTTACCAAACTGAATATTTTCTCGTACTGTGCCAGAAAAAAGTATTGGCCCCTGTGGTACAAAACCAATTTTTTCACGTAAATCTTTTTGGCTTATATCCTTTACGTTTGTTCCATCTATTAATATTTCTCCAAAAGTAACATCATAAAATCGTGGAATTAAATTAATTAATGTAGACTTACCAGAACCGGTACTACCTATTAGTGCAGTGGTTTCCCCTGCCCTAGACGTAAAAGAAATATTTCTTATAACAGGGCTGTCGGCGCCTTCGTATCCGAAGGTAACATTTTTAAACTCCAATAGCCCTTTTTCGTTTTTAAAAGGCTTTTTTGATTTAGAGTCCACAATAATAGGTTCAATATCCAATACCTCGTTTATACGCTCGCAGGAAGCAGATGCACGAGGTATCATTACAAACATTATGGAAATCATTATTATAGAAAATAAAATAGTTTGGGTGTATTGCATAAAGGCTATCATATCCCCAATTTCCATATTGCCAGTAGCAATTCTTTTAGCACCAAACCACACTACAGCAACGGCCGTTAAGCTTGTTATTAACATCATAATTGGTTGCATTATTGACATTATTCTATTGGCTTTAATGGCTACATCTGTTAAGTCTTCATTAGCACCTTTAAATAAATTTTCGTCATATTCAATTTTATTGAAAGCACGTATTACTCGTATGCCTGTTAAACTTTCACGCAATAAAAGGTTAAGTTTATCAACTTTTTTTTGCATAGATTTAAAAAGCGGTGTTATAGTTTTAAATAAAACAACAATAAGTAAAATAAGCATGGACATAGATACTACAAGTATCCACAATAGGCTAATATCTTGCTGAGATGCAAGGACAATGCCCCCAATCATCATTATTGGCGAAAAAATAATTGAACGAAAAGCCATGTTTAAAACATTTTGTATTTGGGTTACATCATTTGTTATACGAGTAATTAATGAAGAACCTCCAATTTTATCAAATTCCGAAAGGGAAAAACTTTCTATTTTTTCAAATAGCTGCCATCTAGCACGTTTACCAAAGGCGGCTGACAATTTTGCTGCTATCATATTGGCAGATACAGAAAAACCAAATGTAACCAAAGCAAGAGTTATTAAAATTCCACTTTTACTTAAAACGTACTTTGTATCCCCTGTTATCATACCCTTATTTACCATATCTCCCATTAAGCTGGGTATAGTAAGGTTGGTAAAGGCTTGTGCAGACAAAAATATAATGGCTAGACAAAATAAAAATATTATTTTACCTCTGTTTTCTTTTGTAACTCGGTTTAATAAAGTTATCATGTAAAATCCTTTCTAAAGTAGAACAGTATTTTTTAAGTATTATATATAAAAGAGATGTAGTTGTAAATTTTTAAATTTATTTTAAATTTATTATGTTACAAAAAAATTACAAATTTAAAAACCTATTGCAATTAACTTTTAATAGTGCTATATTATTGTACGTAAACAAAGCCTATAAGCCTAAAGGTTCTTTGTAAAAGGCAATGACCATGCTAGGAAGTTGAATATAAATATTACACTTCTGTTACAAATGAGGAAAACCTATTGCAATATTAGAATTATATGGCAAACTAAAATAGTAAACACCCCATAGGGGACATATTTTAACTTTCGAGGAGGATGAAATGAAAAAGAGATTGGCACTTGCATTAGCTGGTGTTATGGCTTTATCTACATTACCAATGAATGTATTCGCTGGTTCAACAAACAGCGTAAGTGGTAAAGTAAACATAACTAGCGATGCTAACCTTTTATACGATGACCAAGCTAAACCAGGCGAAGCTTTTGATGAACCAACAACAAAAGGTGCTGTTTATACTTATGGTAGCAAAGCTTTAAACTTTAACCCATTCGAGTTTAGTAACTCTGAAGCAAAAGCTACTATTGATAGCTATTTAAACTCACCTACATTAACAGTTAACCCAACAAGTACTTTAAGAGAGAATACTTCTTTTACTTTATACTTAAGATATGCTACTTGGGCTATTAACAATGACCTTTTAGGTTTTGGAATTAATGCTGAAGAAAATATTGATAATGGTAAAACTGATGATGTATATGCTCAATTAATGGCTGCAGTAAACAGCAATAACCTTGTTTATGCAGGGGATCCAGCAGCAGCAGCAGCTAAAGATGATGGTAAATATATAGTAGGTGGCGAAAATACTACATATACTGAAGAACCAGATTTTACAGTAGAATTTTCTAACACAAACGAAACTCAATTATTTGTACATATTAAAAAAGAAATGGAGCAAGAGCTTAAAGGTAGTGACTGGGATTTCGACTTCCCTATTATTGCTTATGGTACAAATGATGATGACGACTACATTGTAGGCGTTGATGGTGAAACTTCATCTGTTACTGATGGCGAATATGTATTTGGTACACAATTACAAGGTGCTACTACAGCAACTGTAAATGGTGCAGATACTTCTAGATATGGTACTAAGTTCGACTTAACTGTAACTGAAAATGCTACTGGTACTTTTGAAGGCGACGAAGTAATTAAATTCTATTTACCAAATGGTTTTGAGTACTCTTCAATTGGCGACAATGTAGATACTAACGACGGTGGTAATATTGTTACATTAAAGAAGGGTAGTGAAGGTACATTAGTTGTTCCTGAGCAAATTAAATACGACAATACTAAAACAGCACCTGTTGCTAAGTATGAAGTAAGTGATAATGGTAGAATTCTTACACTTAAATTTGAAGATTTAAAAGGTACAGAATCTGGCTTAGCTGCATTCGTATTAAGAGACTTATATGTAGTTGGTACTAATGATAAATATGGTAGAGATATTACTATGGATATCACTGGTAACAACAACGTTACAAGCATAAACGATATAGTAATTGGTCGTTATGAAGATTACGGAATTATCTTTAAAACAGTTAAAGAAGAAGTACCTACTCTTTATAATGGTAGATTAGCTTTCTATCCAATAAGTGGATATGGCGATGGCGAAAAAGTAACTGAGAAATCTAGAATAGACTATGACAAAAATGGTATGATTGATGAAAGAGATAAAGTTGTAGATACTAATAATGATAACGTAGTTGATGATTATTTATATGCTACTTCAACAGGTTTATTAAGAGGCGACAAAATAGTAATCGCTGATGACGGTGATGCGTTTGATGCTGATAAAGTTAAAGAAATTGATACAGATGGTATGTCTACATACGAAGATTACCATAAAACAGCAACTATCCACTTTGCTGAGCAAGTTGGAGATTCTTGGTGGTCAGAGCGTGAAACTAAATTCAAAGTTCCTGCTGGCATGAAGATTGTTGGCTTCAAAATGGAAAATGTTGAAAACATAAGATACAGAGGTCAGGATTTAGAAGCTATCGTTGAAGGTAATAATGCAATATACAAAGGCGCAGATGACGATGATATCTACTACTATGCAGGTAATATTGATGAAGAAGCTAACTCTTGGGGTTACTTTGAAGATGATTACCAAACATTTGTATTAGCTAACCTTTCTACTCCAAGTGAAAGATCTTACTATTCAGATCAGTCAACTTACTATGAAAACTATGCAGATACAAACAGATATGGTCAATTTGACATTACTTTCTATGTAGCAGCTGAAGCTGAAGTAGCTGGTGATGTAATGGTTGAACTTGGTGGTTCTGCAATAAACTGTGATCCATTAGACCCAGTTAAAGTAGCAGTTATGGAAACTCCTTTCGAGGTAGAAACAGAAGTAACTAATGTTGAAATTGGTTACCAAAAATACAACACTGCAAACATTCAAGTTAAAGAAACTGAAAATGGTAGATTTAATGCTGATGAAGAAATTTACTTACAAATTGATACAAAATCAACTGCAGGTGACGGTGATGATGATACATCTATTCCTTTAAAATCTGCTGAATTTGAAGTAGTAGCTGGTGATATGGAAATAACTGATGACGCTACAAGTGGAAGAGGTCAATACGGTTATGTAAAAGTATATGAAGCATCTAGCAAAGATGATCCTTCTACAATTAAAGTATATGACGTATCTTTCGGTATTGATAGAACAGTAGCTGAAACTAATGATGAGCCATTCGATGTTCAAGTAACTACAGACCATAAGGACAATGCTATTGGTTCAGTAAGTGATAATATTAGATTTGGTGATTACGATAGAGATTACATGAACATTGCTACAAGTGGTCAAGGTACAGAGAACACTGTAGAAGTTGCAGTAACAGTTGGCGACGCTAATGTATTAATTAATGGTAAAACAACAGAAATGACTTACTCTAATGGTCAATCTGCAGAATCTTACAATGACAACGGTTCTATTATGGTTCCTGTAAGATTTGTATCTGAAGCTTTTGGTTATGATGTACAATGGAGTTCTGTAGGTGAAGTTGTTACAATCTTCAAAGATGCTGAAGGTAGTGTACAATTCCCAGTTAACAAAACATACTATGTAGATAGTTTTGGTAAGCAAATTCCTAACCACAACGATGCTAAAACAGTAAACGTTGTAGACCCAAGTACTGGTGCTGGTACAGTTTATGTTCCTTTCCGTACTGTAGGTTTAGCTTTAGGTGTTCCTAGTGATAGAATAGTTTGGGATGCAGATACTCAAACAGGTTACTATAACTACAATGCAGAAACTAAAACTGAAACTAAAACTGAAGAAAAAACTGACGATACAACAACTGAAAAAGATGCTGAATAATTAGTTTTTATGAAAGACCTCCCTCGGGAGGTCTTTTTTTTGGTTGTAAAAGAGTGGAAAAAATATGGGTGGTGTAGTATAATAACATAAAGGGACAAGGGCATGAGAAGTATTAACTTTTGCCTTAGGAATTGATACTAGAAGCGGTTAACATATCTTTAGAGAAATTAAATAGCTTAAAGCTGAATTGAAAAGAGAGATAAAATGAGAATATTATCACCGAAAAACGATTATTTATTTAAACTAATATTTTTTGACGAAAAAGATAAAAATAGTATTTTAAAGAACTTACTACAAGACTGCATAGGTTTTGACAACAAACAAGTAGAAGAAATAACATTGTTAGATCGAACGTTGGATAAAGAATATGAGCTGGACAAAATAATAATATTTGATGTAAATGTAACGCTGTCAGATGGTACTTTAGTAAATGTAGAAATACAAAAACTAAGGCAAGTAGATTATATTGAGCGTAGCATATACTATACATGCAGACGTTTAAGTAGACAGGGTGCAAAAGGGTTTCAATATGGCGAGTTAAAAAATACAATAGCCTTAAATATAATAGACTTTAACTTGTTTCCAGATACGGAAGAAATATATAGTATATTTGAATTAAAAGAAAGATACAGAAATGAGTTGTTAAGTGAAAAGATAAGAATAGACTTTTTAGAACTAAAGAAGATGGATTTAGAAGAGCTAAAAAGTGGGAATAAAAAGCAACTGTGGGCAAAATATTTAAATGCTGAAAGTGAGGATGATCTAATGGAACTAAGAGTAATGGACAAAAGGTTCGACGAACCAGTAGAAAAACTAATAAACTTAAGTGCAGACCCAACAATATTAACGGAGTATGAAATACGAGAACGCCAAAGAATGGACGAGTATGCTAGGATAAAGTATGGTGAAATAGAAGGCCATAAACGTGGGCTGAAAGAAGGCATGGAAAAAGGTATGGAAAAAGGCATGGAAAAAGGTATAACAGAAGTGGTGAAAAGAATGCTACTCCTAGGCTTAAGCGATGAATTAATATTAGAAGCTGTTAATATATCCTTGGAAAAATTAAATAGCTTAAAGTCTGTGTAAGGAATAAATAAGAAATGGGTTGCTTGAAACAAAAAACAGGCAATCCATTTTTTGTAAGTTTATTAAAATTCCTGTAAGGTAAAAAAATTTGAAAGATTTACATAAAAATATTATAATTAAAGCACAGAAGATACAAAGTAAAATAATGAATTAAAATTGAGTAAATTATGGAAGATGAAAGAAGAAAAATATGAGTTAAAAACAAATGCTCGTGGAAAAAATAAAAAGGAGATATAAAAATGCCGCATTTAACTTTTAAAAATGTTAATAATTTGGAAAAAAATGATATAGTAAAAATGTGTAACAACTTAAGTGAAATTGTGGAGTGCCCAAAAGATTGGTTTACTTTCAATTTTATTAATGATGTAGAAACGTATATTTACACAGGGGAGTTAACTAAAGAGATTATTTTAATAGATGTAAGTTGGTTTCCAAGAAGTGAAGAAGTGCAAGGCAAAGTTGTAGAATGCTTGACTTCTACCATTAAAAATAAAAACAAAAAGGAAAATTTAGAAATAATAACAATGTTTACAGAACTAGATAGAAATAAATATTACGAATCGTAGTTATGGAGTAGATTATGAATGTTCCAAATCATATAGCAATAATAATGGACGGCAATGGAAGATGGGCGAAAGGTAAATTTTTACCCAAGAAAGCAGGGCACAAAAAGGGTGCAGAAACGTTATTGGATATTTCCAAATATTGCAATGCAATAGGGGTTAAATATTTAACAGTTTACGCATTTTCTACAGAAAATTGGAAAAGGGACGAAAAAGAAGTAAATACCCTTATGGATCTCTTGAACACATATTTAGATGAGTTTTTTATCACATCTAATGCAGATAATGCTCGTGTTACAGTAATAGGGGATGTTAGTGGTTTAAGTATTAAACTGCAAGATAAAATATCTAAAGTAATAGAAGCTACAAAATATAACAAGGGTCTAACTACTGTTATAGCTATTAATTATGGTGGCAGAGATGAAATAATTCGTACGGCCAAAAAATTAGTGGCAACAGGCATGGAGATAAACGAGGAAAATTTTTCGAAAAATTTGGATTTACATATGCCAGATCCAGATTTATTAATCCGTACAAGTAATGAGTTAAGGCTAAGTAATTTTTTACTATGGCAATTAGCTTATAGCGAGTTTTATTTTACGGATGTTCTTTGGCCAGATTTTTCTAGAAAAGATTTAGACGATGCAATTGAAGAATTTAATAAAAGAAATAGACGATATGGAGGACGGAAATGAAAACTCGTGTTATATATGGTATTGTATTAGCTGTGGTGATTATTACTTTAACAATAGTAGGTGACACAGCAATGAAGTTGGCATTACTTATTATTTCCTTAATTGGTTTACAAGAGTTTTATAAAGCTGTAAAAGGCAATAATCAATTGGATTTTATTGGATATGGTGCAACGGTGCTGTATTATGCCCTTTTTACTACAGGCATTAACAATTTTTATATGATATTAAATACAGGTTTATTACTAATTTTATTGGCTTTTATGGTAATAAAACATCCTAAGTTTACAATAGATGAAATTGCTTGTACTTTTTTAGGGTTTATATATATTCCTGTTTTATTTTCGACAGTTTATTTAATCCGCGTAAGCGAATATGGATTTTATTTAGTTTGGCTTACTTTTATAACAGCTTTTTTTACTGATATAATGGCATACTTTACAGGGGTAAGGTTTGGTAAAAGGAAATTAGCTCCAGTATTAAGTCCGAATAAAACTGTAGAAGGCTCTATAGGTGGCATTGTAGGAACGACTGTAGCCTCTTTATTATATGGATTGGTGTTAAGCTTTTTAATAAATGACCTAGGGGGAGTGAATCCTTTTATTTTTTCCATAACAGTAGGATTTTTTTGTAGCATATTTGCCCAGTTTGGAGACTTGGCTGCATCTTCTATAAAACGTTCCAAAAATATAAAGGACTATGGAAATTTAATTCCTGGCCATGGTGGTATTGTAGATAGATTTGATAGTATTTTTTTTACATCTACTACAATATACATAGTTATGGAATTCTTCAATTTAATTTAACTTATTGAAATAGAGGTGTTTTATGAATGTATGTATACTAGGTTCTACTGGCTCTATTGGTACACAGGCAATAGAAGTTGCTAAAAATTTAAATTTGAATATAATAGCCATTAGTGGTCATAAAAATATAGAGCTACTTGAAAAACAAATTGCAGAAGTGCAACCGAAGTACGTTGTAGTTACGGATGATAAATCCTATAAATATTTAAAAAATAAAAAAAATAATTATAAAATTTTGTACGGCATGGAAGGTCTACTAGAAATTGTATCTTTGCAAGAAGTGGATATTGTGTTAAATTCGCTGGTAGGTAATATAGGTTTAAAACCAACAGTCCACGGCATAAAAAATAGCAAAAATATAGCTCTTGCTAATAAAGAAACTTTAGTTACTGCAGGCGAATTTATAATGCCTTTAGTAAAAGAAAAAAATGTTAAATTGTTACCAGTAGATAGCGAACATAGTGCTATATTTCAGTGTCTACAAGGCAATGAGCAAAATAAAATAGAAAGAATTCATTTAACTGCATCGGGCGGACCTTTTAGAAATTTAGCAAAAGAGGAATTGGAAAATGTAACAGTAGAACAAGCCTTAAAGCATCCGAATTGGTCCATGGGTGCAAAAATAACTATAGATTCCGCTAGCTTGATGAATAAAGGCCTTGAAGTAATTGAGGCCAAACATTTATTTGATTTGGACGTAAGTAATATAAACGTAGTTGTTCACCCTGAAAGTATTATACATTCCATGGTGGAATATGAGGATTCTTCAATAATAGCACAGCTGGGCGAACCAGATATGAAGGTGCCGATACAATACGCTTTTACCTATCCCAATAGAGTGAGAAATAATTTTAAAAGGCTGAATTTTTTGGAAATAGGCTCTTTAACCTTTGAAAAAGCTAGCATGGAAAAGTTTCCTTGTTTAAAACTAGCCTTTCAAGCAATTGAAGAAGGTGGACTGGTACCAACTGTACTTAACGCGGCTAACGAAGTAGCAGTTGCAAAATTTTTAGCTAAAGAAATTGCCTTTACAGATATACCGAAATATATTTATAATAAAATTAATGAATTTAAAAAATATAATTATAATTTTACATTAGAGAATATTTTCGTAGTAGATGAGTGGGCTAGAAAGTAGGGAAAAATGTCGATTATACTAACTATATTAATTTTTGGAGTAGTGGTGTTAGTTCATGAAGCTGGCCATTTACTTATGGCGAAAAAAAACGGCGTATACGTAGAGGAATTCGCCATAGGGATGGGTCCTTTGCTCCTAAAAAAACAAGGGAAGGAAACTTTATATACTTTGCGAGCTTTACCTATTGGCGGTTTTTGCAAAATGGTAGGTGAAGATGAAGAGGTAGATGAAGAGATATTATATACAATAGGTAAAAACAGAGCCTTTACCGATAAAACAGTATGGCAACGTATACAAATAATTGTAGGTGGTGCTTTATTTAACTTTATATTTGCTATACTAGTTTTTGTGGTAATATTTGGTGTAAGTGGCATAACAACAGCTAAAATAGGTGGAATTGCCGAAAATTATCCGGCACAAAAAGCAGGAATGATGGAGGGCGATGAAATTTTAAGTATTAACAATAGTAAAGTTAGTACTTACTTTGATGTAATAGGAATAATAGAAAATATAGAAGATCCAAATGTAAATGTGGCATATAGCCGTAATGGTGAAAAAATATCAACGGATATGGTATTGCAAGAAGAAGAAAATGGCGATTATAAAATGGGTGTGCAATTTAATGGAGAAAAAGGTTTTTTGTCTAGGGAGGGTACAGCTGGTTTTATAGAAACAGTAAAATATACTGTTGATTACATAAAGTTTTATGTAAAATATACTCTTATGGCAATAGGGGACTTAATAACAGGACAAACTGGGTTAGAACAATTAAGTGGACCTATTGGAATAGCAACAGCTGTAGAACAAGTATATACAGAGGCGGTACAATATAATGTGCAGTTAGTAGTTTTAAATTTATTTAATTTTATGGCGACAATTAGTTTGGCACTGGGAGTATTTAATATGTTGCCATTTCCGGCTTTAGATGGTGGTAGATTTATTTTTCTTATTATAGAGGGTATTAGCGGAAAAGCGGTACCCCAAAGATTTGAAACAGCAATACATGTTGTAGGATTTAGTTTTTTAATGCTTCTAGGTATTGTAGTAGCATTTAATGATATTTTAAAATTATAATGGAGGAATTATGGAAGAAACTTTAGTATTTATGGCGAAAAAATTAGTAGATAATCCAGAGGAAGTAAGTGTTATAAGGGAAGTAAAAGAAGACAATACTATTGTGTTAAAACTAAGAGTTGCACAAGAAGATATGGGTAAGGTTATTGGTAAACAAGGAAAAATTGCCAAAGCCATGCGTTCAATTATTAAAGTAATTGCAATACGAGAAAATCAGCGAGTTGTAGTTGACATAATTGACTAAATATTTGACAACAGCACTCCGACCCCTACCTTTTTAGGTAGGGGTCGGAGTGTGCGAAATGGAGAACAATGCGATTAGATAAATTATTAGGCGATTATTTAAATTCCAGAAGTAGCGCAAAAAAAGAAATAAAAAGTGGGAAAGTACTAGTAAATGGAATTACTACTAAAAAAAATGATACTCAAATAAATAAAAATGATATAGTGCTTTATAATGGAAAAGAAGTAAAAGATGAATTTATTTATTATATGTTAAATAAGCCTAAGGGAGTAGTAAGTGCCACAAGGGATAATGTTTACAAAACCGTAATAGATTTAATAGTAAATGAAGATAAAGTAAGAAATTTATTTCCTGTAGGTAGATTAGACGTTGATACAACAGGTTTATTAATTATTACAAATAATGGACAATTTGCCCATAACACTTTATCGCCAAAAAAACATGTAAGCAAGAAATACTATGTAACACTTAAAAGTGATATACAAGAAAGCTATATTGAAAAATTTAAAGAGGGAATAAAAATTTCTAACTCAGAACAATGCAAACCAGCTATTTTAGAAATAATAAATACTAAGGAATGCAAACTAGAAATTTTTGAAGGTAAATTTCATCAGGTTAAAAAAATGTTTTTGGCTGTAGGCAATGAAGTATGTGAACTAAAAAGAATATCCTTTGGTGCTTTAAAATTAGATGAAACTTTAAATGAAGGTGACTACAGGTTACTTAAAAATGAGGAAAAAGAGTTATTGGAAATTATTGAATAGATTTATAATTGGGGGTATAATGTAAAGAATAATAATTATTCTTTAGTGGGAGGTCAAAATGAGTAAGTATAAACTAGGCATTGACGTAGGATCTACTACGGTTAAAATAGCCTTAGTGGAAAATAATAAAATTGTTTATTCAGATTACGCAAGGCATTTTTCGGATATACGTGTAGCTCTTTATAATCAAATTAGTAAATTAAAAGATGATTTTGGTAATATAGAATTTTCGGTTGTAATAACGGGCTCTGGTGGACTAAATTTATCTAAAGATATAGAAACAGATTTTTTACAAGAAGTAATAGCTGTAAGCTCAGCCATTGAATTTTTGATTCCAAAAACTGATGTCGCTATAGAAATTGGTGGAGAAGATGCAAAAATAATTTATTTCGATAACGGCATAGAGCATAGAATGAATGGAATTTGTGCAGGTGGTACAGGTTCATTTATTGACCAAATGGCATCCCTTTTACAAGTTAAAACAGAAGATTTAAATAAATTAGCAAAAAAACATAAAGTTATTTATCCTATAGCGGCAAGATGTGGTGTATTTGCTAAAACAGACATACAACCCTTAATAAACCAAGGTGCAAATAAAGAGGATTTAGCTGCATCTATTTTTCAAGCAGTAGCAAATCAAACTGTAGGAGGCTTGGCCTGTGGTAAGCCTATACGTGGGAACGTAGCTTTTTTAGGTGGTCCTTTGCATTTTTTACCATCTTTACGAGATAGATTTATAGACCTACTAGACTTAAAAGATGACGAAGTAATTATACCAGAAAACTCAAATTTGTATGCAGCAATAGGTTCGGCCATAAAAGATGGTGATAAAGTAATGAAATTAGATATATTACTCCATCGCCTTAGAAATAATAAAAATGAAAAATTTGAAGTTAATAGGCTAGAGCCTTTATTTAGAACAGAAGAAGAGTACAAAGAATTTAATTTAAGACATAGTAAAGATAAAGTTGTATCTAAAAAGTTGGAAGACTATGAGGGTGACGCTTTTTTAGGTATAGACTGTGGTTCAACAACAACAAAAATAGTATTACTTACTTCGGAAAATGAATTACTTTATAGTTTTTATAATAGTAATATGGGAAATCCCTTAGACATAGTTATTGAGCAAATGACGAAAATACAAGATATGTTGCCAAAAAATGTTAAAATTGTGGCTTCATGTGCTACAGGCTATGGGGAAGAACTTATTAAGTCTGCCTTAAAATTGGATTTAGGTGAAATAGAAACTGTTGCACATTATAAAGCTGCATCATATTTTGAACCAGAGGTTGATTTTATAATTGACATTGGTGGTCAAGATATGAAGTGTATAACCGTAGACAATGGAGTAATAAATGATGTTCTGCTTAATGAGGCGTGTTCTGCAGGCTGTGGATCATTTTTAGAAACCTTTGCTACCTCTTTGAATAAGGATATAAAGGAATTTGCCAAGCTTTCCTTGTTTTCGAAGAATCCTATAGATCTAGGTTCTAGATGTACTGTATTTATGAATTCTAGAGTTAAACAGGCTCAAAAAGAAGGGGCTAAAGTTGAAGATATTTCTGCTGGCTTAAATTATAGTGTAATAAAAAATGCTTTGCAAAAAGTTATAAAAATTCCAGACCCAGAAAAAATAGGACAGCACATAGTAGTACAAGGGGGAACTTTTTATAATGATGGAGTATTAAGAAGTTTCGAAAAATTAACAGGTAAAAATGTAATTAGGCCAAACATAGCTGGCATTATGGGTGCTTTTGGTTCTGCCCTTTTGGCTAAAGAATTTTACAAAGAGGGCTACCAAACAGAGCTTTTATCTGCAGAGGAAATAAAAGAATTTAAGTCTAAAGTAAATTATGGAAGATGTAAACTTTGTGGCAACAATTGTCTTTTATCCATAAACACTTTTAGTACAGGAGAAAAGTTTATAACGGGAAACCGTTGTGAAAAAGCTTTGGGAAAAACAAGTAATAGAAAAGAAGTGCCAAACATATATGAGTATAAATTAGATAGACTATTTAATTACTATAAAAATCCAGAAAATTATAAAAGAGTAGTAGGAATACCTAGGGTTTTAAATATCTTCGAAAATCTGCCGCTATGGCATACTTTCTTTAACGAATTAGGGTATAAAGTTGTTTTATCTGGCATGTCATCGAGGAAAATATTTGAAAAGGGTATTGAATCCATACCTAGTGAGTCTGTTTGCTACCCAGCAAAGTTGGTACATGGCCACATAGAGGATTTAATAGAAAAGGGGGTAGACTTTATTTTCTATCCATCTGTTGTCTATGAGGTAAATGAATTTAATGGGAAAAATTATAACTGCCCTGTAGTGATTTCCTATCCTGAAAATATAAAAAACAATGTTGAGGGTTTAAAAACATTTGAGTTTCATAATCCATTTTTAAATTTAGGTGACCCTAAATCTATGGTAATTACATTGGGAAAAATTTTTCCTAAGGAAAATAAAAAGGACATTAAATTAGCTCTAGATAAAGCCTTAGAGGAATTAGCCAATTATAAAAATGATGTAAAGAAAAAAGGCGAGGACTGTATTAAGTACCTAAGGGAAAGTAATATGCAAGGCGTTGTCTTGGCTGGTAGACCATATCATATAGATGAAGAAATAAATCATGGAATACCAAAAATGATTGCAAGTTTTGACATAGGCATTTTAAGTGAGGATTCTGTTTATCACTTGTGTGAAGGTGAAGAAGATTTAAATGTAATAAATCAATGGACCTACCACGGTAGACTTTATAATTCGGCACAATATGTTTCTACACAGGATAATTTAGAATTAGTCCAATTAAATTCCTTTGGCTGCGGCGTTGATGCAATAGATGCTGACGAAGTAAGAGATATACTTACAAGAAATGGAAAAATACATACTTTACTAAAAATTGACGAAGTTAATAACTTAGGTCCAGCTAAAATAAGAATACGCTCTTTAATAGCGGCACTTAAGCAAAGAGAAAAATATCCGGATAAAATACGTAAAGTAGAAAATCGTGTAAAAAGAATTGAATTTACAGAGGAAATGAGAGGTAGGCATACAATATTAGTGCCTCAAATGGCGCCAATGCATTTTGATTTACTGGAACATGCTTTTGATTCAGAAGGGTATAAACTTGTTGTTTTACCAGCTATGGAAAAAGCCAGTGTAGATACAGGTTTACAATATGTGAATAATGATGCTTGCTATCCAGCTTTAATAGTAGTTGGACAGATATTAAATGCAATAAATTCTGGTGCCTACGATGTAAACAACATATCTGTAGCAATGAGCCAAACGGGTGGAAGCTGTAGAGCCTCTAATTATATTGGATTAATAAGACGTGGCTTGAAAAATGCAGGCTATGAGCATATTCCAGTTATTTCCCTAAGTGCTAGTGGCATGGAGAAGAATTCTGGATTTAAAATGACGGCACCTATGTTAAATAAATCTTTGCAATGCTTAATAATAGGCGATGTGTTTATGAAGGTTTTATATAAAGTTAGACCTTACGAAGTAATAAAAGGCTCGGCAAATGCATTATATGAAAAATGGAATTTAATTGCTCGAGAAACAGTAAGGAAAGGTACGAAAAAAGATTTAAAAGAATGCATAAATGGAATTGTAAAGGCTTTTGATGAGATAGAACTATTAGATATTAGAAAACCGAAGGTGGGCATAGTTGGGGAAATCCTTGTTAAATTCCATCCAACGGCCAATAATGACGTAGTAAGTTTGTTAGAAAATGAGGGGGCAGAAGTAGTTTCCCCAGATTTATTGGGATTTTTCCTCTATAGCTTTTACAACACTGTATACAATAGTAAGCACCTAGGTGGTAGTAAAAAATCAGGCTTTATGATGGATTTAATTATAAAATATATTGATGTATATAGGGGAATAATGAATAGAGCTTTAGAAAAAAGCAAAAGGTTCCACCCTTCTTTGAGTATACAGGAGCTGGCAAAACTTGCTGAGCCTATAGTTTCTATTGGTAACCAGTCTGGAGAGGGTTGGTTTTTAACGGCAGAAATTGTAGAGCTTATAAAAGATAATGTTCAAAATGTAATATGCATGCAGCCTTTTGCTTGCTTACCTAATCACATTACAGGCAAAGGTGTTATTAAAAAGTTAAAGGAACAATATCCGCTGTCTAACATAATAGCCATAGATTATGACCCAGGGGCAAGCGAGGTTAATCAGCTAAATAGAATTAAATTAATGTTAAGCACTGCAGAAAAAAATATGGCGTAAAACAAGACCTATTTTCAAAGGGGAATACTTTGAAAATAGGTCTTGTTTTAACGTCTATCAATTAGTTCCATAAAAACATCGTTCCAGTTTAATCCACGCTCGTAGAGCATAACAGATAAATGGTACATTAAATCAGCAACTTCATACTGTATTTCGCTTTTATCTGCATTTTTTGCACCAATAATAACTTCTGCTGTTTCTTCGCCCACTTTTTTTAGAATTTTATCTATTCCCTTATCTAATAAATAGTTAGTATAAGAACCTTCCTTTGGCATTTTTGCTCTGGTTTCAATAGTTTTGTAGATTTCACCTAGTATATTAAAGTCATAGCTTTCCTCGCCATATAAGCTGTTAAAAAAGCAAGATGTTTCTCCGGTATGGCAGGCTACACCTTCTTGGTCAACTAATGCAAGGATTGTATCGCCATCACAATCATATTTTAGATTAATTACTTTTTGGACATTACCGGAAGTTTCGCCTTTTTTCCAAAGTTTGTTTCTGCTACGGCTAAAGTAACACATAAACCCGGTGTCCATAGTTATATTAAGGGATTCTTCATTCATATAGGCAACCATTAGAACTTCTTTCGATATATAATCTTGAGCTACAACGGGAATTAAACCCTTTTCGTCAAATTTTATATTTTCCATTATTTTCCTCCATTTACAGTTTTTTTAGTAGGAATTTTAAAGCCTCACTTTTATGCCTTTGGCTTTTAAATATTTTTTTAAATTTATTATTTCTATTTCTTTAAAATGAAAAAGGCTGGCAGCCAGTGCTGCATCGCTTATATCATCTTTCAATACATTATAAAAGTCTTCCATAGAGCCAGCACCGCCAGATGCTATTACAGGTATATTAACGCTAGTAGATACGGCTTTTGTTAGGTTTAAGTCATAGCCTTTTTTTGTGCCATCTCCGTCCATGCTTGTCAAAAGTATTTCTCCAGCGCCACGTTTTTCTACTTCTTTAGCCCATTGAACAGCGTCTAAATTAGTTTTTGTTCTTCCGCCATTTAAATATACATCGTAACTATTCCTTTGGCTATTATATTTGGCGTCTATAGCAACAACTATACATTGACTACCAAAACGGTTGGAGCTTTCGTTAATTAAGTCTGGATTTTTTATACAGCTAGAGTTTAAAGAGGTCTTGTCAGCACCTGCGTTTAATGTGTTTCGAATATCTTCTATAGAACGAATGCCACCACCTACGGTTAAAGGCAAAAAAACTTGGGATGCTGTCTTTTCAACTACATCTAACATTGTATCTCTTTTATCGCTAGAAGCTGTTATGTCTAAAAAAACAATTTCATCTGCCATGGATGCATTATAAGCTTTTGCTACTTCTACAGGGTCGCCAGCGTCTACTAGGTTTACGAAGTTAACACCTTTTACAACTCGACCGTTAGTTACATCTAAACAGGGTATTATTCTTTTGGTTAGGTTATTTTTCATATTTATTTAACACTTCTTTCAAATTTAAGGCACCAGTATATAGTGCTTTACCTATTATTACTCCTGAGCTATTTATATTTTTTACATTTTCTAAGTCTTCCATTGAGGAAACACCGCCGGAGGTAATAATATTTATTTTTGTTGCTTCAATTATTTCTTTAGTGGTTTCTAAATTTGGGCCACTCATCATGCCGTCTTTGGTAATATCTGTGTAAATAATTGTTTCTACACCTAGGGTTTTCATTTCTATAGCTAAGTCTAAGGCTTTGGTTTGGCTTATTTCTTCCCAGCCAGAAATAGCTACATTGCCATTTTTAGCGTCTATGCCAATTGCTATTCTATTTCCGTATAAATCTATAGCCTCTTTAACCATTTCCTTATTTGTAATGGCAGAAGTTCCTAGAATTATACGAGCTACCCCTAAGTCTATTTTTTCTTTTATGTCATTTAAGTTACGTATTCCGCCACCAACTTCTATGGGGATTGACACATTTTTTACTATTTCTTTTATAATGTGATTATTAAAGCCACTGCCTTTTCTGGCACCGTCTAAATCTACTACATGTATAAATGTAGCACCTTTTTTTTCAAAGGATATTGCTACCTCTACAGGGTTTTCATTAAAGATAGTAACCTCATTGAAGTCTCCTTGAGAAAGTCGTACACATTTACCGTCTTTTAAGTCTATAGCTGGATATATTTGCATAATTTCCTTTCATACTAATTATCGGCAAAATTTTTAAGTATTTTTAATCCTGTTTCACCGCTTTTTTCTGGATGAAATTGGCAACCGAAAATATTATTTTTTTCTACACATACATTTATTTCTTTAGAATATAAAGTTGTGCCACTAACTATATTTGCGTTGGTTTCTAAATAATAGGAGTGGACAAAGTAGCAATATCCATCTTCTAAATTTTTTAGTATTCCATTATTATTCTTAATGTTTAATAAGTTCCAACCCATGTGAGGCACTTTTACATTATTTGGAAGCCTTACAATTTCCCCTTCTAGTAAGCCAAGGCCCTTATATTCGCCGTTTTCATAGCTCCTGTCAAAAAGTAATTGCATGCCTAAGCAAATTCCCAATATATCTTTTTCATTTGCCACAAATTCTTTTAAATATTTATCTATTTCTTCATTTCTTATTTTTTTAGTAGCATCAGCGAATGCCCCTACACCTGGTAAAATTATTTTATCATAAGTATTTATATTTTCTTTTTTAGAAAAGATTTCACTTTTTACATTTATAAAGTCTAAGGCTTTTTTTACATTGGGCAAGTTTCCGAAACCATAGTCCAGTATACCAATCATTATATAACCCCCTTTGTGGACAAAACTCCATCTATACGTGGGTCTATACTTGTTGCCTCGTCTAGTGCCTTAGCAAAAGCTTTAAATATACCTTCGCATATGTGGTGGTTATTTTTACCATCTAAAAGTTTTATGTGTATAGTCATTTTACTATTTATGGCGAGGGCTCTAAAAAATTCCTCTATCATTTCTGTATCAAGGTCACCTATTTTTTCTCTTGTAAAAGGGCATTGGAAGTTTAAGTAGGGGCGTCCACATATATCAATGGAACATAGAACCAGTGCCTCTTCCATTGGTAATACTATATAACCATAACGCCTTATGCTCTTCATGTCCCCTAGAGCTTGTAAAATGGCAGTACCCAAAACTATGGCAGTATCTTCTATGGTATGGTGGCAATCAATATGGGTATCACCTTTTGCATTTATATCTAAGTCGAAAAAACCGTGTTTGGATATTTGCTCTAACATATGGTCGAAAAAACCTATTCCTGTAGCGATATTACTTTTGCCCATACCATCAATATTTATTTCGCATTTAATTTCTGTTTCCTTGGTTACTCTTTCGGTGGAAAATTTTCGCATTTTTCACTCCTTAAAATTTTTAATACTTTATTATTAACATCTCTAGTAGTAACGGTAATACGTAAATAATCACTATTTCCGAATTTTCTAACTAAAATGTTTCCGTCAATAAAACTTTGGAAAGAAGAGCTTTTTAAGTATAGAAAATTCCCTTGGGACTTAAATATTTTTATGTTCATTTTTTTTATTTCTTCATACATTCTATTTCTTTCGGCTACTATGTTTCTTATTTGATTCATGTATTTAGGATAATTTTCCATAGCCTTTATGGCTAGTAATTGAGATAGAGTATTTAAATCGTAGGGAGGTTTTACAGTGTTTATTACATCTATAATAGGCTTACTACCTACAGCAAAACCAACTCGAGCACCAGCAAGGCCAAAGGCTTTGGAAAAAGTTCTTAATACAACTATATTGTTGTAGGTACTATTTATAAAAGATAAATTTTCATCGGCAAATTCAATATAGGCTTCATCGATTACAACTAGGGCATTAACATTTTCAATGACTTTTGTTACTTTTTCTTTGGAATAAACTGTACCTGTTGGGTTATTTGGGTTGCACATAAAAATTAGTTTTGCATTTTCCTTTTTAGCTTGGTTAATTAATTCATTTTCATCAAAGTCGAAATTATTTTCTTCCAATAGATTGTAGTAAATTGTTTTGCCGTGATTTATTTTAGTTGTAATGTGGTACATTGTAAAAGATGGGGTAGGTATAAGCACTGTATCATTATTATTTAAAAATCCCTTAGTTATATGGTCAATTAGGGCATCGGAACCTACACCACAGGTTATATTTTCGCTATTTAAATTATAATGTTTGCCCAAGGCACTGCGTAAATCCTTACAAGATGTATCAGGATAAATTCTTAAATTTTCATCTTCTAGCCAGTTAATTAAATCTTTTTTTATTTCTTCTGACAAAGTAAAGGGGCTTTCGTTTGCGTTTATTTTATGTTCAAATGTCGGATGATTTTCATCATAGGGTACAAAGTCTTTTAAATCTGTTCTAATCCAATTTTTCATTTAGCCTCACTTTCACAGAATTTGCATGGCCTTGTAAACCCTCAGCCTCTGCAAATTTAACAACGCTTTCACCAATTAGAGCCATGCTTTCCTTTGTAAAAGATAAAACGCTAGATGTTTTAGTAAAGTCATCAACGGAAAGGGGCGAAAAAAACCTTGCTGTACCACCAGTTGGCAATACGTGGTTTGGCCCTGCCATATAATCCCCTAGAGGCTCGGCGGTATAGTGGCCTAAAAAAATTGCTCCTGCATTTTTTATTTTTGGTAATAACTCAAAGGGTGAATTTGTGCATATTTCCATATGCTCGGGAGCTACAAGATTACAAAGTTCTATGGCTTCCTCTAAATCTTTAGTAATTATTATTTTTCCGTAATTTTCTAAGGATTTAAGAGTAATTTCTTTTCTATTTAATTTTTCAACTTGTTTGGCTATTTCTTTTTTTACATTGTTGCCTAACTCTACACTATTTGTAAGAAGTATGGCAGATGCCAGCTCGTCATGTTCGGCTTGAGAAAGTAAATCGGCGGCTACAAATTGAGGGTTGGCGCTTTGGTCGGCTATAATTAGTATTTCACTTGGTCCAGCAACAGAGTCTATACTTACATAGCCGAAAACACTGCGTTTTGCCAAGGCTACATAGATATTTCCAGGGCCTACTATTTTATCAACTTTGGGAACGGTTTCTGTGCCATAGGCTAAAGCTGCAATACTTTGAGCTCCTCCCATTTTGAATATTTTTTTTACACCGCATTCCTTAGCGCATACTAAGGTAGCAGGGTTTATTTTTCCTTCTTTATCTGGTGGTGTAGCCATATATATATTTTCCACGCCGGCAACAGTGGCAGGTATAATATTCATTATTACAGATGATGGGTAGGCAGCTTTGCCTCCAGGAACATATACACCGCAGTTTTCTACAGGTCGCACCACTTGGCCTAAAATTTCACCATTTTTTTCTGTTGTTATCCAACTGTTTTTTTTCTGTTTACTATGAAATTCACTGACTCTTGTTATGGATTTTTTTATAATTTCTAAAAAGTCTGAGGAAACAAGTTTGTATGCCTCGTTTATTTCTTCTTGTGTAACAATAAAATTATTTGGACTTATATTAGGATAGTCAAATTTTTTTGTATATTTAAATAGGGATACATCTCCATTTTCTTTTACATCTTTTAGAATTTCATCTACAATATTTTGTACATTACCGTAGTCTAGTTGGCTTCTTTTTAGTAGGTCATTTACTAAGTATTTTTTGTCTATTTCTTTTATATTTACTAAATCGATCATAGCACTCTCCTTAGGTTTTTAATTATATTGCCTATGCGTTGGTTCTCTCTTTTCATACTTACTTTATTAACAACTAGCCTAGCAGATAAATCGCAAATTTCATCTAGTACAATTAGTCCGTTTTCTTTTAAAGTTGTTCCTGTTTCTACAATATCTACTATAACATGAGATAGGCCAACAATAGGCCCTAGCTCTACAGAACCATTTAGCTTTACAATATCAACGTTAATTCCTTTATTGTGGAAGTATTTACGTGTTATGTTTGGATATTTTGTTGCTACTTTTAAGCTGCCCATTTTATTTACGTCGGTATTGGGAAATCCGGCTACAATCATTTTACATTGCCCAAGCTTTAAGTCACATACTTCAAAAATATTTCTATTTTCTTCCAATAGAGTATCACGTCCTACAATACCAATATCGGCAACACCATTTTCAACATAGGTTGGTACATCGCTTGTTTTAGATAGGAAAAATTTATGTTTATTTTCCTCATTGGTAAAAATTAATTTACGACTTTTGGTATTTATTTCATCGCAATGAATGTTTATTTCCTTAAAAATATCCATTGCTTTGTGAGCCAAACGGCCTTTAGGTAAAGCAAAAGTAAGATAATCCATAATACCTCCTATAGCATTTGATTTATGTCCACCATGTCAACATTCATTGTAGAAATATTTAATACTTCGCATTTATCTTTGTCAATAAAATGCAGTACGCCACCGAAATCGTTGTTAATACAATAATCTTTTATTGTTTCTTTGTCTAAGGTGCCGAAGTAAAGTTCCAATACTTTGCCTTCGTTTCTCATGCCTTCCATTATCTTATATGGTAGTGTGCCACTCCCTTTATTTATTATTACTAAAGTTTTATTTGGTTCTTCATGTCCTTTTTCGTATAGACCGTCTAACAATCCATTTATATTAATAGCAAAACCAACGGCAGGTAAATCTACACCAAATTCTTTTAGCATATTATTGTATCTACCACCATCTACAATGGATTGGCCCACATTTTGGCAATAGCCGTGGAAGATAATTCCAGTATAATATTGCTCTCCTGTAATGCTTAAATCAAAGTTTATAAAGTCAGATACATCGTAGTTTTCAAGTAATTCATATAATTCTTTTAGAGAAGTTATACTTTCTTTAACGGGTTGGTCGTATTTTTCTGTGTAAGTATCTATTTCTTCTAAAATTTCTAAAGAGCCTGTTAGTCTAGGTAGTTTAGAAAAGATTTCCTTTGTCTGTTTCTCGCATTTACTATTTAAAATAATATTTTCTGGCTCTATAAAATTTCCTTTTACTAGTTCTTTTTTTATTTCTCCGGCTGTTTCTATGAATAAATTACCTTTTTTTATTTCATAATTTAATATAGAAGTAATAAAATTTGTATTTCCTACATTTATTTTAAAATTAACTAAACCTGTGTTTAGTAATGAGTTTATGGCCACAACTAATATTTCACTGGTGCTTTCTAGGGAATTAACACCGATTAATTCGGCTCCTGCTTGAGTAAATTCTCGAAGTATACCATGGTTTTTGTTCCCTGTACGAAAAGAATTTTCTATATAGCAAAATCTTGATGGTTTGGTTTTTTTGAAATAAGTAGAGAACAGTCTGGCGATAGATGGGGTCATGTCGTACCTAAGGGACAGTAGTTCATTGTTGTCTAAAACCTGAAATGTGTCTTTACCTTCGTACAAGTTTGCAAACTCAAGGGAAGGTGTGCTTACCATTGTATAGTTGTATTCTTTAAAAACTTTATGAATTAAATGCTCAATGTGTTTTTTAAAGATTAAGGTGTCACCATAATAATCTTTTAAGCCAGATGGTATAATTAATTTATTCATATTACCTCCTAATTTGCAATTTTTGCTTTTAGATATTTCATTTATTATAGAAAAAAGAAAATTTAATGTCAAACCTGTTTTTTATTAGATGTTTTTTTATTGAAACTAAATAATTTTGCTGATATAATCCTTTATGTAAACTATTACTTACAAAAGTATGTTTTGTAAGGATAAAAGTTTTTAAAAAGAGAATTAGCAATTCTCGTATAGGAGGAAAAATGAAAAGTTTAAAAGGCACAAAAACGGCTGAAAATTTATTGAAATCTTTTGCTGGCGAATCTCAAGCTAGAATGAGATATGACTACTATGCAAAAATTGCAGACAAAGAAGGTTACAAACAAATTAAAGATATTTTTGTTGAAACAGCATTAAATGAAAAAGAACATGCAAAAAGATTTTGGAAATTTCTTTTAGCAGGTTTTGAAGGTGATTTACCCAAAGGAATTGAAATTCAAGCAGAGTACCCAGTTGCACAAGGTGATACAGAAGCGAATTTAACAGCTGCAGCAGATGGTGAAAATGAAGAATGGACAGACCTTTACAAGAACTTTAGTAAAGTAGCGGCAGAAGAAGGTTTTGAAGAAATTAGCGTAGCATTCGAAATGATTGCTAGAGTTGAAGAAAAACATGAAATTAGATTTAGAAAATTAGCAGAAAATATTAAAAATAATACTGTATTTGTAAAAGATGGAAAAGTTTATTGGAAATGCGGTAACTGTGGTTATATACATGAGGCAGAAATGGCACCAGCTAAATGTCCAGCATGTGTACATCCACAAGCGTACTTTGAAGTTTTTAAAGAAACTTATTAAAAATTTATTAGCAAGTAATTTAAGTTTATGTATTAAGGGGCTGTCGGGAAAAGAAAAAACCTTGGTGCTTTGCCCCAAGCTATTGGTCGTAAAGCCTTGTTTTACTGCTTAGGCAAGTAACCAGCCCCACAAGCTTTTGAAAAAGTTGGTAGCAGACTCGAGCAGTTCCTGAAAGGAACGACCAGAGCTTGACCAAAACTTTAATTAAAAAAAGAGCGAAAAACCTATCGCTCTTTTTGCGTTTTTATTTGGTAATATTTTTTATTTCCAGACAGCCCTTTAGATTATGGTTTGTCTACATTTTTTTGCACAAATTTTATTCGGTTAGCAATAATGAACTTAAATATAAATAATGCAGTACATACAAGAATTCCGTATTTATTTCACGGTCATATTTACATTGAGCCTCTGCCCCTCTGGTATACTCAATATAAATATGCTTTCGCGACATAAAAACTAATCCTTTTCTTATTAAAACTTCTTTAACATACGTTACTTTTTGATAATCTATAATCAATAGGTGTTTTATAGTTTAGTGAACCATGTATACGTTTATAGTTATACCATAATACATACTCTGAAAGTTCTTTCTTTAATTCTTCTAAGTTCTTAAAT
>JBKECF010000056.1:0-1054 GCA_047974375.1 Lachnospirales bacterium
GTAAATCTTGAAAACTAGATTTAAAATTACCATAATAACTTGATTTATTTTTATCTGAATAATTTTCATAAGGACCTTTTCCAATATAATCAACTGTACTAATATTTTTTGGTAAAAACATTCTTAATCCAAAACGTGGTAATGCAGGAAAATCCATATTTTTTTCTGCATCTATTTTAACATCTATGGCTCCAGAATTATAAACTGTCCATTTAGCTTTTAGTCTAACTATGGGTTGAGTGTAAATTGCAGTTATAATTAAGTCTGTAGTAATTTCAACTGAATTTTCACTTTTATTAATAATCGTATCATATGTTTGACTAAAGGCTTTATCAAAGTTTGCACGTTCAGAGTTTTCTCTTGTACCTCTATCATTATCTGTTGGTGCTCGCCAAATATTATACTCCATAGGAATATCTAAAACATTAGTATTTTTGTAAACTAAGCTTTGCCAAGCCCCTGTAAATTTATTATATGTATATTTGTAATCTTGAGTATGCAAAGTAATGTATTTTGCAGTTTCATCTACAGTAATTGTATTACTATTTAAACTCGGTTTTAAATCAAAAACCTTATTATTCACTTTATTGTTTAAACAGATTTCATCAAATCCCAAAGGAAAATCTGAATCTAATATATTATTAGAATATTTTCTAAAATACATAATCTTTAAAAATGCTTTACCTTCAATTTTTTCATTAATTTTAAAATCAATGTTTCCAGAATTATGAGGTTCAATTTCAGGAATATCAATATTACCCTTTTTCGCAATATCACCATTTATACATATCTCATATGTAGCATATATGTTTTTAGTAGATGTATAATCAAGATGATTTTTAAAAGTTAATATATGGCCATTTAAACTAGCTCTAACTGGTCTATGTACATTTTTATATTCATATAACCCTGTGTGAGGAGTTCTATCTGGATATACTAATCCGTCCATGCAAAAGTTACCATCATGAGGATATTCTCCGGAATCTCCACCATAGAAATACTTAGCCTTGCCTTCATTATTTGTTCCTTTATAAATAGCATGGTCACACCATTC
>JBKECF010000016.1:0-1109 GCA_047974375.1 Lachnospirales bacterium
CAAAATATGTCAAAAGAATTTATGGCTGTTGCTACAGGAGATTTTTTAGGAATAAATAATCTTATATGGATTGCAATTGGTGTAATATTATTTACTGCATATTTTCTAAATAGTACAAAAACAGGTAGGAAAATATATGCTATAGGAAATAGTGTTGAATCAGCAAAGGTTAGTGGTATTAATACTAAAAATGTGCTTTTGCTTACATATACTTTAATGGGAGCTTTGGCTGGTCTTGGTGGTATACTTTATGTTTGTAAATATGCTGCAGCACAAGGGGAAACAGCTATTGGATATGAAATGAATGTTATTGCTGCTTGTGTTTTAGGTGGGGTTAGTGCAGCTGGAGGTACTGGTAAAGTTCATGGTGCTGTACTTGGTGCTGTACTTTTTGGAATGTTAAATAATGCACTTCCTTTATTACAAATTTCACCTTTTTGGCAAGAAGCAATTAGAGGTTTGATTATTTTATTCTCTATTCTTGCTAATGTTATGATTTCTAGAAAAGCTGATAGAAAAGCTTTAGAAAGGAGGGCTGCATAATGGATAAGACTGTGGATAAGACTAATTTTGATCAACAATCAAGGACTATTATGTCTACCCGACCTTTTAGCAAAAAAAGATTTTTTATGCAATGGGAATGGATGTTAGTTGCCCTTTTCATTGGAATTAACGTTATGAACGCAAGTTTATCACCTAATTATATGCACTTTGGTAATATTATGAGTGCTGTTCAAATGTTTTGCGATAAAGCAATTCTTGTTTTTCCTATGATGTTAGTTATACTTTTAGGGGAAATTGATATTTCCGTAGCATCTACAATGGCTCTTGCAGCAACGGTTATGGGTGTTTTGTTTTCTGCAGGAATGCCTTTTGAAGCTGCCATAGTGGTTGCATTAATGGTTGGAGCTGCTTGTGGTTTTTTAAATGGTATTTTGTTGGCTAAATTTAGCGAGTTAGCATCTATGATTGTAACTTTATCAACTCAAGTTTTATTTAGAGGTATTGCAAGTATAATGCTTGAAGATGGTGCTGTTGGTAATTTCCCAGCATGGTTCCAATTTCTTGCATGGGGTTATGTAGGACCTATACCTTTTATATTAATATTT
>JBKECF010000106.1:0-1180 GCA_047974375.1 Lachnospirales bacterium
CGATTATTCCTTTTAGGCCAGATTCTTTATCCTGGCAAAATACAACTTGCTCATAATTAAAAAGTTCCATTTCTTTAAATAAATCCATCTAATTTCCTCCTTATAAAAGCTTCAAGAAAACGCTTTCTAAAATGATTTTATCATGCTTATGTTTTTTGAACAAATAGAGAATTGCTTATTCTCATGCCCTTTTAATTAAAAAACAAACAACTCTAATCAGTTGTTTGTCTTAGGTACTTTTTAAAAACTAGCATTAACAGAAATAAAAGAATAAGGAAAAATAGAGTAAAGATGTAGAACGGAAAATATAAGTTCGAGGTCTGACCAATTATTGCTATCAAACTCATTAAAAGTGGTGCTATTAACACACCGATATTGCACCCTAAAAAAATAAATGATGTTAATACTCTTGTACTAATACCAAGAGCAATGTCCTCAATATGATTAAATAAATATGGCAAGACCCACGCAACAGGAATACTTGAAATCAATAAACCAATAACGAGTAACGTAAAAGAATAACTTCCTAGAGCCATTAATAAATTAGCTAACATATTAATAAAAACAGCTAAGTACAAAATTCGATGTTTTAATTTTGAGGTAATTTGTTGAAAAAGAAATCCTGATAAAATTCCTAGTATAGGCATAAGACCTAGAAAAAACGAGGCATTGTAAGTTGGGCCTTTAATATCAACTGCTAAGCCTGGAAATCTTACGGCAATGGCTATACTATTCATAACCATCACAGAAGCAAATAAGACAGAACATATTGGTAACAAGCCTGGTTTAAAAATTTCTTTTTCTTGTTTGTCCTCATTACTGACTTCTGGAACAAAGACGTAAAATAAAAGAGCGATTGGCAAAGCAAATAAATAAACGAGATAAGAATAATACCAACCAAACGTTAAAAGAAAACCAGAAAGAAAGGTTAGTAACATTTGCCCAATGCTTTCCATGGAATTTCTCATACCTAATAATGTCATCCGTTTCTTCCCATTAAAAAGCTCATTAATATAGTTAACAGATGACGAATTGTAACACCCTAACCCTGCACCTAAGATTAAGCGACTTAATAAGATTAAAAGATAACTACTTGAGAAAAGCACAGGCAGACTACCACCTACTGCCACTAACATTAAGCCTAAGATGACTAGTTTTTTCATCCCTATTTTTTTTATAA
>JBKECF010000123.1:0-1464 GCA_047974375.1 Lachnospirales bacterium
ATACCTTTATTACAACTATGATTCTTATGTTAGTTATATTTTTAAATGGTTGAACCAAATTATACTTTTAATAACAAATGAATTTATTTTTTTTTAAATCAACTATTGCATCAATTGTAAATATTTCAATCACTGCGCGGTTTGGTATGCTAAGTAGTAAAGATAAAACTAAATTAAGTAAAATAGCTGAAAAAGCAAAAAGACTCGGAACAAATATTAAGCTATTAGATAAGCTATATCGTGAAGGTATGATGAATCAGGTTCAAAGAATATCGAACAACCCAAGCCACCCACTACACAAGCAGTATGTATTCCTAAGTTCAGGAAGAAGACTTGCCATGAAATCACAGCAGACAGAGAGATACAAAAAAAAAAAATTAATTTGTTATTAAAAGTATAATTTGGTTCAACCTTTTAAAAATATAACTAACATAAGAATCATAGTTGTATTAAAGGTATTCTTATATCGTATATATGGTGAGCAGCCTAAATATGTGTGTACTGTACTATAATATATTTTAGATTTATAAATGAATATTGTATATTTGTTTCTTTCTCTACAAAGGAGCACTTAAGCCAAAGAAAATATCATTTTGCAATCGAAGGTATTGCATTACAATCAGACAATAAAGATTATCTTGTCTTATCTTATCTTATTTTATATGTATATAAGATAAGATAAGATGAGGTAAGATAATATTTATTGTCATATTGTAATACAATACATTCGATTACAAAATGATTTTTTTTTTTTTGGCTTAAGTGTTCCTTTGTATAGAAAGAGAAAAATATACAATATTCAAGTAAAAGTCTAAAATGTATTATAGTACAGTACACACATATTTAGCCTGAATAACACACATACGATATAAGAACAGCTTTCATAAAACTAAGATTGTTATGTTATACATAATTTTAAATGGTTGAAACAAACTATATTTTTGAGAACAAATGATTTTTTGTATATTTCTGTCCGCTCTGATGGCAAGGCAAGTTTTCTCTGTGACCTGAGGAACACATACTGATTGTGTAGTAGGAGACTTGCGTCGTTCTTTATTCTTTGTACATGCTTCTTCATACCTTCCTGATACAGCTTATCTTATTGCTATGCGTTTGCTCCGAGTCTCTTTGGTTTTTTAACTATTTTACCTTATTTAGTTTTATCTTTACTTGTTGGCATACCAAACCACGCAGTGATTCAATTATTTAAAATTGATTCAATAGTTGGCTAATTATATCATTATTTATATTAACATTTTTCAAATTGCGGATAAAACACAGCCTCTGGTTACACTTCTTTACGACCATATCTGTATTGCAGCTGCCACTTTAATGATTGTCTCTGACATGACCTATGTATTTATATTGGCTGTAACGCCTTATATTTTCATTTCTAATTACATTAACATCAGGAATATATTGATTCTTTTTCCAAAAGTCAATTACCATTTATTTTGTCATTTG
>JBKECF010000008.1:0-1250 GCA_047974375.1 Lachnospirales bacterium
TAACAATAATAATATGCTTCAATTACACAGTTAATTTTAATACAAAATATTACAACTTGCAAAAAATAAAAAATTTTACTTATTCTAGTTTTTATTGTCCTAAATATGCTTATTTTATTGAATAACAGCAAAACACCCTATAGACTAGACATTTTACCTTGCCTATTCTATAGGGTATAGTTTAATTATTAACTTATTTATATATTATTTTTTATATACATTCCAGATGGTTTATCAGATAAGTTTATTATAATATTCTTCATTTGTGAATAATGGTCTAAAATCACTTTGTGAGTTTCTCTACCAATACCAGAATCTTTGTATCCTCCAAAAGAAGCACCTGCCGGGAAAGCATTGTATGTATTAACCCATACTCGACCTGTCCTTATGCCCCTTGCTACTTTAATAGCTTTGTTAATATCTTTCGTGAAAACACCTCCAGCTAATCCAAAATCACTGTCATTTGCCATTTCAATAACCTGTTCAATAGTTTTAAACTTAATAACAACACCAACAGGTCCAAAAATTTCTTCTCTTGCAACTCTCATATCATTAGTAACATTAACCAATAACGTAGGTTTCATAAAATACCCTTTTATATTATCTCCGTCAGTATTTTGAGTGCCACCTGTTGCCACTTTAGCACCTTCTTTTTTACCAATTTCAATGTATTCTAATATTTTATTTAGTTGTTGTTTATTTACCTGCGCACCCATTTGAGTTTGAAAATCTAACGGGTTTCCAACTTTAACTTTTTCAAAAGCTTCTACTGCTTTTTCTATAAATTCATCATAAAAATCTTCTTGCACAAAAATTCTAGACCCTGCAGAGCACACTTGACCTTGGTTAAAAAGTATACCTAATTGAAGTCCATCTAAAGCTATATCTAAATCTGCATCTCCAAAAAATACATTTGCTGATTTTCCACCTAATTCCAAAGTAGATGGAATAAGATTTTTTGCAGCAGAAATACCAACTTCCCTACCTATTTCTGTTGAACCAGTAAAAGCAAGTTTATCAAGACCTTTATGATGCTGTAAATATTCCCCACTTTTAGAACCAGCGCCAGTTATAATGTTAATTACGCCTTTTGGTACTATGTCTTTAATTAATTCCATTAAAGTTAATATACTAAGTGAAGTTGTGCTTGACGGTTTAAATACAGTAACATCCCCTGCAGCTAAAACAGGTGCTAATTTCCAAGCAGCCATTAAAAAAGGAAAGTTCCAAGGTACAATTTGCCCAACTAC
>JBKECF010000041.1:0-1007 GCA_047974375.1 Lachnospirales bacterium
TTGTAAATCCACAATTTCAGGCTCTCTTGCACAGTTATATATAATAGTTTCTCCTTTTGCTAAAGTAGCAGTAATCATAATATTTTCCGTCGCTCCAACACTAGGAAAATCCAAATTAATTTTATTACCTATAAGCTCTTTAGCCTGACAAATAATAAAGCCCATTTCTTCTTTAATATCTACGCCTAAAGCTCGTAAACCTTTTAAATGTAAATCAATAGGTCTGGCTCCTAGTTCACACCCACCAGGATAACTAATTTTACATTTTTTAAATCGACCTATTACACCACCCATAAAAATAATTGACGAACGCATTTCACTAACTAATTTTTCTGGAACATTGTAATTATTTGCATTTTTTGAGTTAACAATTAATACATTATTATCATAGGATACCGTACAACCTATACTTTTTAGAATTTCACTAGCAACATGAGTATCAGAAATATTTGGACAATTAGTAATTACACTTTCTTCCCCACTTAAAACAACGGATGCAAGAATTGGCAAAATTGCATTTTTACCACCTGTAATATTTACTTTGCCTTTTAAGACCTTTCCACCAACAATATGAAACTCACCCAAATTGGTCACCTCCATTTATAAATCCAGTTAAAATATAAGTATCAAAAACTACATAATAAACCTTAAAGTCAAAACGACCTTTCCTCAGCTTATACTGCTCATAGGGACAGATTACTTCCAAAAGCAAATCGCAGTTTACAAACTTAGCAATAAATTATCGTGCAATTTATGACCAAGTCATGATATTATCTGTAGACTTAAATTATATTCTTAGATTATGTGTATTCAAATAATGTGTGCCTGTATAAATTTATACGCTATGCTTTTATTTGTCGCAATTAACTTTTTAAGTTTATCAATAAAAAAAGGAACAGATATCTCTGTTCCAAATATATATTAAATATATTAAATTATATTTCCTTTATTATCTTGCAAGGATTTCCCACAGCAACAACATTTGATGGAATATCTTTTGTTACAAT
>JBKECF010000075.1:0-1540 GCA_047974375.1 Lachnospirales bacterium
CAGAAACAGAACCAGCTGTAGGCACTTCTAACATTACTACATGACCTGTTGTACCTATTTTATCAACAATATATTTTGCCCCTTGTATACCCATATCTTCGTTATCTCCAGCAACACGATAAACTCCCTTAGCATCTATGGCTATATCAAAATTTACAACTGTAATACCTTCATCAATTGCTTGTTGGATTGGAACTTCCATACCTTCCCACTGAGGAAAAGCAACTACAGCCTCTACACCCCAAGTTTTTAAATCATCTAATTGAGATGTCATTTCTTCTGCATTAGAACTTGTATACAATTTATATTCAATTTCATCTGATAATTCCTTGCAACGTTCTTCTGCATTATAAGCAACAGCAGCCACCCAACCATGTGTAACAGCCGGTGCTAAAATTCCAATTTTATGTTTTTCCACATTGCCATCTACAGTTGTATCTGTATTGGACTCATTAGTTTCATTATCTCCTCCACAGGCAACAAAAGCCATAGACATAATAAGTGTCATAATAATTATAAATATTTTTTTCATAGTATCCTCCTAAAAATTGTTTATACGTTTCTGTTACAGATTTTTCTTAGCAAAACCCACTACTAAACATATTTTAATATGATTTTTTTCCTTTGTAAAAGAAATCTTATCGTAGACTTCATCTTCGTGAAGTATACGTCGTAAAAGCAAAGTAAAGTAACAATTTCACAGCCAAGGTCACACAAAAGATGTGACCAAAAAGGTTATTATTTTGCGTAGCAAAAAAATAACAGTGAAATAAGTTACGGTACGGTATTTTTCAAAGAAAAATATGTGACAGTAAAATTGTTCATTCACTTCTATAATATATTTCTCGTAGATTCTCTTAAAATCAATTTATTATCAAGAAATATATTTGACGGCATTTCTCCTTTTATTTGGGAAATTAATAAATTGCAAGCTGTTTTTCCTAAATCATAGCCAGGTTGATTAATTGTTGTTAACCTAGGATTAAAAAGATTTGCATAAGGAACATTATCAAAACCTATAATACTTAAATCCTTAGGTACTCTTATTCCAATTTCATTAGCACCTCTTATTATTCCTAAAGCCATTATGTCAGAAACACAAAAAATAGCAGTTGGTCTATTTTCCCCTTTTAAAAGACTGGTAATGTTTTTTAAATTATTACCTAAATTGTAATTATGATCGGCCTTTATAATATAGTCTTCATAAACTATAAGTCCAGCATTTTTCATAGCTGTAATATAACCAGCTTTCCTTTCTAAAGCTGAAATAAAATTATTTTCCACACTGGCAAGAGCAATTTTTTTATGACCTAAAGAAATTAAGTAATTAACAGCTTGTTTTGCTGCCTTAAAATCATCAATAGAAACTCTGCTTATATTTTCATCTTTACAATATTCACAACACTGTACAATTTTACAACTTTTTGCATATTTACTTATTGTTGTATCATCATAAGAAACATCCATTATAATTGCACCATCTGCATTTCCTGTTTTTAATAAATTCAAATATTCTTCTCGTCTATTTTTATTGGCATTT
>JBKECF010000066.1:0-59075 GCA_047974375.1 Lachnospirales bacterium
CCAAGGGTCGAATACTCTTTAACTAAGTTAGGAAAAGACTTTATTCCGGTTTTGGAATATATGAAACAATGGGGTGAAGAACATTTAAGTGATAAAGATTAAGATAAATATATAAGTAAAAACTTTAAAGTTATTAGTGATATAAAGGCATTTTTATATATGCATAAATAAGTCAATTAACTTGTTCCTAGGTAAAAGTTAAATTAAAAAAATACATCTTTACATCAATGCAATACTTTCATTTCATATCGAGTGTGTGGTGTTGATGTCAAGGGTTGAGAAGTAAACAAGAAAAAACGCTTGAGATATGTCGTTTTGAGATTGACTATTATTTGAGTAACAGGATTTTTGAGTGTGCGAGATGGATAACAGGATACTCGCAGAAATTACAAAGCCAGTACATGGCAATATCTCCAAATGCAGAATTACCTACATCTATGTAGCTACCAGTTCCAATATTATACTTAATTTCTGATAGTTTATCCTAAACAATTCTTTTAGTTTTTCCATGTACTGTTTTTCTTATAAGTCTTCCAGAGGCACAGTACTTGCCGACAACTACTTGCCCAGACCAGCTATCACCACGTTTATTATAATACCTTCGCTGTTACTTCTTTTTTAAGGGGATAAGATTCTACTTGAATAAGTCCCAAAAAGAAAAGGTAGCTTTTTTATAAATTTTATTTTTTATGGCGCGTTCTGGATTCTTAATATAGCCCATACCCTTTTTATCATAAAGTGGGTTGATTGCCTTTTTAATTTTTCTTTTAACTTTGCCGGTTGTTCTAGCTTTTATAGATTTTTTTATACTAGGTTTTCTTAGTCCAAATTTCATTTTAATTCTCCTTTTATTATCTAATAGTGTTAATCAAATTAAAATAACCACTAATTATAAGTTATTTCAAGTGATACAAAAAATAGTTGTCACTATAAATAAAATTTATAGAAAACAATCAGCTTATTCCTTAAAATAATGGTATCAATACTTTTATTTCAAAGAAAAGAAGCTGATTGATTCTATTGTCAGTCAATTGACTATCTTATTATATAAATTTATTTAATTTTTAAAACTTGGTCTGGGAAAATAAGGTAAGGTGAGTTTATATCGTTTAAATCAGCTAAAACTCTCCAAGTTGTGTTGTGCGCTAAACCAATATTATATAGGTTATCGCCTTTTATAACTATGTAAGTACCTTCAGTTGCTGTAATTTCTTTAGCTGGCTCAAGTTTTTCCATTTCAGTAGTTTCAACAGGAACAATTACTTCTGTTTCTATAACTTTAGATTCTGTATCTTCTACACGCACTTCTGCCGTTTCAGTAACAATTTCTGCCATCTCAGTAGTATCTTCAGTAGTATCTTCAGTAGCTTCATCTGTTACAGGAACTAAATATCCAGCTGGAGCTTCTAAAATTTCGCCGCCAGTTTTTAAGTAGTCCATTAATATATCAAGACCAGTATTGTAGTAAGCCAATACAGGATAGTCTTTAAACATTTCGTAACCGTCGCCACCTAGGCCTAAAAATTCATTTATTGCAATTGTATATGTTGCATCTAAGTCAAATTCTGAACCATCTTCATCAGTAATAGAAACTATTCTTTTACCCGCTTCTTTAGCAGGGTCAAATGTTATTTTTGCACCAGCGATGTGAGGGAAACCTCCTGCTGGTTCAGGATAACTTTGTATACCGTGTTCTACCGCCGCTTTAAAGTCAGAACCTTTTATTTCTTTTGTTATAATTGTATTACCATATGGTAAAGTTGTTATTAAATCACCTAAAGTAACATCGCCAGACTCTATAGTAGCACGAATACCACCACCATTAACTAATACTAAGTCGGAACCAGTAGCAGCCTTTTGTGAATTTGCAATCATATTAGACAGGTTAGTCTCTTTTGTTCTTACATCTTCTCTTTCACCGTCTAAAGTAATAGGTATGTTTAATACAACTTCCTGTGTTTTAGCATCTGCCTCAGCAGTAACGCCTTTAACAAATTCAGCCACATCTGCATTTGGAGAGTAGTCTGCATATTCTTCGCCTAATGGAGTTGTTTCGAAGTCTGTAGATATAGTTTTCGCTGTTAGTGTTACTTCGCCAGCTTCGTCAAAATCTACGTTTACAACACCAATGTATTTGAAAAGGTCGCCTGTTTGTACTATTAAAGTATCATTAACTTGCATACCATTTTCTAAATGAGTATGAGAATGACCATCAACTATTAAGTCAATTCCGTCCACTTTTTGTGCTATTTTCTCACTTGTTATTTCACTTTCTTTGTCTATACCCATGTGAGTAACTAAAACTACAAGATCCGCACCTTCTGCAGTTAATTTTTCTGTTTCTGCTTTAGCAACCTCATATGTGTCTAAAAATGTTAAACCTTCTGTAGCTGTAGGAATGGATTTTGTTTGTGTTTCTGGTGTAGTAAGACCAAAAAGACCAACTTTTGTTCCATTTTCTAGTTCTACAATTCTTCCGCCTTCAAAAACTAATTCTCCAGTATCTGCATATACAATGTTTGAAGCTAACATCGGGAAATTAGCTAATTCTTGAAGTCCCATAATGTTTTCGAAACCATAATCAAACTCATGATTACCTGGCGCCATATAGTCATACGGTACTTGGTTCATTATTTCAATGTTTGCTTTACCTGATGTCATTGAAGAAATAGGCTGGCCTTGAGTGGCATCCCCCGCGTGAAGTAATAAAACTTCCTCCCCTTTAGCTTCATAAAAATCTTTGAAACCTTTTGTTATTTCTTCTCCGAAAGTTCTACTGTGAGTATCGTTATTATGCATAATAACGAAATCCTGCCCTTGGGCAAAAACATTTACTGGTGCAACTAAAGCAAAGCTAAGTGCCAAAGCCGCTACAGATGTTTTAATAAATTTCTTCATATTACCTCCTAAAATAAAATGAATTTTTAAAACAATTTACGGTTTTTTTGTAAATTATTTACTTTTGTTATAGTAATAATATACACCAGATTGTTCATATGGACAAGGTAAAAATGTATCATGTTAATATTCTACTAAACTACCATAAGGCTCGGGTCTTTGACATTTTTGAAATCGCCAAAGATTCATAGACATTACGCATTTTTTTAACAGACTAAAAACTACCTTAGCCCTCGACTTAACAGTATCAGCAATGGTTTTTAGGTTTTTAGTTTTTTAGAGTGTTAAAGATGTGATATTTTTTTCGGTTTTGTCAAAAGGGAAAATTTATTTTAATAGTTTTTCAAACAAATCTTTTATTAATAAATCTCTATTTACATGATAAACATATTTGTAAAAATGTCTTCTGTCATCGAATGAATAATATCCGTCATACTCAGGTAGGGGAGTATGAATAATCTTATCAAGTAAAAAATTTTCGTTTATTAACCAAGCCACAGCTGTAACATCCCATATAACTCTTGTCCAATATATATTACTTTCTTTTTTACCTTCTTTTTTAGTAATGTTAGCTAAATAATTACATAAATCATTTTTATTACTTAGGTAGTAATCGATTTCTATACCTGAAACAGCAAATTTATCTATAACGCCTTGACATGGAAGTTGTACCAGTGGTACTCCTGACAAAAAAACTACTCTTGCAGCTGCAATATCTTGAATTAAATTAAATTCATTGTTATCTATCCAATGTAATGCGCTTCCACCAAGCCAAATAACTACAATTCGTTCAGTAATTGTTTTATCCATTAATATTGCTGAAGCAATATTGGTAATAGCACCAATGGAAATAATATAAAGCGGGTTATCTGACGAATAGTTTTTACTTAAATCTACTAGATTAGTTACGGCTTCAGATATTTCAGGTGTATATTCATCTTTTAGAAAATTTTCAGAACCTTTACATACTTTAATAATATATTTTTCCGCTTTCATTAATTTCAAAATTTTAATAATCTCTTTATAGCTTTTCAACATGCCGTCTTTAGGGCTATCAGATTTATTATTTTTTTGTGGAAAATAAAAAGGGGCAGCATTTATAGCTTTTAAATTTAATTTATCATTAGATTTGATGAGATATGCCAATGCAAATTGGTCATCAACTTCATTATAGGTATCCGTATCTAACACTACATCTACAATACCTTTAGGATGTTTTAACATTTTTAATTTAGTTTCCATAATAACCTCCACATAAAGTCAATAGACCTATCCTTCAGTGAGGGCTTGTACCCCAACTGAGCGGCGAATTCGGCCACATAACCGAGTTGGCCGCATACTTGGTTGCATAGTCGAGCAGAAAGCACAGCTTTCGACCAGCTTAGACAGTCACGCCATATACATTGAGGTGGGAGTCTAATTCTTACCGATTAATTTTCTTTTAAATTATAGGGTAAAGATATATTCACAGTTGTACCAACATTTACTTTACTTGTGAATGCTAAACCGTATTCATCTCCATAAAGTAACTTTATACGTGTATTAATATTATTAACACCATAGCCGTTGTTGTAATTTTTAAATATATGATTTACATATTCCTCACTGATACCTTTACCGTTATCTGAAATACTTAGAATTATTTTATTTTTGTTTTTTGTAGCTGTAATATTTACGTAGCCAAATTTAGATTCTTTTTCAAGAATACCATGAACAACAGAATTTTCTACAATAGGCTGCAATAATAACTTAGGTACATATATCTCTTTAAATTCCTCTGTAATATCTATATTTAAAATAGTTTTACTGTTAAATCTATAATTTTGTATGTCTATATAAAGTTTAACATGATTTAGCTCATCTTTTAGTAATACTATACTTTTGCCTTTGTTTAAAGTGAATTTATAGAAACTAGCTAATTTCTGTGTTATTTCAACAACATCCTTTGCGTCATTATCAAGAGCTATCCAGTTAATAATATCTAAAGTATTATATAAAAAGTGTGGGTTGATTTGAGATTGTAGAGCTAAAAATTCCATGTTCTTAATTTCTAGGCCAAGTTCATACTGTTCATTGAGTAAATTTTCTATTTCATTTATTAAATATCCAAAACTGTCATATAACATACCTATTTCATCTTTTGAATTATTTTCAATTTTAATGTTAAAATTACCTTTCCTAGCTTCAAGCATTTTTTTAGCAAGAAAAGTGGTTCTGTATGTAAAGCTTAAGGAAAATTTAGACACTAGCTTGTAAATAAATAGTAAATAAATAATAAGTATGAAAAGAATGCTGTATTTCATTTTCTTAAGAAGACTATAGATTTCATAGTCAGGAATAAATGCCATTAAAGTCCAATTTGTTCCTTCTACTTTTTTAGATCTAAAATAATAATTCTCATTATTAATATTAAGTTTCTCCCATTGATTATTATTTTTATTTTTTAGATTCAAATGTTCAATAAATATATTTCCTGAATGTGATATTGTTTTATTTTCGTCATTTACTAAAGTTACTAAACCGTAATTTGTAATGCTTGCATTTTCTATAATATTCTTAATAGTTTTTGATTCCATAGAAACACCAACAATGGCTATGATATCTATTAATTCTTCCGTATTTCGAATAGGTTTATAGAAAGTTATAGCATCAATACTATTCATATTATTTATAACTTTTAGATTATACGGTTCACTTATATAGTATTTAGTGTTTAACTTTATAATTTTTTCGTACAAATTCTTATTAATGGTATTTATATTACCGAAATAGTAATTCTGATTTGAGTATGTATAATTTGAGTCTATATATAGTCTGGTAGATATACCTTGTTCCGACTTATATGTATCTTTAAGTATATTTTTTACAACAAGCATATCTTTATATTCTTCGATTACATTATTAGGTACATCATTTTTGTATATTTTTTGTAAAATATTATTCGAACCAATAGAATCAGCACTGTCCCTTAAGGGTAAAGTTAGCCTATATATAAAATTATCGGTTTGCTTAAAGGAAAGTTCTGCATTGTCTAAAAAATCTTTTTTATAATAACTATACACAATTAAGTAAACAACTATAATAAATATTAATGTCATGGAAATTAGCAATAAATAAATTCCAATCATAAATTTACTATGTATTTTCATGTCCTTAAGAGAAAATTTTTTAATATATTTTATCATGAAATATGCCTATCTCTATACGCTGATGGAGTAATTCCGACTTTTTTCTTAAAAACATCAGCAAAATAACTCGCTGAGTTAAAACCAGAAATAATGCCAACTTGATATAGCTTTAAATTCGGGTCTAATAAATATTCCATTGCTTTTTCTATTCTATAGTCTAATAAATATTGACCTATAGTTTTAGATGTTTCTTGTTTAAATGTTCTGGATATATGTGAAGGTGACAAGAATATTTCATCTGCAATATCTTTTATAGATAACCCGCTGTAGGTATACTTTTCTTGAATTATGTTAATTGTTTTTTTTACTACCCAGCTATAGCGTTTATTTTTAAAAGCATTAAAACAACATTCCATAATAAATTCATGTATTTCACGTAAAGTTTCAAAACCAATTATTTTTTCACATACACTGGAAAGTTCATTTTTTTTAGTTAATATTTCATAAAATCTAATATATTTGTTTTTTATATACATTACATGTATTTGATTAAAGTTTTTAAATTCCATGTATAGCTTTATTAATAAATTTTTGCATTGTTTCTCATTATTAATCATAACAGCATTTTTAAATTCGCTTTCAATTACAAAAATATTATTGTTAGCGTTTTTTAGCTCGCCTAAATCATAGTAAAAAATAATATTATTATACCCTTTAAAAAACATTTCTTTATATGCAATAACAGAACTTTGATATGAGTCTAAAATGTATTTTTTATCTACTAAAGTTCCTATTGCTATAAAATACTTTTCGTTTTTTATATATTTCTTAACGTTTTCAGAAAAGTTAGACTTATAATTGTTGTCGCAAGAAGCTATTATCACCCATAAATCTAGCTCTTTTTGATAAATCATTAAATCATTAAAGTTTGCCTCAAACATTTTATGTATAAGCATATCCTTGGTATAGTTATGGTTTTTTAAAAATAGAATGATTGAAATAAATTTTTTAGAATTATCATTTTCTATCAAATTAAAGTTTGGTCTACATGCAATGACGCTTTTTACAAATAGCTCTTTAGAAATTTTCAACTTATTGTGGTAATTAACATTCACGTTAGATTCAACTTTATTTACCGCATTTTGTATAGAATTTCCTAATATGTTCAAATCTATTGGTTTTTCTACATAATCTACAACTTGTAAACCTATAGCTTCTTTTAAGTATTTTTTATCAGTATAAGCACTTATGAATATTATTTGACAGTTTGGTAAGATTTGTCTTATTTTTTTAGATAAATCTATTCCATTTAATTTAGCCATTTTTATATCAGAAATTATTATATCTGGCTTACTATTTATACATACTTTAAGCGCATCTTCTGCTGTACCTGCAAGTTCTACTTGATTAATATTATATTTGTGCCAATTAATATGTTTTTTTATACCAACTCTCGTTAATTCTTCATCATCAATAATTAATGTCTTGTACATATTGTCACCTAACTTTGAAGGTAATATTATCATTACCATATAAAATTTTTGTTTTTAGTTCTTTATTTTCTCCTGACAACTTAAACTCGATTATACCCCAACATTCCCCGCAAATAAAAAAAGAAGTGAAGTCTTCATTTATAGTTGGGGAAAAAATAATTTCATTATTAGGTAAATTACATACCTGTCCATTTAACGCTAAAAGAACAGCAAAACTCGATAAAGAACGTACGTAATGATTACCGCATTCTATTTCGCACCATGGGTTTCTTTTAATACCGTCATATCTATTTCTAATGGCTTTAATAATATTAAAAGCTTCAGATATAAAACCTTCCTGTATTAAATTAGATGCTACTTGGTATTCAACACCTGTCCAAACTTCATCACTATATACAAATGGGAATTCAGGTCTATTTGTATTATTCCAGCTACAAAGCAAAAGTCCAGACTCATCATTTAAAGCAAAAGTTCTCTGTAAATTATAGGTATCCCGCAGTGATGTTTTAAAATTATTATCATATATTGATTTAATTGCGCTATTTATATTTTTAGGATTTAATATGTGCCCTAAACCGATTGAATTAGCAAGTTGTTGTCCTAATATTTGGTCAGAAAGACACCCGTTGCCATATTGGTATTTATATTCATTTATATTTTCTAAATGTTGAATATAATATTCTCCATTAAAACAAACTTTATCAATATAGTTTGATGCTATGTTAAATTTACGTTTGTAATAGCCACTTAGTTCATAATCGTCTAAATATTGCGCTACTTTTTCGCAAGCAAGTAAAGCTGTTAGATAAATTGAGTTTGTAAGTGTATTAATGCCATAAAATTCAATATCGTATGTATTATGTTGTTTTTCTGTAAGAACTGGTGCGTTTTTACACCAATAGTTTTCACTATATTTCATAACTAATTTTACTTTTGGCCATAATTCTTTTAAATATTTATCATCACCGGTTATTAGCCAATCGCGATAAAATTTTATTATACATCCAAGTTGTCCATCAGCTGCAGGCTCTTTAAAATTAGAGCTTTCATTAAATATAGAAGTTGCTCTAAAGTTCATTTTTCCAATTTTATCTGTTTCTTTTAAAAATTCCGTCCTTCTCATATTCTTTTCTAATTCAGGGAATAAATATGCTAAAGCTTGAGCGTAGTTCCAAACATGAGTACAATTTCCCTCGCAACTACCATTTTTTTCACCAGAGCCTTCCCAGCTTAAAAATGTCCCATCATATAGTTGAAAGCAAGTGGTGCTCCTAATAACTGTTATATTATTTGCAATTGAATCTATAATAAATTGTGGCAATGTTGAGTAGTAAATTGCATCATGGAATTTCATGGACATATTATATAAATAATTATAATTGTTATGAAGATACTCAATAATATCTTTTATAGAGGTATAAAATTTAGCATATCTATTTTTCACAAAGTTTTTTCTGTTTAGGTTGTTCCAAGATTTAACTCTCCAAGGCTTATACCAAGCTAAAATAAATTTAAATTCAAATTCCTCATTTGGTAGCAAATTAACTTTGCTACCAATAGAAGAAACTTTATTTTTATTTACAAATAAACTGTTGCCTATGGCTTTTGACTTCCTCTTATTTTCTAAAATACCATCTGATGTAAAATCGTTCCAAAAATCCTGCATACCATCCCACCAAGAACCTTGTAGCCAATTCTCTGAATAAAAAACATTATCTGTATCTAAAAATAATCCTGTTTCCATGTATTCATAGCCTTGTAGGTTGTTTTTGTGTTGTATTCCCTTTAAAGAATATTCTACATAATTATTTTCTAGATTAACATCGTGCTCAATACTGTTTGTAGTATTGTTAAAACTACAAAAATTAGACATTGTACCAACTACACTAACATCAATTTTTTCTTTAGATATGTTCTTAACTTTATAGTTAATAATAGCACAAGGAATTGATGAATTTTTTACATCGAGAGGTATAAATGGTGTAAATGACTCCATAACTACGTTTATGGGCATTTTACTGTCAATTAAGTCTACCCAAACAAAAGGGTATTCTCCAACCATATTAGTCTTTTCAAATCTAGGGATACCAGCAAGTTCTTCCGACGCATACCCAAATGGCTTATTGAACATTGAAGTAAATTCAGATTCTAGTATTTTTTCTACATGGCTACCATCTTCGTTTTCAACTCTTATACAGAAAAAAGAATAATCTGGTTTATAACCTTTATTCGGTTTTCCAAATATTTCATAATCTGTTAATTCCCCACGTGCTCCAACTGAAATGTTTCCTGTACCTATGCCCCCAAGTAAAAACTTCGCATTTATTGCTTTATTTGAAAAACCTTTAGAATTTTTTCTCAAATATACCACCTCTTTATTTTTATCTTTACATTTAATTATTTGGCTTATTAAAAGCATGTATATTATAAGTGCTAATTTACAATACTAAACTCATTCTCGCTGTCATATTCTTTTCCAAAGCTACAATGAGTTAAAATCTTAGGTATATTAAAATTTGTTTTCATTTTATAATACTTTTTATTTTTTGTGCTTTCGCCTATTCCGTGTATTACTTCCAAAGCATGTAAAGCTAACTCTTTAGAGGCTCTATTCTCTCTTTTTCTTCTTATAGCCCATGCCATTTCAGCAACTCCCATTCCTCTTTCGTTTTCAAAAAATGAGAATTTAAGTGGAAAAATAAATGGTTCTTTCTGACCTTTTAAAAGTACCTTTACATCTCCACCGAAATAATTCGGGTCAGGTAAATATACAATTCCTTCAGTGCCATAAATTGCAAAATTTGGAACTTCAGGTTGAATATTATTTGAATTAAAATGTAATGAACAATGTATATTATTTTGAAATTTTAAATTGCCTATTAATATATTTTCATTTATAAGTTCAAATTCATCTTCAAAATTTTCTAAAGATGTAAAGGTATGTTTTCTTTTAGGATTTGTTATTCCTATATAACCATTAACTTCTTCAACTTTTCCTAATATAGCTAATAAAGCAGTTACATAATAAATTCCATAATCATAAGCTATTCCACCGCCTTGTTCCATTGTAAATGGATATTTCTCTGAAATGTAGTTAACATCTCTATTCAAAGTTGCCACGCATGATGTTATAGTACCTATTATACCTTTATCTATTAAATATTTTACTGTTTGTATAGCCCCACCTAAAAAAGTGTCTGGTGCAGAGCCTAAATATAATTTTTTGTTCTGAGCCAGCTCCACAAGTTCTAATCCTTCTTCGAATTTTAAAGCTAACACTTTTTCGGTAAAAACATTTTTGTTGTTTTCTAATAGCGTTTTTGTTGTTCTATAATGAATAGAAGGCGGTGTAAGATTAACAACAATGTCAATATTTTTATCTGTCAGTATTTCTTTAAAGGTATATTCTTTTATATGGAATTTTTCAGATGTTTCCTTTTGTTTTATTTTATTTGTATCACAACAACCTGTTAGTTCTATTATATTAAATTTTGATTTTAAATTATTTATGTATATATTGCTTATCTTCCCACAACCTAAAACTACAACTTTAAGCTTATTAATTATCATAAAATTCTCCTATTCATGTAAAATTTTATTAATCAAATATTACAACCCCTTTTAAATAACCATCTTTTTTAGATTCTAAGGCTTTAAATCCTGTTTCAATATCTTCAAATTTAAATCTGTGCGTTACAATATCTTCCATTTTAACTTGACCATTATTAATTAATTCTGCTGCACGTCTGGCATCATCTTCTGGGGTTGTAGAAAAAGAAGGATGAGCTACTTTTAGCTCGATACATTTTTTTACAGCTGTTTTTGTATCAAATTCTTTTATTAAATCTTCGTAGGAACTCATTATAATTAATCTACCACGTGCATTTTTCAAATAAGACATGGCTTCGTTAATTAGGCGGGAAACACCAGTACCTTCTATTACAAAATCTGCCATATGACCGTTGGAAATCTTACTTATTTCTTCACTAACATTAATTTTATTTGAATTAAGAACATGGGTAGCGCCGTATTTTTTAGCAAGAGCTAATTTATTATCATCTATATCCACCACAATTAATGCAGATAGCATATTTCCAGAAAGAATTTGAGTTGTCCAAAGCCCCATAGAACCACTACCAAGAATTACGCCTATGTCACCCGGATTTGGAGCTGCTGCTGTAGTAACAGTTACAACGCATTTTACCGGTTCTAAAACAAATGTTTCCATTTCAATTTCATCATTAATTTTAAAAACATTACAATCACTAACTACTGTATATTCTGAAAAACCATCAATAAAATCAATTAAAACGGCAACCCTATCACCAACTTTACAATTGTTAACTTTACTACCAATTTCTGCTACTATACCAGAGCATTCATGTCCAATTGTTTGAGGTGGAACAATATTTCCCCTCCAATGATTAAGTTCCCAATTGCATAAACCACAACTTTTTACTTTAAGTAAAACTTTATGATCACCTAGCTTATGCGTTTCTTCTTCTCGAAAAGATATTTTACCAATTTCACTAACGAAAGCTCTTTTTGTCTTCATGTCATCCCTCCTAAAAAATTAAAATCTATTTATATTTTGCTTCAAATACATCTAGCTGTTTTTGTAATTCGGCAATAACTTGATCATTTCCAGCAATTTTTAATTGTTCTCTAAGTTCTTTTAGTCCAGATTCAGGATCTACATATCCTAATATTAAAGGTTCATAATATTGTGCTATTACATTTTGAACTGCTGCATATTCATTTTTTATTGGTTCTAAATCCATATAAAATGCTTTATAAATATTATCTACACGTTGATTCATTAATGAATCTAATAAGTCGAAATATTCTTGAGGTAGCCCAGTTTTATATCTATAAAATTCTTCTGTATGAATTGCCCATGATGTAGGGTCTAGAGAAAAATTCGTATCATCTACAGCTTCTACAGTTCCGTCTTCATGAATTATAGATTGCTCATTTGGTATGCCATATGTAAAAATATCATAGGTATCTCTATCAGTACGAAGCCTCTCTAATAACATAAGAGCACGTTCTGGATTTTCTGCCGTAACAGGAATTGCCATAGCATCTTGTAAAGCTGCGTTATAGTTAATCATGTTTGTCATATCATAATATTTAACATCCCATTCAGGATATTTCATATAAGCTGATACCCATCTATCCATATTGTGTAATTTAGATGCTGCCATTCCATTTTCAAACATTTCTGTATCTTGATTAGATAATACAGATGCTTGCCAAAAACCTTCTTCATACCATTTCTTAAATATTTTTATCATATCTTCAACACCTTTAGTATCAGCTACAGAAGTTACTTGTGGCTCCTTAGAATTTAAATCTATATAATAAGAACTATCTGTACTTCCGCTAATACCATAATTTCCATGTTGTGTAAAATACATATCGTCATATAAATTCTCTGAGCTATTTAAATCTGTCGGTATAAGGCTAGGTTCATTATCTGAAACAGCTTGCAAATACTTTTCTAATCCTTCAAAACCTACTAATGGTTCAATATTATATTTATCCATTAAATCACCACGCACTATACTTCCCATAGAACTTATGGCGATTCTTTCAGCTGGTAAAGCGTACATATGGCCGTTGACAGTGGCTTGTATTATAGATGATTCACTAGTTTGTTTTAGACTTTCTGGTGCATATGTAGGTAATAAATCCTCTAAAGGTAAAAAAGCTCCTTTGGAGGCTTGTTGATAAAAGCCAAGCCAGTTCGATGTATAAATTAAATCAATTGGTTCTCCAGATGCTAGAACTAAAGGGTATTGATTACTAAAATCACTCCAGCCAATCCAATTTACTTTTATAGTGGCATTAATATCTTTGCTAATTTTTTCATTAAAAACTTCAAGCATGTCCTCATAGCCAGGCTTACCATCTCCAACAAAATATAAATTTAACTCAACAGGATCTAGTTCTGACGGATTTAATGTTGAAGAATTATTACTGTTGGAAGTTTCTGTAGTTTCTGTTGATTTTTCCGCTGATTCAGTAGGCCCACCACAGCTAACTATTGTTAAAGCCAGTAAAATTGATGTTGTTGTTTTTATTAATTTCTTCATAAAACACTCCTTATAAAATAATTGTTGATATACTATTAGAAACGATGTTGAAATTTGAATATAGGCCATTGATTCTTAAATTAATTTCTTTAATTTTTTGAGTTTTATTTAAAATAATAATAAATATATTTTCATTATTTTTAAAAGCAACAACATCAATATCTTCTGAATATTTACTATGTCCAATTTTTATAACATTGTTTCCATATTTACTGATTTGACTAATAAAATCGTAGGAAAGTTTCTTAATTAAATTGCCATTGCTAAAATTATACATAATTGGAGCATCGCAATAATTTTTTACATGATTAGGACCTCCTGTGTTATCTAGCAAAATATTCCAATCTAAGAATATATTCATGCCCCCATTTAAATTCCCTATAATATCTCTTGCATACATATGTGCATTTTTTACTAAGGAGTTATTAGAAAACCTTGAATATTCTACACATCCTTCAGTAAAAATTAATTTTTTATTGGGATGTAGTTTTTTGAATAATTCTAGTTCTTCAAAATGGTCACCACTATACCAGTGAAATGCAACGCCTGTTAGCATATTATCTGTATTGCTGTCTATGACTTCCTTAGATCTTTCTAAAATCCTTTCTTTGTTATGATCCCAAAAATATATATCTATATCATCCATATTATTCTTAATTAATTCTGGGAATAAATAATTTTCTAAAAAATCTTTTTCTTCTGCTCCAGTATAAACACAGGAGTCCCATTTTTGAGTTGCCTTAGGTTCATTTTGTATTGTTAACATAGTTACATTAAAACCAAGTTTTCTATATTCGCAGATATATTTACATATATATTTTGCCCAAGTAAGCCTATAATTGGGTTTTAGTTTACCACCTTGGTTTTTTTGACCATTAGTTTTCATAAAAGCTGGTGGGCTCCATGGAGATAGCATAATTTTAATATTCTTTTTTACTTTTAAAATATCTCTTAAAAGAGGCAATATATATTTTTCGTCTTTTTCTAAAGTGAAGGTTTTAAAATCGATATCGTTTTTATCTTCAACGGCAGAATAATTACCTAGACTGAAGTCACAACTATCTAAAGACATTCTTAAGTATTCATAATTTGCACCTTTCTTGCCAAAGTATAAATTAATAAATTCTTTTTTTGTTTCTTTATCCATTAGTGAATAGGTGTACGCTGTTGCTTCTGTTAATGCTCCACCAAAGCCTTCAATTTTTTGAAATTCGATTTCTGGATAAATATTAATGGCATGCATCTCTACACCGAAATCTTTTTCAAATGCTATACTACTTTCTGTTTTTTTTAGCTCATTATTATAAAATGTGCTAATTATTTTTCCTTTTTGCATAATTCACCTCAATTTATAAATTTTTTAAATTAGTACCTGTTATCCTTTGACTGCACCTATTGTAATGCCACTGACAAAATACTTTTGGACAAATGGATAAATAAATAGTGTTGGTAAAATTACTACAACTGACATAGCCATTTTTAATGATTGAGATGGTAAGTCTTGTAGCGCTATTTTAGAAATAGATGCTAGTTGTTTTTGTGCTACAGCAGTATTCAACATGTCGTACAGCATGTATTGAACTGGCCATTTATCTCTATCTGAAATATATAGCATAGCATTGTACCAATCATTCCAATATCCGAGAGCAATAAATAATCCTATAGTGGCAAGGGCTGCTTTGGATAAAGGAATTACTATTGAAAAAAATATTTTAAAGTCTGATGCACCATCAATTTTTGCGGATTCAATTAAAGAAACTGGTATGGCAGATATAAAACTCCTCATAATTAATAAATAAAATACATTTATCATTATTGGTAGAATTAAGGCTAAAAAGCTATTTTTTAAGTGTAAATATCTAATTATAAATATATATGTACAAACCAAACCGCCATTAAATAATGTAGTGAAGAAAAAGAAAAATGAAAATAAATTCCTGTATTTAAAATCCTTTCTACTTAGTACAAATCCTGTCATAGATGTAATTAATAATCCAAAAATAGTTCCTATTGCTGTTATCCAAATTGATACGCCAAAAGCTCTTATTAAAGTAGCGGGGTATTTAAAAACCATCTTATAGGCTTCAAGTGTAAATTCCTTTGGCAAAATGCCATATCCTTCAATAGCAATGGCTGTTTCTGAGCTGAAGGAAGCGGAAATTAGCATTACAAAAGGAATTAAACAAAAAACAGATATAAATACAACAAAAAAATAACTAAGCACAGTAAAACTTATTGATGATACTTTTCTATCTGAGAGTTTTCTATTCATATAATCTCCTTAATTATTTGGTGTTAGACATATGGCTATAAAATATGTCTTTTAATACAATGCATAATCTGGTTCAATCTTCTTTACAATATAATTAATTGTGGCAATTAAAATAAATCCAATAATTGATTGATAAAGAGTCGCTGCTGTTATCATGCCAATATCCCCGCCTTGGGCTAGGGCTCTAAATACAAATGTATCTATTACGTCTGTAGCGTTAAACAGCTGTCCATTGTTTCCTACTATTTGATAAAACATTTGAAAGTCACCACGAGTTATTCTACCTATATTCAAGAGTAATATTATAATTATTGTTGACTTAATAGATGGTATTGTAATTTTAGAAATTCTTTGCCATATATTTGCACCATCTATTTTAGCGGCTTCATATGTAGATTGGTCTATTCCTGTAATGGCAGATATATAAATTATGCTGTTGTACCCTACCCACTTCCATGAATTAAAAAAAATAATTATAAGTACCCATGCATATGGCATTTGATATAGATTTACCGGATTATGTCCAAAAAATTCTAAAATATTATTAAGAGTTCCATATTCAACATTAAAAATGTTATATATAAAAGCACCTACAATTATCCATGAAATGAAATATGGTAAAAAAATAATGGATTGAACAATTTTTTTGAAATATTTCCTGTTCATTTCTGTAATAGATATTGCAACTAATACCGATAATGCCTGAGAAGTTATTAAATTTATGAAATTATAAAGTATGGTATTAATTGTAATTTTAACTCCTGTACCAGACATAAAGAAAAATTTAAAATTCTCTAAACCAATCCATTGGCTTTTAAATATACCTAAGTCATATCTATAGTCTTTAAAAGCTAAAACTAATCCTACCATAGGTATATAAGCAAAAAGTAGGGTTAATAAAATGGCTGGCATAAGCATTACAAACAATCCTTTGTTTTTCTTTAGCTCATTAAAAAGTCTTACTTTTTTTTTGTTTTTTTTCATTCAGCCTCCTAGAATAATTATGGAATTGGTTTATCGATAAGAATTAGACCCCAACCTCAATGTATAAAATAGGTAGCGGGACAGTCTAACCTGGTCGAAAGCTTTGCTTTCTGCTATGGTCATAAAGCTCCGCTTTATTGCTCGAGTAAGCAACCAACTCGGTTATGCATCCGAATTCGCCGTTCAGTAAGGGTACAAGCTCCCACTGACGGAAAGGTCTATTGACTGATGTTATATCAGTCAAATGAACATCATTTTTTTCTGGTTTGTACAATTAATATATCATTTAAATTTTCGACTAATGTATCATTATAGTGATATTACTATAAGAATTCTGACATTATTAAGTAGTACACAAAAAGGTTGTGGAAAATCACAATAAAATTCCTACTTACCCCTATAACTTTATTTTATGCCCAATATAAAAAAACAATTCCTATTGTAATTTTAAGAATTTTTTATTAGAATATAAAATAGCACTATTTAAGGTAAATAAAAAAAGAAAAATGCCTTAAAAAAATAAATAAAGAGAAGACGAAGAAAAGGTGGAATTATGAAGAAAAAATTTAAACTTAGTAAGTTAATAGCTTTAACTTTAGCTGCGACCATATCCCTTGGCGCATGTGGAGGAACTGGAAGTACAAGCACAGCAGAAACGGAGCCAGCTCCAAGTGCTGATGCCGAGGCATCAGAAGAGGCTTCTGCAACGCCAGAGGAATTAGTACAAAAACTTGGCGAAGTAACAGAAACTGACATTGAAGGTGTATCTATTATTAATTTAGTAGACGAAACTAAGCCAAACCCAGCCAAAGATAGAAGTAACGCCAGCGACACAGTTGTAGTTGCTATATCCACATCAACACAAAATAGATTGTTGCCAGTATACTATGGTTCAAACTATGATAAAATGGCAACAGAGCTTATTTTTGGTACAGGTTTAATAAGCAATGACCATGCTGGAAACATTATTTTTGATGACTATGCTCAAGCAGAAAGTTACGCTTTATCTGATGATAAATTAACTTATACTTTTAAAATTAAAGAAGGTTTAGTTTGTTCCGATGGTACTCCAATAAATGCCTACGACGTTGAACATACATTTACAATGATGGCAGACCCATCCTATGACGGTAGAAATGTTTCTGCTGTAGATAGATTAGTTGGTTATAAAGAATACAACCAAGGGGATGCAGAAAAAGTAGAAGGTATAAATGTAATAGATGATCACACTATTTCTTTCACTTTTACAGAAGTATCTTACGATAATATTTTTAACTTTGGTGTTGGTACAATGTCTAAAGAGTTGTATCCAATGGCAAAAGGCGAATTTGAAAAAGTAAAACAACAAATGAACGATTTATATTTTGTAGGTTCTGGACCTTATGTATTTAGCAAGCTAGAGCCAGACCAATATTTAGAATTTGATTATAACGAAAACTTCCAAACGGAAAAAACTACAGATGTAAAGAAAATAATAATGGCATTTGCTAGTAAAGATACAATGTTTGACGAGTTTGGAAAAGGTACATATGACATACTTACACAAACTCCAGCAAATAACGATAACTTAGAAAGAATAAAAAGCTATGGTGTAGGTAATATAAGAAGTTACCCAGCAAATACATACGGCTTTATGGCAATGAATTTAAAAGATCCTATTTTAGAAGATGTAAAAGTACGTCAGGCATTAACATATGGTTTTGACAGGCAAACTTTTGTAGATGCATATTATAATGGTTACGCAACAGTTTGTAACTCGCCAATATCTAGAGTATCTTGGGCTTATTCTCCAGTTCCAAATGAATATGAGTATTCTGTAGAAAAAGCAAATGCACTTTTAGATGAAGCTGGTTGGGTAATGGGCAGCAATGGTTATCGTTCTAAAGATGGTACAGAATTATCACTTAAATGGGATACTTACACAGATAGTAAATACGTAGAGTTTTTAATTCCTATGTTAACTGAAAACTGGAAACAAATAGGTGTTAAAGTTGAAGCTAACTTAATGGACTTTAATGCAATGATAGAAAAAACTTTTGACAAGCAAGACTTCCAATTAACTAACCTTGCATGGGCATTAACTACAGACCCGAGTAGTTTGTTAACAACTTTTGGTAGCCAATACAATAAGCCAGGTGACAACAACATGGGTAGCTACTCAAATGAAGTTTTTGACGAAAATGTTAAACTAGCAAATGCTTCCTTTGACCAAGATGAAAGAAAAGCATTATACGCAAATGCTGTTAATGCAATAAATGAAGATGCGCCATATGTATTTATAAACCAAAGTAACGAATGGACGCTTGTAAATGATAGACTTAAAAACTTTAATTCATCTCCATTTGTTTTATGGCATACAGTAATTATGGATGTTGAGTTAGATTAAATTTATCTGGTCGTTTACTACGTAAACTGCTGGATTATGCAACCAAATTAGACAAAAAAAGGGTATGAGCGATTTTTTCGCAAATACCCTTTTTATGCTAAGGTAAAAAAGGAGAAATATATGGCAAAGTTCATAATACGTAGAATATTACAAATGATACCTACATTGTTTATAATAACTATATTAATATTTACACTAATTAAACTAACCCCAGGGGACCCCATTGGCAGCGACTTAAACCCAAAAGCTACCGCAGAGCAAAAGGCAGCAGAAAGAGCAAGACTTGGGCTGGATAAACCAATCCCAGTTCAATATATTAATTGGCTTGGTAGAACAGTACAAGGGGATTTTGGTGAGTCCTATACCTATAAAAAACCAGTTGCATCAGTTATAAATGATTACATATGGAATACATTTTATTTAAATATTACTTCCTTTGTATTTGCATTTTTAATAGCTGTGCCCCTAGGTGTTTTTGTAGCAGTAAGGCAACATAGTAAAACAGACACTTTTTTTAGTGTGTTGTCTATTGTGGGAATATCCTTACCATCTTTTTTCTTTTCTCTATTATTAATATATGTTTTTGCGATTAAATTAAATTTATTTCCCATAGGGGGAATGTTGGAACCAGGTAGTACTACTGCTGGTTTTGGACGTGTAATAGAAGTTTTACACCATATGTTTTTACCTGCATTAGTTGCCATTATAACTAGCTGTGCCTCTTTATTAAGATATTCCCGTACGGCAGTTTTGGATGTATTAAAACAAGATTATGTTAGAACTGCACGTTCTAAAGGTTTATCTGAAAAAGTCGTTATATATAAACACGCCTTTAGAAATGCATTAATTCCAATAATTACAATTGCTGGCTTTTATATTGCATCTTTATTTTCTGGTGCTGTTATATTAGAAAGTGTATTTAACTGGCCAGGTATAGGACAAATATTTATGCAATCCATAACAAGTGCGGACTACAACGTAATGATGGCACTAATGACCATGTTTGCATTACTTACACTTTTAGGCAATTTATTGGCAGATGTATTATACGCTTTAGCAGATCCACGTATTAAATTAGATTAGGAGGGGAAAATGAGTGCTATAAAGAAAACTAAAATAGACAAAATAGAAAGCCCAATGTCTATAATTAGAAGAAAATTTTTTAAATCTAAAATAGCTGTTATTGCTATGATAATTTTAAGTATATTAATATTAGCTGTTATATTTGCTCCATTTTTAACTCCATATTCACCAGAGCAGTTAAATCCAGCAAATGCTAATAAGCCACCATCAGTGGAACATTTACTAGGTACGGACTACTTAGGTAGAGATTACTTAACAAGAGTTTTATACGGCGGTAGAATATCTTTACAAGTCGGACTATTTGCAGTCTGTATAACAGTTACTATAGGTACTTTAGTAGGTGGTGTAGCAGGGTATTACGGTGGTAAAATAGATACAATATTAATGAGAATTGCAGAAATATTTTTGTCCCTGCCATTTTTCCCTTTAGCAATTACAATTTCTGCTGTAGTAGGAACAAGATTACCTGGTGAATACAAAATGTATATAACTATGATGGTAATAGGTTTACTTGGTTGGCCATCTTTATCACGTATAATACGTGGGCAAATTTTATCTTTGCGTGAACAAGAATTTATGCAAGCGGCAACAGCCTTAGGCTTATCAGACAGAAAAAAGATATTTAAACATTTAATACCAAATGTTTTTGGCTATATAATAGTTTCGGCCACTTTAGGAATTGCCTCTGCAATTTTAACAGAATCAGCTTTATCTTACTTAGGTTTAGGAGTAGTGCCACCAACAGCAACATGGGGAAATATGATTTCTATAGCCAACGACTCCTATATATTAATGAACAGACCATGGCTCTGGATACCTCCAGGTTTATGCATATTTTTAACGGTAATGTGTGTAAATATAATTGGCGATGCCTTGAGAGATGCCATCGACCCAAAATCTAAGGAGGTGTAATTATGAGCGAGAACGAAATAATATTAGAAGTAAAAAATTTGCAAACTTATTTCCACACTCCAAGAGGAGTTGTTCGTGCTGTAGATGGTGTTAGCTTTAATGCAACTTCAGGAAAAACCATGTGTATAGTTGGGGAGTCTGGTTGTGGTAAAAGTATTACATCTATGTCTATAATGCGACTTTTGTCCCACCCAGGAAAAATAGAAGGTGGAGAAATTTTATATGATAATAAAGATTTAGCGAAAATTGACGCGAAAGATATGTTGAGTATACGTGGAAATGATATTGCCATGATTTTTCAAGAACCAATGACGTCTTTAAACCCTGTTTTTAAAATAGGTGACCAAATAGCTGAAAGTCTAATGCTTCATAAGCAAATGACAAAGGTAGAAGCTTACAATAAAGCTGTAGAAATTTTAGAAATGGTGCGTATACCAAGGGCAAAAGAAGTTATAAATGAATATCCTCATCAATTATCTGGAGGCATGAGACAAAGAGTTATGATAGCCATAGCCCTTTGCTGTGACCCAAAAATTCTTATTGCTGACGAGCCAACAACAGCCTTGGACGTTACTATTCAAGCTCAAATACTAGAATTAATGAACGACTTAAAGAAAAATTTTAACACAGCCATTATTTTTATTACTCATGACCTAGGAGTTGTTGCAGAGATGGCAGACGATGTGACGGTTATGTATGCAGGCCGTGTAATTGAACAAACATCATGTTTAGAATTATTTGCAAACCCTAAACACCCATACACTATAGGTTTATTAAAGTCTAAGCCTTCCTTAAATGAGGAAAGAGAAAGACTAGACACCATAGAAGGTAGTGTGCCAAATCCTGCCTTCTTACCAGAAGGGTGTTATTTCGCTCCAAGATGTAAATATGCCACAGAAAAATGTAGAAAAGAATATCCAGATACACGAGATTTAGGCGACGGGCATTTAGTAAGTTGTTTCTATGCATTTGGTGAGGTATAATATGGAAAATAAAAATATATTAGAAGTTAAGAATTTAAAAAAGTACTTTCCCATATACGATGGTATAATTAGGCGTCATGTAGGTGATGTTAAAGCCGTAGATGGAGTTTCTCTTGATATTGAAAAAGGGACAACATTCTCCCTAGTTGGGGAATCAGGTTGTGGTAAATCCACAACAGGCCGAGCTATAATAAGGCTTTTAGAGGCTACAAGCGGGGAAGTTTTTTATAAAGGTAAAGATATTTTATTAAGTTCAAAAAGTGAAATGACTGAACTTAGGAAGGAAATGCAAATTGTATTTCAAGATCCCTATAGTTCTTTAAATCCACGTATGACTATTTCCGATACAGTTGGGGAGGCTTTAGTTCATCACGGTTTATACAATAAAGGTGAAGAGTTAAATGAATACATTGCCGACACCATAGAAATGTGTGGTTTAGAACGATATTTTTGTAATAGGTTTCCTCATGAATTTTCTGGTGGCCAACGTCAAAGAGTTGGTATTGCTAGGGCTTTGGCTCTTAAACCGTCCTTTGTAGTAGCTGACGAACCTGTATCTGCCCTAGATGTATCTATACAAGCACAAATAATAAATTTGCTTATGAATTTACAAGAAAAATTTGGATTATCCTATTTATTTATTTCCCATGACTTGTCTGTTGTAAAATATATAAGTGATGCCATAGGCGTTATGTATTTAGGGAATATAGTGGAAACAGGAAAAAAAGAAGATATTTACAAGTCGTCTTTACACCCGTACACGCAGTCTTTGTTTTCAGCAATTCCTATTGCCGACCCAAGGCAAAAAACTAAAAAAATACTTTTACAAGGTGACATACCAAGTCCAGCTAACCCACCATCTGGTTGTAAGTTCCATACAAGATGTATGTACGCTAAGTCTCAGTGCAAGGAAGTATGCCCAGAGCTTAAGGACATGGGAAATGGACATAAAGTTGCTTGTCATTTGGTCTAGCAAATAAAAATATAAGAGTTTGGAGGATGTAATGAAATTACAGCCGTAAGAGCTACAAGGTAGCGAAAACTCTATATTTTTACGGTTTTGCCCGACAGGGTAAAACGCCTAGCAAATAAAAATATAAGAGTTTGGGGTAAAATCCTTTATTTTATTAGGTGAATATGAAAATTTTAAAAAATAATAAAGAAGATGACCATTGCGATGAAGGTTATAATGAAGAATTTAATGGAATCTATGATGATGAAACAAAATTGGGTTTTAGCGATATATTAGCAATGTTTATTGCTTTAATACAGCTTATATTACCTATATTGTTATTGATTGTTCTAGTTTATTTTTTAGCTATTTTATTTATTACATCGGTTTGGTTGTAGATGGAAATCGTTCAATGGTGATACCTTGGACGATTTTTTTTGAGCTTATAAATTTACAATTGCAGTTGTTATTTTAGTAAAGTATAATCTAGAGGAAAACTAAAATAAACTCCATAATAAATGAGGTAATTTATTGAATAGAATAATTGATTTTACAGACACGGCACGGGAACGTGTGCATATAATTGATATAATAGATGTGAGAGAAAAAGAAAATAAAGTATATGTAAAGGCAATTGCAAAAACCATTACACAGAACAAAGAAGAAGAATTCACTCTTATATATAATAAATATACAGGTGGAACTATAGTAGAAAATACCTATATAGAAAATGAAAGAAATTTAAAAGGCGAAAAATATATTAACTGCTTATTTTACAATGAATTTTCATCTATATTAACAAAGGCAAATAACTTTTCTTATTCTAATTTTATGGGAAATGAATTTAATTTCAATGGCGTGGAAAGTGATTTTTCCTATACTAATTTTCTTAGTAAGAAAAATACTTTTTCTAATGGTAGTGGGAATTTTTTTAAGAGCCATTTAAGTGGAAGTTTTAGCTTTATGGATTTTTCACTATCTATGGAAAAGTCAGATGTAGTAAAGAGTAATTTAAAAGTTTCAACAAAGGAAAATAATATTTCTATTTTATTTAATGGAACGAATTTTTTTAATAGCCAATTAGATTTTAAGAATATTTCCATAGTTGCTGACCGAACAAATGAAGATGGAATTAATTTTTATGGCTGCACCTTTAATAGGTGTAAATATAAAGTTAATGATTGTTATTTCGAGAATATGCACCATCCCATATTAACTATAGAGCGAAGTTTTTTTGAAAAAACCACTTTTGATATTTCTCATAATAAATTTATTAATTGTCGTATGCATTTTAGATATATAACTTTTTTGAACTGTACCAATGAAATGGCAAATTTAGACTGTAAACACACAAGTATAGAGTATTCCCATTGTGTATATAGGGACACAGATGTAACTTTTATTGACATTACAGACTTCGGAGTTTTTGTATTGAACAAAATAAATTTTATTGGTGGGAATTTCACTATGACTTTAGTGGAAAGTGTTGAATGTAATGTTGTGTTCCAACGCAGCGAATACAATTGCGGTTTTATTATAAATAGATGTAATTTTTTTGCTAACTTTAAAAGTTGTGATTTTAATAAAAGTATGGCCATTACAGATAATTTTATGAAATATATGCATTTCGAAAAATGTAAATTTTTTAGCATAGTGAATATTGATAATGAAGATACTAAAAATCTCTTTTTAGACGATTGTATTATTAATAATGTTTTTAATATAAAGCAAATCAAGTCTAAGGAAAAGGCTGAGTATATGGAGTATGAAAATTTATCTTTCCATAAAACTATTTGTCTAGGTAGAATAGAGTTAGATTATAAAAAAAATAATGTTTACAAAGCTATGGTTAGTAATTTTAATGCCTTAACTTCTATGGCAGAAAGTAAAAACCATGAGTTATCCTACGATTTAGTAGAGCAACTTCGAATGCTAAAAGAAAATTTTAATAATGTTGGTAGATATGACGACGAGGATAGGGCTTTTCTAGATTTTAGAAAACATTCTATAGAAAACCTAAAAAAAGAAACAGATTACAAAGACCCAAAATATAGATTTAATCGTGATATTAACATGAATATTTTTCAAAAATTGCTGGAGCTTTTTTTGGTACCCCTGTCTTATTTGTATACTTTAGGTGGAATATTAATTAAAAATAAAAATAATAAAGATAATCTAAGGAAAAGTTTAAATTTATTTAGCCTAACATTTTTAATGGATATAGGAAGTTTTGCCACGGACCCTTTTAAAATAGCAAAAACCATTATATCTACACAGGTTTTTTTTATTGTTTCCTACGGTTTGCTTTTTGGGGCTTATAGAATAGGATACGAGGCTGTGGATTTATTAGATGTATTAAGAATTCCTTTGAAAGCAACTTATTTTAGCTTGATTACTTTTTTTACTGTTGGTTTCGGTGATATCTCTCAAAGTTTATTTAATGAATCCGTGCCTATAAAGTACTTTGTGGCTTTTTTGTCTTCTATTGAGGCCTTTTTTGGAGTGTTTTTAATGGGATATTTTTCTGTTTCTATTGTTCGTAAGACTTTAAGGTAGTAAAGGGGTGTAAATGGGCGACTATCGTCAAATTTACACCCCTAATTTTATTTTCATGCATTTTTTTAAGTTTACGACATTGGTCGAGCAGTAAAGCAAGGCTTTGCGACCAAGGTTTTTTTTCCCCTACAGCTCCTTCTATATATTTGGTACATCAACTAAATTCATATCCGAAAACCTAGACATAACCTTATACAAAGTAGTTCTAAAAATAGGAATTCTAAGTACAACTAAAGTAAGAATCAGTTCTGGAATAATGTAAGTACTATTGTACACAATAGAATAAAGAGCAACGGGCATACCTTCGGGAGCGTAGTCACCATAAAAAACTATTCCAGCTAAAAAAACAAAAAACAATCTTGCAAGCATACTAATAACACACACAATTTCTAATGAAAACTTACTTTTTTTTCTATAAACAAAAGCCCCGAAGCCCAATGCCGAAAAAGCAAAGATATAGTCTAAGCAAAATTGAGGTATAGTGAGGAAGTACCCTCCCATAGCAAACTGAATTAGACCGTAAATAAACCCACTTAAAAGCCCAAGTTTTGGGTCTAGGAAGTAACCTATTATTACGATAAAGAACATACTCAAAAATGTAATGCTCCCGCCTTGGGGAAGTTTAATGGGTGAAAAAGATAGTACTGTGGACAAAGCAATAAGCAAAGCCATTAAAGTAAGTTTTTTTGTTGTGATTTTCATAATTTTCCTCCTAATTTATGCTTTTGCCCTAGGGCAAAATGCGAACAAAAAAAGCACTAGCCTCAGCTAATGCGTGGTATAAGAAAATAAGTGTACATTTTACTTCCATACGCCAGCATTATCTGGTTCATGTTGTAGGGTATAATCTCAGCTAAAAAGCACCCCTAGTAAATGATCTAGTGCATAATATCATATAGGGTAAAATAAGTCAAAGCGAAATATCTTACCCTATTTACTATATTTGAACCAGCTTATAGGTTCACTATACGATTTTCTTTGTTGGATATATAGGCGTTTTCTAGCAATTCACCTAAAGCAATTGCAACTTTAGTAGAAAACATTTCTGGAGTTCCAGTACCATTTATACATGCGTCAACCCAAACTTCTATAGGCATAGGCCCTTTATTAGGTAAAGTTGGAACTTCATTAGAATCTTTTTTATAAAAATCCAATTGAGAACCTATGGAAATTAAAGTTGCTTCAGTCCCATAAATTTCAATAGAGCCAGGTGTTTTATAGGAAACAAAAGATGTTTCGCCAGTACATAGAATTCCATTTTCAAATTCAATAGTAACAGATGCATTTTCGTCTAATCCTGTGTTATAAAGTTGTGTCATTACAGAGGAAACACGTTTAGCCTTGCCTAATAAATATTCGGCAATATACATAGGGTGGCAACCTAAGTCCATTAATGCACCACCAGCCGTATCTTTTTCCTCGTACCAATAATCTGGCAACCAATTATTACTTACGCCGTCATGGCCGTTTCGTATTCTTACCAAGGAAATTTTTCCAAAGGCATTTTCTTCAATTAATTTTTTTGCCAGTTGTACAACTGGTTGAACTTTTTGTGGCAGAGAAATAGTGAAAGTAATGCCAGCTTTTTCAATTTCCGCGGCAATTTCCTCGCATTGTGCCTTAGTAGGAGCCAAAGATTTTTCTGTAAATATGTGTTTGCCAGCCTTTGCTGCCTTTATAAGTATTTTCTTGTGTGCTGTAGTTGGAGAATCACAAACTACAGCGTCAACATCATTTCTTTCTAGTACTTTGTCTAGGTCTTTTTCATAGTCGCAATTTAATTCCTTTGCCCACTGTGAACCTCTTTTTTCATCTTCATCCCAAACAACAGTTATTTTTCCTTTGCCTGTTTCTAAAACAGCATTAGCGTATTCCTCAGCGTGAACATGCCATTTACTTAGCATAGCTACTTTTAACATAATGTCCTCCTAAAAAATATTTTCTACTTGACTAATAGAGTTCTTAAGTAGTATTGTAAATCTTAAAAAAATAAAATGCAATGTAGTAGAAGGAAGTATCCGACTAGTGAAAGGCTGACTATGGCGCATACATTGTTTAATATTTTTCTAACAATATATAGGATGTATAATTGTAAGATTTGCTACATTTTTAACAAGTGAGTTTGTATCAAAAATAATAAAATGGATTTTTTTGTATAAAAAAAATTTGTAATTTTCAAAAAATATGTTAGAATATTTAAAACATCGGTTAAAAAATAATTTTTATTTTTTATTATTTCAAAGGAGATTGTATGAATTTAGAGAAATTAAGCGCAACAGTGTGCGACATAGTTTGGGGCCTCCCATTAGTAATAATTTTGCTAGGTGCAGGACTTTATTTTACTGTTGCAACAAACTTTGTACAGTTCAGGCATATTAAAAACATGCTTAAACTTTTATTTGTAAAAAACGAATCATCCAAAGGCATGTCATCTTTTCAAGCTTTCGCTTTAACAGTTGCCGGAAGAGTTGGAACGGGAAATATAGCTGGTGTAGCAACAGCTATTTCTTTAGGAGGCCCTGGGGCTATGTTCTGGATGTGGGTTATTGCTACAGTGGGCTCAGCTAGTTCATTTATTGAGTGTACTCTTGGACAAGTATTTAAAGTAGAAGTTAAAGGCGAGTATCGAGGGGGACCTGCATTTTACTTCGAAAAAGTATCTGGCAAGAAAATATTTGGAATACTATTTGCTTTACTTTCTATTATTTCTATGGCGTTTTTTGTTCCTGGGGTGCAGTCAAATTCCATTTCATCGGCAATAGTTAATGGTTTTTTTAAAGATTCTCAAAACCAAGGACTAATTAAATTATTAATTGGCGTTGCTGTAGCTATACTTATATCTCTTATTTTTCTTGGCGGCACTAAAAGGTTAAGTAAAGTATCTCAAGTTGTTGTACCTATTATGAGTATTTTTTATTTATTTTTTGCTTTATTAATAATAATTATAAATATAGATAAAGTACCAGCGACATTTATGTTAATAATAAAAGAAGCTTTTTCACCTCGTGCAGGCCTTGGTGGCGTAATTGGAACAGCTGTATTAAATGGAGTAAAAAGAGGAATTTTTTCCAATGAATCTGGACAAGGAACAGGGCCACATGGTGCTTCTGCAGCAAATGTAAACCACCCTGCGGAACAAGGTCTAGTTCAAGCTTTTTCTGTGTACTTCGATACTTTATTAGTTTGTACAGCAACAGGACTTATGATTTTACTAACAGATAGTTACAATCTTATAAATAAAAGTGGAGAGTTAATATACTCTGGAATAAATGCACAAGGCTTGGAGGCTGGTCCTGCCTACACTCAAGCAGCTATTTCCACACTTTTAGGAACTACTTTAGGCCCTGTTTTTGTAGCTATTGCCCTATTCTTTTTTGCCTTTACAACACTTATGGCATACTACTATGTTGCAGAATGTAACGCTGTATATTTATCCATAAAGAAAAATCCAGAAACAGGGGAAGTGGAATATAGAAAAGGTATAGTAGCTTTTACACGTTTACTTATAATAATAAGTATTATCTTCTTTTCTTTTAAAAGCAGTACTGCCGTATGGAACGTAGCTGATACTGGCATAGGCATAATGGCTTGGTACAACATTATCGGTATTTTATTAATACATAAATTTGCCATAGTTACTTTAAAAGATTACGATGCCCAATTAAAAAGTGGTATAGAAAAACCAATTTTTGATAGCGAAAAATTAGGCATTAAAAATGTTCACATTTGGGAAAAACATTATGAAAAAAAGATGAAAAAAAAGATATAGTGTAAATAAACCATGCAAACTAGACTCTCTCTTTCAGAAGAAAAGTGAGAGTCTAGTTTTTTGAAAAATATGATGACGATTTATTCAAATTCAGAACTTTTTCAAGAAATTCAAAAGAAAAGCTTTTTAGAAAAAGAATAATTTGAACATAAAAATTAAAATTGCGTTATAATAAAGGAAAAGAACAAATTAAAAGGAGGTTAATATGAAAAAGTTAATAGCTTTAGCGACAATTGTAACATTATTATGTACAGGTGTAGTATATGGTGAGACTAATAACAAAAAGTTAGATGCATCATCTAGCCCATCTGTTACGGATTCAAATTTACCAATTTATGTAGAGGGAACAAAGTTAGAGGGAACAGGATACGGCACAACTGAAACATTTATGGTTCCTTTGCGAGATGTAAACGACGCTTTAGGTTATAAAACTTCTTGGCAAGAGGATAAAACCCTAAGGACAACTACAGAAAAGTCCTATGTAGATATGAAAATTGGCGAAAATTATTATGTAGGTGAATTAAATGACAGCAAGGAGAAAGTAGAGTACACTTTAGACTCTGCACCTGTTTTAAAAAACGGCACAACCTATGTGCCAGTGCCTTTATATATGGCCATTCTTGGTAACCCAAACAAAGTTGAAATAACAATAAGTGGCATTTATATTAATAAAATTCCTGAGAAAAAAGATGAAGTAAAGCAAGACGTGCCAGAAAAAGTTAGAACTGAGGAAGTTAATAAGGAAAGTAAAAACGAAACTATAAAGTATAACAATATTGATGAACTATCGGAGGCAATGGACTTTAGCATATTAAAATTGTACACACCAGAGGGCTATAGCACAACTTCTTACACAATGACTAATAACATTGGAGAAATAATTAGTAAAAAAAGTGACGAAACAATTGTCTACAGGGTTACAAGAGGCAATAAAGATATGAGCGAAAACAAAATTAACTACCCTCAACGTTCCTATGTTTATATGGATAACTTAGAAATAAACATAAAGGGCGAATACAACCAAATAAAAATAGCTACATGGTACGATGGTGAAGCTAGTTATTCTTTAACTTTTAGCGAGGGTATAAAAAGGCCTGACTTTAAAAATATGTTTGTATATAACGAGGATGCAGCTACAAATAAAACTCGTTATTACCAAACAAAGAAAGAGTTGGACGTAGCTTTTGGCGACAAAATAGATACGCCAAGTATTCCGTCAGGATACACAGTTTCCTATTATGCCTATATAAATGGCATAGCTGAAATTCTTTACGAAAATGACGATAATGATAAAATTCTTTTCAGAATAACAAGTAATATGGAAGTGGACATGACCAACGGTTACAATAATCATCCAAATTCAAAAAGGGACTCTGTAAATAGCATGGTTGTATATAGTAATGGATACTATGAAAATTCTAAAGATGAAACTTACATAGCTACATGGAAGGACGAAGAATTTTCCTATTCAATATTTGCAAACGATCCTTTAAGCAGTTCGCAGATTATTGAAATGGTTATAAGCAGTTAGTTTAGCCCATTTAATTCCTAAAGAAAAAGTGGATCTGAAAAAAATATATAAAAGTGCAAAAAGAGCGATAGAGTTTTCGCTCTTTTTTAGGTGTAAAGAACTACCTAATACTTAGGTTTTTTTGAGTTTAATTTTTTATAATCCTTCGGACTAATACCGTATTGGGATTTAAAGCCACGGTAAAAATTAGCATAGTCACCAAATCCGCATTTTTTATAAACATCAGTTGGTTGCAATTCTTCCAAAAGCACCTTAGCAATTTGCAATCTTTTTTGTATTATATATCTGTATACACTGGTACCTACTAGTCGCTTGAACTCGTGGGATAAATAATACTTACTTATAAAAAATTTATTTGACAACAATTCTAAAGATAACTCTTCATAATAATATTCATTAATATGGGATAAAACGGATGAGATAATAGAAGTGCTTTTATCCTTAAGCTCATGCCTTTGCTGTGGTAGTTTTGCCAGCCTATTTATTTCAATAATAAGCTCTAAAAAATAACATTGGGAAGCCACATCGCTACCATAGGATTTATTATTAATTTCATTTAACAACTTTTCCAATATTTCATTCAGATATTCTTTCAACAACGGGTCAAGGCGTAATAAGTTTGTGTGACTATCTCGGTTTTTATAAAAACAGCGACTTAAGTCTGTGTGCATTGTTGAATTACTATAAAGATAGTGCTTGTTAACCCATATTACAATTCTTTCATAGGCGTCTTTAGGTAAAGAAAAACGAGGTTGATGTAATTCCCAAGGACTTATTAACAAAATATCCCCAGGCAATAAATTATAAATTCTATCTTCTATAATATACTTCACATCTCCTTTTATAAAAAAATAAATCTCATAAAAATCATGGTGATGCAATTCAATTTCTTTATTATATGGCGCATTATACCAGTATATTTCAAAACCATTTGTTTCCATAGATTGTCTGGCATTAAATTTATTTATAGCTTTTTTCATATTTTTACCTACCTGTAATAATTATCTTTAAATACTCTTATGAATATTTTGAACAATAATCGCAATATTGTCAAACAGTTTTCGCAATGTTATTGTAATTTTTATATGCTAGACTTTTAATATACAAGTATTTTGCTCTATGGATAAAATATTAACTGGAAAACTTCATTTATAAGGAGGGTAATATGGAAAAAGTACGCTATGGAATTATTGGAATTGGTACACAAGGCAGTACTTATGCTAAATTTTTATTTGGCGACGGAGAGAGCTCCCAACCAGAGTTGGAACATTGCGCTCTTGGCGGGCTATGTGATATCGAGCTTAAAGTTAAGGAAAAATGTGAGAAAGATTTTTCAGGCATACCTTTTTATACTAATTGGAAAGACATGATTAAGTCTGGCGATGTTGATGCTGTTATTACAACAGTACCTCATTACTTGCATACGGAAATTGGAATTTTTGCTTTAGATAATAAAATTAATGTATTAGTGGAAAAACCTGCTGGTGTTTATGGAAAAGCTGTAAGAGAACTAAACGAGGCATCTAAAAGAAATCCAGAAGTAGGCTTTGCTATTATGTTTAATCAAAGAACAAACAAACTATATCAAAAAATTAGGGAGCTTGTTCAATCTGGTTCCATGGGAGAAATTCGCCGTTCAAATTGGATTATAAATAGTTGGTGGCGACCAGACAATTATTATAAACAAAGCCAATGGCGAGCTACATGGGGTGGCGAAGGTGGCGGAGTTTTAGTAAATCAAGCTCCCCACCAATTAGACCTATGGCAATGGATATGTGGCACGCCTACAAAGGTCTACGGGAAGATTATTTACGGAGCACATAGAGATATAGTTGTAGACAACGATGTTACAGTTATAACGGAATATGCCAACGGGGCAACAGGCAGTTTTGTTACTTGCACCCACGACCCTAACGGTACAGATAGGTTGGAAATTGATTTAGACGGCGGGAAAATAGTTGTTGAAGACAGCAAAAAGGCGACAGTGTATCGCCTCAAAAAATTCGAAAATGAGCTAAACGAAAAATTACAAATGGGTGACCTTTACAAATTAATAAGTGGTAATTCCGCAGAAGGCGGCTTATTTGATGTAGAGGAAATAGAAAATACTGACGGCTGGGGTGGACAGCACAAGGAAGTAATTGAAAATTTTGCCCAGCATATTTTAAATGGAACAGAATTATTAGCCCAAGGGGTAGAGGGTATTCATGGCGTAAACTTGGCAAATGCAATGCTTCTTTCTAGCTGGCTTGGCGAGGAAGTAAACTACCCTGTAGATGAAAATTTATATTTAGTAGAATTAAATAAAAAAATTGCAGAAGAGGGAAAATTTCCCCAAAGAATCTAGAAAAGGTGGTATAATGAGAAAAGGGTTAATAGGAATACAAATGATGATGTTACTTAGTAAGGTAAAGAAAATAGGACCTTACGAAACCTTAAAAAAATGTGCCGAAATGGGATTTCGTTGCATTGAGTTATCGCAAATTGAAATGAGCAAGGCAAATGTAAGTGAAATTAAAAGAGCCTGTAATGAATTTGGCATAAAAGTTGCAGCTATGTCCGCTGGTGTTGAACCGGCAACAGCTGACGCCAAAGGCGAATTTTTAAGTACTGACTTCAATAAAATAGTTGCCGATTGCAAAACATTAAATTGTTCTTTATTAAGAATAGGTATGATGCCTATATCTTGTATGGGGGATAAAAATAAAGTTTTGGAATTTGTAGAAAAGGCCGATTTTTATGGAGAAAGGTTAAAAAATGAAGGAATAGAGCTTTATTATCATAATCATCATGTTGAGTTTATACAGTATGATGGTAAATATTTATTAGATATAATTCGGGATAACACAAAAAATCTAGGTTTTGAAATAGACGTTCATTGGTGTCAACGAGGCGGGGCAAATCCCTTAGATGTAATAGCTAATTACAAAGGTCGTATTAAACTATTACATTTGAAAGATTATCGTATTGGTGAAATACAATTAGATAGTGAAGGGAAATTCGTGCAAGGATTTAATGACATAGTGCAATTTGCCGAAGTAGGCGAAGGCACTTTACCGATGAAAAAAATTATAGACTTAGGTTTAGAATGTGGAAGTGAATACTTTCTAATTGAACAAGATAATACTTATAGCCGTGATCCCTTTGATTCATTACAAATAAGTAAAAATAACTTAATTAAACTAGGTTATGCAGATTGGTTTTAGAATTTAGAAAAGAGGGTACATATGAAAATGTCATGGAGATGGTATGGAATAGATAACGACAATATTACTCTAGACCATATTAAACAAATACCTGGAGTTGAAGTTGCCGTATGGAGCTTGCATCATAAATTAGCCGGCGAAATATGGAACGAAGGCGAAATAAGAGAAGTAGTAGAACACATTAAATCTAAAGGATTCTTGCCAGATGTAGTAGAAAGTGTAAACGTCCACGATGATATAAAAATAGGTCTGCCTACAAGAGATCATTACATAGATATTTACATAGATACCATAAGAAAGCTGGCAAGACATGGAGTTAAGGTTATTTGCTACAATTTTATGCCTGTTTTCGACTGGACAAGAACGGATTTATATAAATTAATGCCAGATGGGTCCAATGCTCTTTTTTATGAAAAAGAAAAGGTGAATGGCAAGTCCCCGAGGGAAATGGCAGATTACATTATAAATGGAGCAGGCAATAAAACTATGCCTGGTTGGGAGCCGGATAGATTAACAAATCTGGAAGAACTATTTCTAAAGTATAAAGATATAGATGAAGATAAATTGTTTGAAAATTGCAAATACTTTTTGGATAAAATAATTCCCGTTTGCGAAGAAGAAGGCGTCTCCATGGCAATACATCCAGATGACCCGCCATGGCCAATATTTGGACTGCCAAGAATTATAAGAAGTCGTGACCACATAAAACGTTTTTTGGATTTAGTTCCATCAAAAAATAGTGGTTTAACTTTATGCACTGGCTCACTAGGCCCAGACCTTAAAAATAACATACCTGCAATAGTGCGTGAATTTGGTGATAGAATCCATTTTGCTCATATAAGAAATGTAAGAGTTTTTGAAAATGGCGATTTTATTGAATGTTCTCATAGAAGTTGTGACGGCAATATAGACATTGTTGAAGTATTGAAAGCATACCATGAAGCTGGTTATAATGGATATATAAGACCTGACCATGGTAGACACCTTTGGGGTGAAGAAAAAAATTGCAGACCTGGTTACGGTTTGTATGACAGAGCTTTTGGCGTAATGTACATACTAGGCGTATGGGATACTTTGGAGAAAAAATATGGAGTTAAATAGGGAAAGCTTAAAAAATAAAGTTTTTTTTGAAAAAAATAATATTTCTATACCTACATATAATATTTATGATCTAATAAAAAATACAAAATCATCACCAAAATGGGTTCATTTTGGTGGTGGTAACATTTTTAGAGCGTTTATAGCTGCTGCACAAGATGCAGCTATTGAAGAAGGAAGAAGCAACACAGGTATAATAGTTGCAGAAACCTTTGATTATGAGGTAGTAGACAGAGTTTTTGCCAAAACCGACAATTTATCTATGACGGCAATATTAAATAGTAAAGGTGATATAGATTTAAATATAATTGCCTCAATTACAGAGAGCTTAAAGACTGATGAAGAAGGTTTAAAGGCTTTAAAGGAAATTTTTTCAAATAGAGATTTACAAATGGCAAGTTTTACTATTACAGAAAAAGGATATAGCTTAAAAAGTAAAGGTGAATATTTACCTATAATAATAAATGACTTTACTTGTGGCTTAAGTAACGTAAAACATATAATGAGTATTGTAACGTCACTTTTATACACACGTTTTAAAAGTTGCGCCAAGGCTATGGCATTAGTAAGCATGGATAATTGTTCACATAATGGTGATAAACTTAAGTCCTCCATTATAGACATAGCTAAAAACTGGCTATCAAATAATCTAGTGGAGAAAGAATTTATTGAATATATAGAAAATAATATTTCCTTTCCTTTTACTATGATAGATAAAATAACTCCTAGGCCTGTGGAGGAAATATCGAGAAACCTTGCACAAATGGGCTTTGAGGGTATGGAGCCTATAGAAACATCAAAAAATACATTTACAGCCCGCTTTGTTAATGCAGAAGTAGCAGAATACTTAATTATAGAAGATGACTTCCCCAATGGTAGACCGGACTTTGGCAATAAAGGAGTTTTATTTACAACAAGGTCAGTAGTAAATAATGTAGAAACAATGAAAGTAACAACTTGTTTAAATCCTTTACACACAGCCTTGGCAGTTTATGGAGTTTTGTTAAATCACAAAACCATAGCCGAGGAAATGGAGGATATGGAGTTAAAAAAATTAGTTAAAAGAATAGGATATGATGAGGGGTTGAAAGTTGTAATAGACCCAAAAATTATTAAGCCTAAAGATTTTATAGACGAAGTAATAAATGAAAGATTTGCCAACAGCTTTATAAAAGATAGACCAGAACGAATTGCCACAGATACATCCCAAAAAGTGGGAATACGCTTTGGTAATACAATTAAAGCCTATGTGGAAAATGAAAATTTAAAAACAGAGGATTTAATGGGAGTTCCTTTGGCTTTAGCTGGTTGGCTTAGATATTTGGTTGGAATAGACGACGTGGGGAATAAATTCACCCTAAGTAGCGATCCTGTTTTAGATGAGAATGGCGTATTTAAGGATTTTGCCAATGTAAAAATCGGTGACCATGTAGAGGTGAAAAATATTTTAAAACGTGAGGATATTTTTTCCCTAGATTTAACAAAAATTGAATTAGGCGAAAGAATAAAATTTTATTTTAACGAAATGCTTAAAGAAAAAGGCGGAGTTAGAAAAACTCTTCAGAAATATTTATAATCCCGTACGAGAAAAATGGGCTGTTTTGAAAAGAAAAAACCTTGGCTCTTTGCCTCAATCCCTTGGCCATAAAGCCTTGGTTTACTGCTCAAGCAAGCAATCAGCCCCATTTATTATAGAACAAAAAAATCTCCAGAGCACCAACTGGAGATTTTTTTTGGTAAAATCATAAAACATATTCATACATCCTACCCATATAATCTTCCCCATCACTCTCCACCATACAAGTAAATTCCCAGCCATATTTCTCATAGTAAGAAGTATGATCAGTAAGAAGATAGATGTTTTTAAAGCCCAGAGCAGCCATTTCCTTGCATACATATTCAAGCAGTTCCCCTCCTAGACCCATACATCTATATTCTTTTTCAACATAAACAGCACAAATATTCGGTGTTAAATCTTTCCGATTGTGAAAATCATTTTCTATAACGCCAAGACCCCCTATTATTTCATCCTTGTGCAGAACAATATACCATTTTGGTATCGTCTTAAGGGCGCTTTCTCTCATGCTTTTTAAATATTCTGATTTTGGCACATTCCACTTTTCATGAAACCATTGAGCAGCTTTGTCTTGTAGCTCCTCGTTTTCATGCAATCTTATATATTTATAATCAATCATATGTTTCTCCTTGTATAATAGTATAGCGGTTCTATATATAAATTACTCATTTCTACAAAAACTGTGCCCATTTATTCATATTACATATTTAATATGAATGATAATATTATTTTAAATTATTAGTTAAATAATACATATGAAGGAGGATGAAATGAGTAAAAAAACAATTGTTAACATAAAAAGGCACAAATACATTTACATAATGCTTATTCCTATTATGTTGTTTTTTATTGTGTTTAAATACTTGCCCATGTATGGCATACAACTGGCATTTAAAGAATATAGTATAGCAGATGGCATAACTGGCAGTCCTTGGGTAGGATTTGATAATTTTACACGCCTTATAGGCGAAGAAAATTTTTGGATTGCTTTTAAAAATACAATTATTATTTCATTTATGAAGATAATAATAGGATTTCCTATACCTATTATATTAGCAATTCTTATAAACGAAATATCTTTTACTAAGTTCAAAAAAGTTACACAAGTTATTTATACCTTTCCACATTTTTTATCTTGGGTAATTTTATCGAGTATAATGTTTAATTTACTATCAAGCAATGGTGCAGTAAATAACTTAATAGCTTTATTAGGTTTACAAAGATATAACTTTTTAACAAATACAGAAACTTTTAGATACTTATTAGTTTTTTCAGAAAGTTGGAAAGAGGCTGGTTGGGGAACCATAATATATATTGCGTCTATATTATCAATTGATCCAGCTCTGTATGAGGCAACAAAAATTGACGGAGCCAATAGACTGGACAAAATATTACATATAGTATGGCCAGGCATACGTTCTGTAGTGGTAACAATGTTTATTTTGCAAATAGGTAGAATAATGACTGCTGGTTTTATGCAAGTCTTCAACTTATATAACCCTACTGTATACTCCGTTGCTGATATATTAGATACCTATGTTTACAGAATTACTTTTAATATGTTACCTGATTTTGGTTTTAGTACAGCTGTTGGCCTCTTTACAAGTGTAATTAATTTTGTGTTATTGATGTCTGCGGATTTTATTGCAAAAAGATTAGGCCAAAAAGGAATTTCTTAAGTGATGTCTTAAAGAAAGGAGAATTATGAAAAAAAATAGTTTATTTAAACCAACGACAGCAGACTATGTAATTGGAATACTCCTACTAATATTGGCTATTATTATTTTATTTCCATTTTATAATGCTGTTATTATTTCCTTGGTTACAGAAACCGAATATGTAAGAACCCCATTTATGATTTTCCCTAAGAACATAGATTTAAGTTCCTACAAGCTTATATTTACAGAAAGTAATATATTAAGTGGTATGAAAATAACCATTTTTATTACTGTTATAGGAACTTTCTACAATATGTTTTTAACTACTCTATGTGCCTATGCACTAACAAAGGATTTTTTCGGCAGGCGAGTAGTGTCCCTTTTAATTATATTTACAGTTTATTTTTCAGGTGGACTAATTCCATTTTATCTAATGATGAAAGATTTAAATTTAATAGATAGTATATTGGCAATGATTTTGCCTAGTGGCATTAGTTTTATGTACATGATTGTAATACGTAGGAATTTCGAGGAAATTCCTAAATCCTTAATGGAAGCGGCGGAAATAGATGGTGCAAACGATTTAGTAACGCTCTTTAAAATTATATTACCAATTACAAAACCAATTTTAGTTACTTTCGCATTGTATTATGCTGTTGATAGATGGAATGAATGGTGGCACGGCATGCTATTTATTAAATCTGTTGAAAAACAACCCTTGCAATTAATACTAAGGAATTTAGTACAAGATGCATCTGCTACAAGTAATGGCACTAGTGCAGGAGTTATTATTTTTGGTGATGGAATAAAAATGGCAGCTACAGTAGTTAGTATGGTGCCAATAATGCTTGTCTACCCATTTTTACAAAAATATTTCATTGGGGGAATGACAACAGGTGCAGTAAAAGAATAAGACTTATTTTAGGAGGGATTTAATTTATGAAAAGAAAAAAGAAAAATTTAATTATTTCGGGGCTACTAATTTTTAGTTTAGCTAGTTGTGGTGGGAGTGATAGTTCCCAAAGTGAAGTGGAGAGTAGTAGCGATGTTGTCAATGAAGTTGTATCAACAGATTTAGGCGATGATTTTAGCGAACACATGACCGTTGAAGTAAGTGTAGTTGATACAGACAAGCAAGATAAAGATCAGCGTTATGATTTTATTAAAGAAAAATTTAACATGGATTTTAATTTAGTGGCTTGTTCTGAAGATGACGTAAATGAAAAAAATAGAATTTGGATAGCCAGTGGCGACTTGCCGGAAGTTATGTGGAGTCAAATAGGACCTAAAGAAGCACGTACATGGATAGACAGCCAACAGTTAAGAGCTTTCGACCTAACAAACTATCCAAACTTAAAGGCTTCCCAAGATAATATACGAACTGACGACCTATTATTGGCTGAAGATGGATCAAGATATTTTATAGCTACGGCTTTCGATACAAGCGATATAGACTACAAGAAAACTGTAACTTTTGGTTACAGAAAAGATTGGGCAAAAGAGTTAGGCCTATATAATGAAAATGATGAATATACATGGGATGAAATGTTGGAAATGGCAGATGCCATGGTAAAAGAAGACCCAGGAAACAACGGAGATGGCAAAACCATAGGTTTAGTGACAACTTCTATATTATTCCCAGGTTACACAGGTGTAATTCAAAGCAATCCTAACTGGCAAGTTTTTTACAACGATGGCAACGGTTATAAATGGGGCGCTGAAGAAGAGGCAACAATTGAAGGTATAAAATTAGCAAAAGCAATGTATGACAGTGGCATTTTATGGGAAGAACAGGCCTTAGGTCAAATAAATGATGGACCTGCTAAATTCAACTCAGGGCAAGCAGGTATAATGGTTCAAAATTTTGTAATTCATCTTTTGGAAATGACATTAAACGGCTTGAAAGAAACCTATCCTGATAAAGATATAAATGATATGTTCGGAATAATGAAAGTAAAAATGCCTAATAGTGATACTTATTTTACAGAAGAGGCACCGGATTCTTGGGGTCAAATATGTTTTAGGTCTGATGTAAGCGATGAGAAAGTACACCGTGTATTGTCTTGGTTAGACTATATGGTGTCTGAAGAAGGAAAGCTATTGCAACAATACGGGGTAGAAGGTGGCGACTACAATGTTGCAGAGGATGGAACAATTGAAATGCTTTGGGAAAAAGATGAAAATGGCGAATATGTTAGTCCCTATGCTTTAAATAGTGATAGACTTCTATCCTTTGCTGAACTTAACGAATTTAAGAAAGCGACTCTAGCCTATACCAACAAAGATGTAGCGAAGTTTACAAATGATGTTGCTGACTATGTAAATAATGAAAACGCTGTGGTTAAATTATATGATTATGAACGAAACGTAATCAGTGGTGAGGTTCTAGACAAATCCACTTTGGAAGAAGATTTAAAAAATAAAGTGGTAGAATTAATTATGACATCAAATGATATTGAAGGCGACTATAGGGCATGGATAGCTGAACAACAAGATGAAAAAAATGCCATAATAGATGAACTAAACGCCGGTATACAATAGTAGAATAATTACAAAAATGCTATATTGACTTAAAAAGTGCTATGGGAGGTAAGAATGAAAAGCGTGTTTATAATAGATGACGAGAGACATAGCATTATAAATTTAGAAAAAAGTATAAAATGGGAAAATTTTAATTGTAAAATTTCCAAAACTTTTCAAAACTCCTTAGAGGCAGAGAAGGCTATTATTTCATATAAACCGGATTTAATCTTTATCGATATTAGCATGCCAAAATTAAACGGACTAGACTTAATTAAAAATGTACGACAAATGAATTATAAAGGTGATATAGTTGTTGTTTCTGGATACGACGAATTTGAGTATGCCCAAAGAGCTATTAAGTACAAAGTAATTGGCTATTGTTTGAAACCTATTATAGAAGATGATGTTAATAAAATATTACACTCATTTAAAGAAAACCCAGGTAATATAAATTTAAAATATAGTGAGATTTTCGATTTTATTGACTTGAATATCTATAAAAATTTATCTATAGATGATATTTGCACTAAATTTTCCATAAGCAGATCATACATAAGTAAAATTTTCAGAAGTACAATAAATAAGAACTTCAAGCAATATGTTACTGAAAAAAGAATAGGGCTTGCCATAGAGCTCCTTAAAACTACTAATTTTACTATTCAAGAAATATCTGAAAAAGTTGGCTATGACGACTATTTTTATTTTTCTAAAAAATTTAAAGATGAAGTTGGTATCCCACCAAAAAAATTTAGGCGGAATTATGAAGACGAAATTGTCAATTAAAATAAATAAAATAATTATAATTTTAACATTAATATCTGTTCTTCTTCAAGGTGTATTTATTATTTACGCCGGTAAACAGAGAATGGATGCCATTGATGAGGCAAGCAATATAGTTGTAGAAACAATTAATTATCACATTAAAAAAAATATTGGTGACTTAAAAAAATACATTAGGACATTTTCTTTTGATACCTATGTGGGGAATTTTGCTAATGCCGATACAGCTGTTGAAAAATATAAAGAAATAAACGGCGTAAGGAAAGTTTCAATCCTACTAAGTGCCTATAGCAATGTTTATGAAATTGTTATTAAAACTAAAGATGGTAGCTACTATGCATTTTCTGACTCTGACTTGAATTTAGATTTAAATGAGTCAATAGACCTATCCGTAAGCGAGGGCTTGTCCCCCCCATTGAACAGCGAATTTAGCCGCATAACCGAGCAGAAAGCAAAGCTTTCGACCAAGTTAGACTGTCCCGCCACCTATTATACATTGAGGTGGGGGTCTAATTCTTACCGACTAAATAGGAATGTATATGAAGAGGAAAATATTAGTATATCTTTAGTTGATGAGTACATTGTAATGGGAACGCCTATATATGTTAATGATACCAATACGGATAATTATTACAAAAACACTGGGGAAGTTTTATTTTTTATTAAAACGAATGCCTTGTACAATCCTATGGATATTAGTGATTATGAAAATATGGGAATATCTTTTTCAGCAGGAAAGAGTATACCATATTTTAAAAATGATTATGATTTTATTTACAAGAGTATTTATATAGATAGTGCTGATGCAACTCTTACAATAACAATTCCTAGGGGTTATTTAATAAAAAACATAGGCAGCTATTTGCCTTGGATAGTTTTAAATTTGGTCTTGAATGTAGTGTTTATTTTTATTATTGCAAGGTTAATTAATAAAAACCTTACAAGGCCCATAGAAAATATAAACTTACAAATGATAGGGATGTCCGGAAACAGAAAGAAAAAAAGAATTGACTACCATGGCGATGATGAAATTGGAGATATAGTTAGAGAAATAAATAAATTGCTACTTGCCAAAGAAGGGACATCACGTCAAATCTTTGAAACACAAATGAAGTTATATGAAAGCGAAATTTTAAAAAACCGAGCCCACTTATATGCATTGCAATTGCAAATAAATCCCCATTTTCTTTACAATACACTTTCTTGTATAAAGTCTTTTGCATTAATAAATAATGTAAAGGAAATAAGCCAAATAATAGATTCTATGACAAGAATACTTAGATATTCAATAAAGGAAGAAGACGTAGTAACTGTAGAAGAAGAAATAAATTTCATTAAAGAGTATATAAATATAATAAATATTCGCTTTGAAAGTAAATATAACTTTCATATAAATATTGACCCCAAAAGTTTGCACTGTTCTACCCTTAAAATGATTCTCCAACCCCTAATAGAAAATTCTATAGAGCATGGCTTACATGAGAATGATGTAGGAAACCTTTGGCTTAATGTTGTTCTAAATAAGAATTTAATTATTGAAATAATTGATGATGGCGTGGGTTTTAGCCAAATTGCTATAGATGAATTTAATGAACAAAAAAACTTAAAAGATTATTCAAATGAATCTATAGGTATTTTGAATGTACAAAATAGAATAGAGAGCAAATACGGTAGTGAATATGGAATAGAAATAGAGAATTATAAGTTAACAAAAATTAGAATAATACAACCTTATATTTTAGAAGAGGAGTAACTATGTATATTTTACCAATGCCACAAAAAATTAATACTAAAGATGGTGTATTTACAATAAAATATAATTCCAAGATTATTTTATCTAAAAAATGCGGAACACAGGAAATGCATTATGCTAGAATTTTAAAAGAAGAAATAAAAAGATATTTAGGCTTCGACCTACAAATATCAAAGGGACCGGAAGAAAAAGGCCATATATATTTAGACATAAATAGTGGTCACTATGAATCTTATACGTTAAATATAGACCATACTATAAAAATAATAGGCGGAGATACTAATGGATTACTTTACGGAGTGCAAAGTTTACGACAAATAATTAGCCAATATAAATCTATATTGCCATTATGTTCTATAGAAGATGAGCCTATGATAAAACACAGAGGCTTTTATCATGATGCAACAAGAGGTAGAATACCTACATTAAAGTCATTAAAATCTCTTGCAGACCGTGCAAGTTATTATAAGATTAATGAACTTCAACTTTATATAGAGCATAGTTTTATATTTAAGGAATTTAGCGAAGTTTGGAGAGATGATACACCTCTTACCCCTGAGGAAATTTTAGAATATGATGAATATTGTAAAAAGCTTAATATAGAATTAATACCGTCCATATCAACTTTTGGCCACTTGCATAAATTACTAACAACAAAACAATATAAAGAATATAATGAATTGGCAGTAACAGGTAATGAGGAGTTTTCTTTTATTGATAGAATGGCACATCATACAATTGATGTATCCAATGATGAAAGCATAAATATAGTGCGTAAAATGATAGAGGAGTACATACCTCTTTTTACTTCGAAAAAAATTAATATTTGTGCTGATGAAACCTTCGACCTAGGCAAAGGGAAAAATAAGGAAATAGCCCATAAGGTTGGTACAGATAAGTTATATGTAGATTTTTTAAATAAAATATTTAACATAATAAAAGAAAATAATAAGTTGCCAATGTTCTGGGGTGATATAATTTCTAAAACTCCTGAAAGAATTAAAGGATTACCTAAAGATATAATTTGTTTAACTTGGGGTTATGGGCCTGAAGAAAGTGATGAAAGTGCAGAAAAAATTTATAAAACAGGTACACCACAATACTTATGTCCAGGTGTTCACGGCTGGGCAGAATTTTTAAACATAAATATTTACGGATACAACAATATAACTAGAATGTGTGAATACGCACTTAAATATAATGCCATAGGTGTACTAAACACAGATTGGGGCGACTACGGGCATATGGCTTTTGCCGAAGCCTCTACCATAGGAATGATATATGGTGCAAACTTTTCTTGGAATAACACAAAAATAAGTTTTGAGGAAATAAACGAAATGATTTCTCTTATTGCCTACGAGGACAGAAGCCGAAGTATAGCAGGAATTGTATCTAATATTTCTGTTAATCAAGGGTTTGCATGGCGAATAATGGTAAGGTATATTGAAGCTTTGCATAGAGAAGATAGGGAAACTGCGAAAAGATTATTAAGTGAGTTTTCAGATACGAAAGTGAACAATGAAAAAATATTGGCAGATGTAAAAGATTTATACTCGATTTTAAAAGATATGGAAGAAAGCAAAAGATATATTATTTACGATTATTTAGTTATGGCTAAAGGTATAATGATATTTAATAGAGTCGGTAATGTGCTAGCTAAATATGCAGAGTAAGACAAAAATAAATTAGCGGAAGAAATTGAATATTGGTGGAATGATTATAAAAAACTTTGGAGAAGATACTCCAAGGAGTCAGAATTATTTAGAATTCAAAAATATATATTTGATTATTGTGATTTGTTAAGAGAATTGTAATTTGTTAATAGATCTGAATTTTCACTCTGGTCGGAAGTTTCACTTCCTGCTCAAGTATTCGTCCAGCTCCGCGTTTGTCCAACCTTCATCACGGTTCTATATAGTTTTTAAAAAAGTTGTTGAGGAATGATCATCATTCACCAACAACTTTTTTATTACTTATAAATAAAAATTCGGTTAAAAGTTTAATATAAAAATAAATATGATATATTTCAGTCAATAGCCTTTACTTATAGACAAAAAGAACATATAATGGTACATAGCAAAAAAAATAAGAAAGCAGGAAAAGAATGAGGGTTATATCCGGACAAGCAAGGGGCACAAAACTTTTTGAACCTGCCAACAACAATATAAGACCAACTACAGACAGAATAAAAGAAACTCTTTTTAATATAATTAATTTTTATATAGAAGGGGCGAATGTTTTGGATTTGTACAGCGGAAGCGGTGCTTTAGGGATAGAGTGCCTATCCCGTGGGGCAACACATTGTACTTTTGTAGAAAAAGAAAAAGAACACTGTAAACTTATAGAAAAGAATTTAGAAAAAACTAAATTCTTTTCGGATAGATTTATTGTTTTAAATAAGTCCATTGGTCAAAAAGTGGGGTTTCCTACAATAGAGAACAATACCTACGACATAATATTAATGGATCCCCCATACAATATGTCTTTGGAAAATGAAACAATTGAATTTATATATAAAAAAAATATATTGAAAGAACGAGGGATTATAGTAATTGAGCATAGCAGCTCTACAAAATTGAATTTACCAGAGGGCTTTACAAGCCTAAAGGAGAAAAATTTCAAGACAACTACAATTACTATATTACAAAAAAATGAAAACAGCAATATATCCAGGTAGTTTCGACCCCTTAACAAAGGGCCACGAAAATATAATAATACGCAGTGCCAAGTTAGTAGACAAATTATTTGTTGCACCTGCTATTAATACTAATAAAAAAAATCTATTTACAATTGAAGAACGAACAAAGCATTTACTAGAATTTACAAAAAATTTAAATGTAGAAGTCGTTACTTTTACAGGGTTATTGGCTAATTATGTAAAGGCCAACAATATTGATTTTATAATAAAAGGTGTAAGAAATACTTTGGACTTTGAACATGAATTTCAAATGGCTGTCGCTAATAAAGCTATGGAAAATACAATAGAAACCATATTGCTGCCTTGCGATCCTAAATATTTCGGAGTATCATCTTCTATTGTAAAGGAAATAGTTGCAAATAATGGCAACACCGATGGATTAGTATCGGATTTTATAAAAAATGATATAGATAAACTAATTAGGAAGGGCCTAATATGAGTGAATTAAAAAAATGTATAGATGAGCTATTTAGAATACTGGAAGATGCAACACCAACTTTTAGAAGCAAAAGGATAGCAGTAGATAAAGACCGATTTAATGATGTTCTTGTTGAATTAGAGGGGTCTATTCCTACTGAAATTAGTCAGGCGAAAAAAATAATTGATGAATGTGAAAGTTACATACAAGAGGCTAAAGACAAGGCTGAAAATATAATTAAAAATGCTCAACAAGAAGCAGATGACTTAGTAAGTGACCATAAAATATATCTAGACGCCATAGACAGAGCATCAACAGTTATGTCTGAGGCAGATCAAACTGTTTACGAAGGCATAAACAGTGCCATTGACTTCACAGATGATATATTTGAATTATCTGAAACTTTATTAGTAAAATCCCATTCAGAAATAATAGAGAAGTTAGATTCATGCCATGGTTACATTAAATCTATAGAACAAAATCTAAATAAAGACATTACAACCTTAAATAATGAATTTGTTGACATTCTGGATGCAATCTATAAATCTAGGGAAGATATTCGCTCAAGGGAAGATACACGTACTAGAGGGGAGTAGTGGATTTATGAAAAATTTGCAATTCGAAGATAATAAGCCTGATGGCTTACTTCCTAATCGTTTAAAAAAACGATGGTCTAATTTTTCAAGATTAATTTTTATATTATCATTATCCCTATGTGTCTTTTTTTTATATGTATTTTTCTTTAGTCCCTTTCAAGTAACCTTTGCTGATGGCGCAGATAACGCCACAGATGTACTAAAGGAGAAAGAGACTATGGCAGTAGACGCAAGAGATACAGAAGAATGGAAGGAATATATAGAAACCTATGTAAGGAACGAAGAAAAAAATAAAGAAATTAAAAGCAATGAAATAGAAGCTATAGAAGATATATCTCTAAGTAAAACCGTGGTGAACGGTGAACAAGGTGTCGGTTTTGCCGAAGGCAAAATTCAGAAGGAAACAAGAACCATAGTTCCTGTTGAAGGGAAAAAATATATTGCCCTCACTTTTGACGATGGTCCCTCAAAGCACACAAGTTATTTATTGGACGAACTAGACAAAAGAAATACCCTTGCTACTTTTTTTATATTAAGCGACAATGTGCGTAAACAACCAGATGCTTTTAAAAAGGTGGCTGAAAGCAAGCATGAAGTAGAAAGCCATACTTTTTCCCATAGTAACCTAGTAGATTTAACAGAAAAAGAAATAAAAGAAGAGTTTGACAAAACTGCAAATATTTTTTTCGAATATGGCTTAACTGTAAAATATTTACGTCCACCCTATGGCGCTGTAAATAGTAAAGTGAATAAGGCCATAAAGGATAACAAATTGACTAAATGTTTATGGACAGTTGACCCTTTGGATTGGAAATCCCGAGATGCAGAAATTGTATCTAAATACATTATAGAAACTGTGAAAGATAGGGATATTGTTCTACTGCATGATACACATTTAACAAGCGTAGAGGCAGCCTTAAAAGTTATAGACACTCTTTCCCAAAATGGTTATGAATTTATTACTGTGGATGAAATGTTTTTATTAAACTCAAACTATAAAAACAAAAATTAGACACTTTTCGGCTACTTTTTTTTACGTGTATGAGGTGAATATGAAAGATTTTAAGGAAATAAAAAATGCGATTGGGGACTTGGATACTAAGGCGATGGAGCGTGCTAAAAAAAGATTGGATAATTTAGTTAAGCCAGTAGAAAGTCTTGGAGTAATGGAAGATGTTGTTATACAACTAGCAGGTATAAGCGGTGATGAATACTATTGTACTGATAAAAAAGCCATTACTATAATGTCCTCAGATAACGGAGTAATAGCCGAAGGCATAGCATCATCCCCCCAGTTTGTAACCTATGCACAAACTATTAATTTTACAAAGGGTTTAACAGGAGTTTCTGTTCTAGCTAAAGAGGTTGGTGCCGACTTATTTATAACAGATGTTGGTATTAACGGAGAGCTTTCTCACCCAGAAATACGGAACAAAAAAATAAACATGGGCACAAAAAATATTGCCATAGAAGATGCAATGACTTATGAAGAAGCAGAAAAAGCAATAAATGTAGGTATTGAATTAGTAAATGAACTAAGTAAAAAAGGATATAAAATTGTAGGCCTTGGGGAAATGGGTATAGGCAACACTACAACATCTAGCGCAATTATTTCAGCCCTCACAGGAAGAAATGCCCAAGAAACTGTAGGCCGTGGGGCAGGGCTAAGTGATGAGGCATTACAGAAAAAAATAAAAGTGGTAAATAAAGCCATAGAAAGATGTACCAATAAAGATCCTGTAGCAATACTAGCCCAAGTAGGTGGCTACGACATTGCTGCACTAGTAGGGGTGTGCATAGGCTGTGCCTATAAAAGAATACCTGTTGTAATAGATGGATTCATTTCCATAGTGGCAGCGGCAATTGCCTTTGAAGTAAATCCTAAAGCAAAGAATTTTATGATATCTTCCCATTTATCTGTGGAACAAGGTTACAAAATAACAGCAGATTACATTGGGCTAGAACCGTCTATTAATTTGCATTTGCGTTTGGGTGAAGGCAGTGGAGCGGCTATAATGTTTAAAATTATAGAGTTTTCTCAAGCTATATTTAAAAATATGGGCACTTTCGAAGAAGCTAATATAGATTTAGGTTAATAAAATGAAAATTTTTATATCAGGAGGCTGTAAAAACGGTAAATCCTATTATGCTCAGCGTTTAGCCAAGGAACAAGTAGGAGAATTATATTACGTTGCTACAATGATACCAACAGATAGAGAAGATGAAGCTCGTATTGAAAGACATATTGAGGATCGCCGCGGCTGGGGATTTACAACAATAGAAGAAAGCAAAAACATTGCCAATATAACCAAGTATCAAGGATCTTTTTTAGTAGATAGCATTACAGCGCTACTTGCAAATGTTATGTTTCAACAGGAAATTAATTTAAATGCCAGCGAAATAATTATAAAAGACTTAGAAAAAGTTTTGGCACAAAGCGAAAATATAGTTTTTGTTTCAGATTATATATATTCCGATAGCTATATATATGATGAATATACTGAGGCCTATAGGAAAAGCTTAGGCAAAATAGATAGATACTTGGCTGAGCAGTGCCATGTTGTTATTGAAGTGGCCTATACAAGTATAATTATACATAAAGGTGAATATGAATTTAAAAAAATATTTTAAAGGTTTTTATATGTCCCTAAGTATGTTTTCTGCCATACCTTTGCCAAAAGTAATATGGCTGGAAGAACTTTACGACTTAATTATAGTATTTTTACCTCTCGTAGGGTTAATAATAGGTTTTTTGTGGCATGTAGTGGCATGTTTATTGCAGACGAATTCAAATTATTTATTGGTAAGTGCAATAGTGGCAATTACTCCTTTTATATTAAGTGGTTTTTTACATTTAGATGGCTATATGGATACTAGTGACGCCATACTTTCAGGTCGTGAACAAAAGGAAAAAATAAGAATTTTAAAAGACTCTAGAGTTGGTGCTTTTTCTGTAATTATGCTTGCTATTTTATTTTTATTGCAATTTACGGCAGTTACTGGAATATTGAACAAAACAGTATTTTTTATAGAAATATCTATTTTATCCCGTTGTGGCTCAGCACTGGCAATTATTTTTGGTAAAGCCATTAAGGAAAGCAATTATGTAAAAATGTTTAAAGGCCGAAAAAATAGTGAAGCTGCGGTTTTTACTATTATGGTATTAACTATTATAATTTTTGCATATTTATATGGTAAAACAGGTATTTTAGTTGCATTTGGGGTTTTAACTTCCTATTTTATAGTTATGAAATATTTAATAAAAGTAATTGGTGGTGTTTCTGGCGACTTAGCTGGTTTTAGCCAAACAGTAAGTGAACTTGTTGGATTATTGTGTATTGGAATGTTTATATGATTTTAATTTTTGGTGGAGCTTATCAAGGTAAACTTGAATATGCAAAAAAACAATATAGAATTTCTGAGAATGCAATATATAAGTGTGTTAAGGAAATTATATATGGAAAAATGTTATATTATGACTTTCATAAATGGATTTATAATATAAGTCAAAAAGAAAACATGGACGAACTTTTACAGGATTTTTTAAATAATAATCCTGATGCAATAATAATCTGTGAAGATATAAGTTGTGGAGTAGTACCTGTTGATGAGGATTTAAGAAAATGGCGTGAGGACTGCGGACGCAGCCTTGGAATAATTTCCCAAAGGGCAGATGTAGTTATAAGACTTTTTTGCGGTATTCCTACTGTATTAAAGCCTTTATAAATAGAAAGAGGTTGAAATGAAAAAGATTTTATTTTTAATGTTAATGTTGCTAACTGTAAGTGTAGGTTGTTCAAGTAAGGAAGTTCCAAAAGATAATCCTACCTCTGCAGAAACATCCGAGGAAATATCCCAAGAGGATTCCCAAGTGATTTCTACGGAAATTGTAGTTAATACCGTTACGGAGGACCGTGAGGGCAATGCCATAGAATTACCTAAGGAAATAAATAGAATTATTTCCATGGGACCATCAAATACAGAAGTTTTAATGGCATTAGGCTTGCAGGATAAAATAGTAGCTACAGATACATATTCCGAAGGTATAGAGGGAGTTGGGGAAATTCCTATGTTCTCCATAATGGAGCCTGATTCAGAGCAATTGTTGGCATTAGAACCAGATGTTATTTTTGTTACAGGAATGAGCAAGGCATCAGGGGAAGACCCTTTCGAACTTCTAAAAAACGCAGGAATTACTATTATATATATACCTTCCAGTAATAGCATAGACGCCATAAAGGAAGATATTCGTTACATGGCAAAAGTAACCAAAACAGAAGACATAGGCGAAGAAATAGTTAACAACATGGAAACAGAAATAAATAAAATAGCCGAAATCGGCAAAACTATAGAAGATAAAAAAACAGTATATTTCGAAATAGCAGCAGCACCAAGTATGTACAGCTTCGGTAAAGGAGTATTTTTAAATGAAATAATTGAAATAGTCGGTGCTGAAAATGTTTTAAGTGATGAAGAAAGCTGGATATCTGTTACAGAAGAAGTTGTGATGACTAAAGATCCAGACGTAATATTAACAAGTGTATATTATTTAGATGACCCTGTAAGTGAAATAAAATCAAGAGCTGGCTGGGACGCATTAAGTGCTGTGGCAAATAATGAAGTGTACCAAGTTGACCCGAATTATGCCAATAGACCTAGTCAAAACGTCGTTTTAGCAATGAGGGAGATTGGCCAATATGTATACCCAGAATATTATGGGGAAGATTAAATTACTCAGTCCTTTATTAAGTTTATGTCTTATTATTTTAAGTGTGTCTGTAGGTAGTGTATATATTTCTCCTAAGGAAATAATAGAGGTTTTGCAATTTAAATTATTTACTTTACCTACAGAAGTTTCCAATACAAATATATCTATTATATGGAGCTTGCGCCTACCTAGAACTGTTTTGGCTTTTATATGTGGAGGCGCTTTGTCCGTAACGGGTATAGTAATGCAGTCGCTACTTAGAAATCCTTTAGCATCTTCTTATACATTGGGGGTTTCATCGGGGGCATCCTTTGGAGCTTGCTTAGTTATTTTATATGGCTTTACTCTGCCATTTTTACCTTTTTTTACTTTGCCTTTGGCTGGGTTTATTTGCGGACTAGGTACTATATTTTTAGTAATAACCTTTTCTGGTAAAATAGATAAACGAATGGACAACAACACAATTATATTAACAGGCATTGTGTTTTCTCTTTTTATAAATGCCATAGTTACCTTACTATCAGCATTGGCAAGGGAAGAAATAGACAGGCTTATATTTTGGCAAATGGGAAGTTTTGCTACAAAGGGTTGGACACCTATATTTATTTTACTACCTATAGTTTTAGTAGGCTGGGTTATTATTTTTTCTAACCACAGTGAATTGGATATAATGACCTTCGGAGAGGAAGAGGCACAATCCATAGGTGTAAATTTGAAAAAAAGCAAAGTATTGCTATTGATTATATCCGCCGCCATTACAGGAAGTGTAATTGCTTTTGTAGGCGTAATAGGATTTGTAGACTTAGTTGTACCACATATAAGCCGAAGGATTTACGGCTCTAATCATAGGCATACACTTTTCTTTAGCATTTTTTTAGGCGGTTCCTTTATGGTAGTATGCGATATAATTGCAAGAACAGTTGCCACCCCTAGTGAGTTACCTGTAGGTGCAGTTACTGCTTTAATCGGTGCTCCTTTTTTTGCTCATATTTTTTGTAAGAGGAAAAAATAATGATAAAAGTAAAAAATCTAACAACAGGATATGGAAGTAATGAAATAATTAAAAATATGAACTTCCAATTAGCGGGAGAAAATTTATCTATAATAGGCCCTAATGGTTGTGGTAAATCCACATTGTTAAAGGCTATGGTAAATATTCTGCCTTTTAAAGGTGAAATAGAAATAAATAATAAATCCATAAAAAAAATGAATACACAGGAGCTAGCAAAAAACGCCGCCTTGCTTAAGCAAAGTTCCTTTAGCTATTTCCCCTATAGTATATATGATACTGTAATGATGGGAAGATATATACATATAAAAAATAAATTTTTAAATAGCGCAACAAAGGAAGATAGGAACATTGTATTATCCATACTAGAAACCTTGAACTTATTAGATATGAAAGACAAAAGCATAATGGAAATATCTGGTGGCCAACTTCAACGTGTTTTTTTAGGTAGAACCCTAGCGCAAGAGCCTAAAGTAATTTTATTAGACGAGCCAACAAATCATCTAGACTTAAAATATCAAATTAATTTAATAGAATATTTAAAACAATGGTCCTCAACAGATGGGAATATGGTAGTCGGTGTAATGCACGACATAAACCATGCCATGACTCTAAGTCAAAATATTTTATTAATGGATAAAGGACAAATAGTAGCCTACGGCAAAAGGGAAGACGTAACAAAGCCCCAAACCCTAGAAGCAGTTTATGGCATAGATGTTGCCGGATACATGAAAAAAACTTTAAGCAAATGGAAATAAAGAGATATCAAACCCTAAATATAATTTTATAAAATAAACAAAAAAAGAGCGATGCAGTTTTCGCTCTTTTTTTAAGTCAATAGACCTTTCCGTCAGTGAGGGTCTAATTCTTACCTATTAAAAGTTTTTGTCAAGTTTTTTCAAAAACTTTAGGGTGTTGGGGCGAAGCCCCAAGGTCTGGGACTTACCCTAAAATTGTTTTTAAATCAGCCTCAGCAGTAGTAATTGGGTGTAAATCAAACTTTTCAACAAGAATGTTTAAAACATTTTCAGTCATAAATGCAGGAAGAGTTGGACCAACATAAATATTTTTAACACCTAGTGCAAGTAAAGAAAGAAGAACACAAATTGCCTTTTGCTCATACCAAGATAAAACTAAAGTAAGAGGTAGCTCGTTAATGCCACATTCAAAAGCCTCACTAAGAGCAATAGCTACACGAATAGCAGAATAAGCATCATTACATTGACCCATATCCATAATACGTGGCAATCCGCCTATTGTACCTAAATCTAAATCGTTAAATCTATATTTACCACAAGCTAAAGTTAATATAACTGTATCATCTGGCGAATCTTTTACCATATCTGTGTAATAGTTACGTCCTGGTTTTGCACCATCGCAACCACCCACAAGTAAGAAGTGCTTAATTGCTCCAGCTTTCACAGCATCTATTACTTTATCGGCAACACTTAAAACAGTATCTACACCAAAGCCAGTAGTTAAAACAGAACCGCCATTTATACCTGTAAATATTTTATTTTCACTATATCCACCTAGTTCAATAGCCTTTTCTATAACTTTAGAAAAATCTTTTTTACCATTTACTTCAGGAATATTTACAAGACCTGGGTAGCCTACAGTTGCTGTAGTAAATACACGGTCAAAATAGCTTTCTTTTGGTTGCATTATACAGTTTGTAGTAAATAGGAAGGCAGCAGGAACGCCGTCGAATTCTTTTCTTTGGTTTTGCCATGCTGTACCGAAGTTTCCTTTAAGGTTTTCGTATTTCTTAAGTTCAGGATAACTATGGCAAGGTAGCATTTCCCCGTGAGTATAAACATTAACGCCTTTACCTTCTGTTTGGTCAAGTAATTGCTTAAGGTCGTGTAAGTCGTGGCCAGATATTACAATGAAAGGCCCCTTTTCAACTTTCATAGTTACAGTAGTTGGCTCAGGTTTGCCATAAGTTTCCACATTTGCATTATTTAAAAGCTCCATACATTTATAATTAATAATACCAAAGTCCATTATTAATCCTAAAAGTTCGTCCGCTGTTTTATCTAAAGTAATTTCATATAATCCACTATATAACCAGTCTGTAACTTCAGCATCTTCGTAGCCAAGCATTAAAGCATGGTATACATAGGCTGCCATTCCACGTAAGCCTAAAAGTAAAGTTGACTTTAATGAAGCAATATCATCACCTTTTTTAAATATTTCTTTTACTGTAAAGTTTTCGTTTCCGCCTAATTTTTTATTTTCTTCAAAAATTTTATCAGCTAATGCATTTATTGCTTTGTCATCAAAGCTTACATTTGTAACAGTTGTAAAATATCCGTCAATAACTAATCTGTCTAAGTGATTTTTAGGGCTTTTCCCTTTTAATGTAACGGCTAAATTTATTAAGCCATTAGTTAATCTGTCTTGTGCCTCGCTTGTAGTAGCTTCTTTACCACAAACGCCTTTTTTCGTACAGGCATTACATCCCATTGCTTGTTCACATTGATAACAAAACATATCCATAATATCATCCTTTCAAAACTTGTAATATGTTACTTTTTCATTTAAAATTTTACTATGAGGTTTTTACCTCATTAATAAACATTTTGCCCTATCAGGCAAAACCTTAAAAACGAAAAATTCTACCGCGCATTTATAGAACCATGATGAATGGCGGCTAAACGCATAGCGTTTAGTTTTGCGTAAACAAAATTCAGAATGCGCTAAAGAATTTTTGCTTTTATTTGTTATGTTGTAATAATAACCTTAAGTCTATGCGGTAAGCGTTGCAAAAGAAACGGAATGATTATTTTGGAAAAAATAAGTTTATTTAAAAATATAAAAGAAGAAGATGTATCCAGTTTGTTACAATGTGTAAACGCTGTGACAAAGCATTACAAGAAGTATGATATTATTTTTTTAAAAGGCGAAAAACCATTGTATATTGGTGTAGTTTTAGAAGGCCAAGTTAATATTGTAAATGATGAATTGTCTGGCAGAAGAATAGTAATAAATACTATAGAAAAAAATGGGGTTTTTGGTGAAGCCTTTGTATGTTCCGAGGCAGAGGAGTACACTGTTACAGCAGAAGCTAGCAGGGAATCTAAAATTTTATTAATCCCCTATAAAAATATAATACGACGCTGTAGTAAATCTTGTGATTTTCACAATCAAATAATACAAAATTTAATTACTACTTTATCCAAAAGAAATATGTATTTAAACGATAAAATATCATGTATAACTCAAAAAGATATAATGAGCAAAGTGGCTTATTATTTAATTAATAAGTATAAAATAGAAAAAAACCTCTATTTTACAATACCCTTAAACAGAGAGGAACTTGCTGAATATTTAAATGTAAATAGGAGTGCACTTTCCAGGGAATTAAGTAAATTAAGAAAAGATAACATAATTAATTTTTCTAAGAATAGGTTCGAAATTTTAGATTTAGATACCTTAGAAGATTTATTATTGTGAGGATAAAATGGCAAAACAAAAATATTATGCAATAGCAAAAGGGAAAAAAACAGGAATATTTACAAATTGGAATGAGTGTAAAAGCTATATTGCTGGCTTTTCGGGAGCAGTGTACAAAAGCTTTTTTACTGTAGAAGAAGCAGAAGACTATATTAATTCCTATAGCGTACCAAAAGAGCCTAATAGCCCTTTGCGTTGCTACGTAGACGGCAGTTTTAAAAATGCTACCAAGGAATTTTCTTATGGTCTAGTTGTTTTAGAAAATAATGAGGAAAAATATTTTTTTCATAAATACAATAATGAAAAAATGGCATCTATGCGAAACGTAGCAGGGGAAATATACGGTGCAATGACGGCAATGGACTATGCCGTAAAAAATAATTGTACCTCCGTTGATATTTTTTTTGACTATGAAGGTATAGAAAAGTGGGCATTAGGCTTATGGCAGGCTAATAAAAACGGGACAATTAAATACAAAGAGTATTTTAATAAAATAAAAGACAAAGTAAACATTAATTTTTTTAAGGTAGAGGCCCACACAGGTGATAAATATAACGAAATAGCCGATTCCTTGGCAAAACAGGCTTTGGGTATACCTACACCTGTATTATATGAACATTATAGCACCCATAAACTACACGGGACTGAAGAAAAATTTTCCACAGCTATAATTCTAGCTGGGGGAAAAGGCTTACGAATGGGTGGCGATGTACCAAAGCAATTTTTAAAAATAAAAAACAGAACTATACTGGAATGGACCATAGAAAAATTTCAAAATTCTAATGTTGATGAAATAGTAATTGTTGGAATAAAGGAACATTTAAAAACTATAGAAACTATGATAAAAAATAATAATTTTACTAAGGCTACAATAGTTGAAGGTGGAGAAACAAGACAAGCATCAGTGTACAACGGTTTGTTAAAGGTTGAAAAGGGAATAGTATTAATACATGATGGAGTGCGTCCTTTTATTGATGTAGAAGAAATAAATAATTTAATAAACATAACAATGGATAAAAAAGCTGTATGTACAGGAACAAAGTCCAAGGACACGGTTAAAATAGTAGGTGAAAATTTAATTATAGAAGAAACTTTGCCAAGGGAAAAAGTTTTTAATGTGCAAACACCCCAATGCTTCGCACTGGATTTAATAATGGAGGCCCACCATAAGAGTATGGCAGATAATTTTGTAGGTACAGATGATAGCTCTTTAGTTGAGCGAATGGGCATTAGCGTATATATGCATGAGGGAAGTTACAAGAACATAAAAATAACAACAAAAGAAGATTTACAACTAGGTTGGGAAGTATAAAAATACTTTAAATTAGCTTTTAAGTTTTTAAAAAAATATTTATTAAAATTTAATGTTATACTTGACTTACAAGGGGTTTAAGCATTATACTAATATCTGTAATCAATAACAATTATTATTTATTAAATATTTTTTCTTTTTTGAAAAATTATTTAATAAAATTATATTTTAAATTTACTAGGAGGTAAATAATATGAAAAAATTTGTATGTTCAGTATGTGGGTATGTTCACGAAGGCGACGCAGCTCCAGAAAAATGTCCACAATGTGGTGTTCCTGCAAGCAAGTTTAACGAAGCATCTGGTGAATTAGATTTTTGCGATGGTCATGTAATAGGTGTGGCTGAAGGTTGCGACCCTGAGGTTCTTCAAGGTTTAAAAGATAACTTTATGGGCGAATGTACTGAAGTTGGTATGTATCTTGCAATGAGCCGTCAAGCGGACAGAGAAGGGTACCCAGAAGTAGCTGAAGCTTACAAAAGAATAGCTTTCGAAGAAGCAGAACACGCTGCTAAATTTGCTGAATTACTTGGCGAAGTAGTTAGCCCTTCTACTAAGAAAAACTTAGAGCTAAGAGTTATGGCTGAACACGGCGCTACTCAAGGTAAAAAAGATATAGCTACTAGAGCTAAAGAATTAGGCTACGATGCTATTCACGATACAGTTCATGAAATGTGTAAAGACGAAGCTAGACATGGTAAGGCTTTCCAAGGATTGTTAAATAGATATTTTGGTAAGTAAGAAAGTCTTATTTTATAGGTGTTACACAGCACAGTAATAAGTAAAAATTTTTGGAATAAATTAATGAATTTTAACGCGATTTAAAAATCCGTGGGCAAATAGTGGGCAAAATGGACAGTTCTTATATAATTTAAGAGTTTCATTTGCCCACTTGCCCACGGATTTATTTTTTTCCCTTATTCAGCAAGGGTTTTAAGCTATCATACAAAAAAAAGAAGTAAAGTTTTTAGGCTCTACATCTTTTTTTAGTTTAGTGCTTTTCTTAATTTTTCACACTCTCTAAATTCTCCGGCTTCGTGCGTTTCTATGAAATCAATGGATTTATCAAAATTACGTTTTATAGCCCCTCAACTAATCTTCTTAACTTCTCATCATAATACAAACTATACTTCTTACCACCACAAACGCATTTATTCACTTTATAATTATCTGTATACACCTTTATAACTTTCCCATTATCCGACACAGGATACCCCCCACTATGACAATAATCCGTT
>JBKECF010000004.1:0-214438 GCA_047974375.1 Lachnospirales bacterium
AAGTGACGATGCGCCTATGTAAAACACCCGTTCCCATACCGAACACGATGGTTAAGACATAGACGGCCGATGGTACTTGTTGGGTAACTGACTGGGAGAGTAGGTGGTTGCTTTATTTTAACGGGGTGTAGCGTAGTTTGGCTAGCGCGCCTGATTTGGGATCAGGAGGTCGCAGGTTCGAATCCTGTCACCCCGATATTGAGCAAGGGTCACCTTGCATTATGTACCAGTAGCTCAGCCGGATAGAGCAACGGCCTTCTAAGCCGTGGGTCGGGGGTTCGAATCCCTTCTGGTACAATTGTATCAGAATTTACTATGGTGGGTGTAGCTCAGTTGGTTAGAGCACTAGTTTGTGGCACTAGGGGCCGTGGGTTCGAATCCCATCATCCACCCTTATACAATATCATGGATCACTAGCTCAGTTGGTAGAGCATCAGACTTTTAATCTGGGTGTCCCGGGTTCGAGCCCCGGGTGGTTCACTATTTAAAAAGAGACTATGTCTCTTTTTTTTTTGCTTTTTTGACAAAATATTAAAAAGATACTAATATAAGTAGGCTTAGTTTAATAAGATGAAGGGTGGGATGAACATGAGTAGTTATATATTCGCTTTAATAAGCATAGTATTTATACTAAATACAATTTTTGCAGGCTTGCAGGAGAAGGATAATTCTAAGCCTGTATTCATACAGGTTTATTTAATAATAATATTTCACTGTATAAGCTTTTTTATATTGTATAAGTCCAATGGAATAATGGCTTTTTACTTTGCTGCATTAAGTTTGTTTTTTTTAATAGGCTTTAAATTAATAACTAACTGGGTCTATGAGTTTTCTGATAGGAGTATAAGCAATACTGTTTTATTTCTAATGGATATAAGTTTAGTTGTATTATATAGGCTAAATCAAAATGAAGCATTTAAACAACTTATTTGGTTTTTTATAGGCACTGTTGTACTAACTTTTTTACCTCTTTTCTTTAATATATTCTCAAAATTGTTTACAAATTTAAAGGGAATAATTGAAGTTATGTTGGTTTTTCTTCTTATTTTATTGTTGTTTTCTCCTTATTTAATGGGGACGAAGACACATGGTGCTTACAATTGGATAAGTATTTTTAATGTGAATATTCAGCCTTCAGAGTTTTGTAAATTTATTTTTATATTTTATTTAGCTTTAGCCTTTAATAGGAGGCCTAGTTTGGTTAATTTGGTGATACCATCTGTAGTAGGTGCTACTTCTGTATTTATTTTAGTTAGCCAAAATGATTTAGGTGGAGCTCTTATGTTTTTTGTACTATATTTACTTATGATGCTTTCTGGTACAAATTACTGGTTTATTTTTATTGCTTTAATAACAGCTGCTGCAGGTAGTGTTTACTTTTTATATAGTAGTTTTTCTCATGTAAGTGCTCGTGTGGAGGTATGGAAAAATCCGTTAATAGACCCAAATGGTAGTAGTTACCAAATTGTCCAATCTTTATTTGCCATAGGTAATGGTGCTTTTGGTACAGGTCTGGGCAAGGGTATGCCCTATGTTATACCTGTTGCTACTAGCGATTTTATTTTTTCTTCTATTTGTGAAGAATTCGGTGGAATATTTGCTATATGTGTTATTATGCTTATATTTACGATTTTTGCCAGGAGTTGCTATATAGCTAAAAGAAGTCGTAAAAGGTATCTTATGCTTATGTGTGTTGGCGTAGGTACAGTTATAGCTTTTCAAAGCTTTCTTATAATAGGCGGAGTTAGTAATTTTATACCCATTACTGGTGTAACTCTTCCTTTAGTAAGCTATGGCGGTTCATCTGCTGTTGTTTCTGTTGTAATGATGGGATTTGTATTATATGCTTCTGAATATAATTATAAAATAAGCTATGAGCCTGAAAGTGCTATGGAATACATGGATGAAAAGACCAATAGGACTATAAATATTATTTTTGTATTAATGTTTTTTATTTTTATTGCTCTGATTTTTTATTTAGCAAATTACATTTTTATAGAAGCGCCAGACTTTATAAAAAATACATTGAACCCTAGATATATTTATTAATACTTAGGATTAAATAACCCCCCCCTTGGAGTGACGCCAATGGGGGGGGTATTTTAGTATATTTCATAGACTTGAAAGCTAAAGACTGTTTCTGGACTTTCTAAAATATTTGCTGTGGATGAATCGTCTAAGCCTATTGATAAAATGGTTGTATTGGTTTCTGTTGCTTCTACAATAGTAATAAGTTCTTCATCGAAAGAGGCAACGCCTAAAGTGTCGTTACTAAAAAGTAAGTTGTAGTAAAAGCCGTTAATGGGCTTATCACTTGTATTAGTATAAGTGATGTGGATTTCTATGTTATCTGTAGTAGTAACAATGTCGTCTACAACTATGTTTACACCCTGTTTGTCGGCGTAGGTTGCATTTAGAGTATCTCGCTGGGTAGTAAGGTATTCCTTTTCTTTTTCCAATGATTTTATGTCTTCTTTTAAAGTCTTTACTTTACTATTGCAGCTGGTAAGGCTTAATAGGATTATTATAAGTACAAAAAAATTATTTTTCATTTTATTCTCTTTCTTTGTATTTTATTTTAAATTCTTTTCTAATGATATCAGTTTTTAACATTTATGTCGATACAATGGCAATGGAATTTATATAATTGTGAAATTCCTATTTTTGTGCTTTAATTGTTCTAGGGATATTTTTATTGGTAAGAATTAGACCCCCACCTCAAGTATATATAAGTGGCGGGACTGTCTAATTCGCCGTTCAGTTGGGGTACAAGCCCCGCTGACGGATAGGTCTATTGACTCTAAAGGAGATTTTATGAAGAAAAAAAAGGATGAAGAATTTTTACTTAAAAAAGATAAAGAAGCTTGTGCTTTACTTTTACAAAATTATTTTTTAGAAAATTTTGACCATTCTTTAAGTGGATTGCAATCCGATATTCTAGTGGATTTTATTGGTGAAAACATGGGCAAGTATTTTTACAATAAAGGTGTAGAAGATGCAATTATTGCCATAAAAGATAAAGCTGACGATTTATATTTATTAATGAAAGATTAACTTTTATAGAATTATATTGTCTACAGGAGGACATATGTTAGAAAAGCTAAAAGAAGAAGTATACAAAGCAAATATGGAGTTAAAAGAAAATGGTTTAGTTATATGTACTTGGGGCAATGTAAGCGGTATAGATAGAGAAAAAAATTTAGTAGTAATAAAGCCTAGTGGCGTGGAATATAATGAGATGAAAGTAAGTGATATGGTAGTTGTAGATTTGGATGGTAATGTAGTTGAGGGTAATTTAAAGCCATCATCTGACACAAAAACCCATTTAATTTTATATAAAAATTTTGATATAGGTGGAGTTGTACATACCCATTCTACCATGGCTACAAGTTTTGCCCAAAGCGGAAATAGTTTGCCACCTTTAGGTACTACACATAGCGATTATTTTTATGGGGATGTACCATGTACTAGAACATTAACTAAGGAAGAAGTAAATGAGGATTACGAGGGCAATACAGGTCATGTAATTGTTGAGCGTTTTAATGATATTGACCCAAAAGCTGTGCCGGCGGTATTAGTAAATGAGCATGCGCCTTTTACTTGGGGTAAAAATGCAAAAGAGGCGGTATATCACAGCATAGTTTTAGAAGAAGTTGCCAAAATGGCATTTTACACTTTATCATTAAACAAAAGCTCGAGAATAAACCAACACATATTAGATAAACATTATTTTAGAAAACATGGGGCTAATAGTTATTACGGACAGTAGCTATGGTCTAAGAGGATATTATGGGGAAAAGTATATTAAAACAAGCTAGTATTTTAGTTTTTGCTAGTTTTTTAGTACGTTTTATGGGCTTCTTATATAGAATACCTTTAACTCGTATGTTAGGCGATACAGGAAATAGTTATTATAGTTCAGGTTATTATTTTTATACATTTTTTTTAGTAATGTCATCTGCTGGATTGCCGGCAGCAATTGCAAAAATGGTTGCCGCAAGAAATGTAGAGAAGAAGTATAGGGAAAGCCATAAAATATTTAAAATTTCCTTGGCATTTGCAGCTGTTACAGGTACAGCAAGTATGTTTATTTTATGGAATTTTGCCGATGTTTTAGCTAATTCCATTAAAATTCCAGAAAGTGCCATTGTAATAAAGACCTTAGCACCAACGGTATTATTAGTTAGTATAATGGCTTGTTATAGGGGATATTTTCAAGGTATGAAAACTACAGGACCCACAGCTGTTTCCCAAATAATCGAGCAGATATTTAATGCTATTTTTAGTGTATTAATGGCATATGTTCTTGTAGATAAAGGCTTGGAATATGGTGCGGCTGGAGGCACATCAGGTACGGGAATAGGGGCATTGTGTGGACTTATTACCATAGTAGCCATTTATTTTATAAATAGAAATGCAATAATAAAAAGAACTGAATTTAATGATGTGTCCACACTATCTACTATGTATTTACTTAAGGAACTAGTGTTTACGGCTATTCCTATTATTGCAGGGACAGCTATATTTAGCATAACAAATATAATAGACATGCGTATGGTTATGAGCCGATTACTGGCCTCTGGTGCTTTTTCGTACAACGATGCAACGGAACTTTATGGCCAACTGTCTGGAAAATACACTGTATTGGTAACTTTGCCTGTAAGTATATCCACAGGAATAGCCACAGCCAGCATACCGAATATCTCAGCACTTAAAAAAGGACGTAAATATAAGGAGCTAAACGAAAAAATTAATTCATTAGTAAAATCAACTATGATAATATGCGTGCCTGCAGCTTTTGGTATAGGTATATTAGCTGATCCCATATTATTTTTATTATTTCCTACAACGCCGGAAGGTGGAGTTTTATTAAGGTTTGGCTCATTGTCTATTATATTTTTATCGTTGTGTCAAATATTAACAGGAGTTCTACAAGGTTTTGGGAAAATACGAGTTCCTGTTGTATCTGCTATTTGTGGGGCTGTAGTAAAAATTCTATTAAGCTATGTATTAATTGCTATACCTTCAATAAATATTGTAGGGGCTATAGTAAGCACAATATTTTGTTATTTAGTTGCATCTTCCTTAAATTATTATTTTCTTAAATTGTGTATACCAACTAAATTACGTTATAGAAGTATATTTAAAAAACCTATTATTGCTTCTATAGCTATGTCTATTGTTGTGCTTATAGTTTATAATTTAACTATTTTAATAGGTGGTATGAATTGGACTGTAAATGCAATTGCTGTAACACTAGGCGTTGTACTAGGTGGGGGAACATATTTTATTACACTTATAAAAATAAGAGGTATTTCGGAAAGGGATTTAAGTAGTATTCCCTTTGTAAGTAAAATTTTAATAAAATTTATGAAGTAGAGGCGAAAATTTGAGATATTTAATAATATTTTTAATAGGCTTACTCTTGTCTGGCTGTACTAGTACGGCAGAGAAAATAGCCACTTTGGAAAAAGAAAGAGATGTTTTAAAAACTGAAGTTAAAAAATTAGAAAGTGAAATTTCAAATTTAAATAGTAAGTTTTTTGAAGAGGACGATGTGAAAGTAGAATTAATAAGAACTTTCTATGATGAAAATGTAGACACTTTATTTATACGATTTTCCATAGACAACAATTTAGATACAAAAATAAATAAGGTTTTGGGCGATTATTATTTTTATAATACAGAAGGATACTTTTTAAAGGTTTTTTCTGGACAGGTTCCCATGGAGTTAAATCCTAATGAAAAAGACGTAGAGTATGTTTTAGAAGTAAATATTGACCCGACAGATGTTATGGACGTATATTTTACAGAGCAACAAGATTTAATTTTAGATTTTGTACCAACGGCGATTTATCATGAAGGTAAAGAATAAAAAAACAAGATGGAAGAATGCGAATTTTATATTTTTTTAAAAAATCAGCATTATTTTTTATAATTAAGTTGTTTAAAATTATAAAAGTGATTGCGTTTTTTTTTTTTTTTTGATAGAATATGTTTACAATGATGATTTTAGAAATTATTGTAACTGCATATGAAAATAAAAGTTGACTTTTAAGGTTAATAAGAATAGTGGTGATATGGAAAAAGATAAATACAAAATTATAGTTGGACTATTAGTAGTTATATTAATTACCATGGTGCTGTTAATAGTAGGTCGTTTTTTAATATTAGAGAATAAAGAAATGAGTCAATATTTAAATGATACAGAGGGTTTTGTAAGAGTGGAAGTTAACGAACTAAAAGAAATGATTAGTAGTGGAAGTGAGTTTATTCTTTATATTGGAAGAGCTACATGTCCTTGGTGCAGGGCTTTTGTAAAGGACTTGAAATTTATTAGCTGGGAAGATGAACTGACTATATATTATCTAGATAGTGAAAATACAGGTGTGGATAATGAGTTGGCAGAATTTAGAGAGCTTTATAATATTGAATATGTACCATCGATGATATATTTTAGTGACACAATTGCAAAAGCTTTAGATATTGATGTTACATCGCAGAATTATAGTAAATATGTTTTAAAGGCAAGGTTAGAAGAAACTAAAAGGTAAGGCCAACATGTTTTTGGTTATTTTATAACATGATATATTATAGTTTTAAATAGTGAGGTGTTTATATGAGGAATAGAATTTTTGTATTAATATTATTGGTATTGTTAACAGCTGGTTTTTGTATACCTGTTCTTGCCAATTATGAAAAAAAAGCAAATAGCTCATTGGAAGAATATGCAGATATGTATGGCGAATATAAAGATATTTATGGTGTAGAGTAAGCTTATTATCAGGCTATTGAAAACAAGGATATTAAAAAGCAAGAGGAATTGTTATCTATAGCTGAAAGAACTTTGGAAAAAGAAATTGAAATGTCATCCAGAAACATGCGAATCAATCCAGATATAGCTGATGCAATAAGGTATTATGGAACTTACATAAAGTCATCTGATTGGATTAATCGTTCGGGCGTTATTTCTTTAAGTATTAATCCGAAAGGCATTAATTCTGTGAAGGATGCTTGGAATAACTTAGAAAAAGAAAGGGCATGGGGTGCTATTTACGCTGCTCATTATAGAGATTCAAAATGGAGAAATACAAGTGTTATGAAAAAACAGTTTTATTGTCATGCAAGATTGTTTTATTCATCATTTAAGCAACCATGGAATCTTGAGCCTCATAAAACAAGCATAGACCCTATAAGGTGCAATTGATATTATGGAAATTACTTGTTCGGAATTGGCTATAGAGGCCCTAGAAGGGGAAATGCCAAAGTACATACTATTAAATGTATGCACTTTATTAGCAATCGTTATAAATGCTATTGTGTCAATAAACTTATCCGTTAAAAGGTTAAGGGTTCAATCTTTTATTTTAATATTTACAAATGTATTTTTACTAGGTTCTTCATTGTTTTTGCTTTTTTTAACAGTAGTATTTTATGATTCCTGGGTAGGGCTAGTTGGCGTTACAGATAAATCTGTTGATTTTGTAACAGATATGTGGACAGCTACTGCTATTATTTTATTTGGGAGTATAGTTGCTATTATAGCAATAGAAATACGGAGGAAATTAGCTAGGTAAGGGTAAAGTTACTATCTATGGAATATAGAGTTTTATCCGCTGAATAAAATCATAAATGGAAAATATAAGAAAGAGGCTGTCTTGAAATAAAAAATATTCCCTAATCAAAAGGTAATATTTAAATACTTTATATAAAAATGCAAAAAGAGCGATGGGTTTTCGCTCTTTTTTAGATGAAGTTTTGGTCAAGCTCTGGTCGTCCCTTTCAGGAACTGCTCGAGTCTGGTCGAAAGCTTCGATTCCTGCTCTGGTCATAAAGCAAAGCTTTATGACCAAGGGTTGGGGCAAAGCAACAAGGTTTTTTCTTTGTGCGCCCGACATGGATATATTCTAATGGGTGAAAGTCCCTAACATGGGTTAATAGTGCCAAGCGTATAGCTGAAGACAAGCGTGTACATCGTGAGGTGGAATGTGAAGGAAGTCCTAGGCAAAACTCTGGCCTGACGAACAGAAACTACATATAAGGCAAACACATGCTGGATAAGGTTGCAAAACAAATTGAAATCCAAAACTATTGGGAAGTGTGTGGTGTAAATGTAGCAGAGTAGAACCGTGGTGTGCGGCGGACAAACGTGAAACGTTTGGTTTTTGCAAAGCAAAAATTCAGATAGATGGAAGGAAAGAATATACCCTTACTCGGGGAGGTCTTACGGGGCAACCTTTAATTAGTTGAACCTATGCAGTGATGTATAACTAAACCGTAAGAAGTCGGCAGGCGTCATAGTAGTAGGAAATTTTTTTCTATGAAGTACTGAGTACCTCATAAGAAAGCTAAAATAAAGTTCAAGAAGAAAGTGTGTGAGATATTAAAAAGGAATAAGGGGAAAGGAATAGAATGGGTCATTAAGAAACTTAATAAATTCACAGTAGGGTATATAAACTACTACGGTGGAAGTATGCAAACATTCATGAATGTTTGCAATGGATGGATACGACGTAAAATACGAACTTATATTATAGAAGCAATGGAAAAGGGTAACTAGGTTTGAGAAGTTGAAAAAGCTTAGTATAGACAAAAGCAAAGCATGGGAATATGGCTAATACAAGAAAAGGCTACTGGAGAGTATCCAATAGCCCAATACTTAGTAAATTATTAATGAATGGATATCGGAAGCCTAGGTTATAAAAACATAGTTTCGATATATCAGAAAGTTCATATTAAATTTTTGTAACCAACCTATACCGAACGGTACGTACGGTGGTGTTAGAGGACAACTACTCAATTAATGAGTAGTTTCCTACTCGATTCAAGACAGCTCCTTTTTGTTATATATTTTTAGGCAACAATTTATTTAAAACAACTCCTATAAGTGCTGAAACAGCAAGACCGGATATGGACAGAGTTCCAGAAATAAATATATTGTCTATACTTATACCAGTAACAAGAATAAGTGAAGTAATTAGCAAGTTTCTACTATGGGAAAAATCCAATTGCTCATCAATTAAAGTTCTAAGGCCAACACTGGCAATCATTCCAAATAATATAATACTAACACCACCCATTACGGCAGTTGGTATAGATTGTACAAATCCAGAGAATTTGCCGAATAAACTAATTATTATGGCGTATATAGCGGCTAGACGTAAAATAGATGGGTCATATACCTTTGTAACAGCTAGTACCCCTGTATTTTCTGAATAAGTTGTATTTGGCGGCCCGCCAATAAGCCCAGCCATAACAGTGGCAACGCCGTCACCGAGCATTGTTCTGTGTATGCCTGGTTCTTTGAAAAAATCTTTACCAACAACAGAGCCGTTAGTAGTGATATCCCCAATGTGTTCAATAAATACAACTAATGCAATAGGTGCAATGGCAGAAATTGCAGATGCCGTAAACTTAGGCATAGTCAAAAAACTTTCAAGAGATTCACTATCAAAACCAAATATAGGGGCATTAGTAATAATAGAAAAATCAACAACATCATATATAGTAGCTACAATATATCCAACAATAACGGAAATAAGTATAGGTACCAGTTTAAAAAAACCTTTAGCGAAAATAGTAACAACCACCATAGTAACAACAACGCTTAAAGCAATAATAAGAGATGGAATATCAAATTGGCCAAGGCCATTTTCATTTATGGAATAGCCTGCCATAGATAGAGCTGTAGGACTAAGCCTTAGACCTATAACAATAATAACAGGTCCTGTAACAATAGGTGGGAAAAATGAACGAACTTTTTCAACGCCAAAAATTTTAATTATAAGGCTCATGGCGATGTAAACAAAGCCGGCTATTATAACACCACCTTTTACACTGGCGATGCCCTCGCTTTGTAAAATAAGAGCAATAGCCCCGATAAAAGCAAAGGAAGAGCCTAAAAAAGCAGGGACCATGCCCTTAGTAACTGAGTGGAATAGCAGTGTGCCAACGCCAGCAGATAACAACGCCAAAGATGTTGGCAATCCTGTAAGTATAGGTACTAGTACAGTTGCACCAAACATGGCCAAAACGTGTTGTACAGCTAATAAATATCTTTTGCTACCTGTAATGTGTTCCATTTTTTTCCTCCTAAAATTGGTTGAACGAGCAGGAAACGAAGTTTCCGACCAGTACAAGTTAAAATTCACTATAAGTAAGGTACAAGTATATTTGTTATATGTCAAGTTGTTTGTGATGTGAGTGAAAAATGTATAGTAAGCACAAAACAACCAATAAGATACATAATGAATAATGGAATACAACCTAAAATAGATTGTTAAATTTGTGAATAATTCCCAAATTTGCATATTTTATGCTGATTAATTGACATTTATTTATTTAAATTATATAATGATGGAAGATTGGCGTAGGTGCTAATCTTAGCTTAAAGCAAAGTCAGAGTGAGCGGCTGATAAAGGCGGAGCCTTTGGTTTTGCTGTCGGGTCATAAAGCATAGCTATTGCTCGACTATGTGCCAAAAAAGCAAAAGAAGAAAGTGAAAATATTGAGATTATAATGAGGAGGTTTTATTGTGCAAAGATTTACATTACCTAGAGATTTATATTTTGGAAGAGGATCACTTGAATATTTGAAAAAACTTAAGGGGAAGAAGGCAATTATTGTTGTAGGTGGCGGCAGTATGAAAAGGTTTGGCTTTTTAGATAAGGCTGTGAGCTACTTGAAAGAAGCAGGAATAGAAGTTAAGCTTTTTGAAAATGTTGAACCAGACCCATCGGTAGAAACAGTTTTTAAAGGTGCTGAGGCTATGCGAGAGTTTGAACCAGATTGGATTATTTCCATGGGTGGTGGCTCGCCTATAGATGCAGCAAAAGCAATGTGGATTTTTTATGAATATCCAGAAACTAAATTCGATGATATTAAAGACCCTTTTACTTTACCAGAATTACGTACCAAGGCTAAATTTTTGGCAATACCTTCAACGAGTGGTACAGCAACAGAGGTTACAGCATTCTCTGTTATAACGGATTATTCTACAGGTATAAAGTATCCTTTAGCCGATTTTAATATTACACCAGACGTAGCTATTTTAGATTCAGAAATAGCGGAAACTATGCCAAAAAAATTGACGGCTCATACAGGTATGGATGCTTTAACTCATGCCTTAGAAGCTTATGTTGCAGGCTTAAGAAGTGCCTTTACAGACCCTTTAGCATTAGAGGCTATTCTTATGGTACATGATAATTTATTTAAATCTTGGGAAAAAGGGGATAAAGATGCCAGAGAACAAATGCACTATGCCCAATGTCTGGCAGGTATGGCGTTTTCTAATGCCCTACTGGGTATAACTCACTCTATGGCACATAAAACAGGTGCTGTATTCAATATTGAACATGGCTGTGCCAATGCCATTTATTTACCATATGTTGTTAAGTTTAATGCGAAAACTTGCGGTGATAGATATGCTAAAGTAGCTAGAGCTTTAGGCTTAAAAGGTGCGAAGGACGTTGAATTAGTAGATGCACTTTGCAATGAAATTGTTAGTATGTGTAAAAAGATGGAAATACCTACTACCTTAAAGGAATTTGGAGTAAGAGAAGATGACTTTAAAGCAAAAGTTGAATTGGTTTCTGAAAGAGCTCTTTTAGACCCTTGTACTTCTTCAAATCCAAGAGAAATATCTAAAGATGAAATGGTTAAACTTTTCAACTGCATTTATTATGGAGAGAAAGTTGACTTTTAGTTAAATATAAAAATGTAGAAGAAAAGGACCTATTTGCCAGTGGGGGGGTACACCCTCGCTGATGTATAGGTCCTTTTATTATTTTAATGTTTTTACAGATTGTCCTTCATCTAATATAGCTGAAAAAATAATATTGTTTTTATAATTTTTATCATCTATCATTTGAAATAAAAGTTTAATAGTAGCCCTTGCCATTTTGTCTACAGGTTGCTTAATGGTTGTAAGCTTTGGAATGTAATATTTAGATATATCAAGACCATCAAAGCCGGCAACAGAAATATCTTCTGGTATTTTTAAACCTTTGTCACTTAAAAAACTACAAGCTCCAATTGCTATACTATCTGCTACGGCAAAAATAGCTGTTATATCTTTAAAATAACTACTGTTGTAGATTTTAGACATTGTATCATAGCCATTTTCCATGGTATAACCCTCTATATTTTCGTTCATATAGAAACATAAATTTTTATCAAATTCAATTCCATTACGTTCTAGTGCCATTTTATAGCCTGCAAGACGTAATTTTCCAATGCTTTCATCGCTTTTACTAGCTGCTAAAATGGCGATTCTTTTATGTCCTTTTTTACAAATATGGTTTATCATTTTATAACTTTCTGCCAAATTATCTACAGAGATAGAGGAATATTCATTTTTATATTTATCGGGTAAATCAACGGTACTTAAAACAAAGGGAACGTCGATTTTATTTAACTCCTTGGTGCTATGGGAAAAATAACCTCCTAAAAAAATAATGCCTTTTAATTTTTGTTCCCTTATTAAATCTTGAGCAACTACAATTTCGTCATCTCTTTGGTCAACTTTGTGTAGTATAAAAGTATATTTTTTTATTTTTATTTCTTCTTCGAATATTTTAATCATATTACTGAAAAAAGGATTGCTTATACCTTTTATAAGGACGGCAATTGTTTTGGAGGTAGTTCTTTTTAAATTTCTTGCACTGGTGTTGGGTGCGTAGTTATTTTCTTTAATTACACTCATTATTTTATTTTTTGTGGCACTGCTTATGTCAGGGTGATTGTTTATTGCCCTTGATACAGTGCTTACGCTTACACCACTTAATTTTGCAATGTCTATTATTGTTATTGAGTTCAAATAAATCACCCTTTTACCTATCTATTATATTTTTTTGTTAATATATTTATTTCATTTATTAATTGGTCGTTAAACTCATTTTCTAAAATTCTCCATTGCCAGTTAAAGCCTAAAGTAGATGGTGTGTTAATTCTTCCGCTACTGTCTGAGCCTAAAATGTCTTGTAAAGGTATTATAGCTAAATGGGAAATACTGCTATAGGCAAGGCTTATGAAGTCAAAGTTAACTTTATCAGTTTTATTTACATTTTCATATAAATATTTTATGGCATAGGCTTTGTCTGTTTCATTTAAATCATTATACCAACCTAATATTGTGTTATTGTCATGAGTTCCTGTGTAAACAACGCTGTTGGCGGTGTAATTATGAGGCAAATAGTCGCTTTCTTCTCTTGAGTCGAAGGCGAATTGTAAAACTTTCATTCCTGGGTATCCTGTTTCTCTAAGTAGTTCAATAACACTAGGAGTTAAAAAACCCAAATCTTCTGCGATTATTTTTAAATTACCTAGCTCCTCTTTAATTGCCTTAAATAATTTTATGCCTGGACCTTTTGCCCAATGACCATTTTTAGCATTTATATCTCCGAAAGGAATTTTATAGTATTCATCAAAACCACGGAAGTGGTCAACTCTAACAATGTCATATAGTTCAAAAGTATATTTCATTCTACTTATCCACCAAGAATAGTTAGTTTCTTCGTGATATTTCCAGTTATAAAGGGGATTGCCCCATAGCTGACCATCAGCTGAGAAACCATCAGGTGGGCAGCCGGCTACAAAGGTAGGTTCGGATTTTTCGTTAAACTCAAATAGTTCTTTATTTACCCAGCATTCAGTACTATCTAGGGCTACATAAATAGGAATATCACCTATTATACTTATGCCTTTACTATGACTATAGTTTTTTAAGTTTTGCCATTGTTCATTAAATTTTATTTGAAGGAATTGGTAAAAATTTATTTCTTCTTCTAATGTATTTTCATAATGTATTATGGTTTCCTTATTTCTATATTTTATGTCTTCTGGCCACTCTAACCAAGATTTGCCGTGAAAATAGTCTTTTAATGCCATAAAAAAACTATAGTCTATTATTTCTTGCTTTAGATGAAATTCAGATACTTTATGGCCTTCACTCCACTTTTTAAATGCTGATTTCAAACAAATAAATCTATTTTTGTATAATAATTCATAATTTATATTTCTCTTATCACTGCCAAAATCTAAATATTGAAGGTCATTTAAAGTAAGTAAATCTTCTTCAATAAGTTTATCTAGGTCTATAAAGTAGGGGTTTCCTGCAAAGGAGGAAAAAGCTTGGTAAGGTGAATCACCGTAACTAGTTGGGTTTAAAGGTAGTATTTGCCAGTATTTTTGATTTGCCCTTGCTAGTTTATCTATAAAATTGTAGGCCTCTTTGGAGAATGAACCTATTCCATATTTTGATGTCAAACTTGATATTGGTAATAAAATTCCACATGATTTTTTCATAAATCTCCTTAGCCTTTAACTGCTCCTGCAGCAATTCCTTTAATTATGTATTTTTGACAGCTTAAATAGAATATTATAATAGGCACTATAGCTAAAACTAACATTGCCATCATTGCGCCCATATCTATTGAGCCGTAACCACCTTTTAAATTTTGTATAACCATTGGTATTGTGCCTGTTTCTTGAGGTAAAATTAAGCTTGGTAATAAAAAGTCGTTCCAAATCCACATAGTATTAAGTATGGCAACGGTTACTGCAATAGATTTAAGCATTGGGAATACAACATTAAAATAAGTCTTAATAGGGGTGCAACCGTCTATCATGGCGGCTTCTTCAACTTCTAAAGGAATTGATTTAACAAAACCTGTAAAAAGGAACACAGCTTGACCAGCACCAAAACCTAGGTATAAAATTACTAGGCCGAATATATTGTTAAGGCCTAAATCGTTTGCAACTTTAGACATAGTGAACATAACCATTTGGAAAGGTACAATCATAGCAAATACAAACAAAAAATATAAATATTTTGTAAAAGTATTTTTAACTCTTGCGATATACCAAGCTGTCATTGAAGTAAGGGTTACAATTACAATTACGGAACATATAGTAATAAAAGCCGAACGGCCAAAGGCTTCGAAGAAACCTATTTTTGTTGCACCGTCAATATAGTTACTTAGGCCAATAAATGTTGTGCTGTTAGGTAATTGAAAGGGTACATCGCTTATATATAATTTGTTTTTAAAGGTGTTTGAAAATACTAAGGCTATTGGGTATAAAAATGCTAAAGATAAAACACCTAAGAATAATGATAAAAAAGTGGCTGTAGTTTTGCTTACTTCTATTTTTACAATTTCTTTATTTTTTTTGCTCATTAATGCTCAAACTCCTTTCGTCTTGTTATTCCTAATTGTGTAAGGGCTATTACGGTTAGAATTAAGAAGAATATAACTGCCTTGGCTTGGCCTACACCTTCCCAACCAACTCTACCATAGAATGTTTTATAAATATCCAGTGCTAACATTGTTGTTGATTGCCCTGGGCCGCCATTGGTTAATACTAAGTTTTGGTCGAACAGACGGAATGAATTTGTTAATGTTAAAAATAGGCATATTGTAATTGAAGACATAACCATTGGGATAGTTACATTTTTTAATGTTTGAAATTTAGTAGCGCCATCAATTTTTGCTGCTTCGATTAACTCCCCTGGCACGTTTTGCAAGCCGGCAATGTAGATAATCATCATATAGCCTATAAGTTGCCAGTTCATCATAATTATAAGTCCCCAAAATCCGTATTTAGCATCATAGGAAATTGTAAGACCAAAAGAAGCCAACACGCCATTTATAAGAAGCAACCATATGTAACCTAATACAATGCCTCCTATTAAGTTTGGCATAAAAAATACTGTTCTAAATAAATTTGTGCCTTTTATTCCTGTTGTTAAGGCGTAAGCTAGGACAAATGCGAAAAAGTTAACAGTTACAATGGAAACAACTGTAAATTTAATTGTAAATAAAAGTGAGCCAAGAAAATACTTGTCTGTAAATATTCGGCCATAGTTTTCTAAACCAACCCATGTGGCATCTTTTACAGTAGTAAACTCTGTAAAGGATAAATATATGCCCATTAAAAAAGGTATAAAAAAAGCAATAAAAAATGCTATTAAGGTTGGTAAAACAAAAATGGGGAAATGTTTACTTATGGATTTTTGCATATAGTTTCCTTCCTATGTTAGAAAAAGCAGGTGAAGTATATAATACCCACCTACCTTTTAATGGTTATGTTAAAATAATTATTTAGTCATTGATTTTTCATAAGCCCAATCGGCTTTCATATCTTCAACAACTTGAGCCCATTCTTTCTGACCTTGTGCGTATTGTAATAATGATGCGCCAAAGCTATCTTTAAAAGTTTGACTTGGGAAAGATGTAAAGTTCCAAGCTACTGAATAGTAATTTGAATCACTTAAGTATCTATCAATTTCTTTTGCTAATGGATCTGTTGGTTTTTCTTCAGCTGTAAATGAACCGAAAGGAGTAATAAAACCTAATTGGTTTGTTACATAATCTTTACCTAAGTCAGATGTAAATACCCATTCTACAAAGTCTATAGTAGCTTGTTGGTCTGCTTCTGAAATTTGAGAGTTTATAGAGAAAAAGTTTTCTGTACCAACACATAGACCTTGATTTTCTTCGCCCTCAATACCTGTGTATATTGGTAGGAACTTAACATTTTCTTCTTTTACAACATTACCTTCAACACCGGCAATTTGTCCCCAACCCCAGTTACCATTTTGAACCATAGCTACTTTACCTAAAGCGAACTCTGCCATAGAGTCGTTTACAGACTTGCTACTTACCATTGCAGGTTCAATAAGTGAGTTGTTTAAATATAAGTCAAAAATATTTTTGTATTCATTTGAATATGTAAATGCTAATTCGTCTTTGTCTGATACATTATCGTCTTTATACTCATAGTAAACAGGAATATTTGCTAAGTGAGTTTGCCATCTCCAGTCTTCACCAGTTGCAAAAGAAGTTGATGCAAATACTCCTTCAATACTTAATTCATCTTTTCTGGCTTGCATATCTTCAACAACAGCTTTTAAAGTATCGAAGTTATTTATTTCTTCCATAGTTGTTGCTTTAGCATCACTTAAGGCGAAATATTTTTGCATAATTTCGTCGTTGTATATGATGCCATAACCTTCTACGGCATATGGGATACCATAAACACCAGTATCATTTGAAATTGCCATTTCCTTATCTAATAATTGATTATAAATTTCTGTACCAGATAAATTTAAACAGTAGTTTTCCCAAGATTTAAAACCGATTGGTCCGTTTATTTGGAATAATGTTGGTGGCTCGCTTTTAGCAACTTCAGATTTTAAAGTTTGCTCGTAAGTTCCTGCTGCTGCTGTTTGTACTTTTACAGGTACGCCTGTTTCTTCTGTGTACTTTGTTGCGATTTCTTGCCAAATGTCACCGGACTCTGGCTTGAAGTTTAAATAGTAAACAGAGCCTGTTTCGCTTGTTGTTTCTGCGGTTTTGTCTGTGCTTGCTGCTTCGTTAGGTGTTGCTGTATCGCCTGTAGTTTCATTACTGGAACATGCTGTTGCACTAAGTAGCATTAAACTTGCCATTGATGTTGCAATTATCTTTTTAAATTTCATAGTAAGACCTCCAAAAATATTTTTATTTGCATTTTACCCGATGGGCAAAAACAGAAAAATATAGAGTTTACGTAGTGAGGCTGCTTTTGCGGCTGTAATTTCATTACATCCTCCAAACTCTTATATTTTTATTTGCATGGGACTTCCGGAAACTTTACCGGTAACGTTTCCAATTTATATTTTTACTATAACAGATATGTTTTAAATGCACAATAGTTTTTTGAAAAAATTTAAAAAATTTTTTTTGGAAGTTAAAAAATGCATGGTTCTTAACCTGTCATATACCAAAAAATCGAAAAGAGGAGAAAAGGTACAAAATTAGCTTAAAACTCTACATTATGTCATCGGATAAACACACTTGCATTTCATAAAAAATAGAAACACAATCCATTTTATTGTGTAATGAATTAAAAAGGAATGAAGCTTATGGATGAAATAAAAGAAAAATTTAGTATAAAAGAAGATAAAAGACACACAAGTTATATAGACCTTAATTAGTAGATGTATTAACAATAGCAATGTGTGCAGTAATGAGTGGTGATGAGAAACTTAAGCTTGTAATAAAAAATTTATGAAACGCACATGATAAATAATTAAAATCACTTGCTTTTTCATGTATAGTATGCTATAAAGTATTTGTGGAAACGTTTCGATTATATGGAGTTGTTACTAATGGTTAATATAAAAGATGTAGCGAAACAAGCTGATGTTGCAATTAGTACGGTTTCTCGTGTACTTAATAACAAGGACAAAGTTTCAGAAAAAACTAGAAAAAAAGTTCTTAGAGTGGTAAAGGAATTGGACTACCGTCCCAATATTATTGCTCAAAATCTAAAGAGAAAACATACTAACACTATTGGCATTGTTATCGAAGAAATATCTATACCTCATGCAACGGAAATTATAAAAGGTTTGGACTCGATTGCATCAAAAGCTAATCAGAACCTTTTTCTTTGCGATGGAGATTCCTCTCGGAGTAAAATTATAAAGCATATGGAAGTCCTCACAAATAGGCAGGTTGATGGAATAGTACTATCTACTGGTATGGGAATGTACGATGAAATAAAGGAAGTTATTCTAAAGGCTCAATCTCAAGGTATTCCTGTTGTTTTAGTAAGTATGGATAATAAGGACTTGCCGGTAGCATCTGTTAGAGCTTCTACAGCACATCAGGCAGAAACTATAACTAATTATTTACTCGAACTGGGTCATAAACGTATTGGAATTATAGGGAACTATGAGAAATCATTTGTGGCTAGGGGAAATATTGAAATGTACGCAAAAATAATGATTGATAGAGGGATTTTCGATGAAAGTCTTATTAAGTATTGCGCAGAAGATTTTGAGGGTAAGGGAAAAAAATATATAGACACCATCCTTGATAATAGCGCTAAAAGTGCCATTGAGTTTATGAAACTTGAAAAGCCGCCTTCGGCAATCTATGCAGTTGGCGATTTAATAATGATGGGAGTAGAGGTTGGATTGTCACAAATAGGAGCAAAAATACCTGATGATATTTCTATTATAGCCTGTTGTACTCCAGATTTTTTTACAAGAGCATATGCAAATCTTACATACTTAACAGTACCATGTTTTGAACTTGGGCAAACTGCAATGACACATCTTTTAGGGCAAATTAAAGAACAAAAAGTAAGTGGAAAAATGGATGTTATATTAAACGGAAATTTAATAGTAAAAAATTCCTGTAAAAAGCTAAATTAGAGAGCTACTGATAAATAAGTTGTTTTTCAGTTTTAATGGCAAGATTCGCCCTGGGCGAACGCACTTTTGTGGCATTATAATCAAAAGTTTTTTAAAACAGAAAAATAAAAACGTTTTTATTTTTCTGTTTTAAATGTAAATACTGAACTTTTAACGATATTTAAATTATTACTACATAGGTAATAATTTAAATATAAAATATAACATTATTTGGTAGTGTAAAGTGAGTTATTAAAAAAATAAGAATCGTATAAGGAAACGTTTTTAATTAGCAACAATCATTTAACAGGCGTATTGTCTAATAATTCAAACTCATTAACTATATTAAGAAGCTTTTTACAGTTATATGTAGATGCATGAAATTGTAATATGCAACCCATAGCGTAACACCACTAAAAGCACCATCAGACTTTTTGTATTTGTATTTATAGTAAGACAATAGAAATTTATAATCGTGCTTTTCAAAATAGAACAGTGATGAACAAGCTGGCAAACCTAAAAGGTTTGATTTTGCTGAAAGCAAAATTCGGAAATTTTGATAATGAGAAGTTTATCAATAGCGAATTTATTTTATTTAGGACTATAAGTATCATCATGAGCCATTTGCCTAAGTGGAATATATTTTGCAATAAACCTTGTTGGTTGCATACTCAAGCAATAAAGTGGAGTTTTATGACCAGAGTCATTTTATAAACTTCCACATGTAATGAATGGATATAATTTAATAAATAAGTTATAATATTAATCATGAACAACAACTCCTTTTTTTGTGGTTTAGCGACTATATTATAACAAATTTTAGGGGATGTTGTTCTTTTTTTTATTTTATGAGCTTGAATCCCTTGATATATAAGGAAAAATAAATTTAAATTTAGGTAGTTCTTTACACTACCGATTATGTATAGGAGGTAGAACTATGAAAAGATTTACAAAAATGCTATTACTCGGAGCTATTGCGTGTATGTCTATGGCATTTACAGCCTGTGGTGGAAAACAAATTGAGGTTCCAAGCGATATAGAACCTGCCCAGACCAATGAAGTTAGCGGAGCAGATACAACTGGAGCAAAGGAACCTGAACAAAAAATAGCTGGAAAAATGGGACTTATATTAACTACTGCAGGTCTTGGGGATAAGAACTTTAACGATATGTCTTATCAAGGAATGCAGATGGCCAAAGAACAACTTGGAGTAGATTTTGACTATGCAGAGCCAAAGGCAGTTAGTGATTATGAAACAGTTATGCGCCAGTATGCTGAAAGTGGAGATTATGAACTTATAATTACACTTAGTTCAGACCAAGAAGACGCACTAAGAAAAGTTGCCACAGATTTTCCTAATCAAATGTTTTCAATCATCGATGCAAAAGTAGAACTTCCAAATGTAAATTGCGTTTTTACATTCCAACAGGAGCAAACATTTTTAAATGGTGTTTTAGCAGGACTTGCAACAACAGATACGGCAAACTTTAAACTCGCAAATCCAGACAAACACGTAGGAATTATAATAGGCATGGACAATCCTACACAACAAGCTGCACAGGCAGGTTTTGTGGCAGGAGCTAAATTCGTAGACAAAGAAACTCAAGTAGATACGACAACTATTGGTTCATTTACGGATCCAGCAAAAGGCATAACTATGGCGTCTTCAATGTATGCAACTGGAGCGGATATTATACATCATTTTTGTGGTGCAACAGGTTTAGGAATATTCACAGCTTCTAAAAATGAAAATAAATATGCAATTGGTGCGGGTATGAGTCAAAATCCTATAGAGCCGGATCACATTATTTCTACAAGCGAAAGAAAAGTATATGAGATAGTTTTCAATGAATTAAAGAAAATGGCTGAAGGACAATGGACGGCTGGAATCGTAACACTTGGACTTGTAGACAATGCAGTTGGCTATACTTTTGAAGGAAGCAACGTAAAAATTCCTGATGAAATTGTTCAAAAAATGGAAGCAGCTAAAAAATATATAGTTGACAACAAAGTTGAAATCCCTGCTAAACTTGAAGATGTTGACGCTTGGGTAGAAATTCATAACATAAGCAAAATTAAATAAGATTTCTAAGGAGGATTAAGATGTCTGAATACGCAGTTCAAATGAAAAACATCAACAAGACCTTTGGAAAAACCGTTGCTTTAAAAAATGCAAAACTCATAGTAAAAAAAGGAGAGATTCATGCTATTTTAGGTGAAAACGGTGCGGGAAAGACAACGTTAATGAAAATACTTTATGGCATGACAAAGTTAGACAGTGGCGAAATAGAGCTTTATGGAAAAGATGTTAAAATAGCCAATACCCATGATGCAATATCTCGTGGTATTGGCATGGTTCATCAACACTTTATGCTTGCAGATGTTTTTACTGTTATGGAAAATGTGGTTGTAGGTGCAGAACCTACGAAAAAAGCCATTATCAATAGATCTGTTTATGAGAAATCAGTTGGAAATATAAATGAAAGACTTAATTTTAAACTCGATTTAAACAAAAAAGTAGAGGATTTAAGTGTTGGACAAAAACAGCGTGTTGAGATAATGAAGGCACTTTACAGAGGTGCAGAAATACTCATTCTTGATGAACCTACGGCTGTATTGACACCAGCAGAAGTTGATGAATTTTTTATAATGCTAAAGCAGCTCAAGGCAGAAGGTAAAAGTGTTATTTTGATTACACATAAACTCCATGAAATTATGCAAGTTGCTGATAAAGTAACTGTAATGAGGGATGCAGAGTTTATTGATGAAAAAGAATCAAAAGACATGAATGAGGAAAAATTGGCAAAGTTAATGGTTGGAAGGGATATAGTTCTTGGAAGAATAGCGCCACCAGAACCAGGAATTGAACCACTCTTTGAAATCAAAAACCTCAGCTATAAAAGCGAAAGTGTAACTCTTGATAATATAAACCTTACTCTGTGCAAAAAAGAAATTTTAGGTATTGCTGGCGTTGACGGTAATGGTCAGAGTGAGCTAATTGAGGCAATTACAGGAATTGCAAAAACTGAAAGCTTAACTGTTTTGCTGAATGGAAATAAAATTGAAGGTGATGTAAACGATTTTATAAATGCAAAAATTGGTCATGTTCCAGAAGATAGAAATAAGCGTGGATCAGTTGGAGAAATGAGCGTTCAGGAAAACTTGATACTTGGCTATCACAAGAAAAATCAATTTGGATCAAAGGGCATTTTCAATCTTTCAAGCATTGAAAATAATGCAAAAGAGGTTATCAAGAATTTTTCTATAAAAACCTCTGGTTCCAAGATGCCTATTAAGTCGCTCTCTGGTGGAAATGCTCAAAAAGTAATTATAGGGCGGGTATTTTCCCAATCCCCGGAAGTGGTTATTGCCGCACAACCTACCAGAGGTGTGGACATTTCTGCGGCAGAGTATATACATGATCAAATGTTATCCCTTAGGGATAAAGGAAAAGGCGTTTTGCTAATATCAGCAGATCTCAACGAAGTAAGGAAATTGAGCGATAGAATTGCTGTTATGTTTGAGGGGAAAATAGTTGACATTAGAAAGGCTGATGAATATAGCGATATGGAATTAGGAATGTTGATGGTTTCTGGCAAGATAGCTGAAGGGAGTGAGGACTAATGAAAAATAACACTTTTGTTTACTTGCTTGGCTCGCTTTTCATAGGGCTTTTAGTAGGTGCTATATTCTTTATAGCAAGTGGTTATGACCCAATAGGAGCATATATAGCCATTTTTAAAGGAGCTTTTGGTAGCTTGCCAGCAGTAATGCTAACTTTAACACAGTCCACGCCTTTAATGTTTACAGGTCTTGCTTATGCAATAGCTTTTAAATGCGGCGTTATTAACATTGGCACAGAAGGACAGCTTTATGTTGGTGGCTTCTTTGCTGCGATAGCTGGCATTTATATTCAGGCACCAGACTATTTAATATTACCAATTTGCTTACTTGCGGCAATTATTGGCGGTGGTGTTTGGGCATTAATAATAGCTATTTTGAAAGTACGTTTTTCAGCAAATGAGGTTATTAGTTCAATTATGCTTAATAGTATTGCTGTAGGTTTGTGTGGGTATTTACTGACGGAATTTTTTACAGAAGAAGGGAGTTGGTCTAGCCAAAGTGCAACAATAAATGTTGCGGCACAACTTCCTAGATTTGACTCTCGTTTCCAAACAAGTTTTGCTGTTGTAATAGCAATAGTGGTATGTATATTTACGCAAATTATGCTAAAAAGAATGGTTTTGGGTTATGAAATACGAGCAATTGGGCAAAACAAGATTGCCGCTGAAACAGCTGGCATAAAATCTGGAAAAATAATACTCTTTTCAATGTTTTTATCAGGAGCTATTGCAGGTCTTGGTGGCGCAGGTCAAATACTTGGGGTTGATTATAGATTTGTGGAGAATTTTTCAAATGGCTATGGTTTTGATGGTGTAGCTGTTGCGGCGCTCGCTTACTGTAATCCTATTGGAGTGATTTTCACTTCCATACTCTTTGGCGCACTAAGAGCTGGTGCTATGACTCTAAACAGAGTTGCGAAAATCCCAATGGACTTCGTTACAGTTATTCAAGCGGTTATTGTGGTCTCTGTTGCTGCTCCACTTTTAGTTAAACAAATATTAGAGTTTATTCCAAACATAATTAAACGTTTTGGTAATGTAAAGGAGGCAAAGTGATATGGATGATTTTTTACTAGGGTTTATTCAAAATACAATCCGCACTATGATTCCTATTTGCATTGCGTCAACAGGAGCTGTTTTTTCTGCAAGGGTTGGAATCATGGCATTGGGTCTTGAAGGAATGATGCTGGTAGGTGCATTTGGTGCGGCGTATGGTTCGTTTTTAACAGGCGATGCTATTATCGGTATAGTTATGGGGGTCTTATTCGGGGGCTCAATTGGTTTAATACACGGTATTTTAACTACAAAATATGATGTTAATCATATTATAAGCGGTGTTGGACTGAACTTGCTTGCGGCCGGTTTAACTACTTTACTGCTTCAAGGCGTTTGGGGGAACAGAGGAAATGGTGAAATGGTTCCTACTCTAAAACCTTTCCATGTCCCTATTTTGGGGCGAGTTTCTCCGCTGTTAATTGTGATGATTTTGCTTGTGATAGGAGCTCACATATTTCTTTTTAAGACAAAGTATGGTCTAAGAATGAGAATGGTGGGAGAAAATCCTACGGCGGCATCTACAGTTGGCATTAACGTTGTAAGGACAAAGTATATAGGTGCAACTTTGACAGGATTAATCTCCGGTCTTGCGGGTAGCTATCTTTCTATTGATTTGTTGAATATGTTTGCAAGAGATATGACAGCGGGTAGAGGTTATATGGCTGTTTGTGCCAATGTTTTAGGTAGATATACCCCAATGGGTGCATTTATGAGTTCGCTTCTTTTTGGTGGGGCAGATGCCCTTCAAATGATGATGCAGGGTAAGGCAATATCTAATAGACTTATACAAATGTTGCCTTATGTAGTTACTATGATAGCCCTGATTTTTGCAGGAAAGTATGTAAGAGCACCTAAAGGGCTTGGGGAAAATATTGAACATAATTAGATTTGCTATAATATATTAGAAAAGTGAGGTCTTGACGATGGAATACAGATTAACAAATCCCATGGAAACTTCTGCGCAGTATCCTGTTATTAGAAATTTTAAGAATAAAGTTTATGTTATTTGGCAGAACTGCGTTGATTGTGAACATGGCAAAAAGGATATAGTTTCTATATCAGAAGTTGCAGATGACAAATTGGGTGAAGAAAAACAATTTATAAGAGACGGACAAGTACTAAGACCAACTCTTTTAGAAACCAAAGAAAAACTTTATGCAGCATGGTCTGAAACTTTAAATGATCAATGGGCAGCATACATATCTGAATTTGATGGAAGTATTTGGACAGAACCCCAACAAATTATTACTGCGGGTTGTATATCTGATGTAAAGCTTGTGGAATACAATGAATGTATATGGCTATTTTATTCAGAACTTTCTGAAAAAGGATCTGCAAAGTATGTCCAGATAAAGGGAGACGAAGTTGCAAAAGAAGTTTGTACGATGGGTTATGATAATTTCAGACCTAATCCAATAGTTGGGGGCGATGGAAATCTTTATGTTTTCTTTGATGGTTTCAATGGACAACGTTACAGCGCTTTTGTAAGTGTTTGGGAAAACGCAAAAAACTGCTTTAATACTATAGAACTTAGGGATACTGATGGTTTCTGTACGGCATTATCAATTGCAAAGTCAGACAAAGGTGTTATTTGTATATGGAATGTTATAGGTAGAAAATCCCACATAAAGTATGTATGTGCCGAGTTTGAGCAAAAAAAATTTAAACCTGTTTGCATAAAGAAAAACACAGAGTTAGAAAGTAATTTCTGGCATTTAAGTGCAAGTCTAAGTATAGAAGGAAGATATTTTGCTCTTAACTATGGCAGGGGTATTTTAATGAAAAAATGGGATGGCAATAGCTATGGCGCACCATTTGTGGTTACTCCTAACATTTTACAGAAATTTAGTCAAAGAGCATCTGTTACAGTTAATAATAACAAAATATACGTAGCATATCAAAACGCATCTGGGAATGGTCATACATGGACTAGAAATGCTCACATCATGTTATGCGTGATTTCAGAAGATGAGTTTATCGCAGGTGTTCAAAATGATTTTCTTATTGAAAATGCAACTTTTAATAAAGCGGTTTCAAAAGATAAAGAAATTGCAGTACTAGCTGAGGAAGAACTGGAAGAATTCAAAAAGGCAGGACTTGCATCATACCAGGGAATGAACTATTACTTTGGGGATATTCATGGTCAAAGTACTTTAAGTGATGGACTTGGAGAGATTGACCAATATTTTCACTTTAACAGATATACAGCAATGCAAGACTTTACAGCCCTTAGTGACCATGACGCATTTCCTGATGTCATAACTCCGGCAGAATGGGAACTTATGATAAGCTATTCTAACTATTTTAATAACAAAGAAAATTTTGCTACTTTGATAGGCTACGAATGGACAAGCAATGAATTTAGGTATGACTATGGACATAAAAATATCTATTTTAAGGGAGATAGAGGTAATTTTTACCCTTGTGTAAGCCAATGCGGTTATAGCCCTGATAAGTTATATGAAACATTTAAAGACACAGATTGTTTAATAATACCTCACCATATGGGTGCAGTTTGGTCTATTGTCCTTGCTAGTACAGATTGGACATATCATTCTGTGGAGAAACAAAGAGTGTGCGAAGTCCTTTCAAGGCATGCTATTTTTGAGACTGACCACGATGAGTCACCTTACACAAAAAATGTGCAAAGGGAAGAGGCAAACTCACTGCGTAATGTACTAAAAAGAGGGTATAGAATAGGTTTTTTAGGTGGTAGTGATTCTCATCAAATGGAGGCTGGTGTTGAAGGTGGCATAACATGTGTTATTTCAAATAGTCTAAACAGAGCTGATATTTATGAAGGAATCAACCAAAGACAGGTGTACGCAACTACAGGAGCAAGAATACTTGCGCAATTCGAAATAAATGGTTCCATGGCTGGAAGCGAAATAAAAGTAGCTACTAGGGAAGTTTTGAATATTAAAGGGCATATACTTGGAACAGATGAAATAAAGTCAGTACAAGTAATCTCTAATGATAACATCATTAGAGAGTGGAAAGATTCAGGAAGGAATTTTGATTTTGACTTTGAAATTGAAAGCTCTGATACGGCATACTACTATCTTAGAATTGAACAAAAAGATGAGCATATTGCCCTAGTTAGCCCGATCTGGGTGGATTAATTCAAAAGGCTGTAAGTGAAACAAAATTACCTTGGTATAGCAAGTAACTATACATAAAGCTTTCGTCCCTTCTTGCGGGATTAGTTACACATGGTTAAGATAATTTTCTCTCTCTTAAAAATAGGTGTAATTTGTTTTGGTGGCGGTAGTGCCTTAATATCAGTTATCGAAAAGGAAATTACTGAAAGCAAGGCAGTTATTTCAAAAGAAGAGCATGGTGAAGAAGTGATTATTAAAATATAACCTATGGTGTATTACCTGTAAAACTCAGTGACGCTATTGTTTTGAAAAAGGCATAGTTCTCAAAAAAGGATTCTTTGTCAAATCATGTTGTTCGTTAAAAACATTAACAACTGTAATAATTCAAATGAGATATTCTATGGGGTATCTCATTTTTAAATTTCAGAAAAAGCTTTATTTAATCGGTAATAATTAGACCCACACCTTAATGTAATAGGTGGCGGGACAGTCTAATTCGCCGTTTAGTGGGGGTACGAGCCTCCCTGGTGGATAGGTCTATTGACTATTGATTGTGTAACTAGTATTCTCTTTTTCATATTTTCAAAATGTCTATATCCAAAAGCTATTCTTTTAATAGCTTTAATGTTATTATTAAGCCCCTCAATTATTCTATTGGTGTATCAATATTCTAATGTATTAGACATGTATAGAATATATTTCTTTAGGGTTTTCACCGCTGTAGCCATTTGTTTACTCAGTATATCTTTGCTGGTTTTAGTAACTTCTATAGCTTCACTGTATTCCTTTCTTCTACTGCTTTTAATAGGTTTTGATAAACATAATATGACTTTTTTAACGAACTATCAATACCCAGAAGAAACTTTAGTATATCTAACTTTGTAATATACATTTTGAAGTAGCTATCATATTTCCGTTGGGTGTCCTTAAACACTGTATCTATTTTCATTAATAACAATCGCCGATGCTTCTTGAGATATGACATAATTTAGCTACTTCTTCAGTTTCTAAAGTAAAGGTTTTACCGCAGTTTTTACAATAATATTTTTGTTTTTTTAGTCTTAGGATAGTTTTGTGGCACATAATGTCATTCATAGCTATGTTACCATTTTTAGACCCGTGTTTTATAATATTAGTGCCAAATTGTGTGTTGCAATGATAGCAAGCCTCTGGCATATAACTTAATGGACTCATTAGTATTTTAGTTTTTTGTCTATTTTTAACTTCCTCTTTATAAAAATCTGTTTTATCAAATTTTATTTTTTTATCCATTAAACTGAGTAGAACCATGGTGAACGGCGGACAAATACGCAGTATTTGGTTTTTGCGAAGCAAAAATTCAGAATATTTCTGTTATACTTGTATTAGATATAACAACCCCTTTTATTATTTTTGTCTGATTTAATTATAGGTTATTTTGGTTGTTATGTCTTTTTTTACAAAATAAATGGTGTCGGTTTTTATCACCAGCACCATTTATTATAAACCCTTTTTTATTCAATTAATTCTTAAAGCTATGAATAGGAGGGGCAATACGACCACCTCTATTTATAAAAGTGGCACTACTGAATTTACTAACAGGCATAATAGGTGCATACCCTAGTAGCCCGCCAAATTCAGCCATATCCCCAACTTTTTTACCGTAAACAGGTATGATACGAACGGCAGTTGTTTTACCATTAACCATGCCTATAGCCATTTCATCGGCAATAATTCCAGAAATTGTGGCAGCACTAGTATCACCAGGGATTGCGATCATGTCTAAGCCTACAGAGCAAACACAAGTCATTGCCTCTAGTTTTTCTATATTAATAGCGCCGGCTTTTACGGCTTCTATCATATTTTTATCTTCACTAACAGGTATAAAAGCTCCACTAAGGCCGCCTACATGGGAGGATGCCATTACTCCGCCTTTTTTTACATTGTCATTTAAAATGGCAAGGGCGGCTGTGGTGCCAGGAGCGCCACATTTTTCAATACCCATTACTTCGATTATTTCGGCAATGCTATCGCCCATGGCTGGGGTAGGTGCTAAAGATAAGTCTATAGTGCCAAAGGGTAAATTCATTTCTCTTGCTACGTGTTTTGCCACTAATTGGCCTGTTCTTGTTAATTTAAATGATGCCTTTTTAATTATTTCGCATAGGTCGTTGAAGTTTACATGGTCGTTATTTTCAATGGCATTTTTTACAACTCCAGGGCCGCTTACACCTACACTTAAACAAACTTCTTGGTTTTCAATTCCGTGGTATGCTCCTGCCATAAAGGGGTTGTCCCCAACGCTATTGCAAAATACTACAAATTTAGCGCAACCTATACTATCCATATTTTTTGTTAACTCCGAGGTTTCTAAAATCATTTGGCCTATATCACGAACACCATTCATATTTATTCCAGACTTTGTACTACCTAAATTAACAGAGGCGCAAACTTTATTTGTGTTGGCTAGGACTTTAGGCAATGATTTAATTAAAGCTCTATCGGAATCGGTGCAACCATTTTGTACTAAAGCAGAAAAACCTCCAATGAAGTCAATGCCTACATCTTCGGCAGCTTTATCTAAAGCTTTAGCAACTTTTAAATAGTCGTCGACACTTGTGCTTTTTACAATTAGGGAAATAGGTGTAACGGAAATTCTCTTGTTAACAACTTTTATTCCATATTCTTGGGCAACTCTGTCGCAAGTTTCTACGAAATTGTTGGCGAACTTTAGTATTTTTGTGTATATATTAGAACAAGTTTTTTCTACGCTACTATCTATACAGTTTAATAGGCTTATTCCCATAGTTAAAGTTCTTATGTCAAAATTATATTTTTCAATAAAGCTATTGGTTTCTAAAATTTCATTTTTTTCTATAATCATTTTATCACCTACTATATTCTGTGCATTTGTTGAAATACTTCTTCATTTTGAATTTTTATGTCAACACCAATTTTTTTTGATATGGCATCTAATCCAAGATGTACTTCTTCAAAACTATTGCTGCCTTTAAATTCAACAATCATAAACATATTAAAATAATCTTTTGTAATTGTTTGGGATATGTCTAATATATTTACTTCGTTTTCAGATAAAAATGAACAAACTGATCCAATTATTCCAACTTTGTCTAGGCCTACTACAGTAACAATGTATTTCATATGCTCCTCCTAAAATATTTGTCTATACTTCATCTTGTCAGTAGTAAGTATACTCCACATGAAAAAATAAAACAAACACATGAATTTAAAAATAAAAAATAATTCAAAAAAGTTTTTGCGAACTAGCAATTTCATACATTAGGGTGTAAAATATAAAAAATAAAATTCTTGAAGTTGCTAAATAATATGGGAAATAATATTTATTTTTAAGTGGGGTAAGTTTGCGCTTATTAAGTTCCAATGTATTAAATGAAATTTATAAATGAAGATATTTCAATATTTATTAATAGAAAGGGAGTAATATGGTTAAATTATATGACAAGGGCGTTTACCTAGTAAATGGGGTAGACATAAAAGAGGACTACAACATGGAGATTAATGAGGCGAAAAAGGGAACAATTGCCTATTCCATTTTAGAAAAACACAATACAAATGAAAATATGGATTTTTTAAAATTAAAATTTGATGCCATGGCTTCCCATGATATTACTTTTGTGGGTATTATTCAAACGGCAAAGGCATCAGGTATGACACATTTTCCTTTGCCATATGTTCTTACTAATTGTCATAATTCTCTGTGTACAGTAGGTGGAACTATAAATGAAGATGACCATTTATTTGGTCTTTCGGCTGCAAAAAAATATGGTGGAATATATGTACCTCCTCATTTAGCTGTTATTCACCAATATATGCGTGAGGAGATGGCAGGCTGTGGAAAAATGATATTAGGTTCAGACAGCCATACTAGATACGGTGCATTGGGAACAATGGCAATTGGCGAAGGTGGCGGAGAACTAGTTAAGCAACTTTTATCTTCAACTTACGATGTGAAATGTCCAGAGGTAATAGGAGTTTATTTAGACGGAGAGGTGCCTTATGGCGTTGGACCTCAAGATATTGCTTTGGCTATAATAGGTGCATCATTTAAAAATGGTTATGTAAAAAATAAAGTAATGGAGTTTGTTGGGCCTGCCATAGAAAAAATGCCAACGGATTTTAGAAATGGAATAGATGTAATGACAACGGAAACTACTTGTTTAACATCTATTTGGTGTACTGATGAGGACACAAGAGAATATTTAGGGACTCATGGCAGAATAGGTGAGTATAAGGAATTAAAACCAAAAGATATTGCCTATTATGATGGTATGATTTATGTGGATTTAAGCAAAGTTAAATCTATGATAGCATTGCCTTTTCACCCAAGCAATACATATACAATTGATGAATTAAATGAGAATTTAGAAGATATACTTTATACTGTAGAAAAAGATGCGGAAAAATTAATCTCTAAGGATATGAAATTTACTTTAAGGGACAAAATAAAAAAAGACGGGCTTCATGTACAACAAGGCATAATAGCAGGATGTGCAGGGGGAACATATAGCAATATTGCCGAGGCAACAACAATTTTAAGAGGCAAAAGTTGTGGCAATGATGAGTTTACCTTAGCAGTGTATCCGTCAAGTCAGCCTGTATTTATGGAAATGGCGAAAACGGGATTAATGAGCGATTTAATGGCAACGGGAGCAGTAGTAAAAACGGCTTACTGTGGGCCATGCTTTGGTGCAGGAGATACCCCTTCAAATAATGCTCTATCTGTTAGACATGCCACAAGAAATTTCCCTAATAGAGAGGGCTCGAAGCCTAACAATGGGCAAATGTCATCCGTTGCACTTATGGATGCACGTTCTATAGCTGCAACGGCTATAAATGGGGGAGTTCTTACGCCATCAACGGCAATAGAATATAGCCACGAAAATAAAAAGTATACATATGATAAAGCTCCATACAACACAAGGGTTTATTCAGGTTTTGAAAAAGGAAATCTGGAAGAAGAATTAATTTATGGACCAAATATAAAAGATTGGCCAGAAATGGAACCTTTAAAAAATAATATACTTCTTGGAGTATGTTCTAAAATAATGGACGAAGTGACAACAACGGATGAGTTAATACCATCAGGGGAAACTTCTTCCTATCGTTCTAATCCTATAGGCCTAGCAGAGTTTACCCTAAGTCGACGAGATGAAAACTATGTGCCTAATGCTAAAGGTGTTAGGGATTTAAATAGAAAAGATTTAGAGGAACTATACAATAAAATTAAAAGAATTAGTGATGTAGACATAAATGATTTAGAAGTTGGGTCAATGATATATTGTGTGAAACCTGGGGATGGCTCAGCCCGTGAACAAGCTGCTAGTTGTCAAAGGGTTTTGGGTGGCCTTGCTAATATTTGTAAAGACTATGCCACTAAAAGATATCGCTCCAATGTAATGAATTGGGGTATGTTGCCTTTCCAATGTGATGGTGAACCTAACTTTGAAGTTGGGGAATTTATATTTGTACCTGGTGTATTGGATTATTTGAATTCTGATATGAAGGGGACTTTAAAAGGTTATGTACTTGGAGAAAATGTTAGGAAGTTGGAGTTGTATATTAGTTCTATGACTGATGTTGAAAAGAAGATTGTTATGGCGGGGTCTTTGATTAATTACAATAGGGGGTAGTGGGGTAATAGGTTAAAAAGAGTACCTCTAGATTAGTAGCTGAACTTAAAAGTGTAACTATTAATCCAGAGGTATTATTTGCAGTGTTTTGTGCGGTAGAGCTTAAATTATTTTAAATAGAAGTATTTGAAATTTTTTCGTAGTATTTAAGGAGGCTACTATGGTCATCCATTTTACCATCAAAATTGATTAGTGATTGCATCATCTCCATAACTTGAGAAGTTAGCGGAGCGTAAGCGTTAGTGGAGTGGGATGCATTTAATGCATTTGTCAAATCTTTTATATGTAATTCAATGCGAAAGCCTGGTTCGAAATTGTGGTTTAACATCATTGGTGCTTTTGCATCTAAAACTGTTGATCCTGCTAGTCCCCCTCGGATTGCCTTGTAAACTAGTTTAGGATCAGCTCCAGCTTTTTTAGAAAATGTTAGTGCTTCTGCAACGGTTGCGATATTAACGGCGACAATCATTTGATTTGCTAGTTTTGCAATATTTCCAGAGCCTAGTTCCCCAACATAAACTACTGAACTAGCCATATCCATTAGTATATTGTAATATTTGTCCCAAGTAGTTTTATTCCCACCGCACATGACAGATAAAGTTCCATCGATAGCTTTTGGTTCGCCACCAGAAACGGGGCAATCCATTAATTCAATCCCTTTTTTTGCTAATTCTTCACCAATTGCCTTAGACTCAACGGGATCAATAGAACTCATATCAATAATCACAGTGCCACTTTTAGCTGTGTTAATAATTCCGTTTTCACCTAAACATACGGACCTAACATGGGGCGAATTAGGAACCATGGTAATTATAGTTTCGCATTTAGAAGCAATATCAGCACTATTTTCGCCAGCTAAAGCACCTAAATCTAGTAACTCTTTTACAGCATCTTTGTTAAAATCAAAAACCATTAATTCGTGTCCTTTTTTTATGAGGTTTTTACTCATTGGCTTACCCATAATACCTAGTCCAATAAATCCAATTTTCATTTCGTATCCTTTCGTTTAAAAAAATTATAAAATGTTATAGTTTGAAGGTGTTTAAATATATTATCTAACATATTTATTCTATAATTTTAAGTTATATTAATTTCATTCCTTGTAAAACTTCTTTAAGCTGTATTTTTTCGGTCTCTTTTAATTCTGAAATGGGTGCGACACAGTTTCCTACTTTAAACCCTTGCATAGATAATCCTTCCTTTATAACAGCAGGAAAAGTTCCCATAGAACAAGCAATTCTTAAAGGTGCAAAGGTGAACTGTGCTTCTAACGAGCCTTTCAAATCTCCAGATGTATACTTGTTATAAATATCTGATGCAATTTTTGGCGCAACATTAGCACAACTAGCAATGGCGCCAGATGCTCCACAACATAACGCTGCATGGATTAAGGTGTCACGTCCCATTAGGACATTGAAATTTTTTATATGCCTTGTGAGACGAATATATTCAGTAGTGTTTGTCATATCTCCACTGCTGTCTTTAATTGCGATAATATTATCTATTTCTGCAAGTTTTGCAACCAAGGAAGGGGTCATTTGAATATTTGTTTTAGGTGGGTTGCTATATAAAATAATTGGCAATTTGGTGCTTTCTGCAATTTCTTTATAAAAGTTATATAATTCATCTTGAGTTTGGGATATAAACGTTGGTGTTAAAACGGATATGGCATCAACCTGTACGTCTTCACATAGCCTGATTATTTCAATAACACCATTTGTAGTAATACTATTTGCGCCTGCATAAATGGGAATACGTCCGTAAAGTGAATCTTTTACAGTTTTTAATACTTTTCTGTATACATCTAGGTTGAAAGCATAGAATTCACCAGTTGTTCCAAAACAAAATACACCATGAACACCTTGCTCAACTAAATGATTTGTTAGTTCTTTTAGAACTTTAAAATTTACGCTCTGGTCGTCATTTGTTGGTGTAATAATAGGCGGGATAATGCCTTTAGGGATAAAATACATATATTTTCTCCTATCTTTTTTAGTAACAATATCACATTGTTTGTTTTTTTATTTTCTTTTTAATAAATGGCATAATGATGCTTAAAATTCCGACTAACAAAAAAATTAATGAAACAGGTCTAGTAATGAATTCCGTAATATCTCCTTCGGCATAGTTAACTCCACGCCTAAAATATTTCTCTAAATCCTTACTTAAAATAAAAGCTAAAAGCATAGGACTAGTAGGTATTTTTCCTATAGACATAATAATACCAAGTACACAGAAAAATAACATAGTGTATAAGGAAAACATACTATTAGAAGTGCCATAAGCACCTATAAAACATATTATTAATATGGAACTATACAAGTAATGATATGGAATTTTTAAAATTAATGGAAAATATTTTTTAGCAAATAGTTGTATTATTAATACTATAAAAGCGCAAACTAAAATACCACTAAAAATTAAATATGCAATATCTGGACTATTGGTTATCATTAGAGGTCCTGGCTGAAGTCCGTGAACAATTAAACCGGTTAAGAGCATCGCTGTAATCGAATCACCTGGGATACCTAATGCCATCATTGGGATAATGGCACCGCCTATGGAAGCATTGTTGGATGTTTCTGATGCCCATATACCACCAGGATGACCGTCGCCCCATTTTTCTGAATCTTTTGCAGAGGATTTTGCTTGAGCATAAGCTATAAGATTCGAAACACCAGAGCCCATGCCTGGCAAAAATCCAACCCAAAGGCCTAGCAAAAATGATCGGATAATAGTTCCTATGTTTTGCGTAACATCTGTAATTTTAATTCCTAAGCCACCTATATTAGTTTCTTTAACTTCCGGTAATTTTTGTGTGCCTTTTGCATAACTCATACTTACTTGTTGGCAAGCGAATACACCAAGTGTTATAGATATGACGCTTATACCACCTAGGAGATTAGCGCTTCCAAAAGTAAACCTTGGTTGGGCAGTTACAATATCAAGCCCTATGGTGCCGAGCATTAACCCGATGGAAGTACCAAGTAAGCATCTAAACATACTACCCTTAGCTAGAGAGGCGACAAGTGTTATGGCGCAAAAGCAAAGGGAGAAATATTCCCATGGGCCGAGCATTAATGCGACTTCTGCAATTACAGGACTGAGGAATGTGGCAATTAGTATGGAAAAAAATGTACCTGTAAAAGATGCTAAAATTCCAATAGTTAAAGCACGTGTAGCTTCTCCTTTTTGCGTCATGGGATATGCATCAAATGTTGTTGCAATTGATGATGAACTTCCTGGTATTCCAATTAATGTTGCTCCTATAAAAGAGCCAGATACTCCACTAATGTACATTGCAATTAAGATTACAAAAGCAGTGTGTGTTGGCATTCCAAAGGTGGCGGGAAGTAAAAGGGCTATACCTATAGCAGCACTTAATCCGGGAATAGCTCCAAATATAATACCTACTACAGAGGTTCCCAAAATAATTAGTATATGCATAGGTTGTAAAAAAATTGCGAGGCTTGTTAAATACTGATCCATAATTTCCTCCTAAAACAACGAACCTTTGGGTAATGAAACGCTAAAACCTTTTGCAAAGGCTACATAAATTAAAGCTGTTAATATTAATGCAATTATAATAACTTTTGGACATGGCTGGAATTTGTTTGAATTTAAAATTTGCATAAGAATTGCAAACATAAAAGGTGTTGCAAATATAAATCCTACAAAGCTTAAACCAATGGAATATGCAATTAAAAGAATGAATATAAAGCCTAATTTTTTCCAACCTTCTTTACTTAAATAATTTTTTTCTTTGTTTTTATCCTTTAAAGACTCATATATAATACCAGATCCACAAATAATCATGAGTATTTCAGCGATATATGGTAAAATTCGTGGACCTGGGTCTACAAGGTCGGCAGGAGCTTTTATACTTCCGGTGTTAAACATGAAAAATATCGCAACTAAAATAGCTCCTATTCCTATGATTGTATCTTTTTTCAACTTTACGCCACCCCTTTCTGTTTAGAATTTATTCTAAGCCATAAATGCCAATGTTTTTTGCTACTTCTGTCATTTGTACTATTTCGTCAGCTAATATTTTTTTAGATTCTTCTACGTTGTACCATTGACCATATTGACCTAATCCACTCATTTCCTTAAAGAACGAGGACTCTTTGTCTCCAATAGGTTGTAAAGATTTATTCATTGATTCAACCATTTCTTCGTCCATGTCGGCTGGTCCGAAAATATAATAATTTGTTCCAATTGCGCAGTTATAACCCATTTCTTCCATTGTTTTAAAATTATCTGGTCGGTTTTCATAATATTCTTCTGATACAGATCCGGTAGCGCCTACAGTACACAGTACCTTTAATTTACCTGCTGTTTCATATTCAATTCCACTCGATAGATTAATACTACCAATGTCAATGAATCCACCTGCTAATCCAGTCAGACGATCGGCTTCATTTGATGCTTCAACGTAATTAAATTTAACGTCTAATGCAGCTTCCATTTTACCTAACAAAAAGTGGTTAGTGCCATTTGGTGCCATTCCTGCATTTACCCCACCTGGGTTGGCTTTTGCGTACTCCAAAAACTCCTCAAAAGTATCATATGGTGCGTCTGCTCTAGCGGCTATAGCTCTTATACCGTTGTTACCAAGAGCTGCAATTAGTGTTAAGTCGGTTTCTGGGTTAACATCTAGAGATCCTGTTAGATACTGTGTTAAAAGACCACTATGAGCGAGGGAAAGTTTAGATCCATCTGGCTTTTCGCCTTTTATAGTTTGGTAGCAAACAGCTGTATTATCAAAATTTTCAACTGATAATTTAAGGGAAGGTTCTATGGTCTGCCAATTATTTGTTAATGCTCTTGTTGTTAAATCTGAGCCCCCACCAGCTGAACCTGGTACGAATACAGAAATTGAGGAGTTTTTCCAATCATCAATATTTTTTGTAGTTTCTCTTTCGCAACCTGTTGAAATTATACCTAAAGTACATGCTAATAAAGTTCCTAATAAACGTTTTTTCATAATAAATACCTCCTTTAATTTGTATAATATATTTTTTTGCTTTCTAATAGCCCATCTTTTTCAAGCTTTTCTAAATCCATTCTTTGAGGATTACCAATCACGTCATCTTGGCAGTAAAAGCGTCCGCTTTTTTCTTCTGGTTTATATAAAGTGTATTCTCCTATAGGTCTGCTTATAGGTTCATGATATTCTATTTTTTCGTTTTCATTGTACAAGCAACCGAAAATTGAGTTTAAATAAACTCTTCCACCTGATGAAAATGTTATATTATTTTCATGTGCCATTTTTCTTATTTTTAACAAGTCATCAATTCTGGACATTCTACCAACCGATGGTTGGAGATGATCGACACCTTTTTCTATATAAGTTTCATAGGCATAAGATATTCTCATGGATTCTCCAAAAGAAATATCCATAGGCACTCCTCGATCTTTTAACTCCTTTATACCATTCATATTATGAGCATGAATGGGTTCTTCTAACCAAGCTAAATTATAGGGTTTAGCTAAAGTCGCAAATTCATAGGCTTCGTCAACTGACCATTTTTGGTTTGCGTCAACAGCAATGGCAATATCTTTGCCAAGGGCTTTTCTAACTTTTTCGATTCTTAATAAATCTTTATCATGATTATTATTTGAACTTCCGACTTTAAATTTAACTGTGTCGTATCCTTCTTCTTTAAATCTAACCATTTCTTCGACAAGTTCACTATCTTCAAGTAGGATTGAGCCTCCGCCTTTATATGCACTAGCCCAATTTTTAGTTGCACCTAAGAATCTGTGTAATGGTTTATTATTTCTCTTTGCCAGTAGGTCTAACATAAGTATATCCAGCATCCCTAGTTCGCAGGCAGTGGAACTTTGATGTCCCTGATTTCTGATTTTCCAATACAAGCTTTCTCGCCATTTATTAAATGACATGGATTTTCCGTTTAAAATCATAGGTATAATATTTTTTACAAATCCTCTTGTAACGGTTAAGTTAGCACAGTAGCCTTCTTCGTCATATAATTCAATACATCCTTGTTCTGGTGCGTTATTACCCATTCCACCTGTTGCGTCTTTAAACTTTCGCCATAATGGTATTGGGTGGAAATTATAAAATATTGCTTTTCTAAAGCAAATTTCATCCTCAAAATCAAATTTTTCCATATCAACCTCCCTATGTTGTTAGTGCAAATACGGCAATTTCATTTTATATAACTATGTTATGTAAATCTAATGTAATTCGTCTACAAAAGTTTCACTTTAGTCATAAATGATTGTGTTAATTGCTAAGGCAAGCAACTTACTCATTAATTAATAAAAAATGGAATTGCTATAGTTAATTCAAAATTGTATTTATTGTTTGTAAATTCATATTAAAACATTAAATAACTCTTAACAATCCGCAAAATAAACAATATTGCAGATGTTTTTTTTACAAATCAAGAAAGCTTTTCATATTGAAATAAAACTATAACAAAACAAAAAGAAACATTCCAATTATATTTCAAATTGAAATGTTTCTTTTTGTTTTGTTTTTATTTTTTTAAAACTTTTCGTGTAATTTGTATTTTTTCATCTTTCGCCAAAGAGTTGTAGTGCTAATCTTTAGTTCTTTAGCAGTTAAGCTTCTATTACCTTCGTATTTTTCTAAGGTCTTTACAATCAAATGCTCAATATGGTCTACATCCGTTTCGTCAATTTCATCTTTAACAATATCATCGGCAAAGCCTTGAGTTCTATATATGCTACTATCTGTATGGTACAATTCCTTTAATAGCGCTCTTACATATCCTTCAGTAATACTTCTTCTGTCTAATGTAAGTATCATTCTTTCACAGAAAGCATCTAGTTGAATGCTATTGCCTTGCCATTGATATTCTAAAAGAACTCTTTTTGCACCTGCTGTTAAAATATGATACTTGGAATACTGGTCCATATATTTTTGTATAAAGGTTTCTAGTAAAAAACTTAAATCGCCCTTTCTTTGACTTAACTTTGGTATTCTTAATCTTAGTGAGCGAAGGATAAAATATAAATCAGATCTAAATAAAAAACTTTCTCTTAAGGTGGTTAAATCTTTTGCAGTACAAGCAATGATTCTCGTATCTACAAGAGTTATTTCATTGTAGTTGTTGCCTCTTATTAAATATTTATTTTTTATGCAGGTAACTAATTTGTATTGATTTTTTAATGTTAATCGGTCAATGCTTTTAATAACTAGAGTGCCGTATTTGGCATTTTCTATAACTCCATTAATAGTTTTTTCGTTTTCATAAGAACCAAAAAGTACGTCTTCTTGTTCGCTTTCACTCATGCCAGCTATATTTATAGAGATAAACGGTCCGTTTTTTTGTGTGCAATAATTGTGTATGCCCTGAGTTATCATATCTAATTCAGGACCTGATACAGCCTCGATTAATATAGGATTAGATGACGCGGAGTATATTTTAGCACATTCCGCAACTTTACGTAAGTCTTTCATTTTTTTACTAATATCATCAAAAGTGGTTTTTGCTCTGCGGTTTTTTAGACGCTGCTCTTCAACGCTATTATCTGAAGTATTTATAGCGTGAATTTTATTACAAACAACTATCGACTCTGTATCTTCGTCATCATGTTTTATTGTTTCGATATAAATTGCATAATCACATGCTTTAAGTTTAATTACTGTTGAGTAATTTTCTATTTCTCCATTTAATAAGTCATTAAGTTTTTCTTCATTAATTTCCTTAAGTACATCAACTAACTTTTTATTAATTACGGAATGGGTGTTTAGTATTTTATTCATTTCTGGATTAATTGTAATGATAACTCCCTTGCTATTAATTTTCATTAAACCACTAAAAGAACTTAAAAAAATTGAATTGAACTGAGCGTGATTATACTCTCTAGAAGCATAAATATCATAAATCTGATCAGCATTTTTCATTGCGATATTTATAGATTCAAAAGAAATAGAAAAAGGAATCCAAAGTATACCCATAGATTTTACAATTTCTTCAACATCTTTTCCGCCTATAACTATATCCATGTCTGTAATAGATGTTTTTATTTTTTGGCGCCAATCAGGGTAGTTATCTAGCCTGCAAGAAGTTAATGTTATATTAAGTATTTCGTTGAAGTGACTAACATCACATAACATTTCTCCCCAATAGAACACGGCAATTTTGGGGTTTTCCTTATTCAATACTCTCTTTCCTTCCATTATTAATAAAGCTAACTCTTGAGCTGTAACTTGCAGTTCTTCGACTACAGAGTTAGTAAATTTTTTTATTTCAACAGCTTGTATTCCTCTAGCTATAATTATATTAGCACCTTGAGAAATAACATCCTTTGCTTGATTAATAACATCTTCTGTCTTGATATTTCTAAAAACTCTTATTTTTTTTTCTTTTTCTTTAATAAGCTCCAAAGCTCTATTACTAATTTTTTCCTCTGGAACAAAAATTGCTATACCTTTCATATTTCACCTATGTTATTTTAAAAAATCCTCTCTAATAGGCGTAAAAATATCTAGTAATCTGCCTTTATGTGATAATAGTTTACAGCCATGAGGTATATTAGACTTGATATAAATACTATCGCCTGATTTAATTTTTTTTGTTATATCTTCAACGGTGAAATCAAATTCACCTTCTAAACAATAGCAGATTTGTTCATGAACGTGTTGGTGAGTATACCCTTGGGCACCATCTTCGAAGTATACTTCTACTGTCATCAAACTTCCGTCAAATGCTTTAATTTTTCTTTTGATTTTTCCCATTTCTAAAACTTCAAATTCTATATTGTCTTCGTGAAAAAAAGTCATGTTTTTTAATCTCCTTGTATTTTATTTTACAAACAATAAATACATATCTTATTATAACAATGAAAAGTATTTAGTTCAAGAAATAAGATGGTTATAGATAAATAAGCTGTAAATAGATTTGAAAATAGTTTGGACGTAAAGATGAAAATTGGTAAGAAATAGTTTATGATAATAGATCATAGCATGGATTTTATAGGGAGAAGTCATGAAAAAAACAAAAATGAAAATCAATAAAAAGATAACAATTTTATTTTTTATATTAGTAATAATACCTTACATCGTGCTTATTTTTTCTGTGTATTATTTTTTCAGACAACATGCTATAAAGAGTTATGGTGAAAATATGGTTACATCTTTGACAACAATATCGTCACAAATACATGAAACATTAAAAAAGTATGAAAAATCCACTATGAGTTTATATCATGGAAAAGCAGTTGAGCTTTTAGAAGGTGGTGTAGATAGCAATGAAATTAATGATATAGAGAAAAGTTTAAACAATATAATGTATTCCAATAATTATATATTAAATGTATATTTAACTAGCGGCAATACAGTTGTATATAGTGGAAAGGGGGGGAATTATAATATAACTGAAATTATGAATCCACATTTACCCGCAATTAAATCTGCTTCAGGCAGTAGCTTGTGGTACTATTCACAGGATATAAAAGGTACATTTTATGATAGCTATATATTGGCAAGAGATATAAATGGAAAGAATGAAAAAAGTATAGGGAAGTTATATGTTGTTATACGTGCTAAAATGATTAGAAGTGTTTATAAAAATATAACAAATGTAAATTCGTATGATTATATCGTAAACAAAGATGGTGATATTTTATTTAGTAGCATAGGGGAGTACGATGAATTTAATTTGGACATAAGCACCTTAGGTAATAAAGGATACTATTCCACGGAGTATTTAAATGAGGAATGTGCTGTAGCGTATAAATATTCTTGGGATGAAAAATGGTACCATATCAGCATATTGCCACTAAAAACTATTTACCAGTCTCATTATACTTTGAATAATTTAATTATATTAATAAGTAGTATATATATACTTTTTTTAATAATAATGATAATTATTTTAAAGAAGAATATATTTGTTCCCATGAAAATTTTATCTAGGGCATTGGAAGATTTCGGTAGAGGCGATTTTAATACAAAACTAGACAGAGGGTACTCATATGAGTTTGATAATTTAATAGATAAATATAACTATATGATAGATGCGATGAAAAGTCTTTTGGAAGAAAAAGAAACTGAGGAAAAAGAAAAAAATAATTTTAAATTGAAATCTATAGTTAATCAGTTGACACCTCATTTTTTATATAATTCACTGAGCACTATAAAATGGATGGCTGTTATTAATAACCAAAAAAATATTAAAGATTTTACTGAAGCCTTAATTAATTTATTAAAAGAATATTCTAAAATTGATGATGATGAGTATACGTTGAAAGATGAATTGGACTTTATTAGTAATTATATAATTATACAAAAAACCAGATTTATGAATTTTGAAACAAGCTATGATATTAAGGTTGATTTAAAGAAAATTAAAATTAAAAAATTTTTATTACAACCTATTGTGGAGAATTCCATAATTCACGGGTTTAACGGTCAACAAAATAATATTGGAATTATTTATATTGGGGTTTATAAAAAAAATAACATATTAAAAATAGTCATAGAGGATAACGGTGTTGGATTTGACATAAATAAAAAAGTTGAAAGTACAGACCATGTTAACATTGGGATAAAGTATATAAAAGAAATGATAACCATTGAATATGGGAAAGATAGTAAATTTGAAATATATAGTGAAATGGGAGTAGGTACAAAAGTGACTTATTTAATACCATTGGAAAGGGGATAATGTGAATATTGTAGTTGTAGATGATGAAATGTTACTTAGGGTGGGAATTAAGTCTATGCTGAATTCGTACAAAGAATTTAACATAGTCGCATCTTTTGACAATGGCGAAGCAGCATTTAAATTTATAAAAGATAATGATGTTGATGTTTTAGTTACAGATATTGAGATGTTGGGTCTTGATGGTTTAAGCTTGGTAGAAAATATAAAAAAACATAAAAATATTGGTATTATTATTTTAAGTTGTCACAATAACTTTGACTATGCACGTAAGGCGTTATCATTAGGTGTAAATAATTATTTACTTAAATATGAAATAAATGAAGAAACTTTAGTAAGTGAATTAAGAAAATTAAAAAAGGTTAAAATTAGATCAGCTAAACCAATCTTTTCAGAGGAGTCAAAAAATAGAAAATATATAATAGGTACATATCACTTATATAATGATGAAAATGAACTGGATACATTGAATTTCACTATGGCAACGAGTCTAATTGATGAAATTATAAAAAAATATAATATGGGAGAACTTTTTTGCCCAAATGGAAAAAATAATTTTATAATTTTTTTTCTTGATGATATGAATTATAGTGATGAAGTAATTAATTTTATAAATATACTAAAGAACAATATCTATCAATATACTAATTATAAAATTTATTTTGGCATAAGTAGTCTGTTTTTTGATTTAAGCGATGTTAAAATAAAGTATGAGGAGGCGTTAGAGAGCTTAGAATTTATATTTTACGCTAAAAGTAAAACTGTATATTATTACGAGAGTATACAGTTTGAGGAAGTGGAATTTACTTTTAATACTTGTAATTTTTTTGATGAGAGTTGGACTCAATTATTTAAAGAACAATACATTGAGTTATTAAAACGTTATATGGATGATGAAGTGGCTATTAGTATTTTAAAGAATTCAATAACACAAAAAATAAGCAAATTATTTTATCAAGTTATGTTTGAATATAACCTAAATGATGTAATGATAAATAGGTTCAACGAAAAATATAAAGTAGCAGATATCGTCTATAATAGTGAAAATGTTATTGAACTACAAAAAAGAATAATTAAGGTTGTTGCTTTAGCTCGTGAAGAGTTACGAGGTATGATTTTTATATCAGAAATTGACGATATACTAAGTTATATAAATATTCATTACAAGGAAAAAATAAACTTAGAGGAATTTTGTAAGGAAATGCATATGAGTGTTTCATCTTTTTGTAGTAAATTTAGGGATAGGACAGGGCTTACTTTTGTTAAATATATAAATTTTAAGCGGGTTGAATATATAAAAAAGCATTTAAGAATAGGCAAGATGACCTTGGAAGATCTAGCGGACGAAGTAGGGTATTCTAATGTGAATTATATGACTCGAGTCTTTAAAAAGGTAACAGGGATTACGGTAAGTGAATATAAAAAAATAAAATTTTGAATGATTTGGAAAAATTTGAAAATGTAATGTTAGAAAAAATAGAATATTGAATAAAGTAAAGAAGTTTGTTTCTTGTTGGGGCAGGCTTCTTTTTGTATTATTTAAATATAATATAAAAAATTTTTAGAGGAGATGAAATAATATGAAAAGAAAAATATGTTTAGGACTGACAATGTTATTTTTATTTGGTGGGTGTGGAACTAAAAATGAGGAAGAAAACACTGTTGGTAATATGGAAGGCAGTTCAGGGGTTGTAGATGATAAAGACGGAGTGGGTAATGCAGATGTTACCGATGGTACTTTGGTAATTTGGGAGCATTCTACGTCTTTTGACGAACCAGTAGAAAAAGTGATAGAGGGTTTTAGTGAAAAAAATCCAGATGTGAATATTGAATATGAAACAAATGACAATGAATATTATAGTTTGCTAGCAACAGCAATACAAGCAGGTGATGGGCCAGATGTTTTTTGGACTAATGGAACATCTACACCAGTAATGGGGGATTATGTTAATAATGGACTTATTTATGACTTGACTAATGATGTTGATTTTACTTTATTTAACGAAATTACAATGAAGATATCGGAGATTAACGGTTCCTATTATTCTGTACCATGGCTCAATATGGATACTCGTGCTGTTTTTTATAATAAAGATATGTTTAAAGAAAATGGATGGTCAATACCTAAAACTTTTAGCGAGTTTGAAGGTTTGTTAGGGACTATTAATGAAACGGAATATATACCGATATCATTAAGTGGGATGGATCCGTGGGCGCTTTTATTTGCTTTTGAGCCTATTTTAGCAGGTAATGAGCCGGAATATACTTTAGGATTGGATGACTATTCTGTAGGTGCGGCCGACCAAGCTGTGGAGGATACTATTAAGTTAATGAAAACTTGGGGTGACAAAGGATATTTTGGGAAAAATTGGATAGGGGTAAACGATTCTGGTCAAACTCTTGGTTTTACTAGTGGTAAAGCTGCTATGATAATAAGTGGATCTTGGAGCATTACAGGAATTGCAGAAAATAATCCAGCATTAAATTTTGGTGCTTTTGTTATTCCGTCAGAAGATGGAAGAGCAGGACTTGTAGGGACTCCTGCAAATGGTTTTTCAGTAAATGCAAATAGTGAAAATTTACCAGCAGCAATTGAATTTGCTAAATATTGTGCAACTCTTGATGGTCAAACAAGATTTGTACAAACTATGGGAGGTGTTTCAGCTAGCGATAAAATAGAGTCGCTAAATGAGGTAGCAAATGAAATAACGAAATCTGGACAAGGTAATTTATTTACGAGTTGGCAATCTGTGTTAGCGCAACATTCTAATGAAGGAATTGCTGCTGCCGTATATGAACAAGATTTTCCTAAGATTTTTTCTGGTGATATAAGTGTAGGAGATTTTTTAAGTGAAATAAATGAAGTAATGGAATAAACTGTTTTAAGGACTTTAAATGTTGTATAAACAAAAAAAGTCCTTAAAATTTATATTTAGGAGGAAAATTTGAAAAATAAAAACTATATTTTTTTTATAGCCCCTGGTTTTGTATTGTATTCAATTTTTGTAACAGTGCCAGTAATTTATGTATTGTATTTAAGTCTATTCGAATGGTCTGGTATTGGGCTAAAAACTTTTGTTGGTATGGAAAATTTTATTCAAATTTTCACTAATGATAGATTTGCACCAATGTTTTTTAATGCATTAAAAAATAACCTTAAGTATTTATTATGTGTATGGTTCATAATTACACCGTTTCAATATTTTATTGCATATGTATTGTATTTAAAAATACCCGCATTTAAATATATTAAATTTATGATTTTTATGCCATATGTAATAAGCTCAACTATAGTTAGTTTTTTTGCTGTTGTTGTATTTGACCCCAATATAGGTATTTTGAATCAAATTTTGGATTCGTTAAGTCTTCTGGAGCTCCAAAGTGCTTGGTTTGGTAATCCGGATATTGCATTTAAATTAATGATAATGCTTATTATGTGGCAAGGGGCAGGCGTTGGAGTTATGATATTTTATTCGAATTTTATAGGGATATCTTCTGATATTTTAGAAGCGGCTAAAATTGATGGGTGTAGCGAGCTGCAAAGGTTTAGTTATATTTTATTTCCCCTTTCATTGCCATCTTGTGCATCTATTATAACTATGAGTACTATATGGGCGCTAGCTATTTTTGATATGCCCTTTATATTAGGTGGCGCAACAGGTGGTGTAAGTAATTCATTAGACTTTGTAAATTTAGTTTTTTATAGAACGACCTTTGGTAGTGTTTTAGATGGTAAGTCAAATTTAGGATTTGGTTCGGCAATTAGTACAGTTATGTTTATCATTATTTTTACAGTGTCCTTTTTGCAAAATAAAGTATTGTCTAAATTTGAATATGATACGTAGGAGGTAAATGGTTAATGTATAAAGGTAGAAGAATAGAAATCCTATCGAAAAGGTCGGTTGTAGCTAGGAGAGTAGTGTCAATAGCTTTAGTAATATATGTATGCATAACTTTTTTTGTATTAGCTCTAATAGGTATAGATTCACTAAAAGAAAAATCAGATTTAATTACAAACTTTATAGGCCTACCAAAGAAAATAACTTTTCAAAATTATATAACTATTTTTACTGAAGAGAATTTTTTATTGTATGCAAAAAATAGTTTTATATTAACAGTTTTTGGAACTGGAGGGTGTATATTTTTATCATCAATGGTTGCCTATGGTATAGCAAGATACGATTTCAAATGGAAAAATATAACTATTCTTTACTTTATGCTTGGATTAATGGTACCTATACAAGTAACAATACTTCCGGTATTTTTAATTCTAACTAGTATGAATTTAACAAATAAGTTGTTAGGGATTTTATTAGTGTATATATCAGGCATATCAATGTCGTGCTTTATTTTTCAAAAGTTTTTTAAAACAATACCAATTGCTGTTGAAGAGTCTGCTAAGTTAGATGGAGCTAGTGATTTTAGAACTTTTTTTCAAATAATGATGCCTATGGCTAAACCTGTATTATTTACAATGGGGCTAATTACGTCTGTAGGTATATGGAATGATTTTTATTTACCTATGGTGTTGTTAAGTAAAAAGAGTGTAAGAACTTTAACTCTTCTTATTTTTCAGTATACAGGACAATTTACAAGGTATATGAGTGAATCCATGGCAGCGGTTGTAATTACACTAATACCTGTAATTATTATATATTTTTTGTTTAATACACAACTAGTAGAGGGCATAACAAGTGGTTCTGTAAAGGAGTAAATATGGAAAAAATTTTAAAGGGAAATTGGATATGGACTCAAGATTGGAATAACGATGACGAAGTTGTTCCGAGAATTGTATATTTTAAAAATAATCTGAAAGTAAATAAAGGTTTGAAATCAGCAAAAGTCGAAATAACGGCTGATTCTAGATATAAGTTATATATTAATAATAATTTTGTAGAAGCTGGGCCATTAAAGGGTGACAACAAAGTATGGTATTTAGATGAGATGGAAATTTCTAAATACTTACATGAGGGGGTAAATGTAATAGCTGTATCGGTTTTACGATACCCCCTTACCTCCAAAAGAGGTAATTTTTCTGTATGGCGTACGGAGATAAAGGGGTTAAGTTTTACCTGTGCCTTAGAATATAAAGATGATATTGAATATATAAACAGCGACAAAAACTGGAAAAGTATATGTAATAGAAGAGTTGATATATGCCAAGAGCTAAATGAAAATGAATCACTATATTTTTATGAAAAATATAATTCGAATATTTTGAACGAATGGAAAAATGATCAATACGAAGGTTGGTACAGTTCCTTTGAATACGGAAATATTTTAAAGAATACTAGCCCTGTTTGCTTAAGTAAAAGGAATATTCCTTTTATGAAAAGGACACAAAAAAATTTTAATAATATAAGTAAATTTATATTAACAGAGCAAGAAGAGAATTGGGCGGACTTTGTACATAATAATAAGCCCATTAAAATAAAAGCTAACACAAAAGAAAAGTTACATATCAGTGCTGGTGAATTAATGTGTGGGTATATTAAATTAATAACTAGTGGTGGGAAAGGGACAAGGATAAAAATACTTCAATCTGAATCTTATGCCTATGATCCGGAAAAAAATCCTATGTATCTAAACAATAATATAACGTTGCCTGCAAAGGGAGATAGGACGGATTCAACTAATGGTAAATTATTTGGATATAGAGATGAAATTATTATTAATGGTCATGAGCATGAAATATTTGAACCTTACTGGTTTAGAACCTTTAGATTTATTGAGCTGGAAATTGAAACGCATAATGAGGAGATGGAGCTTATATCTTTCAATTATGAAGAAACCGGATACCCGCTAAATGTAATTACGAATATAGAAACATCAGATAATACTTTAAGTGATATATGGGATATTTCTTTAAGGACTTTACAAAGATGTATGCATGAAACTTATATGGACTGTCCTTTTTATGAACAGTTACAATACTCTATGGACTCTAGGAACCAAATATTGTATACCTATGCTATTTCTGGAGATGATAGGTTGGCGATAAAATGTATGGATGATTTTAGAAGATCCCAGAGAGAAGATGGAATGATAAATTGTTGCTATCCTTGCTATAGACCCAATGTAATACCCTCATTTGGGATTTATTATATTGGCATGGTTTATGATCATATGATGTATTTTGGGGATAAAGATTTAATTAAGAAACACTTAAGCGCAATTGATGGAGTATTAAATTTTTTTGATAGAAATTTAAATGACAAGAATATCGTATCACTAGTTGGTGGAAGCAATTTTGACGATTTTTATTGGTCATTTATCGATTGGACTAAGGAGTGGGATAGCACCACGGGTGTGCCCAAGTCTGTTTTAACGGAAAATATAACTGTAGAAAGTTTGCTATATGTTATGGGGTTGCAATATGCTAGCGAGCTGTGTAAATATATAGGCAAAAATGCTCGAGCAAGTGAATATATAGAAAGGGCAGAGGAGGTTCAAAGGGCTATATTAAAATTTTCTGTAGATAGTGAAGGGGTAATAAAAGATGGGTGTTGTTCTAATACTTATAGTCAGCACGCTCAGGTTTTTGCTATTTTAACAGATACAATAAGTATTGACAAAGGCTGTGAAATTCTTAAAAAAACTATCACTGACAATAAATTTGTTAAGTGTTCAGTCGCAACTATGTTTTATTTATTTAGGGCTTTAGAAAAATGTGGCTTATACTCATATACAAATGAAATTTGGGATATATGGCGTAATATGTTGGAGATGAATCTTACTACCTGTGTAGAAGATGGTTTAGGGGGAAGAAGCGATTGCCATGCTTGGGGTGCATTAATTTTATATGAGCTACCATCAAGTATAATAGGGGTGAAGCCTTTAAATGGCGGGATAATAATAGATCCAAAAAGCGATTATCTAGATTGGGCAAAGGGTGTTGTTGCGACGCCCAAAGGTAAAGTTAGTGTATCTTGGGAAAAAATAAATAATAAGGTTAAATTAGAAGCAATAGTTCCTAAAGGTATGGAAGTTTTAATAAGGGGATGTTGTGAGGCTAATATAAGGGAACACTAAAAATAGAATGTTTATTATAAAATACATATTAATCACAATATATTACCAACTATCAGATAGAAAAGAAATTATAATTATATAAAATATTTGGTTCATAATAGAAGGCAAACACCTAGATAATATAATTATAGTATTGGGTAAACTCATTAAGGTATAATAAAAATGGATATTTTTTAGATAGTCAACACGTTATGGGGTGTACTCCCAATGACGCGAATTAGACAGTCCCTCCACCTATCCAGCATTGAGGTGGGGGTCTAATTCTTACGGATTATTATATTTCAGAGCAAAACTATTTAGGAGGTAGTATGAAGAAATTTATTAGCATTTCTATTTCAGTAATGTTATTTTTAGTAGGATGTGGCAATACAGGGCAACAAGCAACTTCAAATTCACAGAAAATAGAAAGCACGGAAAATCTAGAAAGCAATAATGAAGTGCGAAATGGTGATTCTGTTGATCTATCTGTTATGATATACGATCGAGCAAATGCGCCAGATGGTGTAGGTTCGGCATCTAATAATAGATGGACAGAACATGTAGCAAGAAAAATGAAAGAAAATTATAACGTGACCTTGTCTTATATGTCGGTTCCTAGAAGTGAAGAAGGTACAAAAGTGCCTGTAATGATAGCTTCGCAAACAGCTGCTGATGTTATGATTACGTATGATAGAAATATGGTCATGGATTTTTATGAAGATGGTGGAATACATGATTTAAGTTCTTCAATAGAAGATTATGGGCAAGACTTAGTTGAATATTTAACCCAAGATTGTCTTAATGAAGGGAAAAATGAAAATGGTGACCAAGTTTTAGTAAATGCAAGAAGAACTACAACAACGGTGTCTAATTATTTAGTTAGGCAAGATTGGCTAGATAAATTAGGCCTTGAAGTTCCTAAAACACCTATGGATTTATATAATGTACTTAAAGAGTTCAAGGAAAAAGATCCTAGTGGAGTGGGTTCGGAAAATATAGTGCCAGCATTTTTTGCAGATGATGGTGAACGCAATATATCTAGAGCTTTTTACAATAATATGCAAGATGAAAAAATTAGATTCATAACTGACAACAATAAATTAATGTGGAGAAGTTTAGTAGACCCTGAAGGTGCTCTAGAGTTTTTTAAATACTATAACAAGCTATATAACGAAGGTTTAATTGATAAGGAATATTTTGTAGACGCTGGTGGAGCTAGCAGAGAAGAAGAGTGGTTTGTAACAAATAAGTTAGGGTTTTTAGAGGCTAATGTTAATTTTAATGTTGATCCGCCTCGAGGTGTTCCTTTAATGACTTTAAAAGAAATAGAACCAACTGCAGAGTTTATTGCAATTCCTCCGCTTAAAAATATACATGATAATGAAGCATACAATGCAGCATATCCTATTACAGGCTTAGGGATTTTTTCGCCTAAAACTAATAAAAATCCTGATGCGGCTATACAATATTTAAATTTGTTAGCTGGCAATACTGGGTTTGAAATTTATAATGGGTTTGAAGGTGAGCACTATGAATTTGACGAGGATAATGTAGCTGTACCAATAGACCCACAATTCAATGCTAAAGATAAAGATTGGATTAGATTTGATTTATTTATTTTAGGTAGCCCTGGGTATTTTAAAACGGAAGATGAATATGTAATAGCAACTTCAAAAGAAGATCCTCTTACTGAGAAATACGTAATTGATAACTATGCCTATGCATCAGAAGGTATAAGACAAGGAGATTTTAATTATAGTTCGCCAACACAAAGGGAAAGAGGCGTTGATGTTAGCAATATTTTTAATGCATATAAAGTTGATATTTCAACAACTACACCAGACAATGTGGAGAATTTATTTAATGAAATGATAATTAAATTAGAGGCAAGCCCTGCACCAATGGTTATAAAGGAAAGAGAAGAATATTACGACACATACATAGGTGAATAGGAAAGTTTTAAAAAGGTTATACCTTAATAATGTTGTTATTGAGATATAGCTTTTTTTTAGTAAATTTATAGTAGGAAGAAGGGGGCGACTATGAAAATAATATTTAAAAATTTTCAAATAAGAATAATCATTATATTAATAATATCCATTACCCCTATAATGTTATATGAACTTTATAACTATAATCGTTTTGAGAAGATAATAGAAAAACAGACTGAAGAAATCTTAGAAAATAATTTAGATATGGTAGTGAAAAATATTGATAATATTTTTAGTGATATGTTTGAACTATCGAATATATTGTACACCAATACAACACTAATAAATGAACTGGAAAATATTTATAATAAGGATTTTGATATAAATAATCAATCAGTAACTGACATTATGAATAGATTTAAGGTGGAAAATGAGATAAATAGCCTAAAGAATAGTGCTCTAACGGATGTGGAAACAGATGTGATAATTATATGCACCAATGGAGCGGTGTTTAGTGATAGCGAAATTCATAATAAAATAGAAGTTAACTTGTCTAAAAACTATAAAATTGAGAAGTGGTACCCAGAATTGAAAAAAAAGGAAATTAAATATTCCTGGATAATGCCTTATAAATATAGAAATTTTGACGGTACATATATTTCTTTAGTAAGGAAAATATATAATAAAGAGGGGACTTTGTTAGGGTATATAATGTTAAATGCTTCGGAGATTAATTTTATTAAAAATGCAGATTATGGAAACTGGGATTTTATGGCTATGTATAATAGTGAAAATTATGAGGAAATATTTGCTTATAAAAATTTAGATTTTACCAAAAATCATATAACTTTAGTATACAATGAGAATAAAATGTGGACACTTATAGCTAGGAGTGACAAAGACGTGCAACTTCAAGAAACAAAGGCATTAAAAACACATACAATACGTTATAATATTTTAGTATTTATTATATTTTCTATTATAGTCAGTATATCTATAATTATTATAACTCAGCCACTTAAGCATTTAATAGAAAAAATACGCAAATCTAATATTGGGCAGTATAAAATAGATGATAATCATAAAGTAATACATAGCAATATTCATAGTTTAGCTAATACTTATGATTATTTATTTTCTAGAATTGAAGAGCTGGCAAATAAATCTATAGAAGATGAAAAAAAAGAAGCAGAGTTGAAATATTTAGCATTAAAATCTCAAATAAATCCGCATTTTCTCTTTAATACTTTAAATACTATTAAATTTTCGGCTATGATAAACGGTGATGAAATTGTGGCCGAGATGATTGCAGAATTAGGTGCACTTTTAGAAGCAACCTTAAAAAATGATGAGTTAATATCTATTGTAGATGAATTATTACTTATTGAGTCCTATCTTTACATCCAAAATCTAAGATTTAATAGCAATTATACTTTGGAAAGTTACATTGCTCCAGAAATGAAATTCTATAAAATTCCAAGCATGCTATTGCAACCAATAGTTGAGAATTCTATAATGCATGGTTATAAAAATGTTGATAGCGGAGTAATTAAAATAAATTGTTATTTGAATGATGGCATAATAATAGATGTAATAGACGAGGGAAAGGGATTTGAAAAATCCGAAATAGAAAATAAAGGAATAAACTTTAGTAATATAGGTTTAAGTAACGTAAATGAGCGTATACAAATAAAATTTGGAGATTTATATGGAGTTAGTATAAAAAATCAAAACAAAGGCAGCAAAGTTACCATAAGGCTACCAAATGATTAAAATTAGGTTTGAGTTTTAAATGGGGAGTGGAAGAATTGTATAAAGTATTAATTGTTGATGATGAAATACTTATAAGAGTTGGTATTAAATCTTGCATTAATTGGGAAGAAATAGGTTTTGAAGTAATAGGCATAGCGAAGAATGGAAAAGAGGCCTTGCCATATTTGGATGAAGTTGATGTTCTTATTACAGATATATTAATGCCAGAACTTAATGGAATAGAATTAATAAGAAAAGCAAAAGAAGTAAACAAAAAAATAAAAATAATTTGTTTAAGTTGCCATAATGAATATGAATATATTAGAGAGGCACTACTTTTAGGTGTTGAAGATTATATTTTAAAACTATCTATGAAGCCAAAAGATTTGCGTAAATTAATGATAAAGATATTAAGCGATATAGAAGATGGCAAGACTAAAAAAAGAGTTGTAGACAACTTGCAAAATTATAGCGAAGAACAATTTAGAAATTATTTGTTTGGGATAATTAGCTATGAAAGTTTTGAAAAAAATCTTATAAATAGGGGACTGCCTACAAAAGGACCATGCAATTTAATATATATGACCATAAGTAATTATAAGGATTTAAAGGAGAAGGGGAAAATAAGAAATAAAAGCTTAGTAAAATTTTCTTTCATTAACATAATTGTGGAAGTACTTAAATTGGCGCTATATGTTGTGGAAATAAGTGAGGGTGAATATTTAATTATTATTCTTGGAGAAAATAATATAAACCTAAAGGAAAAGTTAGAAAAGCTAGAGATAAGTATAGAACGATATATGAAAATAAAATGTAAATATTTGTATTCGGATACTTTTAGCTATTTTAAGGAAATAAAAGAAAATTATTTTTTGTTAAAAAAACAGATTGGAATTCTCTTTTACTATAATGTGGCTGTTGTAAAATACTTACCGAATAAAAATTTAATTGATAGCATAATAGTAGTGGATAATATTTTAATTGCAGATTTACACAAAGCTATTAAAAAGCTAGACTATACAAGTGTTGCAAACCATATCTTGAATCTTTATGATAACTTAGTTATAAGAAAGGAATATGAGCCGATTCATGTGAAAAATATGTTTGTGGAGCTTGTTTATTCTTTTTTTGATTTAATAAGAAAACATAGTCTTTCTATAGAATCAATTAAAAAACGTCAAAAACTACCTTATACAGACATAATTAATTTTGAGGAGATATCTGCAGTAAAAGAGTCAGTTTTAGAGTTTCTTCATTATGTGATAGTGTCTTTAAGGGAACTAAATTTATCGATTGAGCGTGAAGAGATTACTTTGGCGAAGGAATATATTTTAAAAAATATAAACTTAGACTTATCTTTAGATGATATGGCTAAATATTGTAATATAAGTAAAAGTTATTTTTCGGTTATTTTTAAAAAAGAAACAGGTGAATATTTTAATGAATATGTTAACCGTATAAAAATAGAGAAAGCCTATGAATTAATAACGATGTACGGGTATAAAATATATGAAGCGTGTGCAGAAGTTGGGTTTATAGATACGTCTTACTTTAGCAAAATTTTCAAAAAATATATAGGAGTTAGCCCGAGTAAGTTAAAGAAGCCTTTGAAAGGTAAATAAGTCAATAGATCTATCCGTTAGTGGGGGTCTAATTCTTACCGACAAAATATAGTGCAAAAAAAGTTGTAGATTTTTACGACTTTTTTTTATGCCTAGAAAAAATACTAATTTGTGTAAAAAAAATACCATTTTAATTTATTGGTCATTGTTATACTGAATTTAGTTAATAAATAAATAAGTTTAAAAAGACTTGAAAGGAGAAAAATGACTAAAACTAAAGAAAAAGAGTTAAGAGTTAGACTGTTTAAAAAAAATTGGCAAATATATCTTTTTTTAATACCGGGCTTGATATTTTTGGTGTTTTTTAAATATGCTCCAATGTATGGGTTAATTACAGCTTTTCAGGAGTATAATATATTTGCTGGCATAGGAGGTAGTCCGTGGGTTGGGCTTGAAAACTTTAGGGCTCTATTTACCTCAGTAGATTTTTATAGGATATTAAGCAATACCTTATTAATCAGCATAAGTAAACTAATATTTACTTTCCCGATGTCTATATTTATTGCCATATTACTTAATGAAATAGGACAGATATTTGTTAAAAAATTTTTTCAAACTACCCTTTACTTGCCTCATTTCTTATCATGGGTAATTGTAGCAGGTTTGGTAACATCGGCATTATCCCCATCTACAGGTATTATAAACAATATTATATCTTTTTTTGGGGGAACACCTATTGCCTTTTTAATGAGCAATGATTGGTTTAGAGTTATTGTGGTGTTGGCGGAGGCGTGGAAAGAAGTTGGATATAGCGCAATAGTATTTATAGCGGCAATTACTGGTATTGAACAGGAACAATACGAAGCTGCAAAAGTTGATGGTGCATCTAAAATAAAACAAATTATACATATAACTTTACCGGGCATGGCGTCTATCATTTTGTTAATGTTTATATTAAAGCTAGGTGGAGTATTAAATGCAAATACAGAAGAGATTTTACTTTTGTATAATCCTACAGTTTATGAAACAGGGGATATATTAGGAACATACATTTACAGAACGGGTCTATCGCAAATGAATTATAGTTACGCCACGGCTGTTGGTTTATTTGAATCTTTAGTAGGAATGGTACTTGTTTTTTCTGGGAATAGAGTAAGTAAATTTATGTCAGGAAGGAGTGTTTGGTAAATTATGGGTAAAAGATATATTAATCAAGATATATTTGTTTCTTTATTTGCATATGTATTTATATTTCTACTAGTTATTATTGAGCTAGTTCCATTACTCCATGTTATTGCAAAGGCTTTTAGTGCAGAATGGGCGATTAATTCCGGTCAAGTAGGTATTTTTCCAAAAGGCTTCCAGTTATCCGCAATGGAAACTATTGTAAATTCTAAAAGTTTTTTAACGGCTATGGGAAACTCTCTTTTTATTACTATAGTAGGCACATGTTGTACTTTGTGTATAACAGCAGTGACAGCCTATCCGCTAAGTCAAAGACATTTACCATTTATGAAACAAATATTATTATTTTTTGTTTTTACAATGTATTTTGGTGGCGGAATGATACCAACTTATTTATTGTACAACTCATATAATTTATTGGACACGAGGATAATACTTATACTGCCGGCTCTTATTAATGTTTTTCACTTGTTAATTATGAAAAATTTTTATGAGGATATACCGGAAAGTATTATAGAATCGGCAAAGGTTGATGGTGCTAAGTTTTTTACAATATTTATTAGATTTATTGTTCCTTTAAGTAAACCTGTTTATGCAACTATAGTAGTTTTTACTTCTGTAATGTATTGGAATAATTATTTTTCCCCAATGATGTATATAAATAGCGCTAGTAAACAAACGTTAACATTGTACCTGAGGGATATTATATCAATGGCAACCAATGTGGAATCTAAAGAATTGCTACTTACAAATATATCCACGGAGAGTATAACAGCAGCTGCTATAGTTGCGTCTACAGTTCCAATATTGTTGGTTTATCCTTTTATGCAAAAACATTTTGTAAAGGGGATGACTATTGGTTCTACGAAAGGTTAGGTGGGGGAAATGAAAGTATAGTATGAATTACAAATAGTGATAAAATATTGTGAAGAATAGTTTTAAGCGAGGAAAGGTTGGAAAAAATGAAAAGATTTGTAAAAATAGTATTTTTACTAATAACGGTAGCGATGCTTGGAAGTTGTGGAAATGATGGTGAAAATAATAAGAACTCTACAACTTTAAAGGCGTTAGTTCCTAATGAATCAGGTTTGGAATGGAATAATGGTGAAGTGAATCCAGTATATGATTTTATAAATGAGGCGACTGGATTCACTGTTCAGTACGATTCGCTTCCGGCAGAAAATGGAGATGACAAATTAAATGCAATAATGGCGGCCGGTGCGGACTATGATTTTATATTGATTACAAGTAAAGATAGATATGTTGATTATGCTAGAAATGGCGCCTTAATGGATATGAAGCCTTTAGTTGAAGAATATGGTCCGAATATACAAACGGCAATAGAAGAGGGCAGTTGGAAGGAAGCAACTGTAGGCGAAACCTATTATGCAATACCAGAAAAAGATAGTAGTAGTAGCGACAAAGCCTATATATCATATGGACTAATGTTTAGACAGGATATATTAGACACTATGGGTATGAAAAAGCCGACTACCACAGATGAGTTAAAAACGGTGCTTAAAACATTTAAAGATACGGATCCTATGGGAAATGGAAATGCTAGTATTCCATTAACAGGAAGCATATACGATATGGGTATGTTAAGACAAAATTCTCTTGGTGGCGCCTTTGGTGTGGATTTGGACTGGAAGGATATTAATGGAGAACTAGTGCCATATCAGATGAATGCAGGCTACTATGATTTTTTAATGTATCTATATGAACTATATAGTGAAGGTCTAATAGATGCAGAGATGCCCACGAATGAGGGTAGTAACGTTATGGAAAAATTTACAACTGGCTTGTCTATTGCGAGAATGGATGGTTACTGGGATACTCCTAATTTAATGAGTACATTTGAACAAACGGATCCAAATGCTGTTTTAAGTTTTGCTCAACCAATAGCCAAAAATGGTGTTGCAAGTAATAGAGCCTCAGTGGCAAGCTTGGCAAAAAGATTTACAGTAATACCAGCAAACTCAAAAAATTATGAAAATACAATGAAATTTCTAGATAAAAAATTAGAACCAGAGATATTTAAAGAAATTGTAATTGGCAAAGAAGGCGTAGAACATACAGTTGATGAATCTGGATCCTATTATCCAATATTACCTACTTTTTTTGAGAATAGAGGGACGGCTAATGCGTATTTGACTGGAGTTACTAAGGCTTATAAAGATTATTGGTTAGCAAGAGCGCGAAAAGATCCAAATCAATATTCCGTTTTTGCAGAAATAAATTTTGATTACGGTAATTTTATTAATAAGGATGTGTCTACTGAAGTACCATTAGAAATATTTTCCATGGTGGACAGTGAGTCTAAAAATGTATCTAATATAACAGAAGAATTTATGGTTAATTCCATTGTAAATGGAATAACAAAAGAGGAGTTTGCTAGATTTCAAGAAAAGTATCTAGCTGAAGGCGGTCAAGTATTAATCGAATCATATAACCAATGGTATCAGAATAAATAAAAAATTATTAATCGGTAAGAATTAGACCCCCCACCTAAATGCTGGCATAGGTAGCGGGACTGTCTAATTCGTCGCTCAGTGGTGGTACAAGCCACCACTGACGGATAGGTATATTGACATTATTTTAAGGAGAAACTATGCTATATTCAAAAGAGCTGGAAATAGAAGAGTATGACGTAATAGTAGTTGGTGGCGGGCCATCAGGCTGTGCAGCGGCTATAGCAAGTGCAAGACATGGGGTAAAAACCGTTTTAATTGAAGCTGCATATACTTTAGGAGGGTTAGGAACTATAGGAGGTGTTCCGGCTTGGTGTCCGTTTTCGGACCATGAGAAAATAATTTATAAAGGTATTGCAGAAGAAATTTTCGACGAAATGAAATCAGGGATGAGGCATATTTCGAAAGACAGTATGAATTGGGTTCCAATTGATAAAGAACTTTTGAAGAGAATATATGATACAAAAGTTTGTGAAAGTGGGGCGGATATTGTATTTGGAACACAAATGGTTGATGCTTTTCGTAATGGAAGAAATATTGAATACATAGTAGTGAGTAATAAAAATGGATTAACTGCGTACAAGGGAAAGGTTTTTATTGATTGCACTGGCGATGCAGATATATTTCATAGGACAAATTTACCTTATGAATTTGGAGATGGCGAAGGCGAAACAATGCCTGCAACTCAGTGTTTTGTTCTTTCCAATGTTGATGAATATCATTATGGCACAGATTCAGTACAGCATATGAGTAATAAAGGTAGTGCTTGCTATAAAATAGCAAATTCAAATAAATATCCGAAAGTGAAAAGTGCTCATTTTTGTCACGCACATGTTGGACCAGGTACTGTTGGATTTAATGCAGGTCATATATGGGATGTGAATTCAACAAATCCAAAATCTTTCACAAAAGGAATTATAGAGGGGAGAAAGGTTGCTTATGAAATACATGAAGGTTTAAAAGAGTTTTTGCCAAAAACATATGCAGCTTCATTTTTAGTAGATACTGCTTCTATGGTGGGTGTACGTGAGTCTAGAAGGATAGTAGGGGAATATTCTCTGACTAAGGAGGATTACTTAAATAGAAGAAGTTTTGTAGACGAAGTAGGAAGGAATTCTTATTTTTTAGATGTCCACTTTAGTAAAGACGAAGCTACAAGAACAATTAATGGTGAGGTAGTAGAAAATAGAGATTATAGATATGGCACGGGTGAGTCCCATGGGATTCCATATAGGTGTTTAATTCCTAGAGATGTGGATAATTTATATACGGCAGGTAGAACAATTAGCTCTGATAGAGATGTGAATGGAAGTGTAAGAGTAATGCCGGTGTGTTTAGTAACTGGTCAAGCAGCGGGAACGGCTGCAACATTGGCCTTAAAAACCAGAGATAGTCACAAAATCGATATAGATGAACTGAGAAGCATATTAAAAAAAGATGGGGTTTACTTTCTATAAAATTTTAACAGGTTAGTTAAAGGAAAAATAATAACTAACCTGTTTTTGATGTAAAAAAATATAATTCTAAAACAAAACCCAACTCAACTACGCTTTCATACCAGTAAGGGCAATCCCTTCAATAAATTGGCGTTGGAATATTAAGTAAATTATAATCATTGGTATCATAGCTAAAACGGACCCTGCCATTAAGTTAGGGAAATGCAATATAAACTGTCCGTTTAATGTAGCCAAACCAGAAGCTAATGTTAATTTGTCGGCCTTTGTATTAACTATTAAAGGCCACATTAAATCGGCATAGGCGAAGAGTGAGGTAAATACCGTTAGGGCCGCTATTGGAGTCTTTGTTAAAGGGAAGGCAATTCTGTAAAAAGTTTTAAAATGGCTTGCACCATCTATTCTAGCGGCTTCGATTACGTCATCAGGAATGCCTAAATAGGCTTGTCTAAGGAAAAATACTCCAAAGGCACTAACTAAACCTGGAAATACGAGGGCAAAAATTGTGTCATTCAATCCTAGTTTTGCTATGATTTCATATTGTGGCAAAATAAATATTTGTGTAGGGAACATCATTTGTATTATAACAATAGAAAAACAAGTCTTTTTAAAAGGAAATTCTAATTTAGCAAATGCATATCCTGCCATAGAAGAAAATATAATTGCAAATATACAACGAAAAATTATCATTAATATTGTGTTGTAATACAAGGATAAAAATGGCAAGCTGGCTGTAGCTTGTTTATAGGCTTCTAAATTGGTAAAACTGTCTGGTAAAAAAGTTGGGGGGATTCTTGTTGTTTCGGCTACTGTTTTAAAACTTGTAAGGATCATCCATAAAAATGGAAAAATCATCATCAGGCTACCAACTAATAGAAGAATATAAAATGTATTTTTGGAGAATTTTGTATATTCTTTCAATTTTTAAACCTCTTTTCTAAAAATCTTATACATCATAAGTTACCCACTTTTTTTGACCTATAAATTGTATAATGGTAAAAATTGCAATAATAAGAACAGACCAAAGCACATAAACTGATCCAGCACCTTTATTGTTCATTGTAAAGGTTTGCCTGTAAAAAGCGTATAATATTGTCTCTGTGCTCCTTATGGCTGGGTTTGTAGGTGCAATCATCATATAAACTATATCAAAAACTTTTAAAGACGCCATCATTCTCATTATTATTACAAAAAATAATGTTGGGGAAACCAAAGGTAGTGTAATAAATCTAAATTGTGCGAATAATGTTGCACCTTCAACTTTAGCTGCTTCATAATACACTTTGGAAATTCCTTGCAAACCGGATAATAATAAAATTGCATCGTATCCAATAGCGCTCCATATAGCGACTATGGCGCAAGATAATAAAGCTGTACTAGGATTTGTTGTCCAATTTATTGTATTTGGTAATCCTATTGCTCCTAGAATAGTGTTTATTATTCCATAATCTGTGTTGTACATCCATTTCCAAACCATGGCTATTGCCGCTGGGGCAACAACCATGGGCAAGAAATATATCATTCTAAAAAAAGTTGTTCCTTTTAGTTTTTGATTTAACAAAACAGCAAGTAATAATCCTAAAATAATTGTAGATGGTACTGTATATAGTACAAATAAAAGTGTGTTTTTTGTTATTTCCCAAAAATCATCGGAGGCTAGCATATTAATATAATTTTGTAAGCCGACAAAACTCCAGGAACCAAAGGAACCAGATTTATGGAAGCTTATCCAAAGTGTTCTAAAAAAAGGATAAATATTAAGTGTAATTAATCCAATCATTGTAGGTAATACCATTAGCATTCCTGTAACATGTGATTCGTATTTAGTTGTATTCTTATTCATTTTACACCTCTATCTACGACCGTTATAGCTATTCTGCTGCCAAATGTTCATTCACAATTTGTGCGGCAGTTTTACAAGCTTCTTCAATTGTTTTTTCGCCATTATAAGCTGACAATAATTCAGCTTCAACTAGTGGACCCCACTCAGATTTTGATTTGGAATATGGGAATTGTACACCGTACTCCATCATATCGGAATATACCTTTGTATTTTTTCCCTCGTAGGTGTTTGTCCAACTATCATAAGTACTGTTAAAGGCTGGTATTGCTGCGCCTTTTTCGCCATGGATTATAGCTGCTTCTTCAGAGCCTAAGAACTTTAAAACCTTTTTTATTTTCTCTAACTCAGGGTGTGTAGCGTATGTTGCATAAGATAGACCATTATAGATGCTAGCCCTGCCGTCACCTATTTTGGGATTTGTAGCTTTAGGTAATACAGCTACATCCCAATTTAAGTCTGGGTAATTTAGGTATAAATTGTTTATGCCCCATGAACCACCAAATCTCATTGCAACTTCACCGGCAGCAAATCTTTCGTAAGCCCCTAGCTCAGACAATTGAGCTTGAGTAGGAGAAAAATTATAATCATTTTGCCAACTATACCATTCTTTTAAACCTGCCATGCCTGCAGTATCATCAATACCACAATCTGTAAAGTTATCATTTATCATATATCCTTCAGCTTGGTATATTAAATTATGATAACCTTCTTGATCATCAAGAGGTGCGGCAAAACCGTATTTTCCTGTTGTATCTGTTATTTTTTGTGCTGCATTAACTAAATCTTCCCAAGTCCATGTTTCGTCTGGATAGGCAACACCAGCCTCGTCTAAAAGGTCTTTATTGTATAACAAACCTATAGTATCTACGTCTTTTGGTATTCCATATATTTTACCATTATAAGTGACATTGTTTACTAAACCTTCAACGAAATTATTCTTATAATAATTTTCCTCAACGTCATTATACAAATCTGTCACATCTGCTAGTATTTCTCCCTCAGCGTATCTTGAAAATTCGTTGGTATGCATCCAAAATATATCTGGTAATGTATTACTATTTGCCATTGCTTCTAGTTTTGTCCAGTATTCAGTCCATGCAGAGATATCAACAGATATATTTATGGAGGGGTCGATTTCTGTATATCGTGCAGCTAGAGCTTCCATGCCTTCGCGTTGGAAAGTATCCCAACCAAATAATGTAATATCTAAAGCTTTATTACTACTATCTTCGCTGGTACTACTTTCATTGCTCGCTGTTACTTCCGTATTGTTTTCTTTGGAGTTGTCCTGCGTTTCAGTAAAGCCACAAGCAAAAAGCATAGTTGCCATGACAATAGTTGAAATCCTTGTAACTAATTTTTTAATTTTCATTTTAATACCTCCTTAAATTTTCTTGCGTTTATAATATTTGTTAAAAATAAATCCAAAATTAGAAAATAATTATTTATATATATAAATTCAACATATTGCATTTACGTGTATCGGGATTTATGAAAAATAATTTTAAGGTTAAAATATTTTTAATTAATTATTAAAATTCACAAAAGTATTTATACTATTTTATAAAAGATATAATAGAATTTATATAATTCTTATAAGATATGAAAATTATATCATTAATTACGGCAGTGTGTTAATATCACTTATATATTTAAATATATCATATTAGTGTTTTTAAAATGCTTAATGATATTAATAAACTTATTATGCAATATACTGAAAAGTATATAATTTAACTAACAAGGAGCGGATATGTCTTATTTTAATAGTAAAATTTTTAATAAAAGTACTAACTTAGACTTGAGAGTCCATCACGTTGGTGAAGAAATATGCGACCCTGGGCATATGTTTGGACCGGTAATAAGAGGTAGCTTTATGATTCATTATATTTATTCCGGGTTTGGAACATATTATTTTGAGGATGATAACAATATTATGTCTATGAGGGCAGGTGTAAAACTAAAAGAGGGGCAATTCTTTTTAATTTGGCCAGGAGTAGCCCATAGTTATGTTGCAGATGACGCGCATCCGTGGCACTACACTTGGGTTGAGTTTAGTGGTGCAAAAGCCGAAAAGCTATTATTTGAATGTGGTCTTACAAGAAAAAATTTAATATTTACGCCAACTTCGGAGTCTGGTGCCAAAGAAGTAATTAGAAAATATTTTAAAACATTATTAGATAAGCAAATTATTGAAGATGCCGCCATACTGGGAAATTTATATTTGCTATTTAATGAATTTATAAAAATAAGTAGTTCCAAAGTTAGTAATAATAATGATTTCGATATAAAAAAATATACATTGAAAAAGCTATAGGATTTATGGAAAAAAACTATTCTACCATAGTTACAGTTGAAGAAGTAAGTTCTTATTGTAATTTAAGTAGAAATTATTTGAATAAATTATTTAGAGAAGAGCTAAACGAAACTTTGCAAGAGAGGTTAACAAATGTAAGACTAGGAAAAGCTGTTTATTACTCACAAAATACGAATGTAACTATAGAAGAAATAAGTTATTTAGTAGGATTTGGCAGTAGCTTGAATTTTTATAGAAATTTTAAAAAAAATTATTCAATACCACCAAAGGTATGGCGAGATAAAAATATTTCTATTTCTAATCCACGATAATAATTAGTTTATATTTTTTTAAAAACAACAACTTCCCGATTTATTATTGATAAACTAAGAATTTACGTATAGAATAACAATATATTTGGCAAAAGAAATAATTAAAAAGCATTTGTAGAAATACATATGTTAAAATAATTACGAGAGTAACAAGTATCTGACTAGAAGGATGGTAAAATGGAAGTTTTAAAATATGTTTTTTTAATTATTGGATTTATACTGTTAATAAAGGGGGCGGATTTTTTCGTAGAAGGAAGTGCTTCAGTTGCAAAAAAATTCAACATTCCGGATTTAATAATTGGATTAACAATAGTTTCGTTGGGAACATCGGCACCAGAGATAGCCGTAAGTACAACGGCATCAATTGGTGGGGCAAACGATGTAGCCATAAGTAACATAATAGGCTCAAATATGTTTAATCTTCTTATAGTAATAGGTGTATGTGCAGTGTACAAGCCTATAAAAGTGAAGACAGAGCTTTTAAAAAAGGAATTGCCCTTTTCATTATTAGCAACATTTGTATTATTAGTAATGCTAGCAGACGTTTATATGAATGCAGGAATACCAACTGTTAACAATTTGGTAGCCATACCAGTAAATATTATTTCTAGAAATGAAGGTTTAATTCTCCTTTCTTTCTGTGTTATTTTTGTATATTCATTAATTCGCTCTACTTTAGAACTAACTAGCAAAGGTGTGGTAGAGGAAGATGGCATTGAGGTAAAGGAACGGAAGTTAAGTATTTCCGTTGTATTTATAATAGCTGGTTGTATTGCCATAATAGTTGGGGGAAATATAGTAGTTGACTCCGCTGTAATGATTGCTAAAGACTTTGGCTTAAGCGAAACACTAATAGGCTTAACAATAGTTGCCATGGGTACTTCGTTACCAGAATTAGTTACTTCAATTGCTTCGGCTAAAAAAGGTAGCTCCGACATGGCTATTGGAAATGTTGTAGGTTCAAATATATTCAATATACTATTAACTTTAGGTATATGTAGTACAATTTCGCCTATTGCTGTTCATGCTGTAAGTATTTATGATGCTATAATTCTTACGGTTTTATCGTGCTTAGTATTTGTATTTGCTCTTACTAGAAAGAAAGTAAGTCGAACAGAAGGTGCAATTTTGATATGTATCTACATAGTGTACACAGTTTATATAATTATGCGTTAGGGGTATTAAATGAATTTTTCTTTGTTTACAGTATTAACAGCTACGGAATCCGTTTCTTTAGCTGTGGAGGATCCGCAATTACCTGTGGAAAATTTAGAAGAAACAGTTACTGGTTTAAGTGGAGCTGTTAAAATGGCCATTAACGGCTTTTTATCACCGGATTTTTGGATAAATATTTTAGTCTTATTTTTGCAAATATTTTTAGTAATTGTTTTTGCTAAAATAATTATTAAAATATTAAACTACTTTGTAGGAAAATTTATGAGTAAGTCCAAGTATATTGATCACAAAAAAGAAGCGACTTTAGTTAATGTTTCAAAGGCTACTATTAAAATAGTTGTGTATTTTACAGCAATAATTACTATATTAAAAATGTTTAATATAAGCGTAGAATCTTTAATAGCTGTTGCAGGAGTTGGTTCTTTGGCAATTGGTTTTGCAGCTCAAAACTTGGTTCGAGATTTTATTACAGGTATGTTTATTCTATTGGAAAATCAGTACAATATTGGTGATTTAGTTGCACTACAAGACATAAAAGGTGTAGTAGAAAATATAACAATGCGTGTAACAACTTTAAGGAGTGTAGACGGCTCCCTTCACTACATTCCCAATGGTGAAATTAAATTAGTAACAAATTTAAGTAAGGAGTACTCAAGAGCTATAGTAGAAGTTGGAGTAGATTATAATGCAGACATAGACCTTGTATTAGAGGTTTTGGAAAGTGAAATGGAAAAGGCGGACAGACTTATTGAGGAACTTTTGTTGCCGCCGGTGGTTTTAGGAATATCGGACTTAGCAGATAACTCGGTAAATATAAAAATAATGGCAGACTGTAAAGCTGGGGAAGCTGTAAATGTAGAAAGAAAGTTACGTTTGTTAATCAAGAAAAGATTGGACAAGGAGAATATATCCATACCTTTTCCACAAAGAGTTATTCATATTGTAAAGGAATGGTAATGTACAGTGTAGGACAAGTTGTTCAAATGAAAAAAAAACACCCATGTGGAAGTAACCAATGGGAGATATTACGTGTAGGTATGGATTTTAGAATTAAGTGCAAGGGCTGTGGCCACATGGTCATGATACCTCGTACAAAATTTGAAAAAGCCTGCAAAAAAATTTTGAGTGGTGAAAATGAATAAAAATGAATTAAGAAGTAAAGGTAAGGCAATACGGGGAACTTTAACTAAAGATGAATTAATGGAAAAAAGTGAAAATATATTTAATTTTATTTTTGCTTTAGATGAACTAAAAAAATCTAAAAACGTATTTATTTTTATGAATATGTTAGATGAAATAACAACAGATGTTTTTATTGAAAAGTTTATAGATTTAGGTAAAAAGGTATATATACCTAAGGCTAAAAAGACTATGACCTTTCATGAATATACAGGTGAATTTAATATAAGTAACTACGGTATAAGGGAGCCAATAGAACCAGAAGAAAAAATAAGCGATATGGATACTCTAATTATCGTACCAGGGTTATTGTATTCAGAGGATTTTTATAGAATAGGCTATGGTGGTGGCTATTATGATAAATATTTAGATAGTCACACCTATTACAAAACTGTAGGTATATGTTTTGAAGAACAAATGGTAAAAAAATTAGAAGTAAATAGCTACGACAAAGCTGTAGATATTTTAGTAACAGATAGGAAAGTAAGAAGGTGAATTATGTACAATAGAATAATTACAGTAGTAATGGATTCTCTAGGAGTAGGAGAAATGGAAGACTCCAAGGACTTTGGTGATGTAAATGTAAATACAGCTAAACATATAGCTGAAAAGTGCAATGGACTTAATTGCCCAAATTTAGAAAGCTTAGGTTTTGGACGTATTACAGAAATTCAAGGCATAGAAGAAAAGTATAATTCTAAAGCCCTAGTTGGTAAATTAGGAGAACTTTCTAATGGTAAAGATACAATGACAGGACATTGGGAAATAATGGGACTTAAAACCATAAAGCCTTTTATTACATTTACAGACACAGGCTTCCCGGAAGATTTGTTAAAGGAACTAAGTGAAAGAAGTGGACGTAAAATAGTGGGAAATAAGGCGGCATCTGGAACAGAAATTATAGAGGAATTAGGTGAACATCATATGAAAACAGGTGACCTAATAGTTTATACTTCTGCAGATTCTGTACTTCAAATAGCAGCCCACGAAGATATTATTTCCATAGAAGAACAATATAAAATTTGCGAAATAGCTAGAGATATAACAATGCGAGATCAGTGGAAATTAGGTAGAATAATAGCAAGACCTTTTATAGGTACAGGAAAAGGCGACTTTACTCGTACGCCAAATAGACACGACTATGCTCTTAAGCCTTTTGAAGATACAGTTTTAAATTATTTAAAAGACGATGGTTTTGATGTAATAAGCGTTGGTAAAATAAATGATATATTTAACACTGAAGGAATTACAGCTTCACATAAAACTAAGTCCAATAAAGATGGTATGGAAAAAACTATAGAAATTACAAATGGCGATTTTAAAGGATTGTTGTTTACAAATTTAGTTGATTTCGATGCATTATATGGCCATAGAAGAAATCCGGAGGGTTATGGAAAATGCATAGAGGAATTTGACCAACAGCTAGGAGAATTACTTGAAGTGCTTAGGGATGATGACCTGCTTATTTTAACAGCTGACCACGGTAACGACCCAACCTATAAAGGTTCAGACCATACAAGGGAATACATTCCGATTGTTATGTATTCTAAAAGTAATAATGTAGCCAATAAATTATATACAGGTAACACTTTTGCAAATATAGGGGCAACTATAGCAGATAATTTTAATACAAAAATGCCGAAATATGGCGAAAGTTATATAAATGAAATGAAGATATAAAGGAGAAAATTATGATACCAACACCACATATTAAGGCTGAAAGCAAAGATATGATAGCAGAAACTATTTTATTACCAGGGGATCCATTACGTGCTAAGTTTATAGCAGAAACTTTTTTAAAAGACCCAGTACAATTTAATGGAACAAGAAATATTTTAGGCTACACAGGAGAATATAATGGGAAAAAGATTTCTGTAATGGGTACAGGAATGGGAATGCCATCTATTGGAATTTATTCCTATGAATTAATACACTTTTACGGTGTTAAAAATTTAATTCGTATTGGTAGTGCAGGTTCTTTTCAAGAAGATGTAAAAATAAGAGATGTAGTTTTTGGAATGAGTGCAAGTACAGATTCAAATTTCCAATCTCAATACAATTTGCCAGGAACATATGCACCAACTTGTTCTTACAACTTATTTAACCAAGCTGTAGAGGTTGCTAATAAAAAAGGTATACCTTTTAAAGCTGGTAATATTTTATCAAGCGATATTTTTTATGGTGAAGATGCTGATTCTTGGAAGAAATGGCAAAAAATGGGAGTACTTTGTGTAGACATGGAAGCTGCTGCTTTATACATGACAGCTGCTAGAGCAGGCGTAAACGCTTTATGTATGCTTACAATTTCCGACTCATTAGTTACTCATGAGGCGACAACAGCAGAAGAAAGACAAAATACTTTTACAAAAATGATGGAAATAGCTTTAGAATTAGGAAACTAATTGACATTTAATGCGTATAATATATAATAAATGATAAATTACTACTTAATATAAGTAGCATAAAATAAAAATTAAGGAGGCTATTATGAGCAAGTATGAATGCGAACCATGTGGTTATATTTATGACCCAGAAGTAGGCGACCCAGACGGTGGTATTGCACCAGGTACATCTTTTGACGATATTCCAGAAGATTGGGTTTGCCCATTATGTGGCGTTGGCAAAGAGTTTTTTATAGTTGCAGCGTAATTTCAAAAAGACAATTCATTGTTATTAAACATAATTCTTGAATTGTCTTTTTTTATTACAAGATTAAATTATATTCAAGGGAGTGAAAATGTACGAAAATTTAGGAATAGCTTTTTTATTTACATTAATTGCAGGATTATCAACAGGTATTGGTAGCGCAATATCTTTTTTTGCAAAAAGTGATAACACAAAATTTTTATCGGCAAGTCTTGGCTTTTCTGCTGGAGTTATGATTTATGTTTCTTTAGTAGAAATATTTTACAAGGCGCAAACATCTTTGCAACAGGTCTTAGGGAAAAAAGATGGCGCTATTGTCACGGTGATTGCTTTTTTTGGCGGAATGTTATTTATAGCTTTAATAGACAAATTAATACCGAGCCATAGCAATCCCCACGAAATTAAAGAAATAGACGAAGATGAAGTGGATAGTTCATATCAAGATAAGTCTAAACTCTTAAGAACAGGGGTGTTTACGGCTTTAGCCATAGCTATACACAACTTTCCCGAAGGTTTGGCAACTTTTGTTTCTGCTTTAAAAGACCCAAAATTGGCAATACCTATTGTAGTTGCCATAGCAATACATAATATACCTGAGGGTATTGCTGTATCTGTGCCGGTTTATTATGCAACAGGAAGCAAGAAAAAAGCCTTTCTCTTTTCTTTTTTATCGGGACTTTCTGAGCCCATAGGGGCGGCCTTTGGTTTTTTAATATTAATGCCCTTTATGAATGATATGGTGTATGGCATACTTTTTGCATCTGTTGCAGGAATTATGGTGTTTATATCTTTAGATGAATTATTACCTACAGCAGAAGAATACGGCGAACATCATTTGGCTATGTATGGTGTAGTAATGGGAATGATAGTAATGGCAGTAAGCCTTTTATTATTTTTATAGGTGATTTAATGAAATGTGTAGTAATATCCAGTGGTACCATAAGGGATTATGATGCCATGAAAAAATATATAAATAAAAAAGATTTTATTGTTTGTAATGACGGTGGCTTAGCTCATTGTAAAGGAATGAAAATAATGCCAGATATTATACTAGGTGACTTCGACTCTGTAGACCCAAGGCTTTTAGGTAAATATAAAAAAAATAAAATATTGCCTTTTCCGCCAGAGAAAAACTATACGGATTCACACTTAGCTTATGTCTACGCAATGGAAAATTTTGAAAAAATATTAATTTTAGGCAGTACAGGAACAAGAATGGACCATAGCATGACAAATATAAATATGTTAGCTATGTTTTTAGAAAATAACAAAAAAGCTATACTTATTGACGATAATAATATAATACGCCCATGTAATTCAAATGTAGCTGTACGAAAAAATAATATGAAATATATAAGTCTTTTACCCCTAAGTGAAAAAGTTGTTTTTGAGAACTCCAAGGGCTTGAAGTATCCTTTAAAAGGAATTGTACTTGCCTTGGATAAATCTATAGGGGTTAGTAATGAAATATTAGATGAAATAGCCTATATAAAGGTAAAAGAGGGTAGATTTTTAATAATTCAGTCTAAAGACTAATATGAAATCTTATTCCGTTTAAAATAGCTAAATTGTCTATTGTATTTTTATTCATATTTTTTTAATTTATGTTGTTAATGTTTTTAAAGTGGAATTAATATATAAGCTATATAAGGGTTATTAAGGTTTTCTTTATGAAATATTTTAAAAATACTAGACAAAAGTGTTTTTTTGATTTATGCTTATTATGTAATAAATACAATTCATGTAAAATAAAATCTTAATACATGAATAATTTAATTGGAGGTAATTATGAAAAAATTAATTTCTTTAGCCATGGTAACAATTATGTCCTTTGGCTTTATTGGATGTGGTAGTAAAACAGAAACTGCTACACCAGACACATCTGTGGAATCAGAAGCACCAAGTGAAGAAGCACCAGCGGACGAAGTTGAAGGCGAAGCAGCACCAGAGGGTGAATTATTAAAAGTAGGTATGGCTACAGACTCAGGTACTATTGATGATAAATCTTTTAACCAAGGTACTTGGGAAGGTATAGTAGCATATGAAGAAGACAATGGTACAATTGAAACTAGATACATTCAGCCAGTTGGTGAAACTGAGCAAGATTATTTAAATGCGTTTGCAGACCTTATTGATGCAGGATATCAAGTTATTTTCGCACCTGGTTATAAGTTCGAATCTGCAATAGGTAAAGCACAAGAAATGTATCCAGATGTTAAATTCATTATTCTTGATGGTACTGCACGTGATGCAGATGGTAATGAAGTTTTAGCACCAAATTCAAGAGGTATTTATTTTGATGAGCATGAAGCTGGTTTTTATGCTGGTATAGTTTCTGCTGTAGAAAGTAAAACTGGTAAATTAGGTTATATTGGTGGTATGGAAATTCCAGCAGTACAAAAATTTGGTTGGGGTTATGCTGCAGGTGTAGCTTACGCTAATGAAAACTATGGTACAGAGGCTGTAGTTTCTCAATACATCTACCAAGGTACATTTACAGATGTAGCAGCTGGTAAAACATTAGCTGGTTCTTTCTTTGATAGTGGTTGTGATATAGTATTCTCTGCAGCAGGCGGCGTTGGTGTAGGTGTTATTGCTGAAGCTAAAACAAGACGTCAAGCAGGTGAAGATGTTTATGTTGTTGGTGTAGACGTTGACCAATATGATGATGGTTTATTAGATGATGGAACAAGTGCTGTTCTTACTTCTGCTACAAAAGACTTAAACGAAGCTGCTTATTTAACAATTGACGAAATTGTAAATGGTGCCTTTAAAGGAAATAAAAATGTTACATTTAACTCAGCTATTAACGGTGTTGGACTTCCTCCAGAAAATCCAAACTTAACAGAAGAGTCATTAGACATTTATAATCAAGTTTATGAGTTAGTTGCAGCAGGCGATGTTGTTGTTCCTAGTTCAGTGGAAGAATTAACAACTTTCTTAGATGAACATGGATATACAACACCTGAGGGCATTGTATACTAGGCAAATAAAATTAATATTAAGTAATGAAAAAAAGCTAAGAGCAATGGTAAAATCCATAGCCCTTAGCTTTTTTTTAATATTTTTATAACTTAACTTAAAACTCGACTAGCTCCCATAAAGGAAGAATTGTAATAGTCCTCTTCTAAGTTAGATACAATAACACCACTTGAAGTACTTGCGTGGATGAAGTCACCATTATTAATATAAATGCCAACATGGTTTATTACATTATTTTTTTCAGTGTCGAAGAAAACAAGATCACCTTTTTGTAACTGGTTTTTATTAACTTGTATTCCGTCGTTTATTTGATCATAGCTTACACCACTTAGGGTTATGTTAAAGTTTTTAAAAATTTCTTGGGTATAGCCTGAACAATCTACACCTGTTAGTAAGTCTTTTCCTGCCCATTGGTATGGTGTCCCGATAAATTTAGTTGCATAGTCTATTAATCCATCAGCATTTGTATTGTTATTATTACTTATGCCATTACTCTTTACTAATGGAGGGGTTGTACTTTCCGTTATATAGCCAGTTGGCACGTAGCCAACTATATTATTGTATTTTATTTTAAAGAAATTATCTTCTTGCTGTATTATTTCTAATGTATCTCTATTTTTTGCCTTGGCAATAACATTTCCCCCTATGGTATCTAAAATAGATAGGCCTGTTGGGTAATTAACAGAACCATAGGCAAAAATAGTGGAATTGGTAGAAGTAGTAGTTTCTTTAATGGGTATGTAATTTTGTATTGTGTTTTCTTCCAAAACAACATAGCCATTTACTATTTCGCTTTGTCCATATACTGAAGTAGCAAAAGACATAGTAACAATAATTCCTAAGGTTATATTTTTAAATTTCATACTTTGCTCCCATCTTACATAATATTTTTTAAAATGTGTTCCAAGAGTTTTTTGCCAAAATTTATACCTGTTGCTTTTTCAAAACTAAGGAAATTTACATTGGAATTTACTTCGCATATAATAGGTCCATTTTCTCCAAAAAGCAAATCTACACCACTAAAGTCTAGACCTAAGGATTTATGTGCCAATAGTGCTAAATCTGCTTCCTCTTTACTTAGGTTGTAAGGAGTGCCTACACCTCCTAAGGTAATATTTGCGCGAAAGTCGTCCTTGCTTGTTCTTTTTATAGCACCTATTACTTCATTTCCTATAATGTTTACACGTATATCCATTCCACGGCTTTCCTTAATGAATTTTTGAATAATAAACTCCTTATTTTTTAAATTGTGTACAATGTTTAAAAATTCAAGCTTAGAGTTTACTAAATAAACGCCCATTCCGAAAGAACCATAACATTCTTTTAGAACAAAAGGGGTTCCAAGTTCTGAAAAAATCTTTTGAATATACTTATCCCCTAGTACTTGTGAGTGATAGACATATGGGCCTAAAATTGTTTTGGGAGTTGGTACGTTTTTCTCATTAAATTTTAGGTGCATTAAGCCTTTATTATCACATACTTTTATTGCTTTATGGTTGTTAAAGACTTTGTAGCCCATGAACTCTAGGTGTTTACATAATTTTATATCCTTGTCCCAAAAAAGAATGAAATTCGGCTCTTTAAGATTTTTTAGCTTCAATAACTTATTTGGGCTAATTGCTAATATTTCGTTATTTTTAACTTTTATAAGTTCTATATTTTCTTTGGTAGCATCATCAATTAGTTTGTTTACCAAAGTTTCTGTTTTATTGTATTTTAACGCACCGTTAAATACTATCCATCCTACCATTGTTTCTTACAGAATCCTCTCTACTCTGAATTTTTGTTTAACAAAAACCAAAGGTTATGCCTTTGTCCGCCGTTCACTAGTCGAAAGCTCCGCTTTCTGCTCGTGTATGCAGTCGATACTGGTCGGAAACTTTGTTTCCTGCTCGTGTATGCAACCTACACTGTTATTCTACAATGTGGGTAAATCAATTTCAAAAACACTTCCTACAACGTCAGATATTTCTTTCATTTTTTCTAAAACTCTATTTTCGCAAAGTAAAAATTCACGTCCGACTTCGCTAATAAATATTTCTGTGTATAATTTATTTGCTTCAGTATAGGGATCTATAAAGGATCTGTTTTCGCCTAATGTAATGTAGTCTTGCATTTGAATTTTTTTAAAGGAACAAACTTTATTGTAAAGTTCTGTATCTTTTTTTAATTCCTTTTCTAAAAATTTGTATTGTGTGTAATCTTCATCTTTTTCTAAGTATTCTTTTAAGTTTGTTATAAAGTCTTGAAAGTTGTTCATTTAATCCTCTTTTAGAAGGAAAATTAATTTCCTTTGCTGCTTAGTAGTATTATAAATTATTTTCAACAATAACAGGTAAAACCATTGGGTTTCTTTTTGTTTGTTGCCATAGATATTCTCTTGTAACTTCCCTTACTCTTGTTTTAATAGCAGACCAGTCATTTTTGCCTTCTAAGTCTACTAGGGATTGGGAAATTACTTCTCGTGCCTCATCCATTAAAGCTTCGGATTCTCTCACATATACGAAACCACGAGATATAAGGTCGGGTCCAGATGTGAATTCACCTGTTGCCTTGTCTATTCCAATAACTACGACCATTAAGCCGTCTTCTGCTAGACGTTTTCTATCTCTTAATACAATATTACCTACATCGCCTATGCCCAGACCGTCAATTAAAACTTGACCTGCTGTTACAGCTCCGTTTACTTCGGCAGATTTTTTGTTAACTTCCAAAATGTCGCCATTTGCCATAGTAAATATATTTTCTTTTGGCGTACCTAGTTCCATAGCTAAATCTTTATGTAGTTTTAAGTGACGATATTCGCCGTGGACAGGCATAACATATTTCGGGCTTATTAAAGTGTGTAGTACTTTTATTTCCTCTTTTTTAGCATGGCCAGAAACGTGTATATCCATTTTTGCTTCATATATAACTTCTGCGCCTTTTAGCATTAAATCGTTTACTACTTTAGACACTGTTTTTTCATTTCCTGGTATAGGTGTGGCGCTTATTATGATTTTGTCGCCTGGTTTTACCTCTACTTGTTTGTGCTCGGAGTTAGCCATACGTGAAAGGGCTGCCATAGGCTCCCCTTGACTACCTGTAGTTATTATAACTAAATCTTCGTCGGCATAATTTTTTATTTCGTGATTACTTATTACTATATTGTCGGGTACGTCTAAATACCCTAGCTCACAGGCTGTACGTATGTTGTTTACCATGCTTCTGCCTAGTATTGCTACTTTTCTATTATGTAATGTTGCGTAATTAATTATTTGTTGTATACGATGTATATTTGATGAGAATGTAGCAACCATTATTCTTTGGTTGTCGGAGTTTTCGAAAGTACTTTGGAAAATTTTCCCTACAGTTCTTTCAGACATTGTATAACCTTCAGATTCAATGTTTGTACTTTCACATAAAAATAGTAGAACTCCTTTTTTTCCTAGCTCAGCAAAGCGTTTTAAGTCTATTATTTTTCCGTCTATTGGAGTAAAGTCTATTTTAAAGTCGCCAGAGTGGACTATTACCCCTACAGGTGTAGTTATAGCTAGGGCACAAGCGTCAACTATGGAGTGGTTTACTCCAATAAATTCAATTTGAAAACAGCCTTGTCGTATTTTATCGCCGGCACTTACTATGTTCAAATCGGCCTCTATGCTATGTTCTTTTAATTTGTTGCTTACTAGGCCTAGGGTTAAATTCGTACCGTAAATAGGTATATTTATTTTTCTTAGTAAATATGGAATAGCCCCTATATGGTCTTCGTGACCGTGAGTGAGAAATAGCCCTCTTATTTTGCTTTCATTTTTTTCTAAATAGGTAAAGTCTGGAGCAACTAAGTCGATGCCTAGCATATTGTCGCTTGGGAATGCAATACCACAGTCTATTATAATTATGTCGTTTTTATATTCCAAAACTGTTATATTTTTACCTATTTCGTGTAAACCGCCTAGGGGTATAACACGCAATTTACCTTTTGTTATCTTTTCTCTTGTAATGTTCAAAATTTACCTCCGTAATTTGTTAGTTTATGTAAACGGGATTCTGAATTCACCGTGGTTCTATTACGAAAGTATAAAATATTTAATAAAAACCAAAATGTAGAAAATACCTGTATTTAACAGAATTTTCTACATTAAGATTTTAGGTATCAGTTAATCTTCATTTTCTTCGTCTAGTTGCTCGTCAAAAATTTTTGATATTTCGTCATACTCAGTGCCTTCTCCAAGCATTTCCATATCAATATAGTCGTCTTCTAAAACGTTTATACGCATTATGTATGTATAAACTTCATCGTTGTAATCAATTTTTTCATCAGCCTCTATAACTAGGGCATATTGTATTTCATTAAGTACAAGGGTGTCTATTATAAAAAATTTATCGAAACCACCATCTTCATCTTCAAGTTCTATAAGTTCGTATTCTAATTTTAATTCTTCAAAATCCATATTTAACCCCTTTTATCAATATAGCCTTGTAAAATAAAAACGGCGGCCATTTTATCTATTATATCTTTTTGTTTTTTACTATTTAAACCAGCCTCATAAAGATTACGTGAAGCTCCTATGGTGCTAAGTCTTTCGTCCCATAGTTCTATAGGCATTTTTTTGAAATTTCTGTTGAGTCTTTCTTTGAATTCTATAGTTTTTTTACAACGTTCCCCTTCAGAGCCGTCCATATTTAAGGGGTATCCTAAAACTATAGTTTCCACATTGTATTCTTTTATAATTTCTCCAAGACGTTTAACTGTTTTTTTTATACTTTCTTCATTTTCCCGTTCTATTATTTCTAGTCCACGTACTATTGTACATGTAGGGTCTGTTAGGGAGACCCCTACGGTTTTGCTACCGTAGTCTAATCCCATGTATCTCATTTGCTATAGTATGCCTTTATTAATTCTTCTAATAATTCGTCTCTATCTAGTTTGCATATAATATTTCTGGCATTTTTATAACTTGTTATGTATGTCGGATCTCCAGATAATAAATAACCTACAAGTTGATTTACAGGGTTGTAATCACGTTCTATTAAATATTCACGTACTTCGTTTAAGATATCACTTGCAGATACAACGTCTTCATTTTTCACACCATTTATTTTTTGTGTATAATCCATATTTTACACCTCCAGTTGTGTTTATATAAATTTATATACTAGTTATTGTTAAGTCAAATTTATATAGTGGCTATGTTTCTATTTATCGGTAAGAATTAAACCCCCACCTCAATGCTGGCAAGACTGTCTAACCTGGTCGAAGCTGTGCTTTATGCTCGGCTATGCAACCAAGTATGCGACAAAATTCGCTGTTCAGTAGGGATAAGCCCCCCGTTGACGGATAGGTCTATTGACTATATTCAGCACTTAAATACATTCGCAAGATAAAGTATTATGCTGTACAAATTCACGACATTCATAACACTATTTTAATACAGATTTCGTTTTTTTGCAAATTTAATTATATAACTTACCAATTTTAGAAATTTTTAAAAGTGCTATAAATTATTTCACACAGGATAGATTTATTTATACATAAATTCATGCTATTTTTTTGAATAAATTTATGAGCTGCATCTTCTGTAAGGTCTAGTTCTTTTATGAGTATTTTTTTTGCTTCCCCTATGTATGAGGTATTTGTGGCTATGTTTGTGCAAGTATTTATTTTAAGCAGCATATTTATGGATTTAATAAGGAGCTGTGTATTTACAGGGGAGCGTAACACAAATGCATTTATATTTTCGGCAAAACTTTCATCAATAGTATTGGATAGACAAAATATATAGTTCTCTCTTTCATTTAAGTCTATTAAATTTCCATCGGGGAATATAAATTGACTAATTAAAATAAATTTTTCGTTGTTGTTAAATAGTCTTTGCAAGTCGCAAATACTATTTAGGCAGATGTCTGCATTTAATCCGTTAGTTCTGAGGATGTATGTTATTTTTTTTATAAAAGTTTTGTTTGTAAAACCTAGAATTATTTTCATTTATCACCCTGTTTGTTTTATGTTTTGTTTTGTTTTATTTTATCAATTTTTATTAGGTAGTACAAGAAATAGAAAATCGCTATGTTTCCCAATGTGAATTTAATGTATGTCGGTGAAAAAAGGAAGATTTGGTGAAATGTTTTGACTCATTATAAAAGAGATTGTAAAATAAAAGCAGTCAATAGGTCTATCCGTCAGTGGGGGTACAAGCCACCGCTGACGGATAGGTCTATTGACTTAGGGATGTTTTAGCTAAACTAAAATAAAAGTATAAGAAACCTAAAAAAATAACTCCATAGAAATACCGACCTCCCTTTGTTAAATTTTTAGGTCTAACTTTTGGGGGTCGGTACATTTTAAGAGGAGTTTTTTTAAAGATATTTCCTAAATACTCCCATTGGCTATAAAGCAATAGGTGTTATATACTTAAGTAGAAATTTAAAGTTTGTTCCCTTCTGTAGTAGGTTGTTGTGCCTAGGGAATAGCTAGCTGAAAAATCAGGTACGTCAAAACCGCCGGATACGCTTTCATCCCATTGAATTTCAGAATATCCAAAGACTTCAATATTTAAATTAGTAGTTGGATAGTTTCTATTGTAATCATATACTTCAACTTCATGCCAAGTGTGATTACCTCCACTAGGGTATGAGGATATGGAAATTACCTCGCTAAATTGGCGAAAACTACCATAGCTATATCTTATATACCCTACTCTAACAGATACAGCATACCCACTAGCTAATCTATATTTATTAGTTTTAGTTAGAATGGTGCTACCATTAGCTTTTCCTTTGGGTAGGAGTTTTTTTTCTGCCATTTCGTAAGTGATATTATTTTCAAAGGCATAGTCTGAAATAGCTTCTTTCCAAGGCGTTACTATGGTTTCGCTTTCAATTAATCGGTAATTTTTGTGGTCTGTGCTGGATGATTTTTTTGTGGCTTTGGTTTGCAATGTAAATGCTTGTCCTGCTAGTATTAATGCTATTAAAGGTAAGGTGAAAATTTTTTTTAAAATTTCATGATAAAAACCTCCTTAAGTAAGTAAATCATTAGTAGGGATTGCATATATTATACTATAAATTACAAAAAAATAGAAATTTTATATAAACTATATAAAATTCCTATTTAACTTTTATACTATATTAAAATTGAACCAAGTAATTATCTAATTCCCATTGACTAACACGCATACTATATTCCTTGTATTCTTTTTCTTTAGCTTTAACATAATTTTTAAATATATGGTCGCCTAAAACTTCTTTTACGAAGTCTGAATTTTTTGTATAAGTAATTGCTTCAGAAAGGTTTTTTGGTAATGAGTCTATACCCATACGTTTTCTATCTTTTGAATTTAGGTCGTAAATATTTGTGTCAACAGAGTCTGTTACTTTTAAATTCCTTTTTATGCCATCTAAGCCAGCAGCTAAACATCCGGCAATTGCTAAATATGGATTAGCAGAAGGGTCTGGACATCTAAGTTCTATACGAGTACCTGTACCTCTTGTATCTGGTACACGTATTAGGGGGCTTCTGTTGCTTGGTGACCAAGCTATATAACAAGGTGCCTCGTAGCCTGGAACTAATCTTTTGTAAGAGTTTACTGTTGGGTTTGTTAAGGAAGTCATGGATTTTATGTGAGTCATTAAACCAGCTATGAAGTTGTAAGCCACATCACTTAAACCATTTTCGCCATTTTCATCATAAAAAACATTTTTACCATTTTGGAATAGGGACATATTTAAATGCATACCGTTTCCAGCAATACCAAATATTGGTTTTGGCATGAATGTAGCGTGCAGACCGCTTTTTTTAGCAATAGTTTTTACTACTAATTTAAAAGTCATAATTCTATCGGCGCTTATTAAGGCTTCATCATATTCGAAATCCACTTCGTGCTGACCTCTTGCAACTTCATGATGGGATGCCTCTACATTAAAGCCCATTTCTTCTATAGCTACACCGATATCACGGCGTGTATTTTCTCCATTATCTATATGGCCTAAATCGAAATAACCGGCTCTGTCATTTGTTTCTGTTGTTGGTTTTCCATTTTCATCTGTATTAAAAAGGAAAAATTCACATTCTGGTCCAACGAAAAAATCATAACCCATCTCCTTGGCGTCTTTTAAAACTCTTTTTAATACATAGCGTGGGTCGCCTACAAAGGGTTTTCCGTCAGGTGTATAACAATCACAAATAAGACGTGCTGTTTTGCCATGAGTTGAATTCCATGGTAGCACAACAAAGCTATCGTAATCAGGATATAAGTACATATCGGATTCTTCTATACGTACAAACCCTTCAATAGACGAACCGTCGAACATTATTTTGTTGTCTAAAGCTTTTTCTAAATGTTTTACTGTAAGGGCAACATTTTTTAATTGTCCAAATATATCAGTAAATTGTAGGCTTATAAATTTAACATTGTTGTCTTTTGCTATTTGCATAACATCTGCTTTTGTTTTCATTTTTCCTCCTAGATAAAAAATCTGAATTGTCCACTTACGTTGAAAGATTAAAAAAAAGGGCATGGCTATATAAGGTGTATCACCTATAAAGAACGCCATTGCCCTTTGCTACGATTTATAATAAAGGTAAAAGTTATTTTAGTCAAGTATTGAAAAAAATTGGGAAAAGAAAAAAAGAATTAGAGGAGAAATTTTTCTGTTCTAATTCTTTTTTTCTTTTATGTGAGTCGTCTTTGAATATTATATAAGTATTACTAAACTAAAGGTGGAGTTCCTTCTTCGTTTCCTACAACTGCGTCGATTTGTATTAATGCATCTTTAACAATAGCACCAACACCAACTACACGACGAGCAGGAGTACCATTAGGGAAGAATTCTTTGTAAGCTTCTTCAATAGCACTTAAGTCATTTAAATCTTTTAAGAAGATGTTAACTTTAACTACGTCTTCAAGTTTGTGGTCAACACTTTCAACAACTGCTTTTAAATTTTTCAAACATTGAGCAATTTGTTCTTTAGCATTGCTACCTACTAATTTACCAGTCACATCTACAGGTAATTGAGCAGAAATATGGTTGTAGTGTGAAAAAGCAACAGTTTGTGTACACATTTTGCACTTAAATGCTTTGTCTGTGTTGTTTGCTTCTATAATTATGCCGTGTCTGTCTTCAACTGCTTGTGGTGGAGTACCATCGCCATGAGAAACAACAGCTTCTATTTGAACTAAAGCTCCTAAAGGTAATGCAGCTACTTCTATATTACTACGAGCAGGTACATAGGCTACAGCTCTTGCAATTGATGAATCTGGGAAGAATGTACTGTATACTTCGTTTACTGCAGGTACGTCTTTTATATCTTTTAAATAAACATTTACTTTAACAATGTCATCGAAAGGTACATCGATGCTTGAAAGGATTGCTTTAACATTTTTTAAACATTGAGCTGTTTGCTCTTTTACACCGCCAACTACAAATCTACCTGTAGCAGGGTCAATAGGTAATTGAGCTGTTATATTGTTGTAGTGAGAGAAAGCAACTGTTTGTGTGGATAAAGCACAAATTGGAGCGTTGTTAGTATTGTTTGTAAGTTTTACTAAATCGCCAGCTTGAGGTGCGTTTGGTATAGTACCTTCGCCATGAGTTAAAAGTGCTTCTACTTGTACTTTTGCATTCATTGGTAAATCATTAACAGCAACTACTGTTCTTGTTGGTAAATAAGTTTTAAAATATTTTTTGTATACTGTATTTACAACATCTAAATTTTTAATATTTTTTACAAAAATTGTTATTCTAACTATATCATTCATGCTATGGTCGATAGAACGAACAACTTCTTTAATATTGTCGAAGCATTGTTTTGTTTGTTCTTTAACACATTCGCTTACTAACTTGCCTGTTTTTGGGTCTATTGGCAACTGTGCTGAAAAATTATTGTAGTGTGAAAAAGCTACTGTTTGTGAACTTTCAACAAACTTAGGTGCTTTATCTGTATCTCTTGCTAAAACTGCATTAAAACCACTCATATTATCTCCTCTAAACAACAATTCCATAACTTAATAGGAAATTGCGAAATTATTTTCACTTACAAAAAGATTGTAATAATATATTATCTAATTGTCAATAGGTAACGATAAATTTTTATTGTTTTTTTAAAATTTTTATTAAAGATGCTGTTGCTTGTATATTATCTTTAATAAAAAATTGTTACCTTGCTTTTTTTGGACAATAAAATTTTATTATTTGTTTTTTTCGTAAAAAAAGAACTAGAGATGAAATCCTATTTCACTCCCTAGTTCTTTTAAGTTTTTTACTCATCGAAGTTGTCGTCTAAATCCTCGAAATCAACAAAATCATCATCGTATAAATCGTAATCATCATCACAATCGCAGTCGCAACAGCTAAAAAAGTTTGTAAAAATAAGTAAGCCAATAGCAATAAAACTTACTATACTTAATATTACTACTAAAATTTTAAGGCTATCATTTTTCTTTTCTAATGTTGCAATTTTTTCCTTAATGTCAAATAGATGACTGTTTTTTAAATAATTTTTCATACAAGCACTCCTTTTTTCTTGTTAAACTTATTATTTTTATTACGCCTATATTCATTGTATTCATTGTATGCCTGGCGCATTATTTGCTTTTCGTCGTGAAACTTTAAAAGATGGTAGGCTTCGTGTAGCTTATAATAACCTGCATCTGTAAAAAATTCATCTTTTTGAGGCTTACAATAAAATGAATCGGAAACCATTAAGTACCAGTGTATAGTTTTTCGCACAGCATCGGTATACCCTTGGAAAGTGTATTGAGTTTTACCTACATAATTAATTATTTTACCTACTACACTAGCTTCTTCCTTAAGCTCCCTAAGGGCGGTTTCTTTTGTTGATTCACCTGGCTCCATAGTACCTCGAGGCATAACCCAGCCGGCATATTTACCGTATTGGTTTTTGTACAGAAGCAAGACTTTTCCTTTATGGAAGACTATGCCTCCGCAGCTTGTTGATTCAATCATTTTTGCCTCCATTACCAATTTCCACGGGAACTTTTTTGTTCAAGTAGATTTTTTAGTTGCAAAGTTCCTAGATACTAAAAGTATACATTCTTTTTTTGTAATTTACAAGTAGCTGATGCAATAATTGTTTGCAAGTACATAATTGTGTTTGTGCCTTTCTTCCTTGAAACATAAAATTCATCCTCTATTAGCTCGAACTTATTGTTACTTGTAAGTTTAATAGTTTACTAATTTTACTTCTAAAGGATTTCTATTTATCTGCTAACGCAAAACCAAGCACTTTGTGTTTGTCTGGTCGAAAGCTCCGCTTTCTGCTCGACTATGCAACTAAGCCCACCGTTCATTCTGGTTATAGATGGTAAAAAAGGAGGTCGGTATTTTTATAGAAAAATATAATTATGAATTTAATAAAAATAATGTAAGTGAATATTTATATGTTATAATAGGCAAAAAAGTTAAGGAAATGGTGAAAAATGAAAAGTGAAATAAAAAGAGCAGCAATAAGGCTTTATGAAAAGATTTTAACTTTTGACACGCCAAAGAGTTTAGTTTTTGGCTTTATAATAATTATTTTTTTTGGGGCTTTTTTATTAGCCTTGCCCTTTGCTAGTAAAAATGGAGAAAGCGTTGGACTAGTTAATGCATTGTTTACATCTACATCGGCAGTGTGTGTTACAGGGTTAGTAGTTGTAAATACATTGGCTCACTGGACCTTATTTGGTAAAGTTGTTATATTGGCACTTATTCAAATAGGGGGCATAAGTTTTATGTCTATAGTAGTTGTTTTTTTTGTTTTAACGGGCAAGAGATTAACTATTAAAGACAGACTGTTAATTAAAGAATCTTATAATCAAAATAGTAGCACTGGAATGGTTACCCTAGTTATTAATATAATAAAAGGCACTATTATAATAGAAACAATAGGTGCTATTTTATTATTTTCTCGATTTTATTTAGATGGTGACAATGTTATATTGGCAATGGCAAAGGGGATTTTTATTTCAATTTCAGCTTTTTGTAATGCCGGTTTTGATGTAATAGGTGGAAATAGTCTTATGCCCTATGTAGGCGATGGCATTGTTAATTTTACTGTTATGGCATTAATAGTAATAGGTGGAATAGGTTTTGCTGTTTGGTTAGATATAAAAAAAATATCAAAGGTATTTAAAAAGGAAATAAGGTTCGATGTTTTTATCCGTAGGTTATCTTTACATACTAAAATAGTTTTGCTTGTAACTAGTGTTTTAATTATATCTGGTTTTTTATTTACATTTGTAGTGGAATATAATAACCCTAACACTTTAGGGCCTTTATCTTTTGGGGATAAAATTTGGGCGTCTATGTTCCAAAGTGTCACTTTAAGAACAGCAGGATTTAATACATTAGATTTAACTAAGTTAACAGATAGTAGTAAATTATTTTATATTTTGCAAATGTTCGTAGGTGGTTCTCCGGGAGGTACAGCTGGTGGAGTAAAAACTGTAACAATTGGTGTGGTTTTTATCGGTATAATATCAGCGGTGCGTGGCGACAACAATGTAGCTATTTTTAAACGTTCTATTGGTGTTGAAGTTTTGCTTAAATCTTTAGCAGTTTTAATGATGAACATAACGGCAATAACGGTGGCAACAATGGTTTTGGCTGGTACAACGAATAATCCTAGCATAACTTTTTTAGATTTATTATTTGAAAGTGCCTCGGCTGTTGGTACTGTAGGGTTAACTTTAGGGGTAACACCTTCTTTAGGTGTAATAGGTAAAATAACCATTATATTATGCATGTTTTTAGGAAGACTAGGACCTGTAACTCTTGCTGTTGCCTTTACAATGCGAGCAGGTAGAAGAAAAAGTAATATAAAATACCCAATGGAAAAAGTAATAGTAGGATAGTAGTTTAGAGCTTTAAAATAAATTTGAAAATATTTTTAAGGAGAGTATATGGAAAACGATAGAAAACAGTTTGCAGTTTTGGGATTAGGCCGTTTCGGTTTTGGTATATTAGAAACTTTATATAAGCAAGGTTATGAGGTGTTAGTTGCTGACGTTGACGGTAATAAAGTGGAGTTGGCATCAAAAATGTCTACATTAGCAATGCAAATAGATTTTAGAGATGAACATTCAATGAATGACCTAGGGTTAAATAATTATGATGTTGTAATTGTTGCCATAGGCGAGGATTTAGAAACTTGTATAATGGCGTCTATTTTTGCTAAGGAAAAAGGTGCATATGTTATAGCTAAAGCGAATAATAATATGCAAAAAATCGTGTTAGAAAAAATGGGAGTAGATAGAGTCGTGTTGCCAGAGAAAGAAATGGGCGAGAGATTAGCTACAAACTTAGTAACAACAAATGTAATAGATTTTATAAATTTATCGGAGAGTTTTGGTATTGCTGAAATATTGCCTTTACAAGAATGGGTTGGCAAAAATCTTATTGAAAGTAATATAAGGGCTACTCACAAGGTGAATATTGTTGCTATAAAGAAAAATGACCAAAAAATAATTGTTACACCGGCTGCAACCCATAAAATTGAAGAGGGTGACAGATTAGTAGTAATAGCAGATAGTACAGTTATTTCTCAATTAAGCTAACTTAAAAAGGAGATAACCTTGATAATAGAAAGTAAAAAAAATAAAATAATAAAAGATACAGCATCACTTTTAAGCAAAAAAGGAAGGAATGTAGAAAATGCATTTATTTTAGAAGGTAGCGAATTTGTTTTAAACATACCAGAAACCGTAAAATTGAAGTATTTTTTAATTTCTGAAAGCTTTGCTAATAAAAATAATCTTGAACCCTATGAAAAAAGAGGCAGGGTATTTATTGCTACAGATGAAATTTTTATCAAGTGTAGTGATACAGTAAATTCTAAAGGGGTAATAGCTGTTTGTAGTAAATTTAATTTCACCGTAGAAGACGTTACTAAAAAAGAAAATCCGATTATTTTAATTTGCGATGAAATACAAGACCCAGGAAACTTAGGCACAATAATACGTACTTCAGATGCTGCGAACATAAGCGGAGTAATACTTACAAAGGGCTGTTGTGACTTGTATAACACCAAAACTTTACGTTCAACGGCAGGTTCTATATTTAGCCTTCCCATAGTTGAAAATATGTGTAAAAATGAGTTGATTAATAATATAAAAGATAGAAATATTAAACTTGTTAGTACCTACTTAAATTGTGATGATTATTATTTTGACATAGACTTAAGGTGTGCTATGGCTTTAGTTGTGGGAAACGAGGGCAATGGCATAAGTGAGGAATTCATAAATAAAAGTGATAAATTAATTAAGATACCCATGTTCGGTAGTTGTCAGTCTTTAAATGTAGCTATGTCTACCGGCATTGTATTATATGAAGTGTTAAGGCAACGTAGATAATTAAAAAAGGAGTAGAATATGAACCCAGTAGTAACATTTAAATTAATTGATGGTAATGAGATTAAAGCAGAATTATACTCAGAAATTGCACCTAATACAGTAAAGAACTTTGTTAGTTTAGTTAATAAAGGTTTTTACAATGGATTAAGCTTTCATAGGGTTATTAAGGGATTTATGATACAAGGTGGTTGCCCTGAGGGTACTGGTATGGGTGGACCGGGTTATGGTATAAAAGGTGAATTTGCTATAAATGGTTTTGAAAATAGTTTATTGCATGACCGTGGGGTATTGTCTATGGCACGTTCAATGATGCCAGATTCTGCAGGGTCTCAATTTTTTATAATGCATCAAAATTCACCACATTTAGATGGACAGTATGCAGCTTTTGGGAAAGTTACGGAGGGAATGGAATACGTTGACGCCATAGCAGAAGTTGAAACAGACTATAGCGACATACCTATGGAGCCTTGTGTTATGTTAGAATTAACTGTGGATACTTTTGGCGAAGATATAGGTGAGCCAGAAACAGTATAAGTTAGAAAGTTGGTGGTTTTGTGTACTTAGCTAGTGATAAAAGATACGAAAAAATGGAATATCGAAATTGTGGTAAAAGTGGTCTTAAATTACCGATTTTGTCTTTAGGTCTATGGTTTAATTTTGGGTATAAGGCTAATTTCGAAAATTGTTTAAATATGGCGACAACGGCTTTTGATAATGGAATTACCCACTTTGATATTGCCAATAACTATGGGCCTCCAGCAGGAACAGCAGAGGAAATGTTTAGTAAAATATTAAACAAGGCCTTAGGGAATTATCGTGATGAGTTAATTATTTCAACAAAAGCAGGCTATTATATGTGGGAAGGGCCTTATGGCGAATGGGGTTCTAGGAAATATATTACAGCAAGCTTGGACCAAAGTTTAAAACGTCTAGGTTTGGACTATGTGGACATATTTTACTCCCATAGATTTGACCCGAATACACCTTTAGAAGAAACCATGTTGGCTTTAGATAATGCAGTTAAACAGGGGAAGGCGTTGTATGTTGGTATATCAAATTATGATTATGAAAATACTAAAAAAGCCGTAGCTATTTTAAAGGAATTAAAAACGCCCTATGTTTTAAATCAACTAAGCTATTCAATGATAAATAGAAATAATGAAAAAGCTTTTGAAGCTTGTATGGAAGAAGGAATGGGTGTCATTTCTTTTTCGACTTTATCCCAAGGCTTATTAACTAATAAATATTTAAAGGGCATACCAGAGGACTCCAGATACAAATTGGATAATCAATACATGAAAAGTTTTTTTGAAGATAACTTAGGTAAAGTAAAAGAGCTAAATTATATTGCCGAAAATAGAGGGCAAAAACTGAGCCAGTTAGCATTGTCTTGGGCTTTAAATAATAAAGCTCTAACGTCTACGATTATTGGTGCAAGCAAGCCCGAGCAAGTGTTAGAAAATATTGAAGTAGTAAATAATTGGCAGCTAAATGATGATGAAGTAAAAGAAATAAATAATATTTGTAATAAGTAAAAGTGGTGTAAATATTATAAAAAAAAGCTGTTGGTAAATTGCAAAATTTTCGCCATTTACCAACAGTTCCTTTTTATATTCATAAAGGTTTTATTCTTTTGAATAACTATACTTATGCAAGTAACCGCTTAAGGCGATAGTGGATATTTAAGGAGTTAAAAATAATAATAAAAACTTGAAAAAAATTTTTTTTTGGTTTATAATTCAATTAACCTAAAACGTTCCATTGTGTTTTGAACCTACATTTCTTATAAGGGAATTTTACATCAGTATGTGAACATCAGGCCTCACTTTAGTGGAAGATGGGAATATGCTTGCGAATACCCACCTAGCTTTGGCTAGGTGTCAAAACTTAGGACCGTTTTGGGTCTTTTTTTATCGTAAATATTAGCTTTGTAGATATTAAATTGGCTAATTTTTAGTAGTTATAGTATACTACTGGATATGATATTTTTATTGAAGGAGGAGAAAATGTTAGTTGTACAAAAATTTGGTGGGACTTCTGTTGCTGATAGTGAGAGAATTTTTAATGTAGCCAAAAGGGTAATAGAAACCTATAAAAAGGGAAATAAGGTTGTAGTAGTGCTTTCAGCACAAGGTGATACTACAGACACGCTTTTGGAAAAAGCCGGAGAAATAACATCATCCCCTTCTAAACGTGAGCTAGATATGTTACTTGCAACAGGTGAACAACAGTCGGTAGCCCTTATGACTATGGCAATTCATAAACTAGGCTATCCAGCTATTTCATTTAATGGCTTTCAGTTTGGTATGTTAACAACTTCTAAACATGGTAATGCTAGAATAAGACGAGTAACAGAAATTGAAAGAATAAAGGATGAATTGGAGAAAAATAGCATAGTAGTCTGTGCTGGGTTTCAAGGATTTAATAGGCATAAAGATGTTACTACTTTAGGTAGAGGTGGTTCTGATACTACGGCAGTTGCTCTTAGTGTTGCCTTGAAGGCGGATTTATGTGAAATATATACAGATGTAGACGGAGTTTATACAGCAGACCCAAGGTATGTTAATGGGGCTATTAAGTTAAATGAAATAAGCTATGAAGAAATGTTGGAACTTGCATCTTTAGGTGCTAAAGTTTTACATTATAGATGTGTTGAGTTAGCAAAGAAAAATAACGTGAATTTAATTGTTAGATCAAGTATGACTAACGAGGAAGGTACATTAATTAGGGAGGTAACTAAAGTGGAGAAAATGATAGTAAGTGGAATTGCCGTTGATAAAAATACGGCTAGAATATCTGTTTTAGATGTACCAGACCAACCAGGTATTGCCTATTTAATTTTTGGCAGACTTTCCAATTCCAATATAACAGTAGATATAATATTGCAGTCTGCTGGAAATGGTGGCAATAAAAAGAATGTTTCCTTTACTGTACCAGAAGAAGATTTAGAAAAAGCTGTAGAAGTATTAAATGATTATAAAAATGAAATTGGCTTTAGAGAAGTAACTTTCGACAAAAATGTAGCAAAACTTTCTGTTGTAGGTGCTGGTATGATTGATGCCCATGGGGTAGCAACAACTATGTTTGAATGCTTATACGATGAAGGTGTAAATATAGATTTAATTTCAACATCAGAAATAAAAATAACTGTATTAGTAGACCAAAACGTAGTAAATAATGCTGCTAATGCACTACATGCTAAATTTTTAGATAGCAATATAAAAGTTGGTGAATAATAAAAAGGCTGTCTTTAAATAGACAGCCTTTTTATAAAGGTAAAATAGGAGTTTAAAATGAATTTTATAGAGATTATTAAAGTATTTATATTGGGGATTGTAGAGGGAATAACAGAATGGCTTCCTGTAAGTAGTACGGGCCATATGCTTCTTTTAGACGAGTTTATACAATTAGATGCAAGTAGTGAATTTAAAAATATGTTTTTTATTTTTATACAACTAGGAGCAATTTTTGCTGTAGTGCTTATATTTTGGAAGAAAATGGTTCCTTTTCAATTTAAAAATAAAAATAGACCGATTATAAAAAAGGATATATTTACCATTTGGTTTAAAGTGGCATTTGCTTGCATTCCTGGAGCTGTAGCAACAATATTTTTTGACGATATTGTAGATAGTTATTTAGAAGGCCCTGTTGTAATAGCTTTGGCCCTTATATTTTATGGTGTGGTCTTTATATTAGTAGAGAATAGAAATAAAAATAAAAGATATAAAATAAATGAAATATCTCAAATAACTTACAGATATGCTTTTATAATTGGTCTTTTCCAAATTCTTTCTATAATACCAGGAACTTCGAGATCTGGTTCAACTATTATTGGTGGACTTTTAGTTGGGGTTTCTCGTGTGGCTGTGGCAGAATTTACATTTTTTATGGCTGTTCCCGTTATGTTGGGCATGAGCTTTTTAGAAATATTAGACTATGGTTTGAATTTCACAGGAAATGAATTTTTATTGCTTATTTTTGGTATGTTTGTGGCCTTTGCTGTATCTTTACTGGTTATTAGGTTTTTAATGGCATATATACGAAAAAATGACTTTAAATTATTTGGATACTATAGGATTGTCTTGGGCATTGTTGTACTTTTATATTTTATATAGGTTCAAAAAAAGAGAGTTCCCTAAAGGTGCGTTCAATTAGGGATTTCACAAAAAATCAATTTTTGAACGATAACCTCAAGCGGTGTCAAGAACAGAAGACCACACAATAGGCTACAAAAAGTCTGCTGTGTAGTCTTTTCTCATTAGTCTTGTCCTAAAAGTTCTGTTTCATTTGCCATAATAACAATTTGCAATAATGTGTTTTCTATCACTTTGCTTTTGATACATCTTCCATTATTGCAAATTCCCCTAACAATACATAGTTGTCACTGGAAGCAATCTTTACGTACAGATAAAATATAGCCTCTTTCCCATCTGGTAGGATTGTATTTTCTTGGTCATACATTGAGTCTGTACTAAATCTGTATTCTCTATTATGGTAATAAAAATCTAATACAAGCCAATGTCCCTCGGACGGATTCCATTCCTCGATATATTGAGATATAAAATCCTTGAGCGTGTTAAATTCATTCTTTCTCATATCAATCCATACTCCTTTCTTATCTTTTTAATCAATTTCAATTCTGCTGCGTTAGGTGGAACACCTTGGTCATTTTTGTTGTGACTCAGATAAACATGACGATGTGGTTTTACACCTTTGTGTTCATGTGCAAAATTGATGCTTACTGCTTGCTTATGCTCGTTATCATAATATGCAATATGCTTTAGTTGCCCGTCTTTAATAACGGTATATATTCTGCTGGAGTATGCGAGTATTCAGGGGCTTTTACATTCTTTGAATCCTGAATGATTATCTTTATATTTGAATTGCCCAACAATGTACCAAGTGACATATAATGCTGCCAATTATCAACAAAATCGAAGTTGCCTGTTTTTACATCTACAAACGCTCCTATGCTTCCAATTTACATTGCCTCCTTAATCTCGAATATCGGTTGAATTTCAATGAATGATAATTGCTCGTATTTGTTTTTGTGGGAAAATGTATCTGTATATTTATAACTGATGAATTTTCCCGTCATACTGGGAATCATATTTCCAACCATAATTCTGCCATGTCTTTCCAAGCCATCTGTTTTGTAAACATCATGACGTATTTCGTTACAGTTCATGGATGAATATGCACTATAGTCTGGGGTTGCAATGAAAGATGCATTTGTTAACTGTGGAACATATTTCAATGGATTATTCCAAAATCTGTATAAATCCTTATCATACGCAAACATCAAAGTCATCTTATTATGATTAGATTGCCCTATAACCATATTTTTGAAATTCAAGGGTTCAATTTTCGTCCAATTAGTGTTTTCAATTGATGTTTTATTTATAATCGGAAGATGCTGTTCATCTTCATCGTATTCGCCTATAATAGGTCGAATAGCTTTATATTGTTCTTCTTCTGTTAAACCTTTGAGCATAACATACTCCTTTCTGTCAGTCTTCCTATGGCCAATAAATTTGTCTATTGTCAGCATTTTATGTAAAATACCAATTGTCAATTCAGAAATGATATGCTACACTTTATAGATGAGTGATGGGTGTAACACATCCATTTATGAGAACACATTTGTATGCTGCGCCAACAGCTTACAGATGTGTTTTTATTTAGAACCACCCCTAATCATGATACGCTCTGGAATAGGTTCAAAAGTGTAAGTTCATATTTCGTATACTATGATGAACCATACTTCAACCACTTCTTATAGTGGGAATATGCGTAACAAGCAGCTTCAAAGCTGACAGCAAAGATGTCTGAAATATCCATCGGGTTATCCAGTTTTAGCTTGTGTACCAGCACAGATGGAACAAGAGTATATTTTGCAAAGAACTTTACTTCTTTTTCTGCGAGTTCACTGTCCTCGATGTGGTCTAAAACGATATGACCGATTTCATGCATAATTGTGTTGTTGATACGACCGTAATCTTTTTCATCGTTATAATAGATATACCATTCCCCGATGTCCTTTTCTACAGAAAAGCCATCTTCACTCTTTTTTAAGAGTAACCATCGCTTATGTTCTGGTATTGTTAAATAAGGGATAACCTTGATGCACATTTTCGTTGCAAGTTCAAACCCATTGACCGGCACGTAACAAACGCTGTCACTTCACGGAATTCATGGCGGAGCAACTGCATACCGTGGGCATGGGTATTCACACGTTTGCGAGTAGTGTAGTATGTGGTAGCCTCGGCAACTCTGTCGTCTGTATGCACAAACTCGCCATGCAGAACTTGACCGATGATTTCGTTACCGAAACGATAGTCGTGTTCTGCGAGCAGTCTTTGATTATCCGCCTTGTTGCCTGTAAGGTGGTATTTTTCAACTAGTGCATCGTGAATTTTGATAAGTACCTCGCGTTCTTCGAGACCGCCGACTGGATACCATCATCCAAAAGCTCTACGAGGACAACATCGAGGGCAAGATAAGTGATGAGTGTTTTGCCAAGATGACTACCACCTACGAACAGGAGCAGAAAGACCTCGAAAGCCGTACGGTTACCCTGTGACAGACCATTTCCAAGGCAAAGGTGCAGAGGCTGAACATCGATTCATTCCTTATACAGGTCAAAAAGTAGACCGAGGTTAAGGAACTGGATGCAGAAATCATCATCCGTTCCTTTGTGGAACGCATTGTTTCAAGCCGGAAAAACTGCCGGGCATATGCACGAAAAATCAGACCATTCTTATTCATTGGAACTTTATCGTGGCAGTGGAATTGCCTCAAGAACAGAAAAAATCGGCATAGCCGGATTTCTCCGAACTATGCCGATTTTTTTTCAAGGAATAAAATCCTTTAGTGAAGTACCCTAAAGAGAGGCTCTCTTTTTTGAATTTGTATTACTCAACTATATCAGCATAAGTAAATACAGGATATTTATTAATTGGTGTAAACACATCAACTAAATTAGGTTTTTGAATAATTTGCTTTGTATAATAGTATATAGGAGCAATTGGCATTTCGCTCATTAATAATAACTCAGCCTCTTTTAATATTTCGTATCTAGCAACTGGATCTTGCTCTGCGTAAGATGCTGCGATTAATTCGTCATACTTTTCGTTAGCAAAGAATACATCGTTTAAGCTACTGTCAGATACAAACATATCTAAGAAAGTAATTGGGTCTACATAGTCGCCAATCCAACCAGCGCGAACTACATCGTAGTCTCCTGCTTTTCTTCTGTCAAGAACAACTTGGAACTCAGCATTTTCTAAAGTTACATCTACGCCTAAGTTTTGTTTCCACATATTTTGAACAGCCTCAGCTATTTTTTTGTGGTTGTCGTTAGTATTGTAAAGTAAAGAGAATGTGAAAGTATCCATAGACATACCTTCTTCAGCTAAACCTTCTTCAAGTAATGCTTTAGCTGCATCATAATCTTCTGTAAAAGTTGGGCCTACATAGTCTACAAAGTTTTGGCCATCTGGAGTTAATATACCTGTTGGTGTCATTGTGTAAGCTGGAGTTTGACCACCTTTTACAACATTATCAACTATTACTTTTCTATCTATAGCCATAGTTAATGCAGTACGTACTTTTGCATTATTGAAAGGTGCTTTTTCACAGTTAAAGCCATAGTAGTATGTTGCAAGGTCTGGAAGTATGCTTAACTCTGGTGATTCTTCGGCTTTTAGTTTGTCTAATACTGCTGGAAGTGCTGTGTATACTAAATCAAGTTCGCCAGCTTCATATAATTGCCACTCAGTGTTTTTATCGTCAGTAATAATCATTGAAATACCGTCTAATTTAACTTTGTCGGCATCATAGTACATATCATTTTTTCTAAGCTCAATATTTTCTTTAGAATTCCACTCAGTCATTATAAAAGCACCGTTTGTTACATAGTTTTCTGGTGATTTGTACCAGTCAGGGAACTCTTCAGAAACAGCTGTGTTAATTGGTAAGAATACATAATGTGTCATCAAGTCTTCTAAATATGGTAATGGATTAACTAATGTAAATTCAAGAGTATAGTCATCTAATGCTTTAATTTGAACATCTTCAACTGTACCAGTACCAGAGTTGTAAGCCTCTCCACCTTCCATTATATAAAGTTGAGAAGAATAGAAAGCTCCGTTATCTGGATTTAAACAGTATAACCAAGAAGTTACGAAGTCGTGAGCAGTAACAGAGTCACCATTTGACCACTTTGTATCATCTCTAAGAGTTATTGTGTAAGTTCTGCCGTCTTCAGAAATAGCTACATCTTTAGCTAAAGCTTTACCTATAGTGCCATCTGGTGTTTTTTCAAATAAACCAACAAAAGAACTGTCAATAACCCAACTATCGTGTGTGCCTTTTGCTAAAGCTGGATGTAATGAACCTGGCTCAGTTGCATTGTTAACACGAACAATTTTTTCACCTGATGCTACTGGCTCTGCTGCTGTATCATCTTCTGTTGTATCTTCTGCAGGTGCTGCTGCGCTTGGTTCTTCCGATGGTGCTGTAGTAGTAGAACCACATGCACTAAACATGAATAATGCAGCGAACAACATTGCAAAAAGAGAAAATTGCTTAAATTTTTTCATTTGTTACCTCCTATAAAGTTGCATATAAATGCTTTTTTTTTGGTACAATATATTGCACTTTCGTTGTATTATAAGTTAAGTTTTGAAACTTGTAAACACTTTTTTACCAAAAAAAGTTTTGGAATTTGTTTATAAGTGCGTAGGGTAGGGTGTTTGTAGGATTTTAAAAAAATTTAAAATGATTATTTTTTTAAAAAAAAATCATTTCCTACTGATAAATAAAAAATTTACTAACAATGTAATTCATTAAAATTACTATTGCTGTTGAAATAAATTTAGCTATATATGGGTCCAATGAAAGTAGGTCTATAATAATAAATAATAAAAAAGTTTCGCCAAACATAAAAATAATTCTTATAGAAGAAAATTTACAAAACAAAAGGAGTAGCTGAGCCACTCCTTTTGTTTTGTATGTAAATACGAAATAAGTATTGGCGAAAAAGGCAAATATTATGCTTACAACATTGCTAAGTATATTTGCTACGCCATAGTTCACCCCTAAATATATGCCAGTATAGTAAAAAATAAAACTAATTAATGTTGTTAAAAAACCTATTAAAATATATTTTAATATTTCTTTTTTATACATAAAACACCTTATTCACTTGCTAATACTTCTGTCCATTTTTCATTATATAATTCTATACTTTCCCCTAAGTCTTTGAATAATTCGTTTTTATCAGACATAGTTACTACGTAACCAGAGGCCTCTAAAAGACTGGAGTCTACAGATTTTATTGCCTCTGCATTTGCTGTTGTATAACCAATGTAGTTTCCGTTTCTTACGGCAATATCTGGTCTACATAGGAAGTCAATAAATTTCTCAGCGTTTTCTTTATTTTCTGCCCCTTTCGGTATTGCAAGAAAATCCACCCAGTAATTTGTTCCTTCTTCTGGAACGATATATTCTAAATCACTATTTTCTAGCTGGCAAAAAACAGCATCACCAGAATACACAACGGCTAAAGCTGCTTCTCCATTAATCATTTTATCTTTAACAGAGTCGCCAACATAGGCTTGTACCAAAGGCTTTTGCTCGATTAAAAGTTTTTTCGCTTCCTCTAGTTCGCCTTCGTCTGTAGAGTTCATGGAGTAGCCTAATTTTTTTAGTGCAACGGCAAAACTATCTCTTTGGCTGTTGTACATAAAAATATTATTTTTATAATTTTCATCCCATAAATCGTCCCAAGAATTTATTTCGCTGCTTACTAAAGTAGGATTATATAAAATGCCCAATGTACCATACATATAAGGTACTGTGTATTTATTTTCTGGGTCAGAAATATTATTTTTTAGGCCATCTTCTATATATTGAAAATTAGCAATGCTATCGTAATTTATTTCTTCTAACATATCTTCTTTAATCATTTTTTCTATCATGTATTCAGATGGAATTATTAAATCGTAATTTGAACCGCTGTTTTTAAGTTTTTGATACATAGTTTCATTACTATCATAGTATTCAGAAATTACACGTATTCCCGTTTCTGATTCGAATTCGCCAACTAGTTCTTCGTCAATATAATCGCCCCAGTTGTAAAAGTAAAGTTCACCCATGTCCTCTCCTGATGAACTACAACCAACAAAAATTAGGCTTAATGCCAAAATAGTAAATAATTTTTTCATGTAAATCTCCTTGTTTTTGTAATTTTATGAATTTTTTTGTGTTTTGTCTTGTAACTTAGCAACTATTATTAACAACACCATTATACTAACAAACATTATTGTAGATAGTGCGTTTATTTCTGGTTTTATACCTCTTCTTGTTAATGAATAAATTAATATGGAAAGAGTGTTAACTCCGCTTCCAGTTGTAAAAAAGCTAATAACAAAATCATCTAAAGAAAGAGTAAATGCAAGTATAGCACCGGAAATAATAGCAGGCTTAAGCTCAGGTATAATAACATGGATAATGGTATAAAAAGGCGTAGCACCTAAGTCCATGGAGGCTTCAAACAGATTCTTGTTCATTTGCTTAAGCCTAGGCAAAACTGATAGTATTACATAGGGGATGCAAAACATAACATGGGAAATTAATATAGTGCCGTAGCCTAATTTGCCTATTCCTATTAATTTAAAAAAACTAATATATAGTATCATCAATGAAATGCCTGTTACAATGTCCGGATTTACTACAGGGATATTATTAATACCTAAGTAAATATTTTTCTTTTTTTTACTTAAAAAGAATATGCCTATGGAAGTAAATGTACCTATTGCTGTTGCTATTATAGCAGCTAAAAGGGCTATGGATATAGTGTTAAAAAGGGCATTTTGTATATTTCTATCATTAAATAGTTTTATATACCAATGGAAAGTAAAACCACTGAAAACAGCCCTAGATTTACCTGCATTAAAGGAAAAAAATATTAATATAAATATAGGAGCATATAAAAAAAGCAAAATAAGCCCTAAATAGGATTTTTTTAGGAATTTTATCATAATATGCTACCTCCATCGTCTTCATTTGAAACAAACATAAATAATACAATAAATATAAATAGGTTAAGGCTTAAGGCAGCTCCAAAGTTCCAGTTATTAGACTTTAAAAACTGCTGTTCAATTAAGTTACCAATAAGGAAATATTGTCCGCCTCCTAAAAGTTCTGGAATAATAAAAGTAGTAAGAGCAGGCATGAAAACCATGGTTATACCAGATATTACACCAGATATAGTTAAAGGAAAAACAACTTTTGTAAAGGTTTGAAAACTATTTGCCCCTAAATCTTGGGAGGCGAACAGTAAATTTTTATCAATTTTTATTAAACTGTTGTATATAGGCAGTATCATAAATGGTAAAAAGTTGTATACCATTCCTAATAAAACAGCTCCATCGGTATAAAGTAATTGTTGTTTGCTAAAGCCAAAAAAGGCTAAAGTTTCATTAAGTATTCCATTGTTTTCTAAGATTGTTAACCATGCGTAAGTACGTAATAAAAAGTTTATCCACATAGGCGCAACAATAGTAAAAAGCAATATTTTTTTGTTCACATAATTTTTGGTAGATAAAATGTAGGCAGCTGGATAGGAAACAAAAAAACATATTATTGTAGAAATTGCCGAAAGTTTAACAGATTTATACATTACTTTTAAGTATGCTGGCTCTAAAGTTCTAGCGTAGTTAGCTAAGGTAAAACTGCTATTTTCATCAGTAAAACTAATAAATATAATTAGAAAAAGGGGGATAACTATAAAAATAATCATCCAAAAAAAGTATGGATAAGATAGTTTTTTCATTTAGTCCTCCATTATATGTATTGCGTCTGGTTCGATGTTTAGATATACAATGTCGTCAACTTCAGACTGTATAGTGCTGTGGACCATATATGTTTCGTCTTCTGTTTCTACGTACATTTCATAGTGAACGCCTTTAAAAATAGCGTCTATAACTTTGCCTTGGAGTTGTCCATTTGTTTTAGAAATAACAATGTCTTCCGGCCTTATAACTACTTTTACATTATTATTTTCACCAAAACCAGAATCCACACAAATAAATTCCTTCCCTGAAAAAGTAACTAATTTGTCTTTTATCATTTTACCGTCTACAATGTTACTTTCTCCGATAAAGTCGGCAACAAAAGAATTTTTTGGTTCATTATAAATATCCACAGGAGAACCTATTTGCTGTATTTCTCCATTATATAGTACTACTATAGTATCGCTCATTGTAAGGGCTTCTTCTTGGTCGTGAGTTACATATATAAATGTTATTCCTAGCTTTTGTTGAATGTTTTTAAGTTCAATTTGCATATCTTTTCTAAGTTTTAAATCTAGTGCCCCTAAGGGTTCGTCTAAAAGTAACACCTCAGGTTCGTTAACTAATGCACGAGCAATGGCAATACGTTGTTGTTGGCCACCGCTTAGGCTGTCTATAGTTCTTTTTTCGTAGCCGGATAAGTTAACTAGTTTTAAGATTTCTTTAACCTTCGTATCAATTGTATTTTTATCTAGTTTTTTTATTTTTAAGCCATAGGCAACATTATTGTATACATTCATATTTGGGAATAATGCGTACTTTTGGAAAACTGTATTTATTTTGCGTTTATATGGGGGAATAACAGTTAAGTCCTTTCCTTCAAAAAGTACTTCGCCAGATGTGGGTGTTTCAAAGCCGCCTAGTATACGTAATGTAGTTGTTTTACCACAGCCACTTGGGCCTAAAAATGTTACAAATTCATTTTTTTTAATATAAAAACTGATGTTATTTAGTATGGTTTCATCACCATAGGATTTAGCAAGTTTTTTTATTTCTATCAGATTCATATTCTCTCCTGTTCAACTTAAAGTAAATAGATTGTAGTCCGTTAAAAATTAGGTGGCGAAGATACCCAAAGAACTTGTGCTTCGGTTTTGCCACTATTTTCAATATAATGTTTTTCGTTTGCTTTGTAGTAAAAGCTTTCATTTTTTTTGCCCTTATAGGTTTTATTTCCTATGTGTAGGGTGATATTGCCTTTTAGAATATACCCAAATACTTCTCCTTCAAAAGGTTTGTGGTTAATAGACTTACCACCGTTTTTAAGAGTTATTATTATGGGTTCCATTTCGTTTTTTTGTGCATTAGGAACTATCCAATGTATAAGGTGGTTAAGTTCTTCATCTTCCTGTACAAAAATATCATTTTTTTCAAAAATAACTTTTTCGTTTTCTATATCACTAAAAAAACTTTGCAGACTAGTGCCTAAGGATTCTAAAATATCAACTAAAGTAGCTATAGATGGGGACGTTAAATCTCTTTCTAACTGAGAGATAAACCCTTTAGTAAGTTCGCATCTATTTGCTAATTCTTCCTGGGTTAGGCTCCTTTGTATTCGTAGGGTTTTGATTTTTTCTCCAATATTCATAATGCTCCTTAGTATTGCAACACTAAACTTTGCGTTTATTTTTACTAAACTTCATGTGTAATTTATCACAATAAAGTTTTTGTGTCAATATAAAAAAATGTGTAAAAATTATTTTAATTAAGAGGCATATTTTTCTAGATTAAAAAAGCCCTTAGTAATTGCAAACTTGCAATTACTAAGGGCTTTTTTAATCCGACATTCTTTCGTCATAGTATGCTTTCCATTTTTTTAAAATTGGATTTTCTAAGTCTGTTACTTCATTTTCTACAAGCATTTTAACAGCCTTAGCAACATTTTTAATTTTTGTGTCGTTAAAGGTTTTTATATTTTCTGTTAACTCTTCTTCAGTAATATCGGGAACATAAGTATAACTAGGTACAGCTGAGCTGTAAACACAATAAATAAAAGTAACTAAAGTTTCTATATATTTAACCCCTGCTACATCGCCATCATCTTTAGATTTTAAATATTCCATCCACTTTTCACTAAAAAGTTCTTCTTCTGGAGAAATTTTGCCATCTAAGGAGGATAGAAATTTATAAATAAAGTTAAAACCACATAGGTTTCGGTAGGTTAATTTATCTAAAAAAGGAATAATATCATTAAAAGTAGTATTGTAATTAGCTACTGTGAACATATAGCTTCTTGTTTCGTTATCAATTTTATCACTTAATATAACATGATGGGCAAAATCTTCTATTTCCTTTCGCTCAAATTCATTTACATGATTATCGCAAGACACTAAAGAATAACAAAATCCTGTAAATGCAATTAAAAAATCATTTATATCTTCACCTTCGTGGACTAGTCTGTAACTCTCTGCAAGAATTTCAAATAATGTAATACGTACCATAGCATACTCCTTTGAATAGTTTAACCTTTTCTTTTATTTCTTTTGTTTATTACTGATTGGTTGTCGTTGGAATCTTTTATCCAATTGTTTAATTTATCTTCAAAGGTGATTAATTCCTTTTTTTTAAGCTTAGGTTCAAAAACCTTTGGCTTAATAACAACCTGACCAGTTTTTTCTACTTCCTTCATGGAAAGGCTTATTTTATTTTTTTCGTCGTCATTTGTAAGAACCTTTACCATAACTGTATCACCTGCTTGCACATGGTCGTTTATATCTTCTATGAATTGCGACGATACATGAGAAATATGAACTAAACCTTGTTTTTTGCCTGGCAATAAAACTATAGCGCCAAATGGCTTAACTCTAACAACTGTACCTTCTACAATACTACCAATTTCTAATTCCGTTGACATCTGAACTCTCCTAATTTATAGCGTTATTAACTTTTTAAAATTATACCATATTGCACATAAAAATAAAATTACATTTCTCGTCTTCCCTCTAAAGCTTTGGCTAAAGTAACCTCATCTACATATTCCAAATCGCTGCCTACTGGAACACCATGAGCAATTCTTGTTACTTTTATATTTAAGGGTTTTACTAATTTGCTTATATACATGGCAGTGGCTTCCCCCTCAGCATTTGGATTAGTACCTAAAATTACCTCTTTTACTTCGTCCGTAAGTCTAGTTATTAATTCTTTTATGCGTATGTCCTTTGGACCAATTCCATTCATAGGGGATATAGATCCGTGTAAAATATGATACTGTCCGAAATAGTCTTTTGTCTTTTCGTAGGCTGCCATATCTTTAGGGCTTTCTACTACCATTATAATTTCCTTGTTGCGTTTAGTGTTTATACAAGTATTGCAAGGGTCTGTGTCTGTGAGGTTGCAACATATGCTACAGTATTTTATATTTTGCTTGGCAGTTATAATTGACTTGCTTAATTTTTCTGCATTTTCTTCTGGCAAATTTATAATATAAAAAGCCAGCCTTTGGGCCGACTTCTTTCCTATTCCAGGTAATTTGGAAAGCTCTTCAATTAAATTGTTTAAGGCTTCTCCGTAAAAGTTCATTAAAATAAACCTCCACCTAAGCCACCTGTTATTTTACCCATTTCAGAATTAACTTGCTCGCTCATTTGGCGAAAGGCTTCATTAACTGCTGAAAGAACCAAATCCTCTAGCATTTCAATGTCATCTGGGTCTACAACTTCTTCGGAAATAGAAATTTTTGTTATTTCGTTTTTACCATTTATGGCTACAGTAATAGCGCCACCACCACTGGAAACTTCTAATTCTTTTTCTGCTAGAGATGCTTGTGTTTCTGCCATTTGTTTTTGCATTTTTTGTGCTTGCTTAAGCATATTGTTCATATTCATACCACCAGGCATACCTGCCATTTTTCTTGCCATATTGTCCTCCAATTATTTATTATTATAGTACTTAGAATAAGTTCTAAGTTTTCCACTTGTGTCATTTTTTTCATCTTTTAATGTATATGTGTTAGCTTGGTAGTGTTTTGCTTCGAATTTTTTGCATTGTTCACAAAAAATTCCTGTTCTTATACCTACACCGCAATTTTTACATACAAGTACTTTTTCATTACTATTTTTAATTTCTAGCCTTTCCTGCTTTAAATAGCCTATTATACGGCTTCTGGGAACGCCAAGGATTTCTGTTACTTCTATAATAGTAATACCAGGATTTTCCTTAATAAAATTGCGAACTCTATTATAGTCCTCTTCCTCTGACGCCAAGCAGGCATTACATAAACTGCCCACTTTTCCGTAAGGGCTAAATGGTTTTCTGCATCTTCTGCATCTAACTGTTATATCCATGACATACCTACTTTCAACCTGATTTTTGTTAAAGTTATAAGTCTATGTTTAATTTGGTCCAATTTTCCATGGCCTCATTAAGTAGTAAATCTAGTTTCTCTTTTTTGTTAAATAATTCTTGCAACTTTCCTACATCATTTTTTTTGCCGTAAATGGCTATTTCTGCATCTAATTCTATAAGGTCTTTTTCATAAGTTGATATTTTTTTCTCTAGATTTTCAATGTCTTTTTTTCTTTTTCTTTCTATTTTTTGAGTATTCTTATTTTCCTGCCAATCTAATTTAGCTTGGGAGTCTTCCTTCACTTCTTTAGTATCTTTAAAAGTTTTTCTTTTTTCTATGAAATAGTCGTAATCTCCGTTATATTCGTACATACCGGATGACGTCATTTCAAAAACCTTTGTTGCTGTGGAATTTATAAAGTATCTATCGTGGGATATGTAAATAACAGTGCCTTCGTATGCGCTTATGGCATTTTCCAATATTTCTTTAGAGAACATATCTAAGTGGTTAGTAGGTTCGTCTAATAGTAAAAAATTAGATTTGGACAACATTATTTTTGCTAAAGAAATCCTACCTTTTTCGCCACCGCTTAGGGAACTGATTTTTTTATCGGCATCATCTTGTTTAAATACAAAGGCTGCAAGGGTGTTGCGTATTTCTGTATTTGTTAAACGTGGAAAGGCGTCGTGTAATTCTTGGAAAATCGTATTATCTTCAGAAAGTCCGCTATGCTCTTGGTCATAGTATCCTATATTTACATTTGTCCCATAGGAAATATTGCCGTTATCTTTTTTTAACTGATTTAGTATTATTTTGAAAAGAGTGGTTTTGCCAATACCATTATCGCCTATTAATGCAATTTTGTCTTCCCTAAAAATTTTAAAATTCAAATCAGTAAAAAGTTCTTTGTCAGGGAAAGACTTGCTTAAATCTGTTACTGTAAGAACATCATTACCGGATTGTATTTGTGGCTTTAAAGTCATTTTCATGGAATCTGGCAGAGGCTCTGGTCGAGCTAGAACATCCATTTTACTTAATAATTTTTCTCGACTTTCAGCTCTTTTTATGGATTTTTCTCTATTAAAGGAACGTAAAACCCTAATTACTTCTTCTTGTTTCTTTATTTCCCTTTGTTGGTTTATGTATTGTTTAATTTCTACTTCCCTATTTATTTCTTTTTGTACGGAATAATCTGTGTAGTTACCGTTATATGTCCATGAATTTTTGTTTTCTATTTCTATAATTTTATGGCATATTTTATCTAAAAAGTACCTATCGTGTGAAACTATTATAATTGTTCCACTGTAATTTTTCAAATAGCCTTCAAGCCAACTTATGGAATTTATGTCTAAATGGTTTGTTGGCTCGTCAAGTATGAGCAAACTTGGTTTTTGCAAAAGTAGCCTACCTAATAGTACTCTTCTTTTTTGTCCACCAGACAAAGTAGAAATTTGCCTGTTGTCCTCTGCAAAGTCTAAGCCATTAATTACACCACGAATTCTACTTTTATATTGGTAGCCCTCTTGTTTTTCAAATTCCTCGAATAATCTGGCTTGTTCGTTAATCAACTTTTGAGAAGGGGAATTAGCTGAGGCGATTTTTTTTTCTACATCTTTTATTTTATTTTCTAAATGAATTAGATCTAAAAAAACATTTTCTAGGGTTTTGTATATTGTTAGGCTTTCATCTAACTCTATAAGTTGGGATAAAAAACCTATGTTTATATCTTTGGCGTAAGCTAACTGGCCGCTGTCGGCTTCAAGCTCTTTAGTTATTATTTTTAGCAATGTTGTTTTGCCGGCACCGTTTACACCAACAATAGCTACTCTATCATTTTCGTTAACGTTAAAAGAAATATTTTGAAGTATGTCTTTGCTGCCAAAGGATTTGCATATTTTATTTCCGCTTACTATCATTAATCAAACCTCCATGGCAATTTTAACACTAATTATGTTTAAACTCAAATATAATTAATCTGAGTTTTTGCATTTATCTGGTCGAAAGCTTTTTTAAAAACATATTCAGTGGTATTTAGCCTAAAAAAGCCCTTAAAGAAAATGTACTTGCATTTTTCTTTAAGGGCTTAAAGGTAATTTAGAAAAATTGAATTAAATTAAAGATTCATATAATTTAGCAATTTCTTCTATAGAAGTTTCTCTTGGGTTGCCACCTCTACATGCGTCATTAAATGCAGATTCAGCTAAGAAAGGTATGTCTTCTTTTTTCACTATATCTTTTAAATTTTCTGGTATACCTATGTCGCTAGAAAGTTTTTTAACGGCATCTATAGCAGCTTTTCTATATTGGTCTTGACTCATATTTGTAACGTCTACACCCATAACTTGCGCTATATCTTTATATTTTTCTCCTGTTGCTTCAGCATTGTATTTCATAACAGTTGGTAAAATAATTGCATTAGCAATACCATGTGGAGTGTCATACAAAGCACCTAAAGGATGTGCCATAGAGTGAACTATACCTAAACCAGCATTGGAGAATCCCATTCCGGCAACGTATTGACCAAGAGCCATGCCTTCTCTGCCTTCTTTTGTATTGTTTACAGCACCACGTAAGCTTGAAGCAATAAGTTCAATTGCCTTTATGTGCAATAAATCAGAAAATGGAAAAGCTCCAGCTGTAATATAACCTTCAATAGCGTGTGTAAGAGCGTCCATGCCAGTTGCAGCTGTTAAGCCTTTAGGCATTGTGCTCATCATGTCGGGGTCTACAAATGCTACTACTGGTATATCATTAGCATCTACGCAAACCATTTTTCTTTGTTTTTCTTCATCTGTTATTACATAATTTATTGTTACTTCTGCTGCTGTACCAGCTGTTGTAGGTACTGCAAAAATAGGAACAGATTTATTTTTGGTTTCGGCTAAGCCCTCTAGACTTATTACATCTGCAAAAGTTGGGTTTGTTACTATTATACCAACACCTTTAGCTGTATCTATTGGTGAACCACCACCAACAGCTATAATATAATCGGCATTAGCTTTTTTAAAAGCGTCTACGCCATCTTGAACATTTTTTATACTTGGGTTAGCCTTTAAGTCTGAAAACACTTCATATGATAATTTGGCATTATCTAATAAGTCAGTTACTTTTTTAACTACGCCAAACTCTATAAGTTCTTTATCACATACAAGTAAAGCTTTTTTAAAACCTCTTGCCTTTGCTTCGTTTGGAATATCATTAATTGCACCATAACCGTGATATGATGTTTCGTTTACTACCATTTTATTTGACATGAAATCCTACCTTTCTTCTTACATTATTATTATACCTAAGGGTATATCATTGTGAAAAAAAAATCAAATGAATTTCAAACCTGTTTCATGTAAAATTGAAACTTTGTATTGGCTACCTTGTATTTGTTTTTACTATTTTTTTATTTTTCATTATAATTTTAAAGCAAGAGCAACGGCGCCCTTTATGCCGGCGTCATCACCTAAAGAAGTATAGCAAATGTAATCCTCTAGGTTATTCAATTTTTCTACATCTACATAACCATTTATACCTTCTTTAAAATATTTATGTATAAGTGGATAAATTTGTTTTTGTTTAGAAACTCCGCCACCTAGTGCTATTTTTTCTGGGGAGAGTATCATAGTAATATTTACAAGACCTTGAGCTATATAGTAGGCTTCTAGGTCCCATGCTTCATGGTCGGGTCCTATTGTTTCACCTCTTATGCCATATCTTTTTTCTAAAGCTGGACCTGCTGCCAAGCCTTCTAAACAATCATTATGGTAGGGACATACGCACTCCAGCTGGTCATCTTTTCTTTTAGTAACTTTAGAATGTCCCATTTCAGGGTGTAACAAACCATGTACTAAATTTCCGTCTATTACTGCACCGGCGCCAATGCCCGTGCCGATTGTCATATATACACAACTGTTTACAGCATTATGGCCAAAAACAACTTCCCCTAGGGCTGCTCCGTTTACATCTGTATCAAAGGCAATAGGAACATTAAAGTATTTTTTGATTTCACCAACAATGTCGTAAAATTTCCAAGGGATTTTAGGTGTAGTAGTTATATAACCGTAAGTTTTACTGGATTTATTTAAGTCAATAGGGCCAAAACATCCAACACCAAATCTTTCTATATCTTTATCCTTAAAAAATTCTATGACTTTTGCCATGGTTTCTTCTGGAGTTGTAGTTTGAAATTGAGCTCTTTCAAAAATATTGCCTTTTTCGTCACATAGGGCACATACAAATTTAGTGCCACCGCCTTCTATTGCACCTATTTTCATATTATCTCCTTAAAATTTATCGCCTTCATACAATGGATATTTTTTTGTTAATTCATTAACTTTATTTATTGCTATTTCTTTATTAGCGTCGAAGTCTTTAAGTGCCAGATAAATTATATCTGCAATTGTTTCCATGTCTTCTTCAACCATGCCTCTTGTAGTAACAGCAGGAGTGCCAAGTCTTATACCGCTTGTTACAAATGGGCTTTCCTCGTCAAATGGAATTGTGTTTTTGTTACAAGTAACCATTATTTCGTCAAGTTTATATTCAGCGTCCTTTCCTGTTAGGCCAAAACTTTTTGTATTAACAAGAACAATGTGGTTATCTGTGCCTTTAGAAACTATTTCAAAGCCTTTTGCCTCTAGTGCGTTGCCTAAGGCTTTGGCATTTTTGATAATCTGTTGGCAATATTCTTTAAATTCAGGTTGTAAGGCCTCGCCGAAAGCAACGGCTTTTGCTGCTATTATATGCATAAGTGGTCCGCCTTGAATGCCAGGGAACACAGTTTTATCTATTTTTTTAGCATATTCTTCTTTACAGAGTATCATACCACCACGTGGGCCACGTAAAGTTTTGTGTGTAGTAGTAGTTACAAAGTCGGAATATGGTACAGGGTTTTGGTGTAATCCGGCGGCTACTAATCCGGCAATATGAGCCATATCTACTAATAAATAAGCGCCACACTCCTTAGCTATTTCGCCAAAACGTTTAAAATCTATTTCTCTAGCATAGGCGCTTGCTCCTGCAACTATCATTTGTGGTTTGTGCTTTAGTGCTAGTTCTCTAACTTTGTCGTAATCTATACGTTCTTCATTTTTTGTAACGCCGTAAGGTATTATATTGTAAAGTTTTCCGGAAAAGTTTACAGGGCTCCCATGAGTTAAATGTCCACCATGGGAAAGATTCATACCTAATATAGTATCTCCAGGTTTTAAAACTGACATATAAACAGCCATATTTGCCTGTGCACCGGAATGAGGTTGTACATTGGCGTGGTCTGCACCGAAAAGTTTTTTGGCTCTGTCTCTTGCTAAATCTTCAACTATGTCTACGTATTCGCACCCGCCATAATATCTTTTTCCGGGATAGCCTTCAGCATACTTATTAGTGAGTATAGAACCCATTGCAGCCATTACACCTTTAGAAACAAAATTCTCTGAGGCTATAAGTTCGATTTTATTTTGTTGCCTACCTAGCTCTAAATTTATTGCATCTAAAACCTCATTGTCCTGAAACTTCATATCTTTGTAATTAAACATAATACCATCCTTTCGAAATCCAACTCTTTGTCTTATTTAAATTATAACAATAATTTATATTATTTTATAATAAAAATATTTATGTTGCAATGCAATATACCTTTAAATATAATAGTGTACGTAACACGGAGGATATCAAAAAAAGGTTTGGTAATAAGATGAGAGAAGTAACAGATAATGAATTAGCTAGGTTAGCTTTGTTAATTGGAGAAATAACATTAAAAAATGGAGCAGCTACAAATAGGACTGAAGACACAATTGCTAGGATATTAAAAGTTAAAAATTATACAATGGTAGAAGTTTATGTTGTAACAACAGGGCTTTTTTTTACAATTGAAAATGAAGAAGGAAAAGAAACCACCTATATAAAAAGGGTTAGTGATAGAATGATTAATCTTAGAATAATTTCTAAAGTAAATGATATATCTAGGAAGTTTTGTAGTGAAGAAATCTCATACGATGAAGCTATGGAACTATTGCAGAAGATAGATGAATATGAAACTTATTCTAAATTAACTTTAGCTGTATCTTGGGGAGTTATAGCGCCTGGTTTTGCCTATGCTATTTCTCATGATTTAATAACCAGTATAACAGGCTTTTTTATAAGTTTTTTTGCTTTTTTTGTTTACGATTTTTTAAGTAGAAAAAATATTTCGGCTTTTTTTAATATATTAATTACTTCGGCCTTTTTTACATATGCTGCCCTTGTAGTAAATGATGTAACTAATATTGGTTACGAAAATATAATTGTTGGGTGCATAATGCCTTTAGTTCCTGGTATAGCTTTTATAAATGCTTTTAGAGACATATTTAATGGCGACTATTTGGCATCGGTGGCACGTATAGTAGATGTTGGTATTACCACAGCAGCTATAGCCGTTGGCGTAGTATTATCTTTTAATATTCACGATTTTATTATACTATAGAACTACGGTGAACGGTGGAAGAACACAGAGCGTTCGATTTTGCTGAAAGCAAAATTCAGACGTATTTTAAACTTTATTAAATGGAGAATTTTATGATTTTAGAATTATTTTTAGTAACTCTTTCTGTTGTTGGCTTTGGATTTGTTTTTGAAGTTCCAACGAAGGAAATAAAATTTGGTGCATTTGTAGGGCTAGTAACATGGTTGGTTTATTTATTATTTGTAGAAAATTTAAAAGCGGAATCGGCAACCCTAATGGGTGCTATGGTAGGCACTTATTTAGCTAGGGAGTTAACTTATTGCAGAAAAATGCCTCTAACAGTATTTGTGCTGCCGGGGATGTTGCCTTTAGCTCCAGGGTACGTACTTTATAAAGCAATGGAAAGTACTTTTTTAGGCAGTGGAGAAGTTGGGCTTTATGCAATGAAGGCGATAAAATACGCTGGTGCTATAGGTATTGGCATGGGTATTGCCCTTTCTTTGCCTAGTTTTATTCGATATAGAATGAATAAAGCAAATGCTTCAAATATAAATATAAATATAAAAAAGAGAAGGTACTAGATAGGACAGAAAAGCCATATAAAAAACTCATATTCCTAAAGTGAGGAAATAGAGTTTTTATATGGCTATTTTATTTTATTTCGAATTTCCTTCATTCTTAAATCTAAGTCGGCACTTATTTGGGCACATTCCCTTAGTTCGTCAAAAATTGTATGGCAACCTTTTTCTTTTTTATACCAAAGCTTGTGCTCTAAGTTGGCCCAAAATTCCATAGCAATGGTACGTAATTGAACTTCAACTTTAACAAAAAGCTTCCCTTGCTGTACAAAAATGGGCACTTCTATTATTAAATGTAAACTTCTATAGCCATTAGATTTAGGGTTTTTAATGTAGTCTTTCATTTTAACAAGAGTAATATCGTCTTGGTTTATTAAATATTCAGATAGTAAATAAATATCGTCTATAAATGAACATACTATTCTTATGCCTGCTATGTCGTTGATTTTTTCTAGGGAGCTTAGAGCTATAGGCAAGTTTTTTCTACTTAACTTTTCAAATATGCTTTCTGGTGACTTTAATCGTGTGCTCATGCTAGATATAGGATTGTAATTTTTACTTAATTTAAATTGTTCATTTAAAACTTTATATTTCGTTTCAACTTCCATAAGTGCACATTTATAATATAAATTAGCTTCTTCAAATATTTCTTTTATACCTTTTAATTTTTGTAGCTCATATAAATTTATGCTGTCATTTTCATTTTCTATCAAAGTACTATCTCCTATTTAGATTTATAAAAAAATATACGCTAAATAAAAAATTAAGTTTTTCTTTCAATTCCTACTTAAATACTTGACATTAAATATAGGAAGTGATATTCTTTATATAAATCTTATTGACTTACTATGATTTAAAAAAATAAAAATATAGATTTAAAAATATAAAAGAAAAGTGGTGATTATTTGCGAATTTCGACAAGGGGTCGTTATGGCCTAAAAGCGATTGTTTTTATCGGCGCCTATGGCAAAGATAAATGTGTTTCTTTGCGAAACATTTCCGAGGTAGAAGGCATTTCTGAAAACTATTTGGAACAACTTATTTCACCTTTAAAAAAAGCTGGACTAGTTAAAAGTGTCCGCGGTGCATATGGCGGATACAAATTAAATAAAGAGCCTAAAGATATTTCAGTAGGAGATATTTTACTTGCACTGGAAGGGTCACTTGCCCCTGTAGAGTGCGTTAACAAAGAAGGTGAAAATAGTTGTAGTTGTGGTACAAACTGTGGCGAAGATTGTATTACAAAAGATGTTTGGGAAGAAATAAACTCCAGTGTATTGTTTGTTGTGGATAATATACCCCTAGAGCAACTTATTGAAAAGTATAAAATGAAAAGTGAAAAGGTGATATAATGATATATATGGATAATGGAGCCACAACAATGGTTCGAGAAGAAGTATTTGACGCAATGAAACCCTATTTAATGGGTGAGTATGGAAATCCTTCTTCTATATATAAACTAGGAAGAAATAGTAAAAGTGCCATAGAAGAAGCTAGAAAACAAATAGCCAATGTAATAGGTGCAGAACCGAGGGAAATATTTTTTACAGGCTGTGGAACAGAGGCAGACAACTGGGCAATAAAAGGTGTAATAGAATTTTTTAGTAATAAGGAAACACCTCATATCATAACAAGTAAAGTAGAACACCATGCAGTTTTACACGTAGCAGAATATCTAGAGCGAAAAGGTGTGGAAGTTACTTATCTAGATGTTGATAAAGATGGGCTTATTAATATAGAAGATTTAAAAGCTGCTATACGTCCAAACACAAGATTAATAAGCATAATGTTTGCAAATAATGAAATAGGGACAATAATGCCAATAAAGGAAATTGGAGAGGTAGCAAAAGCCAATAATATACTATTTCATACAGATGCTGTACAAGCTTTTGGCCATGTTCCTATCGATGTAAATGAAATGAACATAGATTTACTTTCGGTGTCTGGCCATAAAGTTCACGGACCAAAAGGCGTAGGTGCTTTGTATGTTCGTAAAGGAACAAGGGTATTGCCTATACTTCATGGTGGTGCTCAAGAAGGTAAAAGACGCCCGGGGACTGAAAATGTAGCAAGCATAGTAGGTTTTGGCATAGCTGCTGAACTAGCACAAAAGGAAATGAATGAAGTAAGTGCCCACGAAATCAAATTAAGAGATGCACTTATTAAAGGAATTTTAGATACAATACCAAATACTACATTAAATGGTCATAATAGTAAAAGATTACCAAATAATGTAAATATTTCCTTTAGCTTTATTGAGGGAGAATCTTTATTGTTAATGTTGGACTTTAAAGAAGTTTATGGTTCAAGTGGGTCAGCATGTACGTCGGGTTCTTTAGATCCATCTCATGTACTTATGGCTTTAGGTTTAAAACATGAAGAAGCCCACGGCTCTTTAAGGTTAACCCTATCTAAATACAATACAATGGATGAAGTAGATATAGTAGTTAAAGAATTGAAACCAATAGTTGAAAGATTAAGAGCAATGTCCCCCCTTTATGAGGACTTTGTAAATGGAAAATAGAGTTAATGCTTTGACTTTAAATTTAGAATTTTATATAGAAGGAGATAAATATGTATAGTGAAAAAGTAATGGATCATTTTACAAATCCAAGAAACATGGGCGAAATGGATAATGCTAGTGGAGTAGGTAGAGTAGGTAATGCAAAATGTGGTGACATAATGCAAGTGTACCTTGATATAAAAGATGATGTAATAGTAGATGCTAAGTTTAAAACTTTTGGTTGTGGTGCAGCTGTTGCTACAAGCAGTATGGCTACTGAATTAATCATTGGCAAAAGTATAAAAGAGGCTTTAGAAATAACTAATAGAACTGTTATGGAGGCATTAGATGGATTGCCACCTGCTAAAGTTCATTGTTCATGTCTGGCGGAAGAAGCATTGCAAGCAGCTTTATGGGATTATGCCGAAAAAAATGGTTTAGTCATTGAAGGACTAGAAAAACCATCTGAAGTTGACCATCATCATGAGGAAGTTGTAGAAGAGATATAGTTTTAAATTGTTAAAAAAGCTACTAGAAACTTTAAATTGGTTTCTAGTAGCTTTTTTGTTAGTATATAGAAGAAAGCGTTGTGAGCAATGAAAGAATAATTTACAGTTTAATAGCAATAAAGGGTTGGACTTTTTCAAAGATAATGTAACGGCACTTCAAGACTACAAAGCACTAAAAAAATAATAGATAATATAAGTGAGGTATTAAATTGTCCAATAAAGCAATATTAGTGGTGAGTTTTGGCTCAAGCTATAAGGGAACTCGTGAAAAAACCTTAGACGTAATAGAAAGGGAAATAAGAGAAGCGTTTCCGGAATATAAAATCTATAGTGCATATACAAGTAAAACTATATTAAAAATTCTAAAAACTAGAGATTCCTTAGAAGTTTACTCTGTTGTAGAAGCTTTTGAAAAAATACAACAAGATGGAATTCAAGAAATTATAGTACAGCCGACACTTATGTTAAATGGTGTTGAATTTAATATAATGAAAGAAGAAGCAAGTAAGTTTAAGGATAAGTTTCAAAGTATAAAATTTGGTGATCCGTTATTAAGTACAACAGCGGATTTTTTTGCAGTAGTTAACAGTTTTTTAAAATCGGCACCTAGTATTAGTGAGAATGAAGCTATTATTTTAATGGCTCATGGCAACAAAAATTTTTCTAACGATGAATATACATCTTTGAAATATATATTCAAAACTAAGGGTAAGGAACATATATACTTAGGTACTGGTGAATATAGTAAGGATATAGTAAACATAATAGATATTTTAAAAAGAAGGAATTATAAAAAAATCATACTTATACCTTTTATGATTGTTGCGGGAAAGCATGCCATAAAGGACATGGCATCGGAGGACGAAGGTTCATGGATGTCTTTGCTTAATAAGGCGGGTTTTGAAGTTGAATGCATTGTAAAGGGGTTAGGCGAAAATAGAGAGATAAGGGGAATTATTATAGAGCATATAAGAAAAGCACGCATTTTATTTGACTTATAGATATTTTAAAGATATACTTTGACTGTCAAAATAAATGTTTTTTCTAAAGAATAGAAGGGTAAAGAATGGGCATGACAATATATTATTTAAATCGTCTTATTATGGAAGTGTTCGATGAAATACTTTTTATAGAGGAAACATCATTAAAGAGAGGCAAATTAAAAGCTTTTTCTATTTCAGAGATACATACCTTAGACGCAATAGGAATTTTCACAAAAAAAACTATGACAGAAACATCAAAAAAATTGAACATAACTGTAGGTACATTAACGTCGGCTATAAATAATTTAGTAAAAAAAGATTTAGTAACAAGATACAAAGACCCTGAGGACAAAAGAGTAGTGCGTATTAGTCTTTCTAAAAAAGGTAGGGTTCTTTATAGGGCGCATGAACAATTTCATAAAAATATAATATTAGATGTAATATCTACGTTAAATGACGATGAAAAACAAATATTAGTTAAAGTCTTAGAAAAAGTAAAAAATAAATTAGAAAATAATTAAATTAAGTGAGAGAAGTTATGAAAAGTATAAAAATAACAGGTTATGGCAAATACATTCCAGAGAATATTTTTACTAATGACCAAATGGCTGAAATAGTAGATACAAGTGATGATTGGATAAGTTCCCGTACAGGCATAAAAACTAGAGCTTTTGCAAAAAATGAGAATACATCAGATTTATGTATAAAAGCGGGCGCTAAAGCTATAGAACAGGGTAATGTAAATCCTTTAGATATAGAGTTAGTTTTAGTGGCAACTATGTCACCAGACTATATTGCTCCGTCAACAGCTGCCTTAGTAGCTAGTGCTTTAGGTTGTGTAAATGCATTTGCCTTTGACATATCGGCAGCTTGCTCAGGCTTTGTATTTGCTATGTCTACAGCACAGAAGTATATTGTTAGTGGAATGTACAACAAAGTTTTGGTTATAGGTGGCGAGGTTTTATCTAAAACATTGAATTTTGAAGATAGGGGGACTTGCGTACTTTTTGGAGATGGAGCGGCGGCTTTTTGTTTTTCCCGTACCATGGAGTATAAGTTTTATGATGAAATATTACGTACAGATGGTGGTAAAGGCGAAGCTATTACTTGCTACAGTATGAAAAATAATAATTATATTAGCGGCAATGTTCCAGACGAAAAGTATATGGCAATGGATGGAAAGGCTGTTTTTAACTTCGTAACAAAGGAAGTGCCTAAGAATATTTTAAGCATATTACATAGGAATTCAATAGATGAAAGTAGTATAAAGTATTTTATTCCACATCAGGCTAATAGTAGGCTTATTTCTACGCTAACCAAAAGAATAGGTTTTTCAAAGGATAAAACTTATGTAAATATAGATAGGTATGGCAACACATCAGCTGCTAGTATACCTATTGCACTAGTGGAACTTTTAGAAGCTGGGCGAATAGAAGAGGGCGACAAAATTTTATTGGTAGGCTTTGGTGCTGGTCTTACATGGGGCAGTATAATTTTTGAATATTAATATGAGGTGAATAATGGACATTTGTAAATTTTTAAATATTAAATACCCGATTTTTCAGGGGGCAATGGCTTGGGTAAGTGAAAGTACTTTGGCTAGTTCTGTTTCTGAAGCTGGTGGATTAGGTATAATAGCAGCAGGGAATGCACCTGCCGATTATGTAAGGGGAGAAATACGCAAGGTTAAAGAAAAAACTAACAAGCCTTTTGCTGTAAATATTATGTTGCTTTCTCCTTTTGCAGATGATGTGGTTAAAGTTGTCTGTGAGGAGGGTGTGTCTATAGTTACTACAGGTGCAGGCAGCCCGGCTAAGTACATGGAAGATTTTAAGGAACATAATATAAAGGTAATTCCTGTAGTACCATCTGTTGCAATTGCTAAAAAAATGGAAAGAGTTGGGGCAGATGCTCTTATAGCTGAGGGTATGGAAGCTGGTGGGCACATTGGTAAACTTACAACAATGGCTCTTGTTCCGCAAATTGTAGATGCTGTAAACATTCCTGTAATAGGTGCAGGTGGCGTTGGAGATGGGCGGGGAATGGCAGCTGTATTTATGTTAGGTGCTAGTGGTGTGCAAATTGGCACAAGGTTTTTAGTATCTACAGATTGCATTATTCACGAGAATTATAAAAATAAAGTATTAAAAGCGAAGGATATAGATACAGTCATAACTGGAAATATAACAGGCCACCCCGTGCGTGTTATTAGAAATAAACTAACTAAAGAATTTGAAAAAATCGAAAAAGAACTAATGATAGAAGAAAATCCAGATTTAAGTAAAATAGAGGCACTTGGTGCAGGTGGTTTAAGAAAAGCTGTACAAGATGGGGATGTAGATTATGGTTCGTTAATGAGCGGGCAAATTGCTGGAATGATTAGTAAAGTCCAAAGTTCTAAAGATATGATAGAAGAGATATATAATGAGTATTGTCAGTTAGTAGGTAAAACTCAGTAGGAAGTAAGGAGAAGTATGATAGCTTTTATGTTCAGTGGACAAGGTTCACAAAAACCATTTATGGGTAAGGAACTATACGAAAACTACCCTCAAGTAAAGGAAATATACCATGAGGCAGATGGTATTTTGGATTTTAAAGTTACAGATATTTGCTTTAATGATGACCCAAGGTTAAATGATACAGAATATACTCAACCGACTTTATTAACAACTTGCATAGCTATAAGCACTTTGCTAGATGTAAAAGCTGACTACGCCCTAGGTTTAAGTTTAGGGGAGTATACAGCCTTAGTCCATAGTGGTGCTTTAAATTTCCAAGAGGCTGTAAAACTTGTAAATAAACGTGGTAAATTTATGACAGAGGCTGTTAAAAATTTAGAAGATACAGGAATGTATGCTTGCATAAGTATGGATGAAAAAGATATTAAAGAAGCTATAAACATGGCTGGGAAAATAGGCGTTATAGAAATATCAAACTACAATACCAATGGACAAATAGTTGTAGCCGGTGAAATGAAAGCTCTGGAAGTTTTTCTAGAGGAAGTAAAAGAAAAAGGTAAAACGATAAAGTTAAATGTAAGCGGACCTTTTCACACTAGCCTTTTAGAAGAAGCATCGGTAAATCTAAGTAAGGAGCTAGATAAAATAACTTTTAATGACTTTACTATACCAGTGGTTACAAATCTAAATGGTAAAATAGTTACAAAAGAGGATTTAAAACCAACCCTTACAAGACAAGTAAAGGAATCTGTAAAATGGCAACAAAGTATAGAATTTTTATTAAATGAGGGTGTAGATACTTTTATAGAAATAGGACCAGGGAAAACTCTTTCAAGCTTTGTTAAAAAAATAAATAGGAAAGTAAATATAATTAATATAGAGGATATTAAATCTTTAGAAAAAGCAAAAGAAATTTTAAAAGATATGGTACAGGAGAGTAAAAATGAATAAAAAAAATGCAATAATAACTGGTGGTGCTAGAGGAATAGGGTTTGCCATTGCAAAAGAATTTGCAAAAAACAACTACAATATATTAATAAATAATATAGCTGATGTAGAAAAAACTGTTATAGATGAATTAAATGCACTTGGTGCAGAAGTTCATACATTCATTAGTGATGTAAGTGACTTTGAACAATGCCAAAAACTTGTAGACTTTGCAAAAGAAAAAATGGGTACAATTGATGTATTAGTAAATAATGCAGGAATAACAGACGACACTCTAATAATGAGAATGAAGGAAGAGCAATTTGATAGAGTAATAAATGTAAATTTAAAAGGTACTTTCAATATGACAAGGCATGTAAGTTCTATTATGGCAAAACAAAGAAGTGGATCTATTATAAATATAGCTAGTATTGTTGGAGTAATTGGTAATGCAGGACAATCCAACTATGCTGCATCTAAAGCCGGAGTAATTGGACTTACTAAGTCTGTGGCTAGGGAGTTGGCTGGCAGAGGTGTTTTTTGTAACGCTATTGCACCAGGCTTTATTGTGTCAGATATGACAGACAAACTTTCAGATAAGCAAAAAGAGGGTATATTAGTAAATGTACCATTAAATAAATTGGGAACAGTAGAAGATGTTGCCAAAACAGCGTTATTTTTAGGAGAAACAAAATATATTACTGGCCAAGTAATTCAAGTAGATGGCGGAATGGGAATGTAGATAAGGAGAAAACTATGGAAAGGCGTGTAGTAATAACAGGTATAGGTGCGGTAACGCCTATAGGAAACACAGCAGAAGAATATTATGAAAATCTTAAAAAAGGTGTAAATGGTATTGATAAAATAACGAAGTTTGATACTTCTTCAATAAAGGCAACTTTGGCTGCTGAGCTAAAAGATTTTGACGCTACAAAAGTTTTAGATAAAAAGTCAGCCCGTAGGCTTGACCCTTATTCAGTATATGCAGTATATGCAGCAGACGAGGCGTTTAAAGACAGCGGATTAGACATAAATACAATAAACGAGGAACGATTTGGCGTTATGGTAAGTAGTGGAATTGGCGGACTTACTGAAATGGAAGATCAAATAACAAAATTAGCATTAGGTGGCCCCAATAAAACAGGACCTTTATTTATACCTACGGTTATATCTAATATGGCAGCTGGCCATGTGGCAATTCATGTTGGGGCAAAGGGAATATGTACCAGTATAGTAACGGCCTGTGCCTCTAGTACTAATAGTATTGGCGAGGCATACAGAAATATAAAACATGGCTATTCCGATTATATTATGGCTGGTGGAGCAGAAGCGGCAATTACTTTAATGGGCACTTTAGGATTTCAAAAATTAACTGCATTAACTACATCTGACGATAAAAACAGGGCGTCTATTCCTTTCGATAAAGAGCGTTCAGGTTTTGTTATGGGCGAGGGTGCGGGCATTGTGGTTTTGGAAACTTTAGAAAGTGCAAAGGCTAGAGGAGCAAAAATTTATGCTGAAATAGTAGGATATGGAGCCACTTGTGATGCCTATCATATGACGGCGCCAAATCCAGATGGTAAAATGCCACAAAGAGCAATTGAGTTAGCTTTAGAAGAGGGCAGGGTTCCTTTAAATGAAGTAACTTATATAAATGCACATGGAACAAGCACACCGATGAACGATAAAGCGGAAACTCTTGCTATTAAAAATGCTTTTGGAGATTTAGCTAAAGATATAAATATTTCTTCAACGAAATCGATGACAGGGCATCTATTAGGAGCTGCAGGAGTTATAGAAGCAATTGCTGCAATTAAATGTTTACAGGATAATTTTGTTGTACCAACAATTAATTATAAAGTACCAGATGAGGAGTGCGATTTAAATTATACACCAAATGTTGGAGTAGAAAGAGAAATGAAGTATGCTGTGTCTACATCTTTAGGTTTTGGGGGACATAATGCTGCTTTAGTATTTAAAAAATGGGAAAATTAGGAGGCAAAATGAATTATAATGAAGTTATAGATTTATTAAAATTTGTAGAAAAATCGAATTTTAATGATTTTGAAATTGATTTTCAAGGGGCGAAAATTAAATTAAGTAAAAATTTTACTGAAAGAGAAGATGTTCAACCAGAACAAATAATGCAGGTGGTTAATGAACCAATAAAGCCTGTACCAACTAAAATAACTAAAGAAGTAATTAAAGAAAATGAAAATAAAATAGATTTAGATTCACCTATTACAATAATGCCAACAGAGTATAAAGAGGATAGTGGAACAGTTGTAAAATCTCCAATAGTAGGTACTTTTTATAATAGCAGTTCGCCAGAGTCACCAGTGTTTGTAAAAGTAGGAGATGTTATAAAAAAAGGCGATGTACTTTGTATTGTAGAAGCGATGAAAGTAATGAATGAAATAACTTCTGTATATGACGGGAAAATAGTGAAAATTTTAGTCAATAATGAGGACTTAGTCGAGTACGACCAACCTTTATTTGTAATTGAGGAAAACTAAAAGGGGGATACAATGGTAGCTGATATAAAAGGTATTATGGAAGTAATACCACATAGACCGCCGTTTTTATTAATAGATAAAATAGTGGAGTTAGAAGAAGGAAAAAAGGTAGTAGCACAAAAAAATGTAACAATGAACGAGCCGTTTTTTGTTGGACATTTCCCAGGAGAACCTGTTATGCCAGGAGTATTGCAAATAGAAGCTTTAGCTCAAGCAGGTGCTTATGCACTACTTTCCATGGAAGAGTTTAAAGGTAAAATAGCTTATTTTGGGGCTATTAAAAATGCTAAATTTAAAAGAAAAGTAATACCAGGAGATGTACTTACATTAACTTTAGAAATAACTAAAATTCGTGGTGGTGTAGGTGTAGGCGAAGGTGTAGTTACTGCAGATGGAGAAGTGTGCGCATCAGCAACATTAACTTTTGCAATAGGTTAAACTGGAGGACTTATGTTTAATAAAATATTAGTAGCCAATAGAGGGGAAATTGCCGTTCGTATAATACGTGCTGCAAAGGAGTTGGGTATACGAACTGTTGCTGTTTACTCTCAAGTTGACAAAGATGCTTTACATACCCAATTGGCAGATGAAGCCATATGTATTGGACCGTCAAAAAGTGTAGATAGTTATTTAAATATGCAAAATATAATAACGGCGGCATACCTAACAAATTCTGAGGCAATACATCCTGGATTTGGATTTTTAGCAGAGAATTCTACTTTTGCAAATATGTGTAAGGAGTGTAATATTAAATTTATAGGCCCAGACAGCAAAATAATTGACTTAATGGGTAACAAAGCAAATGCACGCAGAACAATGATGGATGCAAAGGTTCCTGTTATTCCTGGTAGCGATGGTTTAATAAGTTCCGTAGAAGAAGCCTACAATTTTGCTAGAGAATACGGCTATCCTGTTATGATAAAGGCTTCTGCTGGAGGCGGTGGAAAGGGCATTCGCATAATTCGTAAAGATGAGGAAATGGAGAATGCGTACAACAACGCCAAGCAAGAGGCAAAAACAGCATTTTTAGATGATAGCATATATATGGAAAAAGTAATTGAAAATGCAAAACATATAGAAGTTCAAATATTAGGAGATAATTATGGCAATGTAATTCACCTTTATGAAAGAGATTGCTCATTACAACGTAAAAATCAAAAAGTTTTGGAGGAAGCACCGGCAAGTGTGTTAACTGAGGAACAAAGAAAAGATTTGGGCAAAATTGCTGTTCGCGCTGCTAAGGCTGTAAATTATTGTAATGCTGGAACAATAGAATTTTTATATAGTGATGGCAATATTTATTTTATGGAAATGAATACACGTATACAAGTAGAACATCCAATTACAGAGCAGATAACATCTGTAGACATAGTAAAGGAACAAATAAAAGTAGCCAGTGGGCAAAGGCTGTCTTACACACAAGATGACATAAAAGTAAGTGGTGTGGCACTAGAGTGTAGAATAAATGCAGAAAACCCTGCCTTTAATTTTGCACCAATGCCAGGCTCTATAGACTATTTATTTTTACCAGGAGGTCCAGGCATCCGTATTGATAGTTGCGTATATGCTGGTTATAAAATTCCACCTTTTTATGATTCTATGATTGCAAAATTAATTGTTCATGGAAACACAAGGGAAGAAGCGATTGAAAGGATGAAACGTGCCTTAAATGAGTTTGTTATTGATGGTGTAAAAAATAATATAGATTTTCAATTAAATATTTTAAACAATACAGACTATTTAAATGGAGATTTTGATACTGGGTTTATAGAAAAAAATTTAGAAAAACTTATAAAATAGATTGAATGAGAAACATTAAAAGAACTCCTATGTTATATAGGTGTTTTTTTATAAACGTTTTTCGGAGGAGGGTAAAATGAATATTATAGAAGTACACAACATAAAGAAAACTTTTAAGTTGTCGAAAAAACAGCAGAAAATAAATAAAAGTTCTGAAAAGATAAAAGTTGCTGTTGATGGTATAAGTTTTAATGCCATAGAAGGTGAAATATTTGCTTTGCTTGGTCCGAATGGTGCAGGTAAAACAACAACATTGCGTATGTTGTCTACTCTTATAAAGTCTGATAGTGGCGAAATAATAGTTGATGGCAGTAGCACGGTAAAAGAGCCTGAGGAAGTACGTAAGAAAATTGGCTTTTTAACATCAGACTTGAAGTTAGAGGAAATTTTTACGCCAAATTATTTATTTGATTTTTTTTCAAAACTTTATGGAGTAGACAATATGACTATGGAAAAAAGGAAAAAAGATTTATTTGATAGATTTGGCATTTCAGACTTTGCAGAAGTAAAAATAGCAGATTTATCAACAGGTATGAGGCAAAAAATATCTATTGCAATATCCCTAGTTAATGACCCTAAAATAATTATTTTTGATGAGCCTACAAATGGTTTAGATGTAATTACAGCCAGAGCCGTAACAGACTTTTTACAAGAATTAAGGAGAAGAGGAAAGACTATAATTATTTCCACTCACATATTTAGTCTAGTGGAAAAGCTTTGTGATAGGGTTGCAATAATTATTGATGGTAAGTTAATAACATGCCAGCCTTTAGAAGATATACAAAATGGTAAAACTCTAGAGGACAGATTTTTTGAATATTACTATGGGGGTGATTTAAATGAAAAATAATATTTTAGTGGTAGCTAAAAAAGAATTGTTTAGATTTTTTAAGGATAAGAGAATTCTTTTAAATACTGTGTTGTTGCCAGGCATAAGTATATATATTATGTACAACCTTATGGGAGCTGCTTTTTTTAATTTAAAAGGGCCGGAAAAAGTTGCACATACCATAAATTTGCCCCCTGTAATGGAGAAGATTCTTACAGATAAGGAAATTACTTTTACTAAGGAAAATTCTTTGGAGGCAACAAAGGATTTAAAAGATGGAGAAGTTGTAATAAGTTTTCCGGAAAATTTTATGGAGGAAATGGAGAGTTATAACGTAAGTAGTGGCAATGTAGCCCCAAATATAGGTATTTACTATGATGGAGCTGAAAGTAAATCGAGAGAACTATATAATGAAGTTGTGGATTTATTTAATGATTATGAGACAACTATTTCCAACAAATTTAATATAAACCAAGGTGATGAAGTGTATAATTTAGCAACGGAGAAAGAAATGAATGGTGAAGTTGTCTCCCAATTACTTCCTATGTTACTTCTTATATTTTTGTTTTCATCTTGTTTAACTATAGCTCCAGAGTCTATATCGGGAGAAAAGGAGAGAGGTACTTTAGCAACTATGCTTGTTACACCTTTAAAAAGAAGTGAGTTGGTTTTAGGTAAAGTTGTTGCAATTGTCGTAATAAGTTTATTGAGTGCTACTTCCAGTTTTACAGGCACAATACTTTCTTTTCCAAAACTAATGGGTGGAAATATGGAAATAAGTTATGGCATTTATGAGTATTTACTTTTATCTGTAATAATACTAAGCTCTGTTTTATTAATGGTATTTATTATTTCTTTAATTTCTGCCTATGCCAAAACCATTAGAGAGGCTCAAACAATGGCAGCACCCCTTACATTTGTGGTTATAATTGCAAGCTTAGCACCTATGATGGGTGACTTCAGTAATATAGCCTTGTACCTAATTCCTATTTTTAATAGTACTCTTGTTATGGTAGATATATTCTCTTTTAATATATCTACTACAAATATATTTGTTACTGTTGCAAGTAATATGGTATATTGCGTTTTACTTTTAGGCGTACTAGTTAAAATGTTTGGTAGCGAAAGAATTATGTTTTCAAGATAAATATAGCTGACATTTTGGTGGTGAAATTCAGGTTCTATAATCAAAAGATCTATCTCTTAGTGGGGGCCTGTAGCCCTGCTAATGGATAGGTCTTTTTAATAAAAATCACCTAGGGAAATTTTTTCTAGAGTAATTTTTTTTATTATGATATACTTAAAAATGAAACTAGTTTAAATAAATGATACAAATGGAGGTTATTATGTTAGAAAGAATTAAAAGAGATAGTGCCATAATTTTTGCAGCAGGTGCAGCAGCGGCTTATGGAGCTAATAAAATTTTAAAAAGTAAAGCTGTAAGGAATTTAACAGTAAAGGCTGTATCTAATGGTCTAAAGTTTAAAGAAGATGTAGAGCACCAAATAGCTAGCATTAAAGAAGATGCAGAAGACGTATTAGCAGAGGCAAAAACAGAAGCAGGCATAAATGACTTCCCTGAAAATACAGAAGAAAAACAAGAAGCGTAGCCTATGAGATATAGTGTTACCCATAGACTTAAAGGGCGTATAAGGGTTTATTTTGGTAGATATACCTTCAATAAAAAAACAGCTCATGCAATGAATGAGTATGTAAAAGCTCAAAATGGCGTATTGTCTGCGATAACTTCCTATAGAACAGGAAGTGTTCTTATAAATTATGAGGATATTAATGAAAATGAAATTTTAGCATTATTTTCTAAGCTGAATTTTCAAGAATTGCTAGAATACGACAAAACAGCTGTTATAGAAAACTCTACAGAGGAGTTTGTTGTTACTCTTAGTAAAAAAGTAATAATAGGTACAATGCTAATGCCCCTCGTACCAAGACCTATTAGCTATATATTAATGTTGCGTAATGCTTTTGGCTATGTAAAAAAAGCGGCAAAAAGTATTGTAAAAAATAAAAAAATAACAGTAGATGTATTAGACTCTGTGGCAATAGTTACTTCTATAACACAAGGAAATACGGGCACAGCAAAGTCCATTATGTTGCTTTTAGCTATTAGCGATTTAATTGAACATTGGACAATTAAAAAATCTAAATCGGATTTGGCAAGATTTTTAGAAATAAATATTGATAAAGTATGGATAAAAACAGATGATAGCGAAATAGAAATTCCTCTTAGTCACGTAAAAAAAGGGGATAAAGTAATAATTCGCACAGGTTCTATAATACCTGTAGATGGTACAATTGTAGAGGGTGAGGCCTCTATAAATCAATCTACAATGACAGGAGAACCACTGCCCGTTAGAAAAGGTATAGAAGATTATGTTTATGCTGGTACTGTTGTTGAGGATGGAAATATTGTAATAGAAACAATGGAAACATCAGGAAATACAAGGCTTAGCAAAATAATAGAGTTAGTGGACGAGTCGGAGTTAAATAAGTCTGTTATACAAAAACAAACTGAAAATTTAGCAGATAAAATTGTTCCTATTAGTTTATTAAGCGCACTAGGTACTTTTATATTAACTAGAAATGTTATGAAAGCCACAGCATTTTTACTCGTGGACTATTCTTGTGCAATTAAATTATCTGGCTCTTTATCTGTATTAGGTGCTATACAAGAGGCGTCTAAACACAAGCTTTTTGTAAAAGGTGGCAAGTATTTAGAAAAAATAGCTGTAGCAGATACAATTATTTTCGATAAAACGGGAACCCTAACTTATGCAACGCCTAAAATTAAAAATATACTTACATTTGATGTATATGACTATAATGAAGTATTAAAACTATCGGCTTGTTTAGAAGAACATTTTCCACACCCAATAGCAAGAGCCGTGGTTGCTAAGGCTGAAGAAGAAAATTTAAATCATAAAGAAGAACATGATGAAGTAGAATATATAATTGCACATGGCGTTGCATCTAAATTAAATGGTAAGCGTGTATTAATAGGTAGCAGACATTTTATTTTTGAAGATGAAAAAGTTAGTGCATCTAAAGAAGATTTAGATAAAATTGAAAAAGCCATAACAACAGAGTCATCATTATTTTTAGCAATAGATGGTAAACTAGCTGGAGTGTTGTTAATTGAAGACCCAATTCGCGAAGATGCTATAAATACCATAAAAGCGTTACATAAAGTTGGATTAAAAGTTGCTATGCTAACAGGAGATAGCGAAAGTGCTGCGGGAGCAGTTGCTAAAAAGCTTGGCATAGATGAATATAAATCTCAGTTATTACCAGAAGATAAAGCTACATATATACAAAAATTGAAATCAGAAGGTAGAACTATTGTTATGGTTGGTGATGGTGTAAACGATACTCCAGCATTAGCTGTTGCTGATGTAGGTATAGCAATGAAATCGGGTTCAGACATTGCTAGAGAGGTAGCAGATATTACTATGTTAACATCAGATATAAATCAATTAGTTACACTTAGAATAATATCTGAAAGGTTAATTAAAAGGGTAAAAAGGAATTATGGATTTATTATATCTTTTAATTCTTTATTAATTGGGCTTTCACTATTCCAAGTAATAACACCTGGTACGTCTAGTTATTTGCATAATTTATCAACTATAGGCGTAAGTGCTAGTAGCTTGAGACCTGTATTAATAGAAAAAGATAAAAATAAGGATTAAGATAAAGACAAAGTTATTTTATCCTCGTCTTAAGTCAAGGGACCTACCTGTTAGCGTCTTTTGGCTTTTTTTGTTTATTACAAACTTGCTTTATATATTATAAAAATTATAAATTGTGAAAAAAATGGCAACTAACTTTTTTTATATGTTATAATGTACAAAATATTTAAAGGATATTAAAAGGGTGAAGGAGAAGGCAAATGAGAAGAAAAAGATTATTTTCGGATCGCCAATTGCTTTTTATAACAATACCTATAATTGTGGAACAGGTATTAGCGGTATTGCTAGGATTGGTAGATACAATGATGGTAACTTATGCTGGAGAGGCTGCTATTTCAGGGGTTTCTTTAGTAAACTCAATTAATATACTTATTTTTGGCATTATATCATCTATAGCCACTGGGGGAAGTGTAATATATGCCCATAAAATCGGTTCAGATGAAAAAGATAAAGCTGGTAAAGTTGGTAACCAAACTTATTTAATTTCAATAATTATAGCAGCTATAACAACTATTATTATTTTATTATTTGCATCAACTTTAATAAATATTATTTATCCTAATTTAGATGCAGATATTTTTCAAAACGCCGTTATATATTTTATATTAACAGGCTTAAATATACCTTTTTTAACGCTTTTTTCTGTAGATGCGGCCATATTTAGGGCCAAGGGCAAAACTACAATTACCATGGTTGTTTCTGTTATAATGAATATTTTGAACATCATAGGGGATTACGTATTAATAATAATATGTGGCTATGGTGTTTTTGGTGCTGGTCTTGCTACTTTAATTGTACGTGTTGTAGGTTTTTTAATAATGAATTACTTCATGAGTAGAGAGCCCTATGGCATTCGAAAGCATAAAAGAAGTACTTACAAGTTTCACAAGGAAGTTATTAAAGATGTATTGAATACAGGTATACCCCTTAGTGTAGATAGTAGTCTTTTTCAAGTTGGTAAAATATTAGTTCAAAATTTAATAAATATATTTGGTCCTACAGCTATTGCAGCCAATGCTATTTTTGGCTCTATTGCTGGTATAGTAATGATACCTGGTAGAGCCATATCAATTGCCGTTATTACTATTGTTGGTCAAAGTTTAGGGGCTAAGCGATTTAAAGAGTCTATTATGTATACTAAAAAATTTCTGTTTTATTGTTATATAAGTATTTTTATAATGAATATATTTTTGTATATACACTCGGCAGATGTAGTAGGGTGGTTTAAAACTACACCGGCAACAGCTGAATTAGCTGTTATACTCCTTAAACAACAATGTGTGGCATCTACTTTTATATGGTCTACAAGCTTTATATTGCCTAATGCCTTTAAAGCGGCTTTAGATGCGAAGTATGTAATGTATGTAAGCATGTTTAGTATGTGGGTAGTGCGTATTGGTTGTGCTTATTTATTCATATTGGTATTTAAATGGGAAGTGCATACTATTTGGTATAGTATGTATATTGACTGGCTAGTTAGATCTATTTTCTTTGTTTATAGGTTTGTAAGTAGAACTTGGCTGAAAAAAGTTATGATAAAGGAATAGGGAATAAAAAAAGGGGTTGGTTATAGACAGCCCCTTTATTCTTCGTATATATTTGAATCTATTACAATGTTTTTACCGTTCTTTTTACCGTAGTATAAATATTTGTCGCAAATTTCTAAAGTTTCATAAAACGAGCTATTTATTTGATGAATTCCAATGGTAATAGTTACATGGATAAAGTTCTCGGGATCGTAATAAAATTTGTGTCTGCGTATAGTTTCACGTAAGTGGTTAAATAAAGCATATGCTTTTTGGTCTATGGTATTTACGCCAAGTATAATAAATTCTTCACCGCCCCAACGTGCCACAATGTCGCTTTCTCTGAATTGTCTTTTCATTATTTCGCTTACTTCTTTAAGAACAATATCGCCAAAGTTATGACCGAAAGTGTCGTTAATTCTTTTAAAGTTATCAACATCGATATAAGCTAGGGTGTGATTTTTTAAAGGAGTTTCACGATTTGAGTGTAAAGCCTCTAACCTTTCTAAAAAACCACGTCTATTTAAGGTTTCTGTTAATTGGTCGCTGTTTGCTTTTTCGGATATTTCCGCATTTGTATGTTTTGTGTGTTGCCTAAATAAAAGTAAAATACGATCGTTTATATCTACGTTGGAAATTAATAGAAACATAAACATTATAAAAAATGTAACATTTACAAATACCATATCCACAATTTTTACATCTAAATGGTTATAAACTGGAACTAGAGGTGTTAGTATGAAGAGAGTTGCAAAAGTAGCTGTTAAAGCCAACCTTTTAGTGCTTCTAGGTAAAATAGTAAAAAGCAACATAATAACATAAGTGAAAAATACATAAGTAACAGCTATTTCTCCTGTAATAATAAACACGGCAAAGCCGAAGAAGATTACTTCCACAGTGTTTATAACATAAAAATGATAGAAAGTACGCCTACGTATTAGTATAATGTAAACAATGCCTAGAAGGGCTGAAAAAAATATCATTTGCTTAGTAAATGGTAGATCGGTAAAAAAAGCAAAGGTCAAATAGGGGATTCTAAATAGCATAGTAGCGTAAAAATAATGTAGTAAAATTAATTTTTTCTTAAAGTCTAAATAGTCCCTGTTTTTTTCGAATTCTTCTAGTAAATCTTTATATGCCTTTCCCAGTGTAATTTTTTTAATCATAATAATTCCTTTTGTTAAAAATGATATGTACAGTATATTGAAGGCTATTTAATAATGCCTATTTCTGCAAAACTTAAATAGTCATGGTCAACCACAATTATATGGTCAATTACCTTTACATCAATATAATTTAAAGCGGTACAAATTGATTTGGTGCCCTCCACATCCTCTTTAGAGGGTTTGTTGCTGTTGCTTGGGTGGTTGTGTATTAATACTACAAAGGAAGCCTTAGACTCTATAGCACTTACAATAATTGTTTTTATTTTGTTTTTGATTTGTGAAGTTGTGCCTGTTGCTGTTTTTATGGTTTTAATTAATTCCTTGTTTTTATTTAATAGTATAATGAAAAATTCTTCTATTTGGTTTTGTGGATAAAGCCCCATCGCATAATAACCTATTTCTTTGCTGGATAAAAAGGCTTTTTCTCTTTTAGGTTTAAGCAGGCTAATTAATATAGCTACATTTTCTGTTGTCTTACAATTTTCCATTATTTCTTGAGGGTTGGCGCTAAATAATTTATCTATAGAACCAAATTTGTTAATAAACTCCTTTGCTTTGGTCTTCGTATCAATACGAGGGTACGCATAAAAAAGCAATAGTTCTAAGAATTCTAGGTCACTTAAGTTGTTGTTTTCTAAATATTTCTTTTTTAACCTCTGCCTATGTCCTGTGCTCATAGGGAGTCGAAAAACTTAAGTAAATCTTCGCCGTGAGTTTTAGATTTAGCTCTTTTAATAACTTTAATTGCCTCGCCATTCTCGTTAAAAATAAAAGTCATTCTTTTCATTCCTAGGGATATTTTACCGTATAAATTTTTTTCGCCCCAAGCACCAAAAGTTTCGGCAACTTCGTGAGTAGGGTCGGAAAGTAGCACAAATGGAAGATTGTATTTACTTATAAATTTATTATGGCTGTCTAAGGAGTCGGCACTTACACCTACTAAATTAATATTAAGTTTTTTTAGCTGGCTATAGTTGTCTGAAATATTACATGCTTGAGCTGTACAACCTGGGGTGTTGTCTTTGGGATAAAAATATATAACTGTTTTTTTGCCTAAAAAATCTTCACTATTATGAATTTTACCGTCACTTCCTTCTAGAGAAAATTTTGGTATTTTATCATTTAATTCCACCATTTTAATACCTCCTTATTAACTATATTAGATATGTTTGAAATTATCTAACAATGTGTCTAGTTTGTTATTATAAATTATTTCTAGTAAACAGTGTAGTTTCTGCAAACCCTCTGCTGCTATTTCCTTTGTAATTGTTCCATCTAATAGGCATGTACTTATTTCGTCAATGTCCAGTACTTTAACTATGCCGTCTTTTATTACTACATCTACTAGTAAATCTGTAAAAATTATTTCCTCATCATTTTTTTCTACATTAATAATGTCGCAATAAACGTAAAGTAGTTCATTATCTTTATAGAACTCGCTAACTTTGTAACCATCATTTAAAAAAATAATAGACCTTCCATTATTAAAATCATCCCGAGGCTTTAATGTTTTCCATGTTGTACTGATTATATTTTCATCTATATATTTTATTACGTCGTCTTTTAAAAGAACGTTTTCTTCAGGTACGTAGCGTTTCCTATATAATTTCATTTAATCCCCCAAGCAAAATATAATTTATTGGTATAAATGTTTACCTTTATAAATATATTAACATAATGTATGAAAATTTAGTATTATTTTTTCACTAAAAAACTTTAGTAGGTATAGAAAATAGGTATGATATGCTGTGAATACCTTGATAAATTCATCATAATTTTTTTTTATACCTAATATAAGAACTGTATTTTTTTTTGCATATGTAGTATACTTGAGCGAAATTTAACATTTACATTTTATAGAAGAGGGACTATGGAGATTTTTAATGATTTATACAGAAATATAATATCCGATGGACGTTGGTTTATGATTTTAAAAGGAATTGGAACAACTATTTCCATTTCTTTTTTTGCTGTGGTTATAGGTGTGATTATAGGTGTGTGCATTGTGCTTATGCGTATGTCTAATAATAAAATACTACAAAAAATTTCATCAGCGTACATAGACATAGTAAGGGGTACACCTGTTGTTACTCAGCTTCTAATAATAAATGTAACTATATTTGCAACGGTTCGAAATTCTGGGTTATATGTTGCCATAGTTGCATTAGGCCTAAATAGTGCTGCCTATGTATCGGAAATAATTCGAGCAGGTATTTCATCTGTAGACAAAGGACAAATGGAGGCGGGGCGTTCTCTTGGTTTCAACAAAATGGAAACTATGCGTTATATAATTATGCCTCAAGCAATAAAAAATATTTTTCCTGCACTAGGAAATGAATTTATTGTATTAATAAAAGAAACGGCTATAGTGGGTTATATAGCTGTGGAAGACTTAACAAAGGTTGGTCAAATTATATTGTCACAAACAGCTAGCATTATACCTATTTTTGTATCGGCTATTTTATACTTTATAATTATAAAGTTGTTTACTATAGCCTTAAGGAAAATCGAGAAAAAACTAAATGAGTCAGATACACCGATGGAATCTACAAGTAAGGCAGGTGACACAGCATGATAAAAGTAAACAATTTAGCCAAAAATTTTGGGAATTTAGAAGTACTTAAAAATATAACAGACTATGTAGACCAAGGGGAAAAAGTTGTAATAATAGGCCCATCTGGTTCAGGTAAAAGCACTTATTTAAGGTGCTTAAATTTATTGGAGAAACCTACAAAGGGTGAAATTTTTATAGATGGAGAGCTAATAACAGCCCAAGGCGTTAACATTGACAATGTTAGACAAAAAATGGGAATGGTTTTTCAGCAATTCAACTTATTCCCTCATTTATCCATAAGAAATAATATTACACTAGCTCCGATTAAAATAAAGGGCAAATCCATAGATGAGGCAAATCATATTTGCGAGGACCTACTTAAAAAAGTAGGGCTTTTAGAAAAAATTGATAACTACCCGAATCAATTATCTGGAGGGCAAAAACAAAGAATAGCCATAGCAAGGGCTCTTGCCATGGAGCCAAAAATAATGCTCTTTGATGAACCAACTTCAGCCCTAGACCCTGAAATGGTAGGTGAAGTTCTTACAGTTATGAAGGATTTAGCTAAAGATGGCATGACTATGGTAGTTGTTACCCATGAAATGGGTTTTGCTAGAGAAGTGGGATCCAGACTTTTATTTATGGATAATGGATATATAATAGAAGAAAACACTCCTGAGGAGGTTTTAAATAATCCAAAAGAGAAAAGAACAATAGAATTTTTAAACAAAGTATTATAGAGAAGACTAAGGAGAAAAAAATGAAAAAATTATTAGCAAGTATATTGGTTTTAGGTTTTATATTTACAGGTTGTTCAAAGTCGGATGACGTATTGGTGTTAGGAACAAATGCCGAATATCCGCCATTTGAATACATAGCACCCAATGAAGAAGGTGTAATAGGTAAGTATGATGGATTAGATATGCAAATAGCAAAGGCTATAGGCAAGGAGCTAGGCAAAGAAGTGGTAATAGAAGATATGCCTTTCGATAGTTTAATAGTAGCTTTAACAGGTGGAAAAGTAGATGCTATTATTTCTGCCATGACAATAACAGATGAAAGAAAAGAAAATGTAGATTTTACAAGTCCGTATTTTACATCGGAACAATATATTTTAGTTGCAAAGGATGATACAACTATTACATCTGGGGAGGATTTAGCAGGTAAAAGCATTGGTGTGCAAATGGGTACAACAGGGGATTTTATAGCAACAGACAATATAGAAAACAGTGATGTGCGTAGGTATAACCGTCCTGTAGATGCAGTTTTAGATTTGAAAAATGGCAAAATTGATGCTGTATTAACGGATTCAGGAGTAGCAGGACTTTACGCAGAAGAATATAGCGATTCAGTTAATTTAATAACAGATACATCTACTTTTGAAGTAGAGGAATATGGAATTGGTGTAGCTAAGGGTGATACAGAATTGTTGGAAGCTTTAGATGTAGCAGTTAAAAGGTTAGTAGATGAAGGAAAAATTACAGAGTGGTACATGGAGTATAATGCTGAGTAAGCCGAGATTTTACATTAATAGCAATTCCTTTATGGACGCGCGACTATGTCATGTGATGCTTATGTAACTCGTATTGCTAAAGATTCATTCGTACATTAGGGCTAATGGGATTTATATATTACAATATTGTTACAAATATATTTATATACTTGATTTTAAATTAAGTATATGCTATAACAATGGGAGGCTGAGGCCGTAAAAAAATTTTTTAGGAGGAATTATGTTAAATAATAACAAATGTAACAAAAAAATTGCTTTAGTATTGGCATCAGCTATAGCTATGTCAAATATGACATTGCCTGTATTAGCTGATACAACAAAATCTATTCCTGCAACTCCTTTAGTTGAGGCTGTAAGATTAGTACCAGTTAATGCACCAATTAAAAGTGCTGCAACTACTGTAGGTGCAGTTGATGTAAGTTCTGTTAAGGTTTCTACTTACAGTGCAACGGCAACATTTGCATTTACAACTTACGAGGCAGTAGAAGTTGAAACTTTAGTTTTAGAATTAGACAGTGGTACTACTTCAGCAGCAGTGACTGTGAGTGAAACAAATAACTTAAAAGCTGTATTTAGTGGATTAGATGCAAACACTAAGTACGAAATTGTTGGTGGATACACTGACGCAAATGCACCTGTAGTTGTTACTGGTTCATCTATTTTTACTACACTAGGTAAAGGTGGAAGTGGTAATGGTGGTAACAGTGGTGGTTCAAGTAGTGATAGTGACTGGGGTAAAAAAGCTACAACTACAAGAAAATCTTCTACTACTAACTTTAAATCAGTAAATAAAACTGTAGACTTAAGTGTTTCTGAACTTAACAAATTATTTGAAGCAGACGCAAAAGCTACTTATACAGTAGACTTAGATGGGGAAGGTAGTGTGAAACTTCCTATTTCTGTTATTTTAGATGCAGTTACTGAAGGTGTAGAAACAGTAAGAATTACTACTAAAATTACAAATGACACAATTGAAGAGTATGACATGCTTAGTGGCGTTATTGATTTAAAAGTAGAATTATTAGACAAAGATGAAAAGGTAGTTGACGAAGTTACTAAATTCCCAACTCCTTTAGAAATAAGTTTATACGCAGACAAGACTGGTAACTTTGATGATTATGCAGTTTTATATGCAACAAATGAAAGTTTTGCACCACACAATATAGATTCTAACGGTTTAGTTACTATTACAACAAAAACTACTGGTAGTTATTTTGTTGCAAACAATCCTGTAGAGTTCAGCGATGCAGACTATAGTGCATGGTACGGTGAAGATGTAGCTAAAGCAGGAGCTAAGCACATTGTTTATGGTACTGAGGCTGATAGATTTTCTCCAAGTGCTTCTGTAAAAACTAACCATTATGGATTAATGATTCAAAGAGCACTTCAATTAACTGATGGGGAGTTAGAAGCTGTATTAGCTGGTTTAGATTCTGAAGCAACTTTAACAAGAGAAGAATTAGCATATTTAACAGCTAATGTATTAGTAGCTGCGGGTGTTGAATTATCTGAAGGCTCAGTAGATTTCAATGATGCTGATGATATTAACTCTGATTATGTTAATGCAATCGCTGGATGTAACGAATTAGGTATAATGGTAGGTATGGGTGAAAATGACTTCGATCCACAAGGTGAAGTAACAAGAGCTCAAGCTACTAGAGTGTTAGTTGAAACATTAGAAGAAGTAGGTTATACAAATAAATAATAAAATGATTTATCCGACAGCATGGGCTTTGAACCCTATGCTGTCGGATTTTTGCTTTTTTGGATGTGGTTACAGACTTGGCTGCATAGTCGAGCAGAAAGCAAAGCTTTCGACCAGACTTAGCTGCATGGTCGAGTTGGTTGCTTACTCGAGCAATAAAGCGGAGCTTTATGACCAGAGCAGGAAGTGTAACTTCCGATCAGACAAATGCGTAGCATTTGGTTTTTATGAAACAAAAATTCAGAGTAAAACAGCAATGAACAGCTGCCAAGCACACAGTGATTGGTTTTGCCGAAAGTAAAATTTAGATACCAGCATTGAGGTGGGGGTCTAATTCTTACCGATAAAGCAAAAAAAATTATGACCTAGTATTTAGGATAGGTGTCTATTTTTTATGAGAGAAATACGATTATTTAAAAAAATTTTTAAATAATTCTTGTATTTTATGTTTTTTTAGTGTGCCAAACAGGTTTTATAAAAATTTTTTTTAGTAGTTCTAAAAATTACTTTTATGGTATATAATTGTTGTATACATGTTTAATACATTTCTAAGGAGGATATAATGAGTATAGTATGTTTTGGCGAAATAATGTTACGTTTAGCACCAGAAGGATTTTTAAAATTTAATCAAGCCAATAGTTTTACGGCTGTGTATGGTGGTGGCGAGGCAAATGTTGCTGTTTCTTTGGCAAACTATGGTGAAAAGGCAACTTTTGTTACTAAGTTACCAAATAATCCAATTGGACAATCTGCATTGAATGAGTGTAGAAGGTATGGAGTAAATACAGATTTTATAGCACGTGGTGGCGAAAGAATTGGTATTTATTATTTAGAAAAAGGTGCGTCGCAAAGGGCATCTAAAGTTGTATATGATAGAAAGCACTCTTCAATTGCTGAGGCTGATCCAGAAGATTTTAATTGGGATGAAATTTTTGAGGGAGCAACATGGTTTCATTTTACTGGAATTTTACCAGCTACAGGTAAAAAAGGTCAAGTGTTGGCATTAGAAGCTTGTAAAAAAGCTAAGGAAAAAGGTATAACAGTAAGTTGTGATTTGAATTTTAGAAAAAAAATGTGGACTTCTGCAGAAGCTAATAATTTTATGAGTGAGTTAGTTAAATATGTAGATGTTTGTATTGCTAACGAGGAAGATGCAGAAAAAGTTTTCGGCATTAAATCGGCGGACACAGATGTAACAACAGGGGAAATAAATCATGATGGATATAAATCAGTAGCCACTCAATTAGCAGAGAAGTTTAATTTTACTCACGTTGCTATTACTTTAAGAGAAAGTATTTCTGCAAGTGATAACAATTGGGCTGCTATGCTTTACGATGGTAAGGACTTTGTATTTTCAAAAAAATATCCAATACGTATAGTTGACCGTGTAGGTGGTGGCGATTCTTTTGCTGGTGGTTTAATATATGCATTAAAAAATAAATATTCAACAAAAGACTCAATTGAGTTTGCTGTGGCAGCGTCAGCCTTAAAACATACAATAGAAGGCGACTTTAACCATGTAACAGTAGATGAAGTTAAAACACTAATGGATGGCGATGGTTCAGGCAGAGTTCAACGATAGGAGAAATCAATGAATATATATGACGAAATTCAAAAATTCGGTGTAATACCAGTAGTAGTAATAGATAGAGTTGAAGATGCAAAGGCTTTAGGACAGGCATTAATTGATGGTGGCCTACCTTGTGCAGAAGTAACTTTTCGTACAGATGCAGCAGAAGAGGCAATGAAAGTTTTGTCTAGGGAATTTCCGGATATGCTATTAGGTGCAGGTACTGTGCTAAATGCAGAGCAAGTTGACAGAGCTATAAATGCAGGGGCCAAATTCATAGTTAGCCCAGGCTTTAATCCGAATACAGTTAAATATTGTATAGAAAAAAACATTCCTATTTTACCAGGAGTTGAGTCCCCAAGCCAAATAGAACAAGCTATTGAGTTTGGCTTAGATGTAGTAAAATTTTTCCCAGCTGAGCAAGCAGGAGGTATTAAAAAACTTAGTGCCATGTCTGCGCCCTATGTAAATATGCGTTTTATGCCTACAGGTGGCATAAATGCAGGAAATATAAATTCCTATTTAAGCAATAGCAAAGTACTTGCTTGTGGTGGTAGCTGGATGGTTAAGGGGGATTTAATAAAAGAAGGAAAATTTGACGAAATTGCTAAGTTAACAAAGGAAGCTGTGTTAACTACATTAGGTTTTAAAATAGTTCACTTTGGTATAAATAGTAAAGATGAAGCAGAGGCTAAAAAGGCAGCAAATTTATTTGCAACTTTATTTGGTTTTGGCGAGTGCGAGTCATCTAAGTCGCTTTTTACAGGTAGTGAAAGTCCTTATAAGGATATAGAAATAATGAAGATGCCGTACTTTGGTACTCATGGACATATTGCCATTGGCACAAGTAATGCTAGTAGAGCTAAGTCTTATTTAGAAGATAAAGGTATAACTTTTAAAGAAGAAACGGCTACTTATAAAAATGGCAGATTAACATTCATTTATTTGGATATTGAAATTGGTGGATTTGCAATCCATTTATTAGAAGTGTAGTAAAAACAAAAACACCTAGAGCATTTTACGCCGTTAGGTGTTTTTTGTTTTTACTTATACATTAACTCGATCTAGTATTTCACTAAGTTTTTCTATATGGAATAAAAATTCTTCTTTGTCTTCTTGGCTGATGTTATTTATTTTATTTAGTAAATAAAGTTCATGTTGCCATATAATGTATTTTGCTAGTTCTTCCCCTTTTTTTGTAAGCTTTAGTAGGCTTCGCCTTTTGTCTGTAGTGTCTTCAGACTTTTTAATATAACCTATTTTTATTAATTGATTTGCTACTGCTGTAAAAGAACCTTTTTCTAGCATAATGCTTTTAGAGAGTTGGCTCATACTGGATTCCTTTTTAAAATACAGGGTCATTACACATTTTAGGCTAGTATTTTTTATATTGCAAGGCAGCTCTACTTCTTTAAAAAAATTTTTAAATACAAGGTATTCTAAAGAGTTAGTTAATTTTATTAAATCCTTAATATTTTGGCTATGATTCATTATAATCACCAATTGAATTTTTATAGTCAAATATTTCTTTTAATAAAACAAAACCAACAACAATAGTAGCCACAAAGTCGGCAATTGGTGTTGCCATCCATACACCAGATAAACCAAAGTAAAGTGGTAAAATAATAGTTAGGGGGATTAAAAATATAAATTGTCTTAACATACTAAGGATTATGGATTTTCGACCTTGGTTTGTAGATTGGCAATAGGTTACACCTATAAAATTTATGCCGATTATTGGTAGGGACAAAGTAAATATTTTTAGTCCAACTATTGCGCCTTCCATAATAGGAGAATTGCTATCTATAAACATTTCTATAAATGTTTCGGGTGTAATATAAATAGCTAGAAAAACAGTTGTTGTAAATACAATTAAAGTGATAGTACTAAGAGTTAAAGTCCTAAAAACTCTATCCATACGTTTAGCGCCGTAGTTGTAGCCTAAAATAGGTTGCATAGATTGTTGTATGCCTAGTATTGGCATTATACACATTGTGTAAATGCTATTTATGGCACCCATGGAAGTAACAGCAGCGTCGCCACCGTATTTATACAGGCCATTATTTAAAAATACCATGGATATACTAGTTCCTATTGTAGCTACAAAACTTGCCATACCTATGGAAAAAATATTGCTAATAATTCTATAGTTTGGCTTTAAATTTTTTAAATGAATTCTAATTAGGCTTTTATCCTTTCCTATGTAATATAGGGAAATAAAGAATCCCACAGCTTGACCTATTACCGTAGCAATAGCTGCTCCTTGAACGCCCATTTTTATTTCTACTATAAAAAAATAGTCTAAAACTATATTAGTAACAGCAGATACAATCATTACAAACATAGGCAAATATGGTCGCCCTTGTACACGTATCATATTACTAAAAAGAAAACTATACATTTGAAAAATAAAACCAATAAGTATAATGAATAAATAGTCCTTTGCATAAGGAAATAGATTTTTACTATTGGAAAAAATAGATATTATAAAGTCTAGGTTGGGTGTCATTAGAGTTAAAAAAACCATGGATATAATAAATGCCAAAGTAATATTTATACCTGCTATTTTTTCTGCTTCTTTTTTATTGCGTTCACCTAGGCGAATGGACATAAGTGCAGAACCGCCTATACCTACTATATTGCCTATGGCAAATAGTAGCATCATAATAGGGAATGCTATAGTTAAGCCTCCTAGGGCGTCTTCTCCTACATAATTTCCTATAAACATTCTGTCTACAACGTTGTAAATTGAGTTAACTACCATAGCAGCTACAGTTGGTGTAGAATATTTAATTAATAGGGACCCTATGGGTCTAGTTTCTAGTTCATTTGTCATAATTTACTCCTTGTTAAAATAGTTCGAATTCTAACTATTTTATTATGTATAAATTATTTTGTCAAATTTAAATAATGGATTTTTTGTAAAAATTCAAAAAAAACATTGACAAAATTTAAATGCGTTTTAAACTATATATAAGAGCAGTATTTTGTTTGGATTTGCTAGTGTTAAATTCAAATGTTTCAAGGAGGGATGAGATGAACAATTCGGAAGGGATTTCCCAAAGTCAAGGAATTAATGTATCGGCTTTGTCTTCAGTTTCAAGAAGTAAAGCTAATAGTTTTAAAAGTAACCATGGTGTTAAAAAATATGATAGGGAATTAAACAATATTGATATAATAGCAAGGGATAATGTAAAGATAAATACTAAATCCAAGTCTATGGAGTCTTACAAAAAGGTAGATACTGAAGTCAATATTGATGCATCTAAGTCAGAAAAAAGTAAAGTAAATTATGATGAAGTAAAAAAAGAATTTGAAGAGGCTAAAAGCGAAAGGCTAGAAGAAAAACGTGCTAATGAAATAAAAGAAAGCAAAATAAGTGAGCTCTACTTAAAGGTAACATCTGGCGCATCTTTATCTTTAAGTGAATTAGATTACTTAGCACGAGAAAATCCAGCCATAAGAAATATGGCACTTCAAGTAATTAATGAGGAAGAAGCATTTAGAAGAGAGCTGGAAAAAGCGAAAACAAGGGAAGAAATTGTTTTGTTGAAGCAAGAAAGCGACTTTAAACATGCAGACATAATAAAGGAATTTGAAAAACTTAAAATACCTATCCTAGATGAGCATGTAGGTATTTTTATAAACGAAAAAAAATAGGTTATTTTGAAATAGAAGTAATAGTAAGTTTTTTAAACAAAAAAAGAGCGATATATCGCTCTTTTTTTGTTTCGATAGATTAATCGACTAAAACTGCTGTGCCATAAATGCGTATTTCTGTTGCACCTTGCATAATGGATGTAGTGGAAATACGAGTAGAAACAACGGCGTTGGCGTTGACTTTTCTTGCTTCATCCATTAGTTTTAATGTTGCTTTTTTATGGGCATTCTCCATTAATTTTGTATATCCCTTTAGTTCACCACCAAATATTGTTTTAAAACTAGAGGCGATATCTGTAAACATACTTCGAGTTAATACAATGGAACCGCTTACCATCCCTTTAACTTCTTTTATTCTTTTGCCTTTTATGTAATCCATTGTTACGACTTCCATGGGTACCTCCGAAAATATTTTTCTCTGCTGATAGTTTAGGGGTATTTTACCATAGACTAAAAAAAAATACTATCTTGAATAAAGGGTAATGAATGTGGTATACTCTGTTATAGATTAGGTTTCAAGTAGGTGATATACGGAGGTGTATATGTCAGAAATACTTACAAATGTACTCTTAGAAAGTGGTACAAATGAATTAGAAATTATGGAATTTCTTATAGATAATAAAAGTTATGGTATAAACGTTGCCAAAATACTGGAGATAATGCAATATACAGAGATTTTGCCAATGCCCAACAGTAGTAAATTTATTGAAGGAGTTTTTAATCCTCGTGACGAAATAATAACTGTTGTAGATTTAGCGAAATATTTAAATTCGCCACCACCAGCAGAAGGTAACAAAGATATATTAATTATAACGAAGTTTAATAATATTTCTACGGCTTTCCATGTACAAGGGGTTGTTGGTATACACCGTGTTTCTTGGGAATGTATAGAAAAGCCTAGCAACACTATTTACCCAAGTGGAGAAGGTGCTGCCACAGGTATTGCTAAATTTGATGGAAAACTTATTACTATACTAGATTTTGAAAAAATAATAGTAGATATTAACCCAGAAGAGGCAATGAAAACGCCTAAAGCTGAGGATTACGAGGGTCGTGGTATTAACAATAAGCCTATATTAATTGTAGAGGATTCTCCTGTTTTATTAAAAATGATAGTAAATTGCTTAAAAGTAACAGGGTACAATAATGAAATTACTTGTACAAATGGACAAGAGGCATTGGATAAAATAAATGAATTTCTAGAATCTGGGGGAGAAATTACTGACCACATAAAATGCGTAATTACAGATATAGAAATGCCTAAAATGGATGGTCATAGGCTTTCTAAAATAATAAAGACTGATCCAGACTTGAAAAAATTACCAATTATAATTTTTTCTTCCTTAATTACAGAGGAAATGAAAAGAAAGGGTAATGAGTTAGGCGTAGATGCCCAAATATCTAAGCCTGAAATTGATAAATTAGTTAGTTTAATTGATGAACTTATTTTAGATTAAAACAAAAAAAGTTGTTGGAAATTTTTCCGACAACTTTTTTTGTACATAATTTTAGTAAGCCTTGCCCCAGTACATAACTGTTTTTGCTTTTTCACCACAAATAGGACAATTATCGCTTATATGTTCTTGGGTAAATGGCATACAACGTGAAGTTATAGATAGTTCTTCCTTAACCTTTTCCTCACACTTAACATCACCGCACCACATAGATTTAATAAAGCCTGCCTTATTATTTGCTAAATCTGTTAGTTCATTATAGTCCTTAGCTATATAAGTGTGTTGGTTTCTATGGATTTTTGCTTTTTCTAAAAGCTCCAATTGCATGTTTTCTAATTCTTCTTGTACTTGGTTCTTTAGCTGGTCTAAAGGAATTATTTTTTTCTCCCCTTTATCCCTGCGAACAAGAATACATTGATTTTTTTCAATATCTTTAGGGCCTACTTCTATACGAATAGGAACGCCTTTCATTTCGTGTTCACTATATTTCCAACCAGGTTTTTTATCGCTATCATCTACAATTACTCTAAAGTTATTTAGGCTTTCTTTTATTTCTTTGGCTTTTTCAATAACACCCTCTTTATGCTGCATAACTGGTATTATTACTACTTGATTTGGTGCGATTTTTGGCGGCAACACCAAGCCGTTATCATCACTATGAACCATAATTAAAGCTCCAATTAACCTTGTAGATACTCCCCATGATGATTGATGTACATATTGTAATTTATTTTCTTTATCGGTGTATTGTATATTAAAGGCTTTTGCAAATCCGTCGCCAAAATCATGAGTTGTACCAGATTGTAAAGACTTACCATCATGCATTAGTGCCTCAATAGTATAAGTGTTTTTTGCACCAGCAAATTTTTCTTTTTGCGATTTTTCGCCTTTTATAACAGGTATGGCAAGAATATCCTCGCACATATTACTATATATATCTAGAATATTTAATGCTTCCTCAACTGCCTCTTTACTTGTTGCATGGGCTGTATGACCCTCTTGCCATAAAAATTCAGATGAGCGTAAAAAAGGTCTAGTTGTTTTTTCCATACGTACTACGCTACACCATTGGTTATATTTTTTTGGTAAATCTCTATGAGATTCTATAATGCTATTGTAGTGTTCGCAAAATAGTGTTTCGGAAGTTGGTCGCACACACATACGCTCTTGCAACTTAGTTTCGCCACTATGAGTAACCCAAGCAACTTCTGGGGCAAAACCTTCAACGTGGTCTGCTTCTTTTTTTAACAAAGATTCAGGGATAAACATTGGCATGTAAATATTTTCGTGGCTTGTTTTTTTAAACTCAGCGTTTAAGGTTTCTTGTATTTTTTCCCATATAGCATAGGCGTAAGGGCGGAACACAACACAACCCTTTACACTTGTATATGCAATTAAATCTGCTTTTTTAACTATATCTGTATACCACTGAGCAAAATCCTCGTGGCGTGGTGTAATGGCATCATTTTTAATCATATATTTCTCCTTAGTTTTTAATTTAATGGGTAATTTGACTTGTATTTTTTTAGGCTAGCTTTTCTTGCCTCTTCTAGCGCTTTACTACTGTTTTCCTCATTATAGTTGTTTAATTTTTCTGTATAACTTTTATAGTAGGAGTCCTTATTGGTTCTAAAATAACTCAATAAATCATTTGTAATACTGGCTACCTCATTAGTGTAAAAATATGCAGCGTAAATATATTGGCTATTGTATTTATCTTCATTTTGTTGAATGACATTAAGTAGGTGGTTTGTTGAATAAAAATAGTCTTGGGCAGCAGATTTTACGTTTGCAACTCCCTCATTGCTATGGTTGAACTCGCCTAAAGTTGTTAGCATTCTTGAGTTTGCCACTTTTATTTCTTCAATGCTTTGGGTAATAGTCTTGTCCTTTTCTTTTATTTCCTCTTTGGTATAAATTGTTATTGAGTTATCTGTAGGATATATTATTTTATAAGCAGAAATAGTTGCTATGCAAAGTAAAAAACTTAATAATGCAATGTATCCTAATAGTTTTAGTTTTGCTAAATAATTTCTTTTAGGATTAGAGCGTTTATTTCTTTTCGCCTTTTCTTTTCTTTTTTTGACTCTTTCAAGTACGGCTTCTTCACGCTCTTTTTCTTTTGCTAAACTGTATTGGTCGTGTAAATTTTGCAATACAGAGGAGGAGTTATTTGGGTTATCTGTATTTTCTTGAAGGTTTGCATTGAGGTCAATTTCAGTAGTTTTAGGTTCTGAATTATTGGACTCTGATGTTGGGGTTTTAGTTTCTATTGGTTCTGGTTTTTCTTCTGGCTCTGGAATTTCTGTTTGGTTTTCTATAATTGCTTTTTCATCTTCTTGGTTCTCGCTTGCCTCGTCTGCATGTTCTACTTGTGCAGCTGCAAGCTGTTCGGGGGATATTTCTCCTTCTTCAAAAGCTTCGCTTATATCTATTGTTCCGCTGTTTCCAGCGTATTCTATTTCAAAACCATCGGTAGAAATATCTACTAATTCTTCACCGCATTCCTGGCATGTTAATTTAGTATCTTCATTTTCCATACCACAATTGGCACATATTTTCAATTTCAACCTCCTAGATTTTACTTACATTATTTCGCATATTATAACATAAAAAAGGTTTTTGTGTTCATGTTTAGTTTATAAATAGTGTTTTGAAAATAAAAAAACTGTTAGAAAATTGCTTTAGTTTTGCAATTTTCTAACAGTTAATATTATTTGATTCCAGCAAGTTTAGTAAGGAGCATGTTACTTCTGGCTATAAACTTATTCATACCATCTGTGGAAAGTGGTTTATGGCTCATTAAAGCCAAGTCGTATAAGTGTTCGCATATAATTTTTGTATCTTCAGCACCGTCTTCATTATTTTTAATATCAAGTAAGTGGTTAACTAAGCTATTTTTCTTATTTAGTAATAAAGTTATGGAGTTTGTAGGCATGCCCATTCCCATCATAGAAGCGCCGAACATTTTTTGCATTTCTTCCATTCTTCTACTTTCTTCAGAAAGAAGAACAATAGCAGGTATGGACTCGTCTTTTAAATTTTCAACCTTAATGTCTAAATTTTCGTTATTTAAAGCTTTTTTAAATACTTCGCTAATATCTGTTACAAAGCTTTCTTCAACTTCACCTTCATCTTTTAAATTATTTGTAATGTCGGAGTCAATACGCATAAATTTAATATCTCTATCATAGTTTTCTAAATATGATACAAAAGGATTATCTATTCTGGCTTCTAAAACAACAGATTCTATGCCTATGTCTTTATACATTTTTATATAAGATGCTTGTTGTTCCTTATTTGTTGCGTAGTAAATTTTCTTTTCTGTTTTTTCGCCGTAATTATCCATGTATTCATTTATAGTTAAATACTCGTTATCTACAGTTTTAAATACAAGAGAGTCTTTTACTTTGTCGTAAAAATCCTTTTCTCTTATACAACCGTACTTAACGAAAGGACTTATATTATCCCAATAGTTATTGTATTTTTCTCTATCTTTTTTGAAAATAGAATTTAATTTATCGGCAACTTTTTTAGTAATATACTGGGACATTTTAGTAACATAGCCGTCATTTTGCAAGAAACTACGAGATACATTTAGAGGTAAGTCTGGACAGTCAATTGTACCTTTTAATAGTAGTAAAAATTCTGGTATAACTTCTTTTATATTGTCGGCAATGAAAACTTGATTGTTATATAGCTTAACTTGTCCTTCAATAGATTCTAATTCATGGTTTAATTTAGGGAAATAAAGTATTCCTTGTAACCTAAATGGATAGTCCATATTTAGATGAATCCAAAAAAGTGGCTCGTTGAAATCCATAAATACATCTCTGTAGAAAGCTTTATAGTCATCATCTGTACAGTCCGATGGTTTTTTGCTCCAAAGAGGTGTTTTATTGTTTATAGGAGTTGGTTCAACTACTTCTGTTTCTTCCCCTTCTTTTACTGTGTTTCCCTCTTCGTCAACTACTTCGTTTTTGTCTTCTTCTGGTTTTATTTCCTCGAAATAAATATCCACAGGTATAAATCTACAATATTTATTTAAAATTTCTCTTATTTTATAAGGCTCTAAAAAAGATTCTTCTTCTTCCATTACATTTAATGTAATAGTTGTACCCCTTTGGCTACGAGTACCTTCACCTATTTCGTATTCTATACCACCATCACAAACCCATTTAGCTGGAGTTGAATCAGGCAAATATGACAGTGTGTCTATTTCCACTGTTGCGGCTACCATAAAAGCGGAATAGAAACCAAGTCCAAAGTGACCTATTATATCATTGCCTTCTTCAGCGCCGCTTTCATTGTATTTGTTCATAAAGTCTGTTGCTCCAGAAAAAGCAATTTCATTAATGTATTTTTTAACTTCTTCGGCAGTCATACCGATACCATTATCTTCAAATATTATTTGTTTTTTCTCTTTATCCACATATACAGTTATTTTATAATCTTCCGAATCTGGTGCTGCAGCTTCGCCTAAGTCTACTAATTTTTTGAATTTATTTACTGCGTCAGCTCCGTTGGAAACTAACTCTCTTACAAAAATATCTGTGTCTGAATATAGCCACTTTTTAATAATTGGTAAAAAGTTTTCGCTATGGATTGAAATATTACCTTTTTCCATTTTTATATCCTCCTAAAGTTAAATTTATTTTGTTTACATATATAATAATTATTTAGAAGTAGAATGTCAAGAAAAATTTAGCACTCGTTTAACTTAAGTGCTAACAAATTTTTCGTAAAAAATGGGCTTGACGTCTAATGAATGAAAATCCATTATAGATGCTGAGGAAAATAAAATCGAAATATTCATTGTACTCCTACACTTTTTTATTTGGTTCTTTGAGCGTGTTGGGGTGTCACATAATCTAATAGTTTTTTTGAAGTAAATGACCTTTTTTTATTTTTGCTATATAATGCTATTATGAATTAAATTTAGAGAAAGGGAGATTATGAATTTTTTACACACATCGGATTGGCATTTGGGGAAGTATTTAGTTACTCATTCTAGGTTAGAGGAACAAGAAATGTTTTTAAAGGAGTTACTGGAAATTTGTAACACAAGAGAAATAGATGTAATTTTATTGGCAGGAGATATATACGATACATTTAATCCGCCGGCGGCAGCAGAAGAGTTATTTTATAAATATATAGAAGAATTAAGTAGAAATAGACTTATAATAATTGTAAGTGGTAACCATGACAACCCACAAAGACTTATGGCGGCATCACCTGTTATATATAAGGATGGTGTAATAATAGTAGGTTTACCTAATACAATAATTCCTGCAAAAACTAAAAAAGATTTTTCTGTTTTAGAAAGTGGACAAGGTTATTTTAGAATTAAGTTTAAAAATGAAATTATTAATTTTGTAACTATGGCATATCCTAATGAAAAAAGATTGGAAGAATTATTTCAAGAGGATGAAGAAGTTCAGCTGCAAGAAAAGTTTTCTGATACAGTAAAAGAAAAAGTGGAGAAGTCTTGCGAGGAAATATTTACTTCAGATATAAATATTTTTATGGGACATTTTTTTGTAACAGGTGGTAAAGAAAGTAAATCGGAACGCCAAATACAAGTAGGTGGTAGTTTGGCCATAGATGTAGATGCTTTGCCCAAGGGTGCGGATTATATAGCCCTTGGACATTTACATAGATGTCAAAAAATTAATTATAGTGTACCTGTTTATTTTTCTGGATCACCTATACAATATAGTTTAAGTGAAAAAAACTATAGTAAAAGTGTATTATTTTTCACATCGGAAAATTTTGAACCAGAAAAAATATATTTAAAAAACTATAAGCCTATAGAACTATGGGAAGTGGAAAATTTACAAGTTGCAATGGAAATGGCAGCTAAAAAGGCTGAAGAAAATAGTTATGTATACATTAAAATAAATGATAATATAATTTTAACGGCATCTGAAATACGTCACTTAAGGGGGTTGAAAAAAGATATAATAGAAATATATACCCATGATGTAAAGAGTGAAATAGTGGAAGAGCCTTTGGAAGAAATAAGCCTGATAGATGAATTTAAAAAATATTATAAAGAAAAAGTAGGTGTAGAAGTAGAAGAAGAGGTTTTAGAATTATTTCTTTCTTTTTCTGAAGAATTGCAATAAAAAAAATAAAATATTTCAAAATGCTTGAAAATACTTAGAAAATCCTATAAAATATCAGAAATGTAAATGTTTTAATCTGAAAATTGAAAAATAGTAGAGTGGAAATTGCAAAAACGGGAGGTAGTTATGTTGGATATTCAACTAGCAAAAGAATTAAAAGAAAAACCAGATACAAAAAAATTAGGATTTGGGAAATATTTTACTGACCATATGTTTATAATGGATTATACAGATGAAAAATGGCGTAACCCGCGAATTGTACCATATGAGGACTTGGCATTTTCGCCTGCTACAATGGTGTTTCATTATGGACAAGGAGTTTTTGAAGGTTTAAAAGCTTTTAAAAACCAAGATGATGATATTTTGCTTTTCAGGCCTAAAGAGAATTTTAAAAGAATGAATGCATCTTGTAATAGATTGTGTATACCGCCTATAGATGAGGACTTTGCATTAGATGCATTAAAAGAGCTTTTAAAAATAGAAAAAGATTGGATACCTAAAGAAGAAAATACTTGTGTTTACATTAGGCCTTTTATTTTTGCTTCAGAAGTTGGCTTAGGTGTAAGACCAGCAAAAGATTATAAATTTATAATGATATTGTCGCCATCGGGTTCATATTATGGTACATTGGGCACAACAAAAATTTTAATTGAAGACGAATACACACGTGCTTGTCCAGGCGGTACAGGTAATACAAAGGCTATTTCTAATTATGCAATGAGTTTAAAGGCACAGGAGAAAGCTATAGCCAAGGGGTATGATCAAGTTTTATGGTTAGATGCCATACATAAAAAATACATTGAAGAAGTGGGCACAATGAATGTATGTTTTAAAATAAATGGAGCGGTTTATACTGCGCCTTTAGATGGTACAATATTACCTGGTATAACAAGAGATTCTATTATAAAAATTCTGCATAATATGGGAGTTGAAGTCAGAGAAGAGCGTCTTGCTGTAGAAGATTTAATTGAATATGGTAAAAAAGGTCAATTAGAGGAAGCTTTTGGCGTTGGTACAGCGGCGAAAATTTCTCCGATTGGGGAATTTTTGTATAAGGATGAAAAAATAATTGTTAATAATAATGAAATAGGGGAACTTTCTAGGACTTTATTCGATACTCTTACGAATATACAAACTGGAGTAGCGAAAGATGAGCTTAATTTTACTTTGAAATTTAAATAAATATATATATTAAGAAACTGCAGGTTATTTGCCTGCAGTTTTTTTGATATATTTCAATTTTAGTAGAAACTTATATTAAATTTGTGGTATAAGTGTGAAATTTTATTCATAAATTATACTTTATGTAGTTGTAATACAATAACAACTATTTATACTAGATATAATTTTGATTTTTTTCTATATAGGTGACGATTTATTATTATATTTTTATTAGTTCGTGAATTTTGATTTTATTTATAAATTTCAGGGAAAAAAGCTGTATTTACGGAGATTCAAGATATATAAGTTGTGCTTATACATAAGTTATAAAAACTATTTATAGAATAATGATTTTTAGAAGCTAACAAAAATCTTTTTGTGGAATGTACCCATATAACGTCTATTTATACCTAAGTTATGAGCGTTGACATTTTAAGACATCCATGAGAAAATAGCCTCGAGTTAGTACAAAATGTATGTAAATGGAAATTACATACAAAATTTAGTTACGTATTACAGGAGGTAACATGAAAGTTTTTATTTTTTTGTCTTTTTTATCAGTTATTATAGTTCATTTTTTTCAACTATATAATTATGCTAAATTCAAAAGGAATATTTGTGTAGGGGCTACACTGCCCCATGAAGCTAGGTATGATAAGTATGTGGCGGGTATAATTAGGGTTTACAAAAATATGTTAATTATTTTTACATTAGGAATTATGCTAATTATGTCTTTATTTTTTCTGGCAGATATAGAATACCTTTTATTTTATACAATAAATATTTCTCTCTTAATAATAGGTATGTTAATGCAAAATATACCATTTATTCTCACTAATAATAAACTAAAAGCATATAAATATAAAAAGGGTTGGGTGCGAGTGCATGAGAAAAGCCGAGGCTCATTATATGTAAATACTGTTAATAAAATAAATTTTCTTACTAAGAGTAAAGAACATGACTTACTTTATATCATGGCAATAATAGTGAGTTTTATACCATTAATAGCAAATCAAAAATCGCCATCTATAGTGGATTTAATTATGGTAGTTGCAACATCTATATTCTATTTTGCTCATAAAATATTAACGAAATTACCTTGCGATGCTATTGAAAATAACTCGGAGCTAAATAAAGTTATTACACATATTAGGAATAATTATTGGTCAAGAATGACTAAGGTATCTATATGGGTAACAGCTGGATTGGCAATGGTTTTAGGATTTATTCGTGATGAATATATTATGGTTATATCAGTAATAATTTATACAGTATTAATTGTTGCTTTTGCTTCCTATACTGAGTTCTCCTATCGCGTAAAATTAGAGAATTTAACCAGAGAAACAGGTAAAAAAGGTTATATAGATGAAGATAAATATTGGATTTGGGGAATGATTTATTATAATCCAGATAATAGACGTATTTTTATAAATAATAGAATTAGTTTAAATATGACTGCTAACATGGGTCGAACTTCGGGGAAGATTATAAGCCTGTTCTTCTTGCTTATTTTATTGTCTGCGCCTGTATTTTCTTTTTCTTTATACTACGAATCTAAAGTGCCGGTGGATTTATACGCAGCTGGTGGAAGTGTTGTAGCTTCTCAAGTAAATGAATTTGAAATACCTATTAAAAATATTAAAGATATTGAGTTAATAAATGAAATACCAAGCTATCATAAAATTACTGGCGCTTCTACGGATTCTTTAAAGGTAGGGAAATTTTATGTAGATGGCTATGGCGAATCTGTTTTTAATTTAAATCCTGAAATACCACCGTTTTTATTGCTGCAAACAGTTGACCGTATCTATTTTTTGAATTCGGTAGATAGTGATAGAACTATAAATGTATACAATAGCTTATCTTCTATGGCAAATTTAAATATTAGGTAGTGTAATGATAAGTTTATGATTTTTATAAACATGAAGACCTATCCAACAGTGGAGTAAATACTGCTGATGGATAGGTCTTTTGATTATTTACATAGATTGCAATTATGGCAATCTAGTTCACAGAGTATTTTTTCTAGCTCGGTTTTGCTAGAAGATTGAGCACGTATAAGGTCGATATTGTATTTTTTACATACTTTATCTGCTACGCGTAAAAGTTTATGGGATGAACAATCCTTAAACAAGATAATTTTATCTGGCGTACCAATCCTTTTTTCAATATCAGCCTCCATTGTGTTAAATATTTTATTTCGTATTTTGTGTTTTTTTAACAATCTAGAATATTGTGAAGTCATACACTTGTTACCGCCTAAAATAACTATACTCATAATATTAAATACCCCCTTCTCTAATGGTTAATATTAATATAGCATATTTGTTAACGTGTGTAAACATATTTTTTATTTTACTTTTTGTCAGCGGAGTAAAGTTTATCAAATAAAATGTTATGTGTGTTTTTGTATTTAAATCAATTTTTTATAGTATTAATACAAGGATTAATAAAAAATTCCTTGCATTATTTTTTTTTGTGTATAATAGTATATATAATAATAACTGCAGAAATTATTAATTGACACTTATCGTCATTTAAAAGGAGGATATTATGAAAAAAATAATTAGATCGATTTTATCTATTTTAGTAGCATTCACTTTTTTTTCAAACTATAGTATCAGTGTATATGCATCATCCACTGAAGATACAGTTAATTTACAAATAATAACTAATAACCCGAATTTACGAGAAGTTATAACAAATGACGGCACATACATAACAAAAGTAACCTTTGATAAATCAAAAAAACTTTTATATATAGAAGAAAAAAGTATTTATGCAAGAAGTAATGTTACTAAAACGGTATGTGATTTAAATATAATTAATGGAAATATCAACAATAATTTACTTAGGTCGCGTGTTAGTGGGGGAACAGATTCTACAGAAATTTCGGTAGCTGGAGTAGGCTTTTTAACCGCACCATCAGGTATCGGAGGGGCTGTAGCAATAATAGTGGCATTAGGTGGAACTGTTGAAACAGGATACGCGTATTATCAATATCACCAATCTATTGATGACGCTGATTTCTACTTTAGAAGAGTATGAGATAATCAATGTTGATTTATTTTATCTTAGCGCTGATTTTAAATATCTTCTTTAATGGTTCAATATTATTAAAACATTATAAGTATAACTAAAGTCGTTCAAAGTATTTCTATATCATAGCATACGTAATCGTTTTTTTAGTGACTACATACATATGTCTATATTTTATTATAAATATTATTACCACGATTATACAATAATAGAGTAAGTGTAAGAGTTTTATATCCTAATTACTACGGTTCTATAATGGCGAATCAGACAGTCTTTTCTTTATATTTATAGAACTAGGTTCCTATTCGATTTTTGTGTATAATAGTATATATAATAATAACTGCAGAAATTATTAGTTGACACTACAATATTAAACATGAGGGATAGTTATGAACAAATGGAGCGTGTGTTTACTACCAAAATACCAGGTGGACCTATAGGCACACCTAGATATATAGCGAGGTTTAGGTGATGTCAAAAAAAGATTTTTATGTGTAGTTATTATTTGTATGGCGTTATTTGTTTTAATTATTTATACTTTCATAAAATATGAGAATGGCTCATCATCGTTTTATTTAGACGGTGTTCAATATGGTATACTAGCTAATTCCATAGATTTAAGTAGTAGCGAACAGGAATATACCAACATAGGTGAGTATTCAGATGTTAATTTTATTGAACTTGGAACTATTGCAAAAGAAGTATATTTTTTAAATTTAGTAGATGAAAACTTTGAGGCATTTAAAATACCAGTAGGAAGTAAAGTTTGTTTTACCGAAGATTTTATGGGGGAAGAAGAACATAGGCTATTTTTAAAAGTAGGTAATATTGTTCTGGAATGCTACCCCGACATAAGTACAAATAATACTTTTGAAAAGTATGGGAAATAAAAGTTTATGCTATGGGGTTTTGAGTTCCCCATAGCATAATTAGATTTGTAAATTTACATTTTGTCTGCTATATCATTTAATAATTTTTCTGTCGTTCCAAAGTCGATACAAGGGTCTGTAATGGACTTGCCGTATATGCCGTCAGAAATTTCTTGTCTGCCATCTTCTATATAACTTTCTATCATTAAACCTTTTACTAAAGCGTTTATTTCCTTGTTATATCTTCTGCTTGCCATAATTTCTTTAGCAATACGTATTTGTTCTTTATGTTTTTTTCCGGAATTGGAGTGATTTAAATCCACAATAATGGCAGGATTTGACAAACCGCTGTTTGAATATAAGTCGTAAGTTTTTATTAAGTCTTCGTAGTGATAGTTTTGTAGATTTTCACCGTACTTATTAACGCTGCCACGTAAAATTCCGTGGGCAAATGGGTTTCCTGTTGTTTCTACTTCTTCATCTCTATATAAAAATGTATGTTTGGACTGTGCTGCCACAATGGAGTTAAACATAACAGTTAAATCGCCACTAGTAGGATTTTTCATGCCTACAGGTGCATCAACTCCGCTGGAAACTAGGCGATGACTTTGGTTTTCCACACTTCTTGCCCCTATGGCATGGTAGCTTAATAAATCTGACATATATGCAAAATTTTCTGGGTATAACATTTCGTCAGCAGCTGTAAGGTGGGATACTTCAATAGCTTTTATATGCATTCTTCTAATGGAACGAACGCCCTCTAGTATGTCGGATTTTCCTGTAGGGTCTGGCTGGTGTAACATTCCCTTGTATCCTTTTCCATTTGTTCTAGGTTTGTTTGTATATACCCTAGGAATTAAAAATAACTTTTCCTTTACGCTTTCTTGAACTTTAGCCAAACGCTCCACATAATCGCATAAAGCGTCGGGGTCGTCGGCAGAACAAGGACCAACTATTATTAAAATTTTATTACTTTTACCTGTTAAAATGTTTTTTAGTTCTTCATCTCGCTCATATTTTATTTTTTTCAAGTGTAAAGGTAATGGGATTTCCTCCTTAAGGGTGGAGGGGGATGGTATTTTTTTTATTATCTTTATCATGATTTCACTCCTAACTTTATTTTTTCTATTCTACCATATATTTGTCTTACGGGAAACTGTTCAATGTAAAATTGCATATTATAAAAAAATATTATATCTTGGGTCTTTGTGTTAGAATAATATTACTAAAAAGAAGTAAATATAGGAAAATGTAACAAGGGGGAATTGGAATGTCGGATTTTTTAGATTTTATAGGAATGATAGGAATTGATAGTTATAAGCATGTTGTTACAGGTGTAGTGCGCATATTGTTGGCTACTTTTTTAGGAGCTTTAATAGGATTAGAACGTGGAAGAAAGCATAGGCCAGCAGGGCTACGTACTCACACGCTTGTTTGTGTGGCATCGGCATTGGTAATGGTAACTAACGAGCAACTTATTTTACAATATGGATACGGTGACCCGACAAGAATGGGAGCACAGGTTATAAGTGGAATTGGTTTTTTAGGTGCGGGTACTATACTTACAGATAGGCAAAATAGAGTTAGAGGTTTAACAACAGCTGCTGGATTATGGGCAAGTGCCTGTATAGGATTGGCTATTGGTGGCGGGTTCTACACTGGAGGTATACTAGGTACTATACTTATTTTAATTATTTTTACAAAGTTTATGGATGTAGAACAACATTTTATTCGCCGAGGCAGGGTAATGGATTTATATGTTTCTTTTGATGGCGCTAGAAATTTAAATAATTTTATTAGTGAGCTTACTAGTTATGATTGTAAAATTATTTCTTTTGAATATGTAGAGGTAAGCGGCAATAAGATGAACCCTACAGGAAATGAAGATGCACCTATAAAAAAGGTTGTAAGCGCTAACTTGCAAATTTCCTTACCTACAAAAAATTATCATTCAGATATATTAAAGACTTTAGAAAATAGTAAGGGTATGATAAGCATGGAAGAACGTTAATAGGGAGAAGAAAATACCGACCTCCTTTGTTAGATTTTTTGGTCTAACTTTAGGGGTCGGTATTTTCTGTATTTTTGCATAAAGCTTTTTACTTAAGGCATAAATTAATTAGGTCGTGAACATTGGCTGTAGCTAAAGCTATAACTGTATCTGCTGCACCATAGTAAATTTTAACTTCACCGTCATCTTCAAGTATCATTCCTGTTGGAAAAATAACATTTGTCCTAAAGCCGTCTTTTATTTCGAAGTCAACTTCAGGAACCATTAAAGGTTCTTTACACATGCCTATTACTTTACTTGGATTTTCTAAATCTAGTAAAACAATTGCAGCACAGTATCTTTTTTGCCAAATGTCTTCCCAACCATTTTTACCTCTGCTTTCATCTAGGTCTACTGTATGAATTATAGTAAGCCAACCTTTTTCAGTTTTAATAGGTGGAGCTGCTGGACCAATTTTATTATTGCAAAAATAAAAATCTTCTACTCCAAGAACTAAATTTGAGTTCCCCCAATATACTAAATCTGGTGATTCAGAGGACCATATGTCAAATCTATCTTTGCCACCTCTGCTGTATACAGTAAAGGGACGTTCAAGCCTAACATATTTATTGTTTATTTTTTCTGGGAACAGTACCATGTTTCTGTTGTCTGGGGTGCTTAAAGTTAATATTTCAAAATTTATAGGACCGTGGTGAACAGCCGACGCATTAGCAATTTTACTGGAGGCAGAATTCAGATGGAAGTCATTAGTTGTTGCTATTCCACCGCGCACACCGTGCTTTGTATCCATAGCGAAACACATATAAATTTTATCGTCTATTACTGTTAACCTTGGGTCGTATACACGATTTATTTCGTCATCTTTAAGGGCGAAACAAGGCTCTGGCTCAACTTTCCAATTTATTCCGTCGTCGCTATAGCATAGGCCGATATTTGTACCACCAAAATGAGGACCGTATAAATAGTCATAATCATTTCTAAAAACCATTATGTATTTGCCTTTATATTTAACTACACCAGCATTAAATACACATGAAGATGGATAGGGCACGTCTTTGGATGTTAGTACAGGTTTTTCGTATCTTACAATTTCTTTTCTTGTTTTTAACATATTTTTCTCCTTTTACTTATATCAATTTAGAATGATAAATTTTTGGAGATATTTTTTAGATACTTATATGGTACCACAATCTTTTTTTATGTAAAGTATTTATTCGCTTATTCTACGTGCTGCCATTTGTATTGCATAATTTAAGGCATTAATTAAACTTAGAGGGCTACAAGTGCCTTTACCTGCTTGGTCGAATGCTGTGCCGTGGTCAACACTAGTTCTTATTATAGGTAAACCTAAGGTAATGTTTACTCCTTCAACGGCTTCCCATTTTTGTTCTTCAATATTGTATACAAAACCAATTGTTTTAAGAGGTATATGTCCTTGGTCATGGTACATGGCTATTACTATGTCGTAAAACCCGCCTAAAGCTTTGGAAAATAAACTATCTGGTGGGAAAGGTCCTTCAGCGTCTATGGCTTTTTCCCTTGCCATATTTATAGCTGGAATAATTTCTTCTATTTCTTCGGTTCCGAACAATCCATTTTCTCCGGCATGAGGGTTTAAGCCACAAAGGGCAATTTTTGGATTTTCTATACCAAAGTCTTTACAAGCCTTGTTTGCTATTTCAATAACATCAAGAACTCTGTCTTTTTTTACTCTATTGCAAGCTTCACGTAAACTGCAGTGGGTGGAAACGTGTACAACTCTTAGGTTTTCGTGTACCAACAGCATAGTGTATTTTTTAGTATTTGTATAAGTTGCGTAAATTTCTGTGTGGCCGTCAAAGTGCATATTATCATCAGCTAAAGCCAAGTTCATAGATTCTTTAGACAATGCATTTGTGCAAGTTCCATCTATTTCTTTATTATTTGCTAGTTCTATAACTTTTTTTACACATTGAAATGCTGCATTACCACATATTTTATCTATTTTTCCAAACTGGAATTTATCCATATCAATTAAATCAAGATGCAATATATCTATAGTATTATATTCAAATTTAGCTTCAGATACGGAGTTTATAGGATTTATCACTAGGGAATCTAAATTAAGGATTCCTTTTACTTTTTCAAAAACCTTAAAATCGCCTACAACAATTGGCTTGCATTTTTCATAAATAGTCTTCTCCCTTAGTGCAAGTAATGTAAGCTCGGGACCATTTCCAGCAGGGTCGCCCATAGTAATGCCTATAATAGGTCTTTTGTTCATAAATACTCCTTCCTACGCCATATTTTTATTAGCGTTTTCAGTTAGTACTTTTTTAATTGCCTCTATGCCATCTTTTGGAAGTTGGTTAAAGGGTGCTCTGCAATTACCTACATCATATCCTAAAAGGTTTACGGCTGTTTTTACTATAGTATTTGGGTTTCCGAATTTAAAACAATTTCTAAAAGAACGAATGCTATCTTGGTATTCACGTGCCTTAGTTGTATCATCAGCTACAAAGCTATTGTAAATTGATGCCATAGTTTTAGGGTAAACATTTCCACAGCCAGCTATACCACCAGCACCTCCGGCTATTAATGTCCACAATATAAGACTATCGTTTCCGCTTAACACACTAAAGTCTTCAATATCTCTTGTTTGTTCAATGTATTGCAAAATATTATCGAAGTTACCACTGGAATCTTTTACCCCTACAATGTTTTTACATTCTTTAGCCAATTTTCTTACAGTTGCGGGAGCAATGGAGTTTCCTGTTCTGGCAGGTATATTATACAGCACAATAGGCTTAGTAAGAGCATTAGCAACTGTTTTGTAGTGCTCATAAATTTCATCTTGACTAGCCTGTGCAAAAGCTGGGGCTATTATGGATAAAATATCTGCACCGGTTTCCTCGCACATTTTTGAAAGGACAATAGTTTCTTTAGTTCCGATAGCACCAGAACCAGCATATACAGGTATTTTACCTTTCACTTCATCAATTACAGTTTCGAGAACTAGTTTTTTCTCCTCGTTAGATAATATATAGGCTTCGCCATTAGTTCCAAAACAAAATATTGCATGAATGCCACTTTCTATTTGCCTTTGTACTTGTTTTCTGAGCATTGGTAGGTTTATGGATTCATCGTTATTCATAGGTGTTACAAGTGCTGTTATTACTCCGTATATATTCTTATGCATGTTTTTCTCCTTCTAAGGGTTAAATAGCAATTATAATAGTTGACTATAAATTAATCTTGCGTCATTAGGTGTCACGTTTTTCATATTATTAGCTAAAAGTCTTTCTACTTTCATTCCTAAGTTTACTAGTTCTTCTAGGTCTTCTTTTGGTACGCCATATTCTGTTAGGTTAGTGGGGATTTCTAAATGTTTAACAATATTATTTAGCCAATCCAATATATAGGTGCTTTTTTCGTCTACTGTAAGACATGTTTTTTCGGTATGCACACATCTATCGTATACAAGTGCAAATTTGTTTTTTATGCTAGACTCGTTGAATTGCATAACTGGTGCTAATAACATTGCGTTAGATATGCCATGAGGAATGTGATATTTACCGCCTAAAGGGTAGCTAAGTGCATGTACAAGAGTTGTCCCGGAGGAACAAATTGCAACTCCGGCGTAAAAGGAGGCAATAAGCATTTTACTTTTTTCCTCCAAGGCATTTTCATTATCATATATAGTAATTAGATTATTTAAAATGATGTCTAATGCCTCTAAGGCGAAAAAGTCGCTAAAAGCATTAGATTTATTTGATGTAAAACATTCTATGGCGTGGGCAAGAGCGTCAACGCCTGTTGCTGCTATTATTTTCTTTGGTAGTTTTTTTATTGTAAAGGGATCTAGAATAATATAATCCACAATTAATTTTTCGTTAACAATACCTACTTTAATATTTTTTTCAGGCACAGCAACTATACTGTTAGGGGTAGCCTCTGAACCAGTGCCTGCAGTTGTGGGAATCATTAAAGTTTTAACAGACTTTTTGCCTAGTTGTGGATTATCTAATAAGTCTTCAATTGTGTAGTTTTGCTTGTTTAAAACACTTACAAGTTTAGCTGTGTCCATAACGCTACCACCACCGAGGGCAACAATGAAGTCGCATTTTTTCTCTTTAAATTCTGAAGCTATATTTTGCACAATTTTATAGTCGGGTTCTGGTGGTATGTTGCTTATTATATGGTAATTTATATTAGTTTTTTCTATTTCTTCAACAACGGGATTTATTATGCCTGCTTCTATTATTCCCTTATCAGTAAAGAGAGCAATATTTTTAATATTGTTATCTTTAAGGATGTTTGACAAGTTTTGTAACGAATTTATACCTGCATATATTTGACTAGGCAATTTCAAAAAATATTGTTCCATAATCTCTCTCCTAAATATTATTTTCTATTATTTTAACTAAATTTGGTATAAGGTTTTCGTCGCCGAAACCTCCAGATTTTGAAATAAGGTTATACTTCACATTTTTATATTCAAATACTGAAAGTACAACTCCATCATATATTTCTTCAAGAGGTTCTAATAATTCTATTCCCATGTTTTTAATAAAGGCAAATAAAGTATCACCGCCTATAATCATTATATTTTTGTGGTTGTTCCTGTCTATAAAGTCTTTAACCAAATGCCCTATAAATACGGAAATATTATTTCTTACTTCATCTAAAGAGGCGTTATTTTCTTTTGCAAAGGTATTAGGGTTTATTAAATGGGTTTCTTTTATATTATTAGCGTCAATAATAATGTATTTGTCTTTTGAAAAGTCCTTTAAGGTGGTTGTGTACTGGGATTTATTATTAGAAATCCAATTTTTATCTAGTTTTTGGTCCTTATTCATACTAAAATATTTAAAATTATTTTTTTTACCATTTATTATTTGCTTTGTTGTAATGGGATTTACGCTTCCACAAGCTACTAAAAGACCATTATCGAAAACTATCTTTTTATTTTCTTTTTTTCTTATGCCGAGTAAGTCTGGAAGAACGGATGCGAATCCTGCACAACCGGCAAAAAGTTTTCCATGTACATCATTATATAATTTATTGGCAATATTATTTAAGTCATCGTCGCTAGATGCATCAAAAATAACTATACCTTCTTCAAAGGTTGTTGATTCATTAATGTTATACACTTCAGTAATATTAATATCTGTTTGCAAAGATATAATTTTATTTACTTCTGAATATTTTACTGGTTCGAAAGGGTCATTGCCGAATACACTTTCGGCAACGGGTATATAATCAATGTAGTGCACCCCTTTTTTTGTGAATCTATTATGCTTAGGAAGGGCGGGGATAAAATAAACCGAATTTTCTGAAGAGCTATCTAAAAGTCCTTTTAATTCAGAGCCTATATTCCCTCTTAAGGCGGAATCGGTTTTTTTGTATATGTATTCTACGCCCTTTGCTATCGCTTTTTTTGATATACTTTTAACAACATTGTACGCCTCTTTATGTGATAGATGCCTTGTTTGGGCATCTATCACTAATATATCTAAATCATCATTTATATTGGTGTAGTCGAAATCTATATTGGTAGTAATTTTTGTATATAAATTTCGCCGTGTAAACTGTACTCCTGTATCAAGAGCTCCTGTAAAATCATCTGCAATTACAAGCATTTTAATCATATTATCAATCCATTCATTTATACTTCATAATTATGTTTACGCTATTTTTACAGTTTTTTGTTTTTGTAAAAATAAATAAACTAATATTATTGCGCCAATTATTCCTGCTGGAATTGTAATTGCATAAATTGGTAAAACAACACATATGGCGATAATTATTAATGCAACTCGTAAATACATTTTATCAATCACTTTAATTAAATATCCGGAAATGGCGCCAGCTAAAAACATGATGCCATAAGAAAGTATTAGAACATTAATAATTATTTCTCCAGCGCTACCGTCCATTAATAAAGCTGGCTCAAAAACGAATACATACGGCACAAGGAATGCAACTAGTGCGTACAAAAATGCTAGCCAACCGGTTTTCCAAGCGCTGGCATCGGCTATACCGGCAGCGGTAAAGGATGCTAAACAAACAGGAGGTGTAATTTGAGCTATAACACCAAAGTAAAATATAAACATATTGGCACTTAAAATAGGAATACCAAGACTAATTAATGTGGAGCAAAATAAAATATTTGCTATTAAATAAGCTGCTACAGTAGGAAGAGCCATACCAAGAAGCATACAACCTAGCGCAGTTAAAATAAGGGCTAAAGCGATACTGGAACCGCCGGCTGCACTTATTAACTTTGTAAGTTTATTGGCAACACCACTTTGTACTACTATACCAATCATAATACCACAAGCGGCTGTAGGAACGGCAATACTAGCTCCTTGGGATGCACCTTCCATAATTGTGTTTATAAAATCCTTTATGCTAAGTCTTGTTTCTTTTTTCACCATACTAACAGCTATGGCTAAAAATGTAGCTATTAAAGCAGAGGTTGTTAAGGAACTACCCATAAATATTAAAGCTACTAAAGTAACTATAGGAATTAGTTGGTATAATCTTGGAGCTATAGGATCTGTTATAACTTTTACGTCATCTTTGCTTACTTTTAAAGATATTTTCTTTTTGGCTAAAAAGTGAACTAGTAAAAGGACAGAGCCATAGTAACATAGGGCTGGAATAATAGCAGCAATAGCGATGTGGGTATAACTAACGCCAATCATTTCTGCCATTATAAAAGCACCTACGCCCATAATAGGAGGCATTATTTGTCCCCCTGTTGAGGCTACGGCCTCAATGGCTCCTGCCTCTTCCGATTTATATCCGGCTTTTTTCATTAAAGGAATTGTCATAACTCCTGTGCTGGTAACGTTGGCAACTGCACTACCGGAAATCATACCCATAAGTCCACTAGATACAACGGCAGCTTTTGCAGGGCCACCGGCAGTTTTATCACTTAGCTTCATGCCTAAGTCAATTAAAACTTGGCCACCGCCACAAATTGAAAAGAATGCACCGAACAGTAGGAAGTAGAATAAAGTGTTTACAGAACTAGTTAAAGGCGAGCCTAATATACCATTAACATCCATTATCATTACTTCGCCAAAGCCTTGCCAGCTCATGCCTCTAAATTGAAAGATGCCAGGTATATTTTGTCCTAAAAATGCATAGGCAATAAAAAATGAAATAAAAGCAAATAATGCCATACCCATGGTTCTTCTTACTGCTTCCATTACAAGAAATAGTAATGTATATGAGCAAATTAAGTCTGCTGTTGTCATTACGTCTACATTATAAATTCTATTTTGTAAGTAAGATAAATGTGTAAAAAAATAGGCTATTACATAAATAATTCCGATTTGAAGAATAATATCGTAAAGCCAAGCTAAAGTTTTAGTGCCTTTACTATTACATTTATTAGCTAAGGGATTAGCTAAAAATATAATAGATAAACCTATGCACAGATGAAAAGGGACTTGAATCCATTTATCAAAGGGTTTAACTAAGGCGATGTATAGCTGAAAACTTACAAGAATGCAAGATAAAATAGCGACGGCTGCATATTGCCACATTGGCATATTAGAAAATTTACTTCCCGACTTTTCAGTATTTGTATTTGTTTTTACAGTATTTTGGTTATTCATTTTAAGCCTCCCAACATATTTCTAAAATGAAGGTAAAAAGTATGAGCTTTTTACCTTCTAATTTTAGAATTTTTTATTTTATATACCCAGCTTCTTTATAGTACTTTTCGGCACCAGGGTGTAATGCAATACCACCATTTTTTTCTGGTTCCCATGAAGTTGATGGGTCGAAGGGTTCAACAGAACCTACTAGACCAACTAAGTAATCTCTATTTTCACACATAAGCTTTGTAAGATTATAAACTGTTTCTTCATCTAGAGAGCTGGAAACGAATAAACAGTCGGGAGTACCTGGGTTAGTTATGTCTGTAGGTTGCCCGCTAAAGGAATTTGCAGGTACAGTTACTCTTTGAAATCCTTTTTCTTTAACGAAGTACTCAACTGTTTCTGGCTCCCATTGCATAAAAGTAACATCGCAAGTCATTGCTATTTCTGTCATAGTAGATGATGTTGGTGAAGTGTGGTCAAGCATAAAATCGATTTTACCATCCTTTACCATAGTAGAAAGGTCAGAACCTCCACCGTGGATAATAGAGCCACCCCAAGAATTAACGTCTTCTTCTGTTACACCTAAATAATTTAAAAGGATATTTACAACTTCATTGTCCATTGAACCAACAGGGCTACAGCCAATTCTAATTGGTAATTTTTGTCTAATTGCTTCTTCAAAAGTTGTTACACCGTTTTTTTCTATAAAACTATTTGTCATAAAGTTAACTGCGCTTACATTTGTTAGTCCGCCTATCATAGCAGAATAACCACTTGTTGGTGGTTTTCCTAAAGTGCCATCTTCTGATGCCCATTTAGCTGGAGCTCCATTTATAAATGTAATGTCAGCTTTGCCTGCCTCATATAAATATGGCGCACCCATTCCCCCAGGGCTTATAGGTTGTACATCTACTGTAATGCCTCCTTTTTCGTCCCAAAGTTTAGCCAATTCAACGGATAAGTTGTAGTTACTTGTACCGACTTCATGGGTTGCAAATAATACTGTTTCGTTAGAGCTGGTTTCTGTAGAACTATCGGATGTTTCTGTAGAACTAGCATTGGAACATCCGAATAATGGTACCAACATTGCCGTCATACTTCCAAGAGCCAGCAGTTTTTTTATAGATTTTTTCATATAATTATCCTCCCTAATTTAAAAAATGATATCTTTTCTGGTTAAAATATATATATTTATTAATTGATATAGTTAAAGTATATGTAAAACGTATAGTAGGCACAACTAAAAAACTGAAATTAATGTTTTATTTTGAAACTATACTATGAAGAATTTGACGAAATTTATTAAATAACTTAAAATATGTTTAAAAATGAAACTGGATATAAAGAAGAAAATTTTATTTTAAAGGAGGTTTTATGAAAAAAATTAAAGTTCTGGCAATAGCTCCCTATGAGGAAATGAAAAACCAAATTGAAAATGTATCTATGGATTATGAAAACGTAGCTTTGACAATATCAATTGGAGATTTAGATGAAGGGGTAAAAATTGCCAAAAATAAAATAGGTGAAATGTATGATGTGATTTTATCTAGGGGTGGGACGGCATCTTTAATAGAAAAGATTTCTCCTATACCTGTTATAGAAATACAAATATCGGTATATGATATATTGTGTGCTTTAAAGTTATCTCAAGTTCTAGTAGAAGCTGGGGCAAACAAAAAAATTGCTATAGTTGGCTACAAAAACATAACACAAAATGCACATTTATTATGTGAAGTATTAAATTATAATTTAGATGTATATACAATAGAAGACAAAAATATGGTAGAAACAATTTTGCAGTATGTAAAACAAAAAGGCTACCACATGATAATTTGCGATATGGTAACCAATACTGTGGCAAAAAAATATGGGATAGATACTATACTAATTAATTCAGGTAAAGACAGCATTAAAAAAGCCTTTGAAGATGCTTTAAAGATTGTTGAAAGTAATATACATTTGGCTGAAGAGAATTTTATTTTAAGGAATATAATTCAAAAGAAGAAAGACTATACTATTATTTTAGATAGGAATGCTACGGTGTATTATTCTACATTAGATGAAAATGTGGACACGGATTTTGTGTTCTCATTAATTAATATGGAAGTGAAAAATAATATACATGAACATAGGAAAATAGTTAAATATAGAAATCAAATGCTCTATTCCTTAAGGGTTGATAGGATTGAAACAGAAACGACATATTATTATGTATTTTCTTTAAAGGTTAAAAAGATTAATTCAACTTTAGTTAAAAATAAAATAGTTTACCAGTCAGCTGAAAATGTGGAAACTATGGTTTTAGAAAGCAGGACTATGTTTTCTGAAGCTTTTAATATGTTTGAGCCATATATAAATTCTATTAAAAAATCTAATTCTCCTATAATGGTTATGGGTGAGAATGGAACAGGTAAGGAACAGGCTGTTCATTATCTTTATTATCAAAGTTCTATAAAAAACTTTCCTTTAATTATGATAAATTGCCAGTCTTTAAATGAAAGGTTGTTGTTATATTTATTGGAAAATAACAATTCCCCTTTATTTGATTGTGATAATACTTTGTTTTTTCAGAATGTTGAGTCTTTAAAAGGTACTATAGCTGATGAATTAATAGAAAATTTATTAATATATAATGTTCCGAAGAGAAACCAAATATTTTTTTCATGCAATATTGAGCGTCATAAAAATGAAACGGATATTGTACGAAAAATAGTTGATAAGTTGAATTGTTTAACTATCTTTTTGCCATCCTTACGGGAACAACCTAATAATATACCTACATTAATATCTAGATACTTTAATGAATTAAATGGCACGTTGGATTACCAAATAGCTGGCATATCCCCTGAAGGTGTTAGGCTTTTGCAAAAGTTTGAGTGGACAAATAATTATACCCAGATTAAAAGGCTATTAAATAATATAGCGGCAGTATCTAAAAGTCCTATTATATCTACGGATTTAGTGGCTGAAGTTCTAGAAAAAGAAAAAAGGGTTTTAAATGTTTATGTGGATAATCTAGCGGAAACTATAGATCTTTCTAAAACTCTGTCGGAGATAGAAGTTGAAATAGTTAAAAAGGTTTTAAGTGATGTAGATAATAATCAAACTAAGGCAGCTGAAAGGCTGGGTATAGGTAGGACTACTCTTTGGAGGATGTTGAAGTGATGGTTTTATAAAGTGTTTTTTAGTAAAAGCTCTTTATAATGTTTCGGATTTTAATGCATTATAAAGAGCTTTTATTTATAAATTATATTAAAGAACAGGGCAGCTATATTACGTTTCTTTGATAGTTTACTAAATCGCCATGAATGGTCATATTTTCAATTTTTACGTCCTTGCAGTCAATTCCGCAGAAGTAGTACTTGTCACCTGTTTCAGGTAGAGTAGGTATTTGCTTTGATGGAGCTAAATCAATCACTCTCCCTTTTATTCCTATGTTTTTACTTTCTTTCATTGTATAAGTAATGTTAGTAAAATTCACATTTTCGATATTGTGTCCATCACCTACTATTGCTATAGCATTTTCAGCGGTGCAAGTTATATTAGTGAAGTAAATGTTTTTCACATTTACTCTCCAATTTCTATCTTTTTCCTCGGTATATCTATTATGAAAAGTACCCATTATATAAATAGGCTCTCCGTTGCCCCACCAATCACCACCATAAATTCTTGTGTCAAAGTGACAATTTGTTACACAAATATTTTCTACATACCCGTCACCTTTACTAGACATAATTGAAAATGCCCTACTGCTTTCTAAAACAGTACAGTTGCTTATCATTACATTTTTTACTATGCTTCGCATATATCCAACTGACAAGGCCTTTGAACGTGAACGTAAAATGCAATTCGTAATAACAAAATTTTCACTGGATTTTTCCCAGTCTGTAATAGCTGATATTGCTATACAGTCATCGGCTGCATCAATATTACAATCAGAGATAATTACATCTTTGCAGCTACAAAAATGCATACCATCATTGTTAGGAACATTTGGGTGATTTTTAATAGTTACTCCTCTTAATTTTACATTGATATTTTCAACAAAAACTATCGTCCAACAAGAACCGTTTGTTACTGTAATATCTTTAATAGTTATATCTTTGCAATTTAAAAAGAATATTGGCTGCGTTACCCGTCTTGAAAATTTCCAAGGAGCTTCCTTCTTTTGTTCTTCTGTCATTTTGTCTATAAACCTACCAATTAAATTGTATTCATTTTGATTGTATTGTATATTTCCGTTTAGATCAATTACTCCATTACCATCTATATGTATATTTTCACTATTTTTAGCGAATATCACAGAGGTAGTTTTTTTAAGCTCAGTGTGATAATATCCTATATCTTTAAAATCCTCTATATTATCTGAACCTTTTAAAATCGCTCCGTTCTCTAAATACAAAGTTATATTTGACTTAAGTTCAATTGTGCCAATTATATATTCACCAGCCGGCACTTTAACAATACCACCACCGTTTTTGTGTACTTCATCTATTGCCAGCTGTATTTCTTTTGTACTGTCTGTAGGTTTTATAATATATTCCATATTTTACTCCTTTTCCGTTAAGAATTTGTTAAATTGTCTTTCATATTCAGCAATAACTATGTCAAGTCCTGCTGTTTTCATTTTTGCTATAGCGTCTGGATATGCTTCTTCATATTCAACAACACCAAATCTAATAGGGTATATAGTTGTTGCAAGTTGTGCCACGCAGTTAGCATATTCTGCTTGAACTGGCGTTGGATCAAATGTAAATCCAGTTACTATACTTAATTGATAATTTTTTGGCTCAGCCTTTAATCTTTCCACATATTCATCTGTTTGATTTACATCTATAAGCATGTTTGGCAAATACCCTATTTGCCATGTAGGGAATTGATATGTTGGTGCATCTGGATTTGCTGAATCTTTTATATACTCAAACCTTCCGTCGCCAACTGAATTGTAGTCAATACCTTCTTCTCCTAAATTTAATAAACTCATATTTTTTTCAGAACCATATGCCCAATCCAAAAATTCCAGTGCTTCTTTAGGATTCTCTGCTGTAACTGGAACGGCATTGGAATTTAACACAGGCATAAATACATATTGACCACTATTAGGATTTAAAAAGAAATCTTCAACGGTTGCATCAAGGCCCTTGTCGTTATACCCTGCTTGACTTACTAAATTAAAACTCCCTAATCCTGCTAAAAAATCGCCAAATTCTCCAGCCTTAGTTCTTTCATCAACAGGTAAACTAAGAACGTCAGGATTTATGAGTCCGTTAATGTATAACTCTCTATAATATTCAGCATCCATTTTGAATTCTTCAGTTTCTAACCAAGATTTAACTTCGCCCAGTTCATTTACATAAATAAGAGGATTATTAAAGTTTACATAAAACGGCCATGTGTCATAGGTCCTATGTAACCAAACAGGGGTTCTATTTATTTCATGATCCCATGCATAAATGTTTACAGAATCACCCCAGTATTCTTTTTGGGCTTTTAGTGCTTCCATTATTTCATTACCATCCTCAGGCAGTGGAAGATCTAATTTATCTAAAATATCTGTTCGTATGGTTACTGTGCCTGTTTCCCCATTCATATCCATAGCATTTGTCCATACATTTGGAACAGAATATATTTTCCCATTTACTGTTACAGCGTCCCATTCATAATCTTTAATTTTTTCTTGTAAACTGGGTACTTTTGCTAAGTGTTCGTTAAGTGGTTTAAGTGCACCACGTCCTACATAACTACCGGTTGGTACTCCGTTCTCCATTACATGTAGTAGATCAAATTCTTCTCCTGTGGAAAGCATCATATTAATTTTTTGATCCCATGCATCCCAAGCTATAAATGTTGGGTCAAATTGAATATTAAGTCCATCGGCAAGTAGTTTTTTGTTAATTTCTTTAGTAATTCTTGGTTGATCTTCATGAGCGGTACCAGGTCCTACAAATTTAACAGTAACTGTCTCTTCAGCTGTTTCTGAGGTTGTGTCGCTATTAGCGGCTGTATTATTTGCGTTAGCACCTATATCTTCTGGTTTTACAGTGCCACAACCAAACGCAAATAACATAATAGTTGCTAAGCATAAAGCTTTTAATTTTTTCATAGAATTCTCCTTTACTTATAAATTAGCCTTTTACAGCTCCGATAGTTAATCCTTTTATAAAATATTTTTGTAAAAATGGATAAAGTAAAATAATTGGTCCTATAGTTATAATTACGGTAGCCATTTTAAGTGAATCTGTTGGTAAGTTAGCAAGGGAAGTATTTCCTTGTATTTGTGTCATCATTGCTATGTCGGATTGCATTTTATATAAAATAAATTGTAACGGATAAAGTGTAGGTGTATCAACTAGCATTATTGCATTCATCCAGTTGTTCCAATAGCCAAGTCCATAGAATAAAATCAAAGTCGCTATCACAGGCTTGCAAAGTGGTAAATAAATTTTAAATAAAATAATAAAGTCGTTGGCACCATCTATTTTTGCTGACTCCATTAATGAGTCGGGTACAGACTTTATATAGTTCTTTGCTAAATACATATTAAATGGATTAAATAGCATAGTAGGGATAATTAGTGCCAATATATTATCTACAAGGCCTAATGTTTGACACATAAAATACCACGGAACAAGCCCTGTAGTAAATAACATTGAAAATAGGAAGAACATAGAAAAATAATTCCTAAAAGCAACTTTCTTGTTATTTAGTGTATAAGCGCACATAATGGTTATTAAAACAGCTAGAAAAGTTCCTATAACTGTTGTAAAGATAGAAACTCCATAACTTCTATAAATTGATGATGTAGCAAATAATAGCTCATAGGCTCTTGTGCTAAATTGGGGTGGAATTAATCTAAATCCGTATTGATTTATTGCAGCTTGCTCCGTTAAGGAAATTGATAAAACTAATAAAATAGGAATAACACAACTTAAAACAAAAAATAATATAAATGTGGAAATTATAAAATTAGGTAAATTATATTTTTTCAAAATTTCTTCCTTTCTTCTATTTGACGTCATTTTCCTATTCATAGATGAAGAGGTTTGTACGATGGGTTTTCAGCATGGCTAGAACAATGAATTGTCAGGTGACTTTCTTTTTACAATTAAGTTGGTACCGAGAACCAATACAAAACCTACAATTGATTGATAAAGTCCTATGGCTGTTGCAACTCCTGGGTCGCCGATTGTTCTTAATGCACGATATACATATGTATCAATTACATCTGTAGTCGGCAAAAGAACGCCGTTGTCACCAATAATAGGGTATAGCATGCCGAAATCTCCATAGAATATCTTTCCTATAGATAATAAAGTAAGGATGGTAATAGTTGGAACTAGTAGTGGTAGTGTAATTGATAAAAGTTGTCGCCATCTATTGGCGCCATCAATTTGTGCGGCTTCATAGATTTCGGAGTCGATACCTGTCATCGTTGCCAAGTAAATAATACTGGTCATACCGGCATCTTTCCAAATTTTTAAAATAATAAGTATAGCTGTCCAATAACTAGCGTTTGCATAGAAGTTAATGGTATTTAAACCTATACTTTCTAAAATAGAATTAATGAAGCCATTTTCTGTAGATAGAAATGCATAGATAATAAGACTTGCTACAACCCAAGATATAAAATTTGGGAAGATGGCAAGGGATTGAGTTACCTTTTTAAAATATTTCATTCTTATTTCATTAAATAAAATAGCAAGTATTAGAGCGAATAATGTAATGAAGAATATGAACAATACATTCAATTTAATTGTATTGTAAGTAACTCGTAGGGCGTCGCTGGATTGAAAAAAAAACTTGAAATTGGAAAATCCAACCCATGGACTTCTAAAAACCCCTTTTGTATAATCCATTCTTTTAAAAGCCATAATTAAATATGGCAAAGTTAAGTAGCTAAATAAAAAAACATAAATAAATGCAGGAAATAACAATGCATAGGATTGATAGTTATCTTTTATGTCTTTAAATAAGCTCGGTTTTGTCTTTTTCATTTTTCACCTCTTTTTTATAGTTATTTTCCCTACATTTAATTTAATGCTTTTTAAATACATAAAAAAAGTTTAAATTAGCGTTTTTAAATATTTTAAATACTTTGAAAATTTGTTTAGAATTAATATTTAAAATTTAAATATAGATAAAAGCCTTATAAAATTAGGGTTTTGGTTAGTATTTATATTTTTGTTTAAGAAAATAATGGTAATGGAAATTTTATGTATTATGCAAAATTTCAACACTTTAGAATTCTATTTTTTTCATTACTATCTAACTGGGTATTTTTTATTTCAATTTTAGTGATTGGTATATATTAATCGGTAAGAATTAGACCCCCACCTCAATACTGGCTTCTGGTCGTTTACTGCGTGAACTGCTCTATTATGCAGGTAAATAGGTGGTAGGACTGTATAATTCGCCGCTTAGTAGTGGTACAAGCTCACACTGACGGATAGGTCTATTGACTTAACTAGATTAGAAAAAGCCAAGGATAATTTCTTAGTATTGATAAACCGATTGCTTGAATAGGTGAAGAGATAGGAATTTCAAATTCGAACTATTTTTATACTCTTTTTAAAAAGAAATATGGTATGACACCAACTGAATATCGGAGTACCATGTGAGCTATAGGTATTCACTTTTGATTTTTTTATATTTTTAAAAAGATATTGAGATTTTAGGATAAAGACGTTTTTTGTAGTTTTTACGATAAGAGTAGAAACAAAATTTGAAACTACAACAATCAATCTTTTTCTTATAACGCTATTTCTACAAAAGCTGAAGGAGATAGAGCGTGCAAATTTTCGTCTATCTTTCTAGATGAAATAAATAAAATTAAGGGTCAAAAAAACATACCTCAGCAACCGAAAATAAGTGATTTGCAAGGTAGTATTATCGATATTAAAATTTGATATATTTCCCAATTTATTTAACTTTACAGTAAAATAAATTGGGATAATATAGATAGGGGCTGTCTTAAGTAGGTTTATTCTATTATAAGATAGCCCCTTTTTATTAAAATCAAATTCTTTTAATTCCGTATTTAAATAGCGTCATTGCTTTTAGTACAATAATTATAACTTAAAAAATATTTTAACCATTGAAAAACACAAAAAACTATGCTATATTCAATTTACAGGTAGAAATCCATTTCTCTAAACTAAAATTTGTATAATTATATTGAAAGGTTGTGTAAATATGAGTAAAGTATTTAAAAATATCCATAAAATTCCTGATAGGAATTTTATGGATTATGCAAAATTTCAGCATTTTAGAATTCTATTTTTTTCATTACTATCTATCTGGATATTTTTTATTTCAATTTTAGTAATTGGTGTATATATTAATTATAGAAATCGCGTTAACAATGATATAGAGTCATATTTAATGGATAAAACTAATGAAATAGATAAATATACAGAGGATATGGTTGTAAATTTAGTAGATGCTACATATTCTCTCGTAAGTGATATAAATGTTCATAATGTTTTGTATTCTGATCAAAAGGAACCCATTATAGATGCCCAAGCGATTTCAGTTCTAAAACAAGTTAAAAATATATATCCGTATATTTCGAGTGTAGGGGTTTACAATTCCTCTAGCAACAGATATTTTACAACTAATGGAATTTTTTATGACATATATTTTCCTACAGCAAAAAATATTGTTGAGATACGAGTGAAAAGTAGAGAAATAAATACAGGGTCTCCAGAACATGTAACAACAATTTATATATATTTTAAGTTTTCAAAGGATAAAAATACATTTATTTCTTATGATATTGATACGGAGTACATGAACAATAAAATAGGAAAAATGAATTCTAGTTCTTTTTATGAAACGGAACAATATGTGTTAAGTGACGGAATATCATTTAGTACTATGGCAGCGAATGAAGGTGTGTACGCTGATTTGAAAGAAAGCAGGAATAGAAAAGTTTACACATCAGTAAACGAACATTTTGAATTTATAACGGTTGCTAATATTGATAATGTTTTAATTGGTATGGCGAGAATTCTTTACTTAGTGATATTTGCCTCCATAGTATTTTTTATCATAGGGTTTGTATTACTAATGATTTTGGCAAGAAAAATATATCGACCAATTGCTAGTTTATTAAACACTATGAATTTTAAAAATATAAAAGAGGAGGATATAACATATAATGAATTTGAATTTTTTGATAGCAAATTTTTGGAGTATGTCAATAAGGTGAAATATTTAGAAAAAAATATGGCTTATTTGCAAGAGCCTATTAGGAAGAGTAATATAAATAGGCTAATACTTGGTGGTTCTGTAGATATAGATGAAGTAAAATATGAACTTTCTAAGTATTTTACTATTATTAATGTGTATATAGATAGCTATTCCAACTTTGTTCTGAAAATAAATAATGAGCAAAATTTATATTATTTTATAATTTCAAATGTAATTGGTGAATTTATGGAAGAATTTGGTAAAATAGATAGTTTTTATTCCTATGATGGTATTGTTAAGTTTCTACTTTACTCTGACGGTATTGATATTGATAAGGAAATACATAGTATTTTAAGGAAAGCAATTGATATGATTAAAACTAATTTTTCAGTATCACTATCGGTGACGGTCGGAGAGAATGTTGTAGATATAATGGATTTAAATACTTCCTACCGATCGGCTGTAAAAAGAAGTAATGAGTTATTTTTTAAAGGTATGAATGCTATTATTTTAAACGACTACGTAAGAGACGCTACAAAAGCGTATCCGAAGGAAATAGAAATAGAAATAATTAAAAATATAAAATTAAATAATGAAGATAAGATTAATGAAAATAATATAAAATTTATGGAGTACTTGAAACACACCACTTATTTTTTATGTAGGAAACACATCACAGAATTAATTTATGGAGTGATAAGTAAAATAGATATACCTGCGGAAAACTATATGGAAGGAATTGATAAAATAGAAAAAGAGGAATATTTTTCTAATGTTAAGGAGTTATTAAATGATTTGTTCAAAAATATTTCAATAGATATTTTTGAGAATAGTAATAAAGGTAATTTTGAACTAGTTGAAAAAGTTAAAGAATATATTCTAAGCGAATATGAAAATATTAATTTAAATACAAACGAAATAGCTGATGTATTTAAATTGTCAACGGTTTATCTTGGCAAAATATTTAAAACTATTGCAAATACGAGCATAAGTGATTTTATTAATTTAACTAGATTAGAAAAAGCCAAAGAGTTAATTTCTTCTACTGATAAACCGATTGCTCGAATAAGTGAAGAGGTAGGAATTTCAAATTCGAACTATTTTTATACTCTTTTTAAAAAGAAATATGGTATGACACCAACTGAATATCGGAGTACCATGTGAGCTATTGGTATTCACTTTTAATTCCGTATTTAAATAGCATTATTGCTTTTAGTGCAATAATTACAACTAAAAAAAATATTTTAACCATTGAAAAATACAAAAAACTATGCTATATTCAATTTACAGATGGAAACCCATTTCCGTAAACTGAAATTTGTATAATTATATTGAAAGGTTGTGTAAATATGAGTGAAGTATTTAAAAATATTCCTAAAATTTCTTTTGAAGGACCAACAACAAAAAATCCATTGGCATTTCGTTATTACGAACCAGAAAAAATGGTACAAGGCAAACCAATGAAGGAACATTTAAAATTTGCCCTTTCTTGGTGGCATACATTATGTGCAGCTGGTACAGATATGTTTGGTAACGACACAGCAGACAAAAGCTTTGGTTCTACTAGTAATACAAGTAAAATGGACCATGCCAAAAATAAAATAGATGCAGGATTTGAGTTGTTAGACAAACTATCTATGGATTATTTTTGCTATCACGATAGAGATATTGCGCCAGAGGCTGATAATTTTGTTGAATCAGCGAAAAACTTAGATGAAATAAGCGACTACTTAGTTGAAAAAATGAAGTCAACAGGCAAAAAATGTTTATGGGCAACGGCAAATTGTTTTACAAATAAAAGATACATGCATGGTGCGGGAACTGCTCCTAATGCAGATGTATTTGCTTTTGCAGCAGGTCAAGTTAAAAAAAGTATAGATATAGCACTTAAATTAGGTACAAAGGGCATAGTTTTTTGGGGTGGACGTGAAGGTTACGAAACTCTATTAAATACAAATATGAAATTGGAATTAGATAATTTAGCAAGATTATTAAAAATGTCTGTGGAGTATGCTAGAAAAAATGGTTTTGATGGAGATTTCTTTATTGAGCCAAAGCCGAAGGAGCCAACAAAACATCAATATGATTTCGATACAGCAACAGTTATTTCTTTCTTAAAAACTTATGGCTTAGAGAAAGACTTTAAAATGAATATAGAGGCAAATCACGCAACTCTTGCAGGCCATACATTCCAACACGAATTAAGACTTGCTAGAGATAGTGGATTTTTCGGTTCAATAGATGCAAACCAAGGAGATATGTTATTAGGTTGGGATACTGACCAGTTCCCTACAAATGTCTATGATGCAACTCTTTGTATGTATGAAGTATTAAAAGCTGGCGGTTTTGAAAATGGTGGATTAAACTTTGACTCCAAATCTAGACGTGGAAGTTTTGAAGCAATTGATATTTTCTATAGCTATATTGCTGGTATGGATACTTTTGCTCAAGGTCTATTAATAGCAGAAAAATTAATTGAAGACGGAAGAATAGATAATTTTGTTGAGGAAAGGTACAGCTCTTGGAATAGTGGCATAGGGGCGGACATTATAAATGGCAAAGTAGGTTTGGAAGAACTATATGACTATGCTAGCAAAATAGGTGATATTACTAACAATATGAGTAGTAGACAAGAGTATTTAGAAAATATTTTAAATCAAGTAATGTTTACGTTATAATTTTTTTAGATATTATAAAAGGCTGTCTATTTTTTAGGCAGCTTTTTTTACAGAGTAAAGTGCTATAACCTTTGGGTTTATGAGTGAATTTAGAAAGGGAGTAGATTATGAAATATGTAATAGGTGTGGACATTGGAACATCGGGAACAAAGACAATACTATTTGACGAAACAGGAAAATCTTTAGCACAATCCACAATAGAATACCCTATGTATCAGCCTAAAAATGGTTGGGCGGAACAAGAGCCTGAAGATTGGTGGGAGGCAACAAGAGATACTATTATAAATGTAGTAAAAAAATCGGGTGTAAATAGTGGAGATATAAAGGGAATAGGTTTATCGGGACAAATGCATGGCTTAGTTATGCTAGATGATAAAAATGAAGTAATAAGAAATGCAATAATATGGTGCGATCAAAGAACCCATAAAGAATGTATAGAAATAACAGAAAAAGTAGGAGCAGAAAAGTTAATTGAAATTACAGCAAATCCAGCTTTAACTGGCTTTACAGCGTCAAAAATTCTGTGGGTAAGAAATAATGAGCCGGAGAATTTCGTAAAGTGTGAAAAAATATTATTACCAAAAGATTATATAAGATTTATGCTTACTAATGAATACGCTACGGAGGTTTCAGATGCATCAGGTATGCAACTTTTAGACATTAAAAATAGATGTTGGTCTAAGGAAGTTTTAGAAAAATTGGAAATACCTGAAAGTATGTTAGGTAAAGTTTACGAATCTGTAGAGGTAACAGGAAATATTACAGAGAATATTGCTAAGGAATTAGGTCTTACTACAAATACAGTTGTAGTTGGTGGGGCAGGGGATAATGCAGCGGCGGCAGTTGGTACAGGAGTAGTAAAAGATGGTTCTGCCTTTACTACTATAGGCACATCTGGCGTTGTATATGCCCATACAAAGGAAATGGCAATAGATAAAAAAGGGCGTGTGCATACTTTTTGCTCTGCCGTGCCTAATGAATGGCACGTAATGGGAGTTACTCAAGGGGCCGGCCTATCTATGCAATGGTTTAGGAATAATTTTTGTCAAGAGGAAATAGAAAGGGCAAAGAGGGAAAATACAGACCCCTATGTGTTAATGACTGATATGGCAAGTAAAATAAATATAGGCGCTGATAAATTAATTTATTTACCTTATTTAATGGGCGAAAGAACTCCACATTTAGATTCAAGTTGCAGAGGAGTGTTTTTTGGACTATCGGCAATCCATAGCAAGGCGCATTTAATTCGTGCAGTTTTAGAGGGCGTTTCCTATTCTTTAAAAAATTGTGCAGATGTATTAAAAGAAATGGGTGTTACTTTCCAAGAAATGATTGCCTGTGGTGGTGGCGGAAAAAGCGCCCTTTGGCGTTCTATGCTAGGCGATTTGTATGAATGTGAAGTAAGTACAATTAAACAGCAAGAGGGACCAGCCTTGGGGGTTGCTATACTAGCCCTCGTAGGTATAGGTGTTTACCATACGGTGGAAGAGGCTTGTGGCAAAATACTTGCTAAGTCCCACAAATATGAATTTAATGAAAATAATAGTTTAGAATATAAAAAATATTATGGCATTTATAATAAACTTTATGATGACCTAAAGGTTACATACAGGCTTTTAGGGGAATTGTAGTTTATATACAAAAATCTACCGAGGAAAAAAAATTCTCAGTAGGTTTTTTTGTTTTTAGTGGAGCTATAGGTCTATTGACTATTTTATTAGGAGGTTTCACAGTTGAGTATTAACATATGTTTGAAGTACCAAATAAACAAAAACAAAATAACAATCCCTATAAACTCAATATTGTTAAAAAAGGGCTGCCCTAAAATAGAATTAATTTATTTCAAGACAGCCCCTGTTTATCTTGAATAAAAATACAAATATATTGCTGTTGTAAGCACAACGTTGTACAATTAAACTATAAATTGTCTACAGCACGCTATGAAAGGAGTATTTATATGGCAAAAACATCAAATTTATACGTAAGAATAGAGCCGGAAGTTAAAGAAGAAGCAGAATCTATTTTAAATACATTAGGTATACCAGCATCAAATGCAATTAATGTGTTCTACAAACAAATAATATTACAAAAAGGATTGCCTTTTGAAGTTAGGATACCACAACATCCATTTGACATAAGTAAAATGATAAAAGAACAGCTGGATTTTGAACTACAAAAAGGTCTTGAGGATGTTGAAAGTGGTAGAATTTATTTGGCAACTGAAATATTTGGGGAGATGCGTAAGGATTTCAATATATGAGTTACAATTTAGAAGTTACTGCGATTCTTGTTAAAGATTAAGCTGTTAAACAAATTAATAGGCTAGAACACGGCATTTTATCTTTAGAAGAACTGCCAAATAGATACGCAATGTATCAAAGTTCAAGGTTGAGTGATATTAGAATGTTACTAATAGATAATTATTGTGTATTTTATACTGCTGACAATGAAGCTGTTACAGTTATTCGTGTTTTATATAACAAAAGAAATATAAATGATTTTATGTAACTACTTTAAAGAGCATGATTGGATGTTATAAAATGGTTGAAGTAAAAGCAGTTGATGGTGTAGTGACTTTCTAATGATGGAACAGAAATTGATTTTCGCGTATAGTATGGGTATAATGTCATTATGAGTCAATAGACATATCCGTCGGTGGGAGTCTAATTCTTAACTATAAAATATAAAACTTTTTAAGGGACTGTCTGGTAATAAAAAGTATTACCTAATCAAAAGGTAATGTTTAAATATTTTATATAAAAATGCAAAAAGAGCGATGGTTTTCGCTCTTTTTTTAGATAAAGTTTTGCTCAAGCTCTGATAGTTCCTTTCAGTAACTGCTCGAGTCTGGCTGGAAGCTTCGCTTTCTACCCTGAATTTTGCTTTCAGCAAAACTAAACGCTTTGCGTTTATCCGCCGAACACTGGTCGTTTACTCCGTAAACTGCTCGTGTATGTAACCAACACTGGTCGGAAACTCTGTTTCCTGCTCGTGTATGCAACCAACACCGCGGTTCTACTCTGGTCATTAAGCAAAGCACCAAGTTTTTTTTCTTGTGCGCCTGACATGGGTATATTCTAACGGGTGAAAGTCCCTAAGGCGGGTTAATAGTGCCAAGGGTATAGCTGAAGACAAGGGTACCCATCGTGAGGTAGAATGTGAAGGAAGTCCTAGGCAAAACTCTGTCTGACGAACAGAAACTACATATAAGGCAAACACATGCTGGATAAGGTTGTAAAACAAACTGAAGTACAAAACTATTGGGAAGTGTGTAGTATAAATGTAGCAGAGTAGAACCGTGGTGTGCGGCGGACAAACGTGAAACGTTTGGTTTTTGCGAAGTAAAAATTCAGATAGATGGAGGAAAAGAATATATCCTTACTTGGGTCTTACGGGGCAAGCTTTAATTAGTTGAACCTATGCAGTTATGTAACTAAACTGTAAGAAGTCAGCAGACGTCATAGTAGTAGGAAATTTTTTTTTTATGAAGGACTGAAACGAAATAAAGTTTTGAAACTTTAGAATGCTAGCCTTAAACCAAGTACAGAAAACAGAGTAGCTCGACTTGTGAGGGTAGCGTCGGACACTCTGACCATGTTGGAATTGTTATAGGAACTGACGGAGAACGAGTTTATACTATTGAGGGTAATAGCAGTGACAGTTGCAGAATATGTGATTATGACATAAATAGTAATGTGATTTATGGATATGGACTTATGAATTAAAGTAAATTGAAAAAATACAATATTTACTAATTTTTTTTAATAAATTATCCGATATTCTAATTAAGAATACATTTTAGAAATATTATATCAAGGAGGTTTTTATGAACATAGGAAGTGTATCAAGAGAAAATGCCAATCAGTATATGAATTTATTTAAAAATATGACAAAGGTAAATAAAGATATTGGGAAAGGTATAAAATTTTCTGGTGGAACAAAATCAGCATACGAACTAAGAGATATTTTGACGCCTAATTATGAAAATTATAATGCAAGATTTATGCCGACGGATTTAAAATTTGCTCAGCCGAACTGGAGTACAATTATTACAAAAAGAGAACCTGCTATGTCAGAAGAAGAATTTGAGGAGGCTATAAGACAATTAGCAAGAGATGATGTTAGTGATGACCACTATGGTTTGAATAGAGAAGCATATAAAGAACTATGTCATAAATATATGTCTGTTGTTGCTCCAGATAGAAAAGCGGCTTACCAAGAATCCATGAGAATGACAGGTGGTAAAATGAATGCTGCTTGTAGTTTTTACGACAAAAGTGGAAATAAAATTATGAATTATAATCATCAGTCTTTATCATATGACATTAGGTCGACCGATACAGAAGGAGATAGAGCACGTAAATTTCATTCTATATATTTAGATGAATTAAATAAATTAAAAAGCCAGCAAAGCACATCAAGTCAATCAAAAACAAGTGATTTACACGGTAGCATTATTGATACTAAAGTTTAATATATTTCCCAATTTATTTTAATAAAAGGAGATAACATATGAAAATATTAAAAAATAAATTTATTCCATTGTGTTTAATATTGATATTTATGCTGACTATGGCAGTAAATGTTTTTGCGGCAACTTCATCATATAGCAGACCATTACCTACTTTGAATCTAGTTTCTGGACAATCAAATCAAGCAACAGTTTCTGCACCCTCACTTCCTGATGGTGCAACAATAACAAGCATAACTATGACTGGTTCAAAAAGCGGAACGGGAATTAATACATGGCATGTTTCTCATGATGCTTCTGGCGATACTGGTTCAGCTTTATATTCAAGTAATGGTACAGTAATGCACGATTTTGATGGATTAACAGCTGATAGTTCTTGGACTATATATTTTACAAGTACAGGCACGTTTCAAACAATTACAAATGGACAAATAGAGGTTGAATATACTTATTAGTTTAAGTTTAAGGTAAAATAAATTGGGATAATTATAGATAAAAGTCAGAATATATTTTCTGGCTTTTTTAGTTTCAAAAATAAAGGAGGTTGTATGAACGCAAAAGTTAAAAAAATAGAAAACGAAATTGAAAAGACAAAGGAAAAAATTGGAGTTCTCCAAAACAAAGTTAAAGAATTTGAAAAAGCTTAGTATAGACAAAAGCAAAGCATGGGAATAGGTTAATACAAGAAAAGGCTACTGGAGAGTATCCAATAGCCCAATACTTAGTAAATCATTAACAAATGGATATCAGAAGCCTAGGTTATAAAAACATAGTTTCGATATACTATTCATATTAAATTTTTGTAACCAACCTATACCGAACGGTACGTACGGTGGTGTGCGAGGACAACTACTCAATTAATGAGTAGTTTCATACTCGATTTAAGACAGCCCCTTTTATATTGATAAAAGCTTAATTTTGAATAACGCCTGTTACACTTAAAATAAATACAAGAGCAACTAAAACAGGCACAACATATTTTACATAGGGTATAAATATGTTAGAAATTCTATCATCATTAATTTGTCGGCGAATAACATTTTTGTCCATTCTCCAGCCGATTAAAATTATTATAAACAATGCTCCAATAGGAATTGTGTAATTTGCTGTAAATAAATTTAATTGGTCGAGGAAAGCTGTTTCCCCCGTGAAGTTTAAAATAGGCATTGAGAAGTTAGCACCAATTTGTGCAAAGTATCCAATGAATGTAATTATAATACCTAATACTATAGCGCCTAGCTTTCTATTAAGCTTAGTTTTTTCTAGTATTGTAGTAAGTGTATTTTCTAGCATAGCTATAGAGGAAGTTAATGCAGCCACAAAAAGTAAAAAGAAAAATAAATTACCTAAAATGTAACCGCCAGGCATTTGAGCAAAGGCCACTGGCAAGCTCATAAATGCAAGTCCTGCTCCTTGCCCTGGCTCCAATCCTGTTATAGAGAAGATAATAGGGAAAGTTGCAAGGCCGGCTAAAAGGGCAATAGCTGTATCTGTTACACAAACTTGAAAAGTAATTGACTTAAGGTCTAAGTCGTCGCCTACTGCTCTAGCATAGGTAATAATAGCTCCCATACCTAGGGACAGTGTGAAAAATGCATGACCCATGGCAGATGCCATTACCTGTGAAAAACTAGTTGTTTCTGGCAACTTACTAGGCACAAACAAGAATTTAACAGCATCACCAAAACCTGGTAAAGTAAAGCTATAAACAACCATTACTAAAATTATTCCAAAAAGTAAGGGCATCATTATTTTACTAAAGCGTTCAATACCATTTTGAATGCCAAAAGTAACAATTATAACTGTAAGTATCATAAATATTATTTGGCAAATTGTGCTGCCAGCAATATTTGTAGCGGCAAAGGTTTCGAATATTGCATTACTAGATTCGCTAGTTGCAAAAGGTTTGAATCCGTTAACTAAAGTAAAGGATAAATATTTTATGGTCCAGCCAGCTATTACGGAGTAAAAGGCAAGTATTAAAAAGGTTGATATACTACCTAAATAGCCCCCGATAACGAAAAAATTATTTTTTCCGCCTAGTTTTTCTATTGAACCAACTGGGCCACCTTTACCCTCGCGTCCTATTATAAATTCAGCTAACATAACGGGAGCACCTATTAACAATATACATAGCAAATAAATCAGTACAAATGTACCCCCGCCGTTAACTCCTGCCTTATATGAAAAACCCCATATATTCCCCAAGCCTACGGCACTTCCTGCTGTTGCAGCTATTACACCGAACTTACTTTTAAATTTTTCCTTTTCCATAAAATACCACCTAACTATTTTTTTTCTTTTTTTAAAGTTGAGGTTAATTCTACTATAAAGGTTTTATTTTTGCAAGAATCATGTTTTAATATTTCATATCAAATCTGCAATGGAAAATATTTCTAGATTTTCTATTGCAATTTTATTTTTACTTACTAGTGCCAAAGCCCTCAATGTATCTAATGAAGTAACAGTATTAATGCCTGTTTCTAGGGCAGTTCTTCTTATTTTAAATCCATCAGTGGTTTTGTTATTTGTTCTTGTCGGTATGTCTACAACCATGTTTACAATTCCACTTCTTATTACGTCTAAAACATTTGGTACGCCTTCGCTGATTTTTTTTGTTGCTTTGCAATCTATAGAATTATTTTGCAAGAATTTACATGTGCCCTCAGTTCCTATGAATTTACAACCTATGTTGTGTAAAGTTTTTGCAATTGGTAGAAAGTCCATTTGACTATTTTTACTAATAGTTACTAATATTGTATCTCCGCACTTCGGTATTTTTCTTCCTGTAGCTATAAATCCTTTAGTCAAGGCTTCTTCGTAAGTTCTTCCTATTCCTAATACTTCCCCTGTAGAACGCATTTCAGGGCCTAAGGAAACTTCTACATCTGGTAATTTTTCTGTGGAAAAAATAGGGGCCTTTACTGTTACGAAATTTGGTTCATCACCTATTTGTTTTGTATATTCCATTTCTTTCAAAGAGTGGCCAAGCATTACTTTAGTACCTAAATCTATAATGGGTATTCCTGTTACTTTACTTATGTAGGGTATTGTTCTGCTGGAACGTGGGTTTACTTCTATAATGTATACATCATTTTTATATTCAATAAATTGCAAATTTATTAAGCCTATTATATTTAGCTCCAATGATATTAACTTAGTAATTTCAACTATTTTTTCTTTTATGCTAAGGCTTATATTTTGGCTAGGATAAATGGAAATACTGTCGCCGGAATGTACACCTGCTCTTTCTAAATGTTCCATTATTCCTGGTATAAAAATATCGGTGCCGTCACATATGGCATCAACTTCTATTTCTCGACCCATTAAATACATATCTATTAAAACTGAGTTTTTACTATTTTTAAAGGCATTAAGCAAGTATTCTTTTAGTTTTTCTTTGCTATAGACAATTTCCATACCTTGGCCACCTAGTACATAGCTAGGTCTTACTAATACAGGGTATCCGATTTTTTCACCGATTAAAATTCCTTCTTCTACATTCCAAACGGCTTCTCCTGTTGGTCTTTTTATATTGTGTTTGTTTAGTAATTTTTCGAACTTATCTCTATCTTCGGCATGGTCTATTGCCTCGGGCTTAGTCCCATAAATGTTTATGTTTTTTCCATTTAAAAACTTAGCAAGCTTTATGGCTGTTTGGCCACCGAATTGCAATATAACACCGGATGGTTTTTCTTTTAAAATCACATTGTAAACATCTTCCTCTGTTAAAGGCTCGAAATATAATTTATCTGCTATATCGAAGTCCGTACTTACAGTTTCAGGGTTGTTGTTTATTATTATTGTTTCTATATTTTCTTCTTTTAGTGCCATAATGCTGCGTACGGAGCAATAATCGAACTCTATACCTTGGCCTATTCTAATTGGTCCAGAGCCTAAAACTATTATTTTTTTATTATTATTTACTAATACTTCATCTTCTATTTCATAAGTGGAATAATAATATGGAGTAACTGCTTCAAATTCTCCAGCGCAGGTATCTACCATTTTGTATACTGGCTTTATATTATATTCTTCCCTTTTTTTGTAAATTTCTTCTGGGGAGGTTTCTATTAATTGACTTATTCCCTTGTCTGAAAATCCCATAATTTTAAGCTTAAGTAATTCCTCTAGAGATATATCTTTTAGGAATTTCCCTTTTAAGCTCTCTTCTAATTTTATTATTTCTTTTATTTTTTCTATATAAAAAGGGTCTATGCCTGTTAGCTCATAAATTTTTTCTAGTAAATACCCACGACGTATTATTTCACTTAAATCAAAAAGGCGCTCATCGTCAGGAATTGTAATGGATTTCTTTAATTCATCTAATGTCTTTTCTTTGGATTTAGGAAGCTCTAAAGTAAATTGATTTATTTCTAAGGATCTAATTCCTTTCAATAAAGCTTCTTCGAAATTTCTTCCAATTGCCATTATTTCTCCTGTTGCCATCATTTTTGTACCTAAAGTTCTTTTTCCGTGGATGAATTTATCGAAGGGCCATTTTGGGATTTTTACTACTACGTAGTCTAAAGCTGGTTCGAAACAAGCAGTTGTTTTCTTTGTTACATCGTTTTTTATTTCATCTAAATTGTAGCCGAGGGAAATTTTTGTAGCTACTTTTGCTATGGGATAGCCCGTTGCCTTAGATGCCAAGGCAGAAGAACGGCTAACACGCGGGTTTATTTCAATAATTGCATATTCAAAACTTTTAGGGTTAAGTGCAAATTGGACATTGCAACCGCCTTTTATTTTTATGGCATTTATAATGCGTATGGCTGAGCTTCTTAGCATTTGGAATTCTTTATCTGTTAATGTTTGGGTGGGTGCTACTACTATGCTGTCACCTGTGTGGACGCCTACAGGGTCTAAATTTTCCATGGAACAAACTTGTATGCAATTGCCTGCGCCATCTCGTAAAACTTCAAATTCTATTTCTTTCCAACCCTTTATACTTTTTTCTACTAATACTTGAGAAACACGGCTTAAGTAAAGTCCTTTTTCTAAAATTTCTTCTAGCTCTTCTTTAGTTTCGGCAATGCCTCCACCACTTCCTCCTAGGGTATAGGCTGGTCTTACTATTAGCGGAAACCCTATTTTTTCACCTACTACTAAGCCTTCTTCTACGGTGTTTACAATTTCGCTTTCTATTAATGGCTCATTTATTTCTTCCATTAAAGCTTTAAAACTTTCACGATCTTCACCTTTTTTTATGGATTCTATGGAAGTTCCTATTACTTCTACACTGTATTTTTTTAGTATACCTAAGTCGTAAAGTTCGCAAGCTAAGTTTAAACCGGTTTGACCGCCCATACCAGCAATTAGGCTATCTGGCTTTTCTTTTGATATTACTTTTTCTAAAAATTCAATTGTTAAGGGTTCAATATAAGTATAGTGGGCAACACTTTTGTCTGTCATTATAGTTGCGGGATTGGAATTTATTAATACAACTTCCAGCCCTTCTTCTCTAATTGCTTTACAAGCCTGAGTTCCTGAATAATCAAATTCAGCCCCTTGGCCGATTTGTATAGGACCTGAACCAATAATTAAAACTTTTTTTATACTCATAATAAACCTCCTAAAAACTTTGATATTTCATCGAAAATGAACTGAGATTCCATTGGTCCAGGGGATGCCTCTGGATGGAATTGAACGCTGAAAACAGGTAGACTTTTATGACTTATGCCTTCTATGGATTTATCGTTAACGTTTATATAAGTGACTTTCATTTCCTCCGAAAGTTTGTCTACTACATATTCGTGGTTTTGGCTTGTCATGTGGATTTTGTTGTTTCTTAAATCCTTTACGCCGTGGTTGCCTCCATGATGACCAAACTTCATTCTTCTAGTGGTGCAATTAGTAGCTAGGGCTATTAGTTGATGACCTAGGCAAATGCCGAATATGGGCTTTACCTTTATAAGTTTTTTTATTGTGGCGATTTCCTGTGGTAAGTCTTCTGGGTCACCAGGACCGTTAGATAGGAATATAATATCTGGTTGCAGTGCCATTATTTCCTTGTAGGAAGTATTAAAAGGCACTACTGTTATTTTTAATCCTCTACGGGAGAAATGGTTAAATATATTTGTTTTAGTACCGAAGTCTAAGGCAACAAGGTGTTTGCCTTTGCCCTCTATTGTATATTTTTCCTTTATGGAAACTTTTTCTACAATGTTTTTTAAATTAAAATTATTGAATTCATCTTGTAGGCTCTCTAAGTTAGATTGTAAGTTGGTAGTGATGTAACCTTTCATTGTTCCGGAGTTCCTTAAGGTTTTTGTTATGGCTCTTGTGTCTACTCCTTCTATGGCTGTTATTTTATTTATTTTTAGAAAGTTATCTAACTCCATTTCCCTACGCCAATTACTGGATATATTAGTTTTTTCTTTTACAATAAAGCCAGATACACCGCAGCCTGTGGATTCGTTATCCTCTAGGTTAATTCCGTAATTGCCTATTAATGGGTAAGTCATTGTTACTATTTGTCCGCTATAAGATGGGTCTGTTAGTATTTCTTGGTATCCTGTCATGGAAGTATTAAAAACAACTTCACCAATTGTGTTTTTGTCATAACCAAAAATATTTCCATAAAATTCTTTGCCATTTTCTAAAACTAGTTTACCTTTCATAGAACCTCCTATTTGAAAGAATAAAAAAACACCTAAAATTATAAATTTTAGGTGTTTTGAGTTAAATATAAAATAATTGAAATAATAAAAATTAAGTCAATAAATAAAACAATAAGAAGGTCGTACTTCAAAAAATAAAAGTAAAATGTATTTTTCATACTGTGCCTCCTTAAGCAAATGAGTTTTCAGATAGTTACTCCTATTACATAACTAAAGGGATGTAATACAAATGCAATTCGTTCCACTAAAGTTTCACTCGTGCATTAGTGTTATTGGAAATACAAATTCCAAAGAATATAAATATTTTTTAAAATTTGCATTAATAACAACCAGAGTTGACATACTATACCACTTTGATAAATAAATTACAATTTAGTTTTACTTATAGTTAGTATAAGATACATTTATTTTAAATTTTCTGGGTTTAAACATTCTAGTTCAGGTAATAGGAATTTACCGTTTTTACGAATTAGTACATCGTCAAAATAAATTTCTCCACCACCGTATTCTTCGGTTTGAATTAAAACTAAGTCCCAGTGCAATGAACTGCTATTTCCATTATATGCATCATTGTAGCAACTACCAGGAGTAAAATGAATAGAGCCGGCTATTTTTTCGTCAAAAAGAGTATCTTTCATAGGTTTGTTTATAAATGGATTTATGCCTATGGCAAACTCCCCTACATATCTTGCACCTTCGTCTATGTCAAATATTTCATTTATACGTTTTGTATTGTTTGCTGTTGCATTTATTATTTTACCATCTTTAAATTCTAAAACAATATTTTCGTAAACAAAGCCACCACGAGGGGATGGTGTATTGTATGCAATTTTTCCATTTACGCTATTTTTAACAGGAGCAGTATATACCTCGCCGTCAGGTATATTTAATTCTCCTGCACATTTAATGGTTGGTATGTCTTTTATACTAAAACTTAAGTCTGTGCCATTGCCTACTATTCTTACCTTATCTGTTTTATTCATTAAGTCTACAAGAGGTGTCATTGCTGTGGCCATTTTTGAATAATCTAAATTACACACATTGTAATAAAATTCTTCGAAGGCTTCGCTGCTTGTTTCTGCTAATTGTGCCATGGCTTTATTTGGATAACGTAATACAACCCATTTAGTATTTGCTACACGTCTGTCATGATGAACAGGAGTGCTATATATTTTAGCATAATTTTCAATTTTTTCTTTTGGTATGTCTGAAAACTCTGTTGCATTACTAGTGCCACGAATACCAATGTAAGCATCCATTTCATCCATGCGAGCACAGTCTAGCTTGCTTAAAAGCTGGAGGGATTCAGCTGTGGAATTTAGTATTATATTTCGTTCTACAGACTCGGGAAGTAAATTAACAAAAGGGTATGCCCCTGCTTTATTTGCTTCCTTTATACAACAGTTAACAAGTTCTTCTGTGTCGGAACCGCGGCCCTCAATTAAAACCTTTTCACCCTTTTTTAATTTACAAGAGTAGTTTATTAAACTTTTGGCTAGTTTTTGATTTCGAATGTCCATAATTTCTCCTTTATTTGTAAAAACAATTTTATAATTTCATTTATTATAACAGATAAAATAAATTAATAAAAAATGTTTTATTCGGCAACTTTACATAGATTTAACATTGGCATAATAATGCTATAACAAAAATATATTATTATTTAGCTATAGAAAATGTAAATTGTTTGAAAAAAAGGAGAAGAAAATGAAAAGTATAGTAGTTAAAATTTTAATCTTAATAACACTAAGTATATTTGCCACAAGTTGTAGGAATGATAGTGCTAAAATTGAAGAGCCAAAAGTAAGCGCAAGTACAGGGGATACTACAATTTCTATCGTAGGTTCTACAACAATACAGCCAATGGCACAAGCTTTAGCCGATGGATATATGGCGAATAATACAGATGTAATTATTGAAGTTCAAGGAGCGGGGTCATCTGTTGGTATACAAAGTGCAATTCACGGTACAGCTGATATTGGAACAACATCTCGTAAATTAAGAGAGGATGAAGTATTAGAATTTGAAGAGTTAAAAGAATATACAGTAGCACATGACGCAATTGCTGTAATAGTAAATCCGGCAAATCCAATAAATAATTTTTCGCTGGAAACTACAAGAAAAATTTTTACAGGAGAAATTTCTAATTGGTCGGAACTTGGTTGGGAAGATGCAGATATTGTTGTAACAATGAGAGAAGAAGCATCGGGTACACGTGATACTTTTGAAAATAAAGTAGGAATTGTTGAACCGTCTTCTTTAGCTTTAGTGAATAATAGTAATGGTGCGGTAAAGGCTGCTGTAGCGACTCAGGCTCATGGGATTTCTTATATATCTTTAGGTACAGTTGACAAAACTGTCAAGACTGTTTCTATAGGTGGCGTGCTACCGACTTTAGAAACAACTAAAAGAGGTACTTATAAAATATCGAGGGATTTAACTTTTATAACAGAGGGTGAAGTAAGTGAAGAAGTAGGAAATTATATAGACTTTACATTAAGTAGTACAGGGCAAGAAATAGTAAAGAAACATTATTTACCAATTAGTTAGGAAGGCATACATGAAAAAAAATCTAAATGAGAAAATTGCATATGTAATATTTTTATTATGTTCCATTGCTTCTGTTATTTCCATTGCTGCCATTGTATTTTTTATATTTATAAATGGAATGTCTTTATTTAGTGAAGTTTCAATTATAGATTTTATGTTTGGTAAGGAATGGAAGCCAATGGCGGAAGAACCTAAGTTCGGAATATACCCAATGGTGACTGGATCTGTAGTAATTACTTTTTTTTCTGCACTTGTAGGTGTTCCTGTAGGGTTGTTAACGGGCGTTTTTATATCGGAGTATGCCAGTGATAAAATGCAAAAAATATTAACACCGGCAGTTGAATTGTTATCGGGAATACCTTCTGTAGTATATGGCTTTTTTGGAGTAATAGTACTTGTTCCTTTTATATCTAGTGTATTTGGTGGCCGTGGTGGTGGGAACAGTATGCTTGCTGGTGTGTTGGTTTTAGTTGTAATGATACTCCCTATAATAGTTACAACGTCTAAAACCGCAATATCTGTAGTGCCAAAGGAATATAGGGAGGGCTCATATGCTCTTGGGTGTTCTAAAGAATATACAATATATAAAGTATTAATACCAGCAGCTAGGTCGGGAATATTAGCAGGAGTAATACTTGCCATGGGTAGAGCCATAGGGGAAACAATGGCAATAATATTAGTAACAGGGAATACGCCAATAGTACCAAATATTTTTACAGACTTTAGCAGAGCAATGACAGACCCTGTGCGTACTTTAACGGCGAATATAGCTTTAGAAATGGGATATGCAACAGGAACTCATAAGTCGGCATTGTTTGCTACAGCAATAGTTTTATTGGCATTTATTATGTTATTAAATATTTTGTTGAACTTAGTAAAAAGGAAGGGCAATATTAAATGAGCAAAATAAAAGATAATTTTTTTAAAGCAGTAGTTATATTTATGACCATTACTACAATTACTGTTTTGCTAGGTATATTAGGATATATTTTTGTAAAAGGGATTTCAGGGCTTAACTTGGATTTATTTAACGAAATATTGCCTATGTTGGTAACAACGATAATAACCATAGTTGTAACTTTGCTTATAGCTACGCCTATTGGAATTTTTACGGCTGTTTTTTTAAATGAGTATTCAAAAAAAGGCAATCTAGTAAGTGTAATAAGATTTTCTGTCGATGTACTAGTTGGTATACCGTCTATTGTATATGGATTATTTGGAATGATATTGTTTGTAGTTAATTTTCAGTTTGGGTATTCCATAATAGCAGGTTGTTTAACCCTGAGTATAATAGTTTTGCCTACAATTATAAAAATGACTGAAGAAGCTTTAGTAAGTGTACCTATGGCATATAGAGAAGCCTCCTATGGTTTAGGCGTTGGAAAGTTAAATACTATTTATAAAATAATTTTACCTAGTGCATATAAAGGAATATTAAATGGCATAATACTTAGTATAGGCAGAATAGTAGGGGAAAGTGCAGCGGTTCTTTATACAATAGGAACAGTGCCCTATATGCCAAAGAGTATATTTTCTTCTGGTGAAACACTGTCGGTGTATATGTATATGCAAACCAAGGAGGGTTTTGGCAATGGAATATCTCAAGCATTTAGCGTTGCTCTTGTGCTAATTATATTGGTTATGGCAATTAATTTTACAGCTTATAAACTAGGTAGTTCCATAGGCAGAGCATAGCAAATGAAATTGAAATAATATAGGTGAAAGTAGGAATAGTATATGGAAAAATGTAATAAATTCAATATAAAAAAGTTAAATTTATACTATGGCAATTTCCAAGCCTTAAATGATATTAATATGGAAATTGCAGAAAAAGAGATAACATCATTTATAGGCCCTTCGGGTTGTGGTAAATCAACTTTTTTAAGATGTCTAAATAGAATGAACGATTTAATAGATGATGTAAAAATAGACGGTGAAATATTATTAGACCAACGAAATATTGTTAAAGAAGTAGAAATTTTATCTCTTAGAAAAAGAGTAGGTATGGTTTTCCAAAAACCAAATCCATTTCCCATGAGTATTTACGACAATATTGCCTATGGACCTAGGGCTCATGGTATAAAGAAAAAAAGTGACTTAGATGACATAGTGGAAAATGCGTTAAAAAAAGCTGCTGTTTGGGAAGAAACAAGAGAAAAACTTAGAAAGTCTGCACTGGCTATGTCTGGTGGGCAACAGCAGAGGATTTGTATTGCAAGAGCCTTGGCAATAGAGCCAGAAGTACTATTGATGGACGAGCCTACATCGGCATTAGACCCTATATCAACTTTAAAAATAGAGGAATTAGCATTAAATTTAAAAGAAAAATATACAATAGTAATGGTAACTCACAATATGCAACAAGCAGCGAGAGTTTCTAAAAATACGGCCTTTTTTCTCATGGGCAAAGTAGTTGAATATAATGAAACAGAAATAATATTTAATAATCCGAAGGAAACAAAAACAGAAGATTATATTACAGGGAGGTTTGGTTAAAATGAATAGAAAAACTTTTCATAAAGAGTTAATAGATTTAAACAATATGGTAATAAGAATGGCTAGTTATGTAATTAGTTCTTTTGAGGACACAGCAAAATTATTAGAAGAATACGATGAAGAATTTGCAAAAATAATAATAATTGGCGATGATAGAATTGATAAGCTAGAAGAGGAAATAGAAAATGAATGTATAAAACTAATAAGCACACAACAGCCAGTGGCAAGGGATTTAAGACAAGTTGCATCTATACTTAAACTTGTAACAGATTTAGAGAGAATAGGTGATAATTGTGTAGATATAGCCGAGTATGTGTTAAAAATGGGCAAGGTTATAAATATACCACGCCTTAAGGAGATGTTTGATTTAGTACAAGAAATATTTAAAGACACAGTAAATAGCTATATTAAATTAGATATGGAAAAAGCGCTTTATACTATTAAAAAAGATGATTTAGTTGACGAAATGTTCGAAGAAATAACTAATAATTTTAAAAATAATATGTCCAGCTCAGAGGTAGAATATTTATTTATAATTAAATATTTAGAAAAAATAGCAGATCATTGTTGTAATATATGCGAGTGGATAGCTTATCGTGTTACTGGGGTTATTGACGGGCATTTGAATTAATGTCTTAAGGGGATATTATTTAAGATTCGTTTAAGTTTTTGTTTTGCACATATATTTAGTCAATAGATTTATCTGTCAGTGTGGGTACAAGCCCCCACTGACAGATAGATCCATTGGCTATATTTATAGGTTGATTTTTTTTATGGCAAATGTAAAAGAGAGGGTCACACTAAAAAAAAATAAGCCCATAGAGATGTTTTTTTCTATGACCTTATCTTTTTTACACACTGGACTCATGTGCTAAATTTTGAAAATTTCCTTGAACTTAGCTACATTTTTTTCTATTCCATTTTTATTATATATTGCACTTCCCATTACAATTACATTAGCGCCTTTTTCAGCGACTAAGGCAACATTGTCTAGATTAATACCTCCGTCTACTTCAATGTCAATGTTTAAAGCATTATTAGTTATATATTTTTTTAATTCTTGAATTTTATTTAAAGTTGATTCAATTAATTTTTGTCCACCAAAGCCAGGTTCTACTGTCATAATTAAAACTTGTTTTACTATACTTAAGTAGGGGTACACTTCTTCAATGGGTGTGTTTGGCTTAATAGTAATAGAAGGTGTAGCTTCTAATTCCTTTATAAGTTTTAAATCTTCCATTGTATCCCCCTCAGATTCTAAATGAATAGTAACAATGTCTGCTCCCGCATCAATAAAATCCTTTATATAATTTCTTGGCCTTTGTATCATAAGATGTACATCGAAAGTACAATTGCTTATTTTGCGAATGGATTTTACAACAGGTATACCAATGGATATATTTGGTACAAAAATTCCGTCCATTACATCAATGTGGCAATATTTAACGCCGCATTTTTCTGTTATATTTATATCTCTACCGAGAGCCCCAAAGTCTGCTGATAATATAGATGGTGATAATATCATTTTTTCCCCTATTTTCCTTTTTCTAGCATCTCTAAAAACTGTAAATACCTATAGTATCTTTTTTTAGAAATATTTTTACCTACTTCATTTTTTATAGCACAGTCTACTTCTTTATTGTGCATACAGTCTCTAAATTGGCAATTATCATAATTTCTAAATTCTACAAAATAATCTTTTAAATTATAAATATCTATATTTTCGAAATTTAGGGAAGTGAACCCTGGCGAGTCGATTATATAGCTATTTTTATCAATACTATGTAGTTCTACATGTCTTGTTGTATGCTTACCTCTTTTTATTTTCTTGCTTATTTCCCCAATTTCCATATTTGCCTCAGGCAATATATAGTTTATAATACTAGACTTACCAACGCCAGAAGGACCAGCAAAAACAGAAACTTTATTTTTGCTGTATTCTTTTATTTTGTCTAAACCTATGGCATTGTATGTTGATAAAAAAATTATATTGTATAAGTCACCGTAAATTTTTTTAAGGTCTTCTGTATCTTTTTCCTTACTTAAATCTAGTTTATTGAAACATAGAGTTATTTCCATTTTTTTACTTTCAGCCAGTATAATAAATCTGTCTAGTAAATCGAAATTAATTTTTGGGTTTTTAATAGAAAATACTATAAAAACTTGGTCTATGTTGCTAACACTAGGTCTTATCATTTCATTTTTTCGTGGATATATTTCGTTAATAGCACACTCTCTATCTTGCTCGTGAGTTATTTCTATTTCTACGAAATCCCCAATAAGTGGTTTTATATTTTCTAGTCTAAATATGCCTCGTGGGTTTCCTGTGTAAATTCCTTCAGCTGTATCTATGGTATATAAACCTCCTACGCCTTTTACAATTCGTCCTTTCATAATACCGCCTATTCTGTAAAGTCGACCATATTGTCGCCGTATAAACTACCGTTTATGTACAATGTATAGCGCACAACTCCACTACCTGTTACACTTAAAGTAAGAGGGAATTCGTTTTTTGTAATTGTACTATTATATACTACTTGACCGCCACCGGAATCGTTTTGGGCAATTACTTCAACATTTATTGGGTCTTCCGTATCAATTACAGGGCTTAATGTTAGGGATTTAGTAGTAACGGTATCGCTAGGCGTTGCTGTTGCTGTTGGGGTTGTTGTTGGTGCTTCAGTTGTTTCGCTTGTTGTTTCTGTAGTACCTACTTCATCATCTGTAACGGGGTCGTCGCTTGTGTCTGTTGGTTCGGGTGTAGGTGTAGCGCTCTCTGTAGGTTCGGGAGATGAAACTGGCTCAGGTCCCATACTAACTACAATGCTAATGGCTGAACCAGAAAGTGCCTCTGTTCCGGCGTTGAGAGTCTGTGCTATAACATAGCCCGAGCTTACTGTGCTACTGTAGGATTTTGTTGCTTCTTCAAAAAGAAGTCCGTAACTATTTATTTTGGCTTTGGCGGAGCTTTCGCTTGTGCCAACTACATTTGGTACTATAACTGTTTCAACTTCTTCGCCTATACTTATGTATAAAGTTAAGGTATCGCCATTTACTGCCATGGAGCCTGCTGTTGGCTCTTGTTTGAAAATTATATTTCTTTCTATGGTTTCGTTGTACTCGTATATCTCTTCAATTACAAATGGATAACGAGAAAGTTCGTTGTAGGCATCATTTGTATTCATGTCTACTAGGTCCGGTACTTCTAGTTTATCACTTCCTAAGCTTGTAGCCACTTGTATAGTATCGCCACTATAAAGTATGTCACCTTCTAAGTAGTTTTGATCGGTTATTTCTCCCTTTGGGATATCATCACTAAATTCTTGGCTAACTTCTTCGATGTTTAGGTTTAATGTTTTAGCTTCTGCTTTGGCTTCTTCTATAGTCATGCCCTTTAAATTAGGTACATCTACTTTAGCTCTTCTATTGGAATTAACATAGCCTAATACTTGAAAGAATATAAGTAGTGCAATTAATATTGCTACAATAATGCCCGAGAGTATTACCATTTTGCTTTTGTCCTTAGTCTTTTTTTCTTGTTCACCGTAGATTGTTCTGTTTAATTCTAAAATATCGCGGTTATCGTAAAAAGCTGTAATTGCTTGACTACGAACTGCCTTTATATCATCTTCGCTAATTTTTAAAGTGGAAGTATCTATTTTAGTATCTAGTTCAATTTCATCTTCTTTATAACTTGGTTTAGTTAGTTTTGTAAGAACTCTTTTTAAAGCTATAGTTAGCTCTTCTGTTGTGTATCTGTAGGCTGGTCTTTTTTCTGTAGCTTTATTTATTATATCTATTACTCTGTCGTCGGCTTTTATATTTTTATCTTTTATAGTAGGTAAAGGGTCGTTTAAGTGCTTAAGGGCAACGGCTACAACTGTTTCGTCTTCGTAAGGTAAGTCACCTGTTAACATTTCGTACATACTTATACCTAAGGCGTAAATATCGCTTTTTTGGTCTACATATCCACCTCTTGCTTGTTCTGGTGAAAAGTAATGAACGCTACCCATAGTGCTATTTGCTGCTGTCATTGTATTGGCATTTACTGCTTTTGCTATACCGAAGTCTGTAACTTTTATTTCACCAGTAGTAGTAACTAATATGTTCTGTGGTTTTATGTCACGGTGAATAACATTATTTTTATGTGCAACTTCCAAGGCTTCGGAAATTTGTATTGCTACCCCAAGAGTTTCTTCATTTGTAAAAGCTCCTCTTGCTTTTATTATTTCTTTTAAGTTAGCTCCTTCAATGTATTCCATAACAATAAAGTTTATATCTTTGTGTGAACCTACATCATAAACGCTTACAATATTTTTATGATTAAGTTTTGCAGCTGCTTTTGCTTCAATGCTAAATCTTTTTATAAAATCATCATCTTTATTAAACTCCTCACGCAGTACCTTAAGGGTTATTTCTCTTTCTAATTTTATATCCTGCGCTCTGTAAACTATAGCCATTCCACCGGTGCCAATTACTTCCATAATTTTATACCTGTCGGCTACTAGTTCTCCTTTTTGTAAATGCAAAATTTTCAACTCCTATACTTCAATTAATATAACGCTTACATTGTCATTTCCACCACTGGCCAAGGCTTTATCTATTAGTTCGTTTACTTTACTAGATAAAAAAGTTCTTTTGGTTACAATATTATGAATTTTTTCATCATCTAGCATTGTATTTAAACCATCGCTACATAATAGAATTTTATCGTTTTTTTCTATGTTTATTGTATAAATATCTACATCTAGAAAAATCTCTGTGCCAAGGGCTCTAGTTATAACATTTCTTTTAGGGTGTAGTTTTGTTTCTTCTACAGTTAAATGACCGGATTTGTACATTTCGTTTACTAATGTATGGTCTTCGGTTATTTGTTTTATATTATCGTTTATTAAATATAGTCTACTATCACCTATGTGGCCAATATGTAGTTTGTTTTCGTCTATAACGCATACAGTAAAAGTTGTGCCCATGCCTTTGTATGTTTTTTTTTCTTTAGATAAGCGAAATATTTTGTTATTTGCTGTTTTTATTCCCATTTCTATTATTTTATCAATTTCTGTATTAGTCGTATCTTTTGCGTATTCGACAAAATGTTGTATAGCATTTTTAGATGCAACTTCGCCGGCATTGTGTCCGCCGACGCCGTCAGCTACTATAAATAAATTTTTAAGTTTGCCCACTTTATCTTCTTTTACATAGAAAGAGTCTTCGTTATTGTCTCTAACTAATCCTTTGTGGGTGCGACCATATGCCATCATAGTATCACCTATACCTTTTTTATATATTCATTTCTTAGTTGTCCGCAAGAGGCGTTTATATCACTGCCTAATTCTCTGCGGATTGTTGTTTCGATTCCCATTTTTTGTAGTGTTTCTTGAAATATTTTTGCGTTGTTGGATTGTTTAAAATCTTTTTCTTTTATGTAATTTACTGGGATTAAATTTACGTGACATTTAGCTACAGGTTTTATTAACCTACCAAGACGAAAAGCGTCTCTTGGGTTGTCGTTTAAATCTTTTATTAGGGCGTATTCATAAGTAATACGTCTACTTGTTGTATAATAGTAATTTTTTACACTGGACAGTAGCTCTTGTAAGCTGTATTTTCTGTTAATTGGCATTATGGCATTTCTTTTTTCGTCGTCAAATGCGTGTAAGGAAATAGCCAAGTTTATTTGTAAATTTAACTTGCTTAGTTCGTCAATTTTTGGTGGAATACCACAAGTTGACAAAGTAATATGGCGTTGACCTATATTTAGACCAGACTCACTGTTTATAATTTTTATAAAATCCACTACATTTTCTAAATTATCCAGTGGCTCGCCACTTCCCATTAATACAATATTTGATATTTTCCCACTATTTTTATGAACAGTATAAACTTGGTCTAGCATTTCTCCAGTTGTTAAATTTCTAGTAAATCCATTTACGGTAGAGGCGCAAAACTCACAACCCATTTTACAACCTACTTGAGTAGATATGCATACTGTATTGCCATGTTTATATTTCATAAATACACACTCGCATAAATCTTCATTGTATTTAAGCAAGTATTTTTCAGTTTCGTCTAATTTAGATGAAAGTTTAGTTACAATTTCCCCTTGGGCTATGTAGTAGTTTGCAGATAAATTTTCTCTTAAGGTTTTAGAGATATTCATTTTATTTACGTCGTTTATGTGTTTATTATGTATCCACTGGTAAAGTTGTTGACTTCTGAACTTTTTTTCTCCCATAGACAGCATAAGGCTTTCTAGGTTTTCGTATGTTAATGACTTTAAATCTGTTTTCATTATGCCTTTCTTTCTAGTACACAAATATAAAAACCGTCGTTATTTGTGTTAACTCCCATTATGTATTGTATTTCTTCTATTACTTTAAAGTTGAATTTATTTAAAAAATAATGAATATTTTCCTCGTTTTCTTTCTTGCTAATGGTGCAAGTGCTATATAATATACGCCCTCCTACTTTTACATACTTACTGGCATTTTCTAATATTTTTCGTTGTATTGGTATTAAGGAATTAATATCTTCCATGGTTTTGTTATATTTAATATCTGGCTTTTTTTGAATTAAACCAAATCCACTACATGGAACATCGGCAATAACTTTATGAAATTTATTTTCAAAATCGGGATGTAAAATTGTTCCATCTAAAAGTTGAGTTTCAATGTTTGTTATGCCCAGGGATTGTTGCATATCATTTATTAAATTTAGTTTATGCTCGTATATGTCACAAGCAATTATTTTTCCTGTGTCTTTCATTAAATAGGAAGACATAAAGCTTTTGCCACCTGGGGCAGCACACATATCCAGAACTATTTCATTTTCTTTGGGATTTAATATTTCAATGGCCTTAATGGCATTTTTATCTATTACATGAAAATTGCCAGTATAGTCACGAAGATTTTTAACACAAAAGCCGTGGCCAAATTCTTCTGTTATGGTTACATTACTATTATCTAATACTTTCCTTAAATCAACATTAGAAATTTTTAGTGTGTTAGTTGCAATTGATACAACTGGTTTTTTATTACTGGCATTACATAGCTTAATTAAATCTTCCTCTTTAAAATTCCAGTAGTTTATTAGCCACATGGGAATTGAATTTTCTAAAGCCAATTTTTCTATGGATTTTGTTGGATATTCTATATTGCTTAAATTTCGGTCTATGTTTCTAAGTACTCCATTGACAAAGCCGCTTAGGCCTCCAAAACCTTTTTTCTTAGTAAGCTTTACGGCTTCATTACATATTGCGGATGGGGGAACTTTATCCATGTACTTCATTTGGTAAACAGAAATACGCAACAGGTTTAATATAAATGCCTTCATTTTTTTTGTTTTTGTCTTGGAGAAATAATTAATTATATAGTCTATAAGTATTAAATTCCTTAAAGTTCCATTAACAGTTTCTGTTATAAAGGCTTTCTGCTTATTGCCTAAGTCGTATTTGCTTAAGGTGTTTTTTAAAACTATATTGTTGTATCCTTTTGTTTCGAATATGTCCATAAGGACATAAACGGATATTTCGCGCTCGTTATTTTTCATATTATCCTCGTAAGTTACTTACTTTTAAATTTTTTTCTAATGGATAGAATTATAACACAAAGAGTTTGGTGTGCATATTTTTATGTTAATTTTATTTTTTATGGGGATAAAAGATGAAAATCTAAGTTTTATTTTAAGTGTAGTTGGGATTGAAAAAGAAGTATATTTTGCAAGTAGTGATCTTAAAGAGTATTATGAATACAATGGAGTAAAATTTGACAATTCAATTAAGAAGAGCGAAGTAGAGAAAATTCCAAGTGACGTTTTAAAAACAATGCAAAAATCAAATGGTATAATTAAATCTCTAAGTAAAAGTAGTGGAGATGTTCTTGCTAGAACTATGCCATCTACGGATTTTGAAATGTATGTCTGGTCTGAGGAGTTGTATAAATACAGCTACGAGAAGTTTAGTAAATGGAAATTTTACGCTCAAGGCTCATGGATTGTAAATCCTAATTTTGAATTTACAGATGTAATTGCGCTTTCATAGTCCGATGACTTTACATTAAAAAACAGTAGTTGCACTATTGATGGCTCGGCTTCAAGAACAGCAGTAAATAAAATAACTCCTGAAGTGGGTATTTCCTACGATGTTGATTTGCGATCTGGGCATAGGGACAGTAGTATTTTACTAACAGCAGAAGTATATAAATATGTTGAAAAGCCAGGTAATAATAGTGCAAGCATAGTCGGTGAATATGGGCATTTAGCAGTTAAACCTAGTGGCGTATCTATATGATTTGATGCAGGTATGAGTATATCCATGTTAGCCTCCTTTGGGACAAGGCTAGAGATGGCTTCGCCTGATAGTGATAATTTTGACTACTAATATTTTCAGTATATTTTTTGTAGTTAAGTATTAATTTTTAAAATTATAATATAAACCAATAGCTCCTTAAGCCATTGAATAATAGCGGTTTAAGGAGTTTTAATTAAGTTGTCCAAAATTTCGTTTATAAAAGAGCGAAAACCATATGGTTATTTTTGCACTTTTATATAAATTTATTAAAATTGCCTTTTAATTTGATAATATTTTTTATTTCAAGACAGCTCCATTTTTTCTTTATTCTATCTGACAATTGTAGTTTACCAAGATATAAAATTAGTAAGAAAGATTGCAATATTAAGAAAGATTTCTATTCACATATTTTAATTTTACTATATAATGAACTTATATAGGTTTGTAAAAAAATAATAAGGGGAAGTAATGGACAATATAAAGGAATATTTGAAGCGAGCGTTTTATATTAATTTAGGGATTTTTTTAGTTGCATTAGGTACGCATTTTTTTAGAGCACCTAATAATTTTGTTTTTGGTGGGATTACAGGTTTATCACAAACGGTTACATTTTATACGGATTATTCTCTTTCGGACATAATGTTTGTGTTGAATACAGTAGTAATTATATTAGGCTTTATATTTTTAAAGCATAAAAATATGTTGGGTATTATTTATGGCTCATATATGTTGAGTTTTATGGTTAAATTTATGGAAATATTTTATCCTATGGAAAAGCCCTTTACAGATGATGGCTTTATTGAAGTTATATTTGCCGTGTTTGTTCCTGCCATAGGTTCGGCTATATTATATAGAGAACAACTAAATACAGGTGGTACAGAGATTTTAGCTAAAATAATAACTAAATATATTAACTTGAAAATGCATTTAATATTAATGGGTTTTGACTTTATTATTGTTGCTTTTGCAGGTTATACTTATGGAGTAGAGGTGTTTTTGTATTCTGCCCTAGGATTAATGCTAAGGACATATATTGTAGATATAGTGCTAGATTCCTTCAATTTGACTAAGGCTTTTACAATTGTAACAGAGAGCCCTAGCAAGATTGCCGACTTTATAATGAAAGATTTAAAGCATGGAGCTACAATATTAAACGCCTATGGTGGTTACACATTAAACGAAAAATATATTGTAACTACAACACTTCATAGAAGAGATGCTGCAAGGCTACAACTTTATTTGGATAACAATCATCCTACTGCCTTTACTACAATTACTAACACAAGCAAGGTAATAGGTAGAGGGTTTGCACAAAGCCAGTAAATAGTTTTTAAATTTAGAGGTGTAGAATGATAGGTACTATTGTTAATGCAAGTGGGATTTTAATCGGAAGTTTAGCAGGAAGTTGTATAAAAAAAGGAATAGACGAAAAATATCAAAATGCACTTCATAATGCCATGGGCATAGCGGCTTGTGGCTTGGGCATAAATTCCATAGTCGAAAATATGCCTAATAGTATCTACCCTGTATTATTTATTATAAGTTTAGCTTTAGGAAGTTTAATAGGAACTATAATAAACATGGAAGACAAGTTTAATGTGGTAGTAAAAAAATACTCCAAAGGTAATTTAGGTGAAGGATTGTCTACTGCCATACTACTATTTTGTTTTGGTACATTATCCATACTAGGGCCTATAGAAAGTGCATTAAATGGAGATAATACATATTTGTTTACCAATGCTACTTTAGACTTTATAACATCGATAGTGCTTAGTACTGCCTATGGTATAGGTATTGGAATTGCGGCTATTGTTTTGTTCCTTTGGCAAGGTAGCATTTATTTATTAGCTGGTTTTTTGTCACCTTTTTTAACAACAGAATTATTAACAGAGATTTCTTTAATAGGTGGATTTTTAATTTTAAGTTCAGGATTGGGTATTCTTAGAATAAAAAATATGAGTACACTTAATATGTTGCCATCTTTGCTAATACCCGTTATATGGTTTTTAATAGTCAAATAAAAATGACCTATGGTAGATGGGCGTTTAAGCCTACGCTGACCATAGGTCTATTGACTTACGTTAAAAGAACATTAGCTTCTTAAGTAATCACAATATTCTACTATTATTTCTTGAAGTCTAAAAAGTTCGGATTCTTTGGAATATTTCCTCCAAAGTTCTTTGTAGTCCATCCACCAGTATTCTATATCAATAGCAAGCTTATCTTTTTCAGTATTTCCAATATTCAATAGGACATTTCCTATTTCGTTAAAGAGAATTATACCCTCTGCCATAACTATATAATCTTTTATAAAATGACGTTTGCTTTCGCTTATTTCCTTAAGGGTATCGTAAAGTTTAAGGATATTTTGCCCAATAATTAGGTTATTATTAGTGCTATCAGCAAGAGTTGTAAGGATTTCTTTGTATTGGTTGCTGTTTTTATGCTTAAAGTCTAAATATTGAACGGCTTTTCTCCATGTAAAAACTTGGTTTTTGCTTATATCGGAAATAATTTTAACAATATCCATGGTTCTATTTTCATAATGAGTTAAAGATATCATTTTATTTAAATGTTCGAAATCGATTTTAGAGTTGTTCCATGAAAGTGTTGCGCCATATATTAAGCCAATCATTGAAGATTCGGGGAAAGTCATGTGCCCGTAATCGCCCCAGTCAGTATTTAGTAAACCCATGGCTTTATATTTATGGGCATAGCTACACATAAATGAGATGTTTTTAAAGGCATCTTCGTAAAAATTCATAAAGGCACTCCAGCCTTGAACACCAGGACATAGGTATTGCTTTGTATTTGTATTATGAATTTTTTGGGCACTTTCATCACTTTCTGTAGGTGAGTATCCCCAAGTAAGACAAATAATATCTTCTGGTAGTTCCTTTATACGTTCAGGGTTTTTGGAAATAATATCACCCCAAAACATAGGGACTTTATTATGTTTTTTTGTTATATTACATATTTCCCTTACAAAGTCTACATACAGCTTATCTGAGCCAACTTCATTGGCTAAATTTTTATTTTTCCCTTTACCTAAATCAAAAGTTTCATCAGCACAAATATTAAATTTATTAGAAGAAAATAGTGGGATGTACTCATCTAACATTTTTTCAATAAGTTTAATACTTCTAGGGTCCGTTACATTTATAGTGTGGTGCGCCATCCTATCAGGAAAGGAGAAGGGCTCGTTACCTGTAGTTTCCAGTTCATTATAATCTTTAAAAGTTTTTGTAGTAAGAATTTTGTGTAAGTGACCAAAGGTTGCAATAGATGGAATAAGCTCAATATTTAAGTTAGCGCAATACTCATCAAATTCCAATATTTCTTCAGCTGTAATAGGCGTATCATCTCTCCAAACTTCGCTGAAGTTTTTGAATAAAAAGCTGTGTTCCATATAAAGTTGGAGTTCGTTTATTTTGTAGTAACTTGCTGTGTCGGCTAAATCTTTTAGAGTCTTTAAAGTAGGTATTCGGCCTCTAGTAACGTCATGATAAAAACCTCTGTGCTTTATAGAGGGCTTATCTTCAATTAAAATGGAAGGAATAGTTGCCTTGTATTCCCTTAGGAGTTGTCTGAAACTTTGTATGCCATGGAGAAGTCCAGCGGTGCTTCCTCCTACAATTTTAACATGATTTGTGCGAATGTCTAAAATGTAAGATTCTTTTTCTAATTCGGCTAGGTCTAAAAAAATATTTCCTTCTTCGTAGGCACCTTTTGTAATGGATACGCTGTAGCCTAAAAGATTTGCAATTGATTTTTGCAAGATTTTACAATAATGGTTTTCCTTTATAGTACATTTAGGCGACATAATAATTTTACAGTTATGCTTTAATAAAAAAATTCCTGATAGTGCTTGAGATTTTTCTGGTATTGGCAGTATATTCATATTATCCTCCTTTAGTCATTTGATTTAATTGAATACTAACATAAAACCAATTTAAAATGTATAAAAAAACTGGACTTTGAAAAATTTTTTAAACAATTTTTATAAAAAAGATTTGTAAATTCCTTTGCTATTTGGTATAATAGTTTTACAAAAAAAGAAAATAATTTGATGCAAAAAAGCAATATTGTAAGAGAGTAATAAGGTTATTTTCTATTGAAAGGGGCAATAATTATGAAATATACATTTGTAGGAAGACAGGAAGTAGTATCAGATGCAATAAAAAGTTACACAGAGAAGAAGTTTGGCAGAGTTCAAAAATTAGTGCCTGAGGGAACGGATGTAATAGTTACTTACGATGTTATTAAAACAGTTAGTAAAGTAGAAGTAACTGTTCACTTACCAAAGCGTGTACTTAGAGCAGAAGTAACAGATGGCGATATGTACGCAGCTATCGATAAAGTAGCGGATACGCTAGAGTTGCAACTTGTTAAATATAAAAATAGGTTGAAGTGCCATTCTGGCAAATACAACAGATTTAAAGATGAATACAATGAGTTTATGGAAACAACAGACGATGATATAGGCGAGGAAACAAATATTATTCGTACTAAGCGTTTTGCGATTAAACCTATGGACGCTGAAGAAGCTGTATTAGAAATGGACTTACTAGGCCATAGCTTCTATGTTTTCAGGAATGCAATTACAGATGAAGTAAATGTTGTCTACAAAAGAAAAGACAATAATTATGGGCTTATTGAGCCTGAATTTTAGAATAAAATTATTGAATTTTAGAATAAAATTATTTGACTTTGAAAAAATGCAGAATTCAAATTTGCTTTATGAATAAAAAAGCAATCCGAGAGGTATATACTTTTCGGATTGCTTTTTTCGTGTTTTTACTAGGTTATAAAATGAACAACATATATTTTTGTATACATGTATTATAATATTTTATTTTTCAAAGTACTAATTAATAGTATTTTTGAACTATAGAGATTAGTTCATCTAATCCTGCTACCTCTAAATCATTAATATAGTCGTTCCATTGTTCGTCAACACCGCCATCTATAATCCATTGACGTCTGTAAGTATCAATTGTCCCATACACTTGAGTAGATAAGATAGCTAATCTGTTCGCATCTTCTTCTTCATACCATTGTGGCGCTATGTAAGGATCGTTTAGGTGTTTATCGATAAAACCTACTGTATTCATATCATTAAGCATGTTTTGAGCGTTTTGAGGATATTCTACAACTGTTCCATAATAATCATCAAAAATTGCTAGAGGATGCCTAGCGGCAAGTACATTGGCATTGCGCATATCATCAAAATTGTCATACCCATCTTTTAATTCACCCCAAACCATTTGGCCTTTTTCGTCAAATTCGTACACATAGTCTAATGGCCCCCAATTTGCTTCTACTGATTTAACAGGATCGTATGTTAGATCAGCGTAACGAGCGGCAATTTCTGGTGTTTCGCATGCGCTTGTTATAGAGAAAACAACAGGATTATGCATTTCAGATAAATTTTCACGCGTACCATATTCGCCGCCAGTTCCTGTTAAATATGGAATAGGAGAATATTCTTTGTATCTTTCATTATCAACTCTATCGGGTAAAGAAAAAGTAATTACAGAGCCCACAATGCCGTCGGGGTCTCTAAGTTTAGATGATAACATGGCTGTATCATTGTTAAATATTTCAATGTCTATTAAATTTTCTGCATACATATCGTGAAAAAATTTATAGCCTTCTTTAAAAGCATCTGTAGTTGCAGTAGAAAATATTATGCCATCTTCATTTACTTTTAAACTATCTCCTGTATCAGCTTGACCAAAGCACCCTAAAAATTGTCCGAAATCATTTCCATTACTCCAACTACCTATGCCCTTATTACCTTCTTTTCCCGCAAGAGTAAATGGTATTTCGTCTTGGGCTCCATTGCCGTTTGGGTCATTATCTCTAAAAGCGATAAGTGTATTTTTGTATTCCTCCATTGTAGTTGGCATAGGTAGTTTTAAATTATCTAACCAAGTTTGGTTAATATATAATAAACCTTGGTTTAAAATTAAACCTTTCATTTCTTCAATACGTGGGAAACCATACATATTACCATCTATAGCAGTTGCTTCTTTTTTATACTCAGGGTGTTTTTCGTAAAGTTCTTTAAGCAGGGGCATTTCATTTTCAACTAAATCATTTACGGGGATAAAAACACCTTGTTCTTTATACTTCATAATGTCTGATCTAGAAAGTAAGCCCATAAAAACATCAGGCAAGTCATTGCTTGCAAGCATTAAATTTTTCTTTTCTGTAGCATCACCAGGCAGTGTTATATATTCTATATTAACTTCTGCCTCCTTGTTTAGTTCTTGCTCAAATGCCATCTCCTTAGGTGGAACTGCTCTTGCATCAAGGCTAACAGCAACTCTTAGTGTTGGCCAATCTTCATTAATGGTATTGCTTACTGTTTCTCCAGTAGAACTTGTTTCTATATTTTCGGCATTTGTATCGCTAGTTTGATTTGAACTACTGCATCCTGCTATAGTAGCAGATAGTATAAGGATTAATAAACTGTACTTTAATTTAAAATTTTTTTTCATTTGATCCTCCGTTTAGTTTTTTAGTTTAATGGATATTATGCTAGTAATTTTGTGCTAATTTAACCTTTAACAGAACCTATAAGTACCCCTTGAGTGAAGTATTTTTGTATAAATGGATATATCAATAAAAGTGGTAAACTTGAGACGATTATTATACCATATTTAAGTTGCTCAGCTAATTTCATTTTGCTAGCCATAGCCATTGGGTCGTTAATTATTCCGCCTTGAGCTTCGTTCATAATAAGTAGGTTTCTAAGCACAATTTGCAATGGGAATAACTCGGATTTATTTAAATATATCATTGCTTGAAAATAGGAATTCCAATGTCCGACGGCATAAAATAGCCCTATAACAGCTATAATTACCTTAGAAAGAGGAAGTGCTATAGTGATAAAAAACTTAAAGTCAGAACATCCATCGATTTTAGCTGCCTCAAGTATTTCATCAGGTAAATTTGTCTCGAAAAAAGTCTTTGTTATAATCAGATTATAAACAGACATGGCATTTGGTAAAACCATAGCCCAAATGGTATCTCTAATACCTAAACCACTTACAATTAGGTAAGTAGGGACAAGCCCTCCATTAAAGACCATTGTAAAAATAAATAGTAGCATAAATCCTTTACGCCAAGGCAGATCTTTTCTAGAAAGGGTATATCCCGCTGGTATTGTAATGAGTAAATTTATGGCAGTTCCAGCTATCATGTAGACTATTGAGTTTTTATAGCCTAGCCATAATGGGCTATAGTTTAGTATTTTTTTATAACCTTCTAAATAGAGGGTTTCTGGCAAAAGTAAAAAACCACCTCTATTTACGATATCTGGATCTGTTATGGACGCGATTAGTACAAAATATAGGGGATAAGCAATTACCAAGCATATAACTAGCATAATTGTTATTACTAATAACTCAAATGTAATGTCCTTTATGCCGATACGTTTAAACATATTTTCCTCCTTTTGCTAGATTTACCAGAGCGATGTTGAGTTTAATTTTTTAGTAATAGAATTTACAGACACAATTAATATAAAGTTAATTATTGAATTAAAAAGCCCTATGGCGGTAGAGTAACTAAATTGTGCATCCATTAAACCTACTTTATATACATATGTGGAAATTATTTCACTTGTTTTTAGATTCATGCCTTGTTGCATTAAATAGGTCTTTTCGTATCCTACAGACATTAATCCGCCTACGCTTAAAATTAGCATTATTATTATAGTAGGCATTATTGATGGGATGTCTATGTAGAGTATTCTTTGTAGTCTACTTGCCCCATCTATGGTTCCAGCTTCGTATAATTCTGGGCTAACTCCGCTAAGAGCTGCTAAGTATATAATCGCACTCCAACCCATTGTTTGCCATATGCCGGAAATAATGTATACTGGTCTGAACCATTCTGAACGAATCATAAAATTAATTGGCTCAACACCTATTATTGACAACATATTATTAACAAAACCTGTTCGAGGAGCTAAAAATAAATTTAACATACTTACTAATACAACAGTAGAAATAAAATATGGTGCGTAGGATATAGTTTGTACAAATCTTTTGAATTTTTTAAATCGTATTTGGTTAAGTAATAATGCAAAAATAATTGGTATAGGAAATCCAAATATTAAAGATTCTACGCTTAGTAATAAAGTGTTTTTTAGAGTAGTTATAAACATGGGCGAGGAGAAAAAAATATTAAAATGTTTTAAACCTACCCAAGGGCTACCAAGAATTCCGAGTACACTATTATAGTCTTTAAAGGCAATAATTACGCCATACATTGGTAAATAGCAAAAAATAAATAGAAATATTAAAGAAGGTAGAAGCATTAATAAAAGTTGGTATTTAGATAAAATATATTTAGCTCTATTTTTACTCATACTACCTCCCATTAAGATAATGTTTCTATTGTGATATCATCAAAAATAACTGATGCCTCATGTCCGTAGAAATATAGTAGGTTTTTTTCTTGAGGTATATGCACTCTGCCTAATAAAGTTCGTTTGTTATCAATATAAACATCACATATGTCTTCCCATAAAACTATCTCTAAGGAGAAATTATCCTCAAGCTCCAAGGATGTTATTTTTTGTTTGTTATTTTCGGAAAAATATCCGTGAGAACTATTTCTTATTTCAGCGGTATTTTCTATTAAATTGAATTTTACTTCATGACAATCCTCGTATGTATTTTTTCCATTAAATGCTATACCGATAAAAGCACTGTCGGGTTCTACGGCTATATTAGTTTTTAGCCTTATATTTTTTGGTATATTTATGCAACGTGCAGAGGAAAAACCAGACATATTTTCAATAGTAATTTTAGTGTCATTGGTAATAACATTATCGGTGGCTTCAAAAGTTGGACTTATAGTGCCTGTGCTTTTATAATTTAATTCATCAACAAAGGTTGTAAAAAGGTTACCGTCGGAATCTTGTTTAATTTCTCTAAAAATTATATTTCCACCAAATTCACCAAATTTTTTTTCTAAAAAAGCCGCACCTATTCTTCTTGAGTCGCCGAAAGGAGCTGTTTTAAATACTCTGTAGCAAGGTGAATCAAAGGTATCTACTTTAGGATGTAACCATGGACCTTGTGGGTTTTTAGACATTCTGTATTTTGCTACGCCTTCGTTGGAAAAAATTAGATAATACCAGTCATTTATTTTAAAATAATCTGCACATTCGGGGTCTCCTATATATCCTGGTAAATATGGTGTTAGTAGTTCCCACTTAATTAAGTCTTTAGAGAATAATCTTGTTAAACAACCTCCTTTACTGCCATTAAATTCATCTTCAACTCTTGCCGTTACAAACATATAGTAATTATCGTCTTCACCTTTAAAGACAAAGGGATCTCTGCCAGGACCTGGTACGTATGGAGGCGTAGGAAAGGTGAAAATGGTAGTATTAGTTTTTAAGAAATTATTTGGCGTATTTCCTGTGGCATATGTTATTTTTTCACAACCGTCATTAATATCTCTATTTGAATAGAAAGCATAATATAAGCCATCTTTGTAAATTATGCTCCCGGTACAAATGGAGCCTTCGCCTACGTCAGTTATGCCAAGAGCTATAGGGTGATGGTCCCAATGTATAAAATCTTTTGTAGATGAATGTGCCCATTGGTGAGCCCCATAGCCTTTCTTAGAACGATGATGGCGTCTATCAAATAGATAGTATAAATGGTATGTTCCGTTATAATAAAATGGTATGCAGTCACCAGCGAAAGTATTGTACCCAGGAGGGCAAAAATATTGCATAGTACTTTGTGTAGATGGTATTAATTCTTTTTTTGATGCTTCTAATTCGTTTTTAGTATACAAATTCTCGAAATATTTTGTTTTTATAGCTTTTGGCTGAATAAATATTTTATTTATTAGATTTTCGTTACAGTGGATATTCAAATTACTAATATCAATTTTGCCAAATGGCCATTCTTCATCAAATAAGATACCATTGTTGTAAAGGCTTAGAATGTGTTCTTCATAGGTCAATACATAGTCTGTAAGGTTGCTTTTTACATAATGGGATAAAATAAATGGTTCTGTTTCACAACAATCAGTATAGAAATGAATATCTACCATATTACTAGTTTTGTTATAAAATATTTTTATGATTTCTTTTTTGTTATTTTTAATACTTAAAATAAAATTATCATTTTTAAAATTCACATTTTCTAAAAGGCTATAGCCTATAGAAAAGCTTACCTCATTTGAAAGGTTGTTTATATTACTAAAAAAATTATTTTCTTTAGTAATGTCTTTTTTGAATATAGTCATAATACCTCCCTTAATAATTAATTAGATATAATCATAATGAGAAGAAAAAATAAAACTGTACAAAAATTACGCTCGACCAGCAGTTTTGCGATGAAAAACCTGCGCAAGTCGCACAAAACCTGGTGTTTGGTTGAGCAGTCAAGCATAGCTTTACGACAAGACTAAGCCAATAAGCTGGCAAGATTTGTGTCTATCTAGCTATTTTCGTACCGCTGTTGTTAGTTATATTTTTTATTAAAACCTAATTTGCTTACATCTAAATTAATATAAATCTTTTAACTGAACATAAAGTTTCTTATATGTATCATAACGCTGAGCATATATTTGGCTGTTTTTTTTGTTAGGCAAAGTAATGGTACTATTCTTCTTTACCATAGCATTACACGCCTCTTCTAGGTTGCTGTATAAACCTACTGCTGTTGCAGCTGTTATGGCGGCTCCTAGGTTTGCTTGGTCATCAGATGATGAGGTTTTTATTTCTCTACCAAAAATATCAGCTTGCATTTGTAACCAAAGTGGACTAAGGGATCCACCACCTGATGCAATTATTTCATTTACATCAACACCTAAATTTTCAATTACAGAAAGTGCATCTCTTAATGCAAAAACTACTCCTTCCATTGTTGCTCTAATAATGTGACCTTTGTTGTGCCTAGTAGAGAGTCCAAAAAAAGTGCCTCTGGCTTTTGTGCTCATATGCGGGGTGCGTTCGCCGCATAAGTATGGCAAAAAAATTGGGTTATTAATATCAAGAGCACATTTGTCAACTAGTGCATCCATTTCTACATATGAAGACAGTTCCAATATATTTTGCTTCAACCAGTTAATAGATAGTCCGGCGCTTAGTATGGCGCCTAGGGAGTACCATGTATTATTAATAGCGTGACAAAATGTATGTGTATTTAAATCTGGATTTTTAATAGCTATAGATGTAGGTACAAAAACTTGACCCGATGTTCCAATAGTGCAAGTAGCTATGTTGTCTTTTACCAATCCATTACCCAGTGCTTGTGCGGTCTGGTCAGCTAGGCCAAAGGCAACAGGGGTTCCCTCTTTAAGCCCCGTAATTTCAGAAATATGTTTTGTAATTTTTCCTGCTATATCGTAGGGCTTGTTTATTGGTTGCAGAATATTTTGGTCAATATGGAATAATTCTAAGATGGATTTTGACCAGTTTTTTTTTTTAATATCAAACAATAGGGTAGCTGATGCATCTGTTATTTCGGTTCCTAAATTATTTGTTAACATAAAACGGATGTAGTCTTTAGGAGAAACAATCTTAGTTATTTTTTCGTACTCTTCTTTTTTGTTTCTTTTAAGCCAGAGCAGAGATGGTAGCTGAAATCCTGTAAAAATAGGATTTAATAACACATCTATTTTTTTTTCATGGAGTTTTTCTTTTATGTATTTACATTCTTCTGTGGAACGAGTGTCGCAGTGTATAATAGCATTATTAATTGTGTTTAAGTTTTTATTTAGGCAGACCAAACCATGCATCTGACCAGAAAGACCGATTGCTGCAATACTACAAGCATTAATATTACTTTCAAACAAGCTTTTTCTTATACACTCTTTAGTGGATTGCCACCATACATTAGGATTTTGTTCGGCATATCCGTTTTTGCTACTGATTATTTCATATGGTTTGCTACATGAGTATTTTTTGTTACCTGATACATCAAAAATCATTATCTTAACGCTAGAGGTTCCTAAGTCTATTCCCATTATGTATTTCAAAATTAATCACCTCACTTTTTTGTTTTCAATACTCGTGATGGTTTTGAAAAAATTTCATTAGTTACTAATGTAACGGCGCCTAGAAGTTTACTGTCATCTTTTAGAGAGCTAAATTCTATTATTAAGTTCTCATAAACATCATCAACTACGCGTTTTTTTACATCTTCTTTTATTCTGCTCAATAAGATGTGTCCGCCACAATTAAGCTCATCGTTTATTACAATTATATGAGGGTTGTATGTATTTATTAAAGTAACTATTCCATAAGATAGAAATTTGCTAACTTCTTTTACACATATAATTGCTAACTCATCACCGATATTAACAGCCTTGCTTATTGACTCGAAAGTGACATCTATATTACTAAGGTAACTTTCTGGATAGTTAGGCAATTTATGCTCAATGTTGTCTATAAGCCTTAAACTAGAGCAATATAATTCTAGACATCCTTTATTTCCACATTCACATTGAGGTCCGTTATAATCAATCGATACGTGGCCTATTTCTCCGGCAATGCCACTTGCGCCATTGTAAATCATCCCATCAATGACTATGCCGCAACCGATACCTTGACCACCGAGAACAGTTATCATTGTACCCTTTTCAATATTGAAGTTACCAAACCACCACTCAGCAATAGCAGCAGCATTGGCATCGTGCTCAAAAAAAACGGGTACACTTAAGTTGCGTTGAAAAATTTCACAAATGTCAATTTGGTTCCATCCATTTGTGCCAGATATCAAGGCTATTCTTCCTGTATCTTTAATAAATGGTCCGGGAACAGCGACGCCTACACCTATTATGTCAGAGTTGTTTTTTTGTATTGACTCTATTTTATTTAGAATATTCATTATTACCGAACTCGGTGAGTCTAATGAATCGATATTATCTTTATAATAATCAAAACAATTACCAATTATATCGTATAGAGCCACTTCGTAATATTTTCTAGTGATTTTAACTGCAATTACTTTATAATTATCTGAGTTTAAAGTAATGCCAATAGAACGTCGTCCCTTTACACCTTCAATCATTCCTACTTCTTTAACAATATTTGTACTTATAAATTCTTTAACAATATTTGTTATAGTAGATTGCTTTAGACCGGTCGTTTTTGCAATTTCGATTCTAGATGTAACATTTTTTCTTCTAAGTATATTTAGTACAGTAGATCTATTTATCTCCTGTACATCTTCAAGATTTATTCCGCTGAAAGTTTTTTTCATAGATATCTCCTCGTTTAATAATATTTTTGGTAAAAATAGTATATCACAAAAGATAAACCTTGAAATAGAAGTTAAAATGTATTCATTTATATTATTAATTCATTTGATGAACTAATAATATAAATGAATACTACCACTATAAAGTTTGTATGTCAATAGATTTATTTTTTTCACTTTTAAAAGTGAAAAAGGATATGTAGCTAGATGCAATAATATAGCAAGGACAGTTTTAGGATTCACTCTGCACAAGTAAAGGGTTACCTCTGATGCTAGGCCATGCCGCTGTATCTTCCTAGATCGATTAAAAAACCTTACACAGGTGAGCTAAAAATAAACAAGGGTGTTTTTTGAAAATGTAACATATGTTTGACTATAGATGGAGATATAGGTAGTATTATCAAGGGAGTTTACACTTACTTTTCCTTGCCGAAAGGAGCAAATACCTGATAATTTATATTTCATACTCAACATCTTCAACTTCTCCCAACTTCTCAATTAAAGTTTTTTCAAGTTCAATAAAAGCAGGAATAAAGCTGTCACGTATTAAAATTATCATTTCATCAATATTCCTTTCATTGTATATATGCATTGCAGTATTGCGTTTTTTTAGCATAAGTAGCCAAATTGATGAATCATCCACGAATTCTATTTTGTAACCAAGTTGTAAAATTTCTCTTGGGGAGCCTATTTCTGCACTTCTAACACCATGTAAGCGAAGCGCTACTTGCAAAGCATTCCATGCAAGCTCAAATGTTAAGTTAAATTGACCTATAACACCCGTTCTGTAAATATCATCATTTGTTGCCAGTTCAAAATTTGCACCTTTAAGTATATTTAAACAATTTGAAAAGTTATCAAATTTTTTCATATAGCGTGATACCTCCATTTTTAATTTCATTTTTCAGTTCGTCAGAAATCGTCGTATTTAAATCAACAATATCAAACATTAAAAGGGAAGAAGTTTTTTCTTTTATATCCCAATAAAAAGAATCAAAATCGCCACCGTATATAGCAATGTCAATATCGCTTTTTTCTGTATAGTTCCCTTTTGCTCTTGAACCAAAAAGAATAACTTTTTGGTTTGTCTACATTTTTTTGCACAAATTTTATTCGGTTAGCAATAATGAAC
>JBKECF010000043.1:0-21425 GCA_047974375.1 Lachnospirales bacterium
AAGTGTCCTACAATTTGGTTTTTGGGAAATTCTGCCAAACGATACCGCTTATTTTCAGTGGATTATAGTTGAGCTAGCATCAAAAAACAGCCGATTTTTTGTTGAAAATATTTTCATGAGTGAAAGTTGGGCTAGATGAAACCTTCATGCAGTAGGCTATATGCCTAAGGCTTGAGGCTTACAGCTTATGCAGAATTTTAAACAGATGAAACATCCATGTCGGTAGGCTTTAAACTTTCCGACACACAGGAGGATGATTATAAACTGGCAAAAGCATAAAGCCTATGGCTTACAGCTTATTGCATAATTTCAAACACATGAAAAAGCTTGCGTAATTAGGCTCTTTTTTTTGGTAATATACAAAAAAGAGGCAAATAGAAATAGACACCTACAATAGAAAACAACAGTCCGCCAATAGCACCAACTGCAAATGAAAACCAAAAAACTTCATTCTGCCCATGCCATACAAAAGGGAGCAAGCCTACAATGGTGGAAGCTATTGTTAAAATTACTGGAATAATTTTATAATTGAACGCCTTAAAATATACTTGTTGAATATTTTTTTTGGGGTATTGTTTTCTTAAATTATTATAGTCGTTTATAATGAATAAAGCTGAATTAACGCTAATAGCACAAAGCAAAATAAATGATGCATAGCCACCCTGATCAAAATTAAAATCAAACAAATAAAACGTTAAAAACACGCCTATAAAGGACAATGGTATCATACTGATAATTGCCAATGGTTGGCGCAAAGACTCCAATAGAATACTACATATAAGAAAGATAATAAATATCACTATAAAGATGTAATAGTATTGCTTTGAATCCTTTTTATTCCAATAATTGTAGGATTGTTCTAAAACCCGATATCCTATTGGCAGATTATCTCTTAAGGCTTTAACATTACGTTCTCTTACCTTTTGGGCTAAGGGGTATGCGCCAAGAAAATCATAAGCTACAATTAAGCGATATTGTTGATTGTTTTTATAAATAGTGTTCCCACTCTTGCGTTTCTCCACGGATGCCAGCTGTTCCAACTTATACTGTTTATTATTAACAAGAATAGGAAGGTTTTTTAAATCCCATACCGTAAATTTTTGATATGTGTCAGATACAAGCCTTATTCTCTGTCGCTCATGCTCTTGAATTACAGAAGCTATATTTCCATAATGCGCTTTTTTTTTCAAAAAGACATACAACTGATTCTGCGAAACATTAGCCAGTGCCAATTGCTCATCATTAAATGATAAATAATACTCATTAAGAGGAGATACACCTCGCCTCCCTGCGGTGATTTCAACATCTTTTACCCGACCATTGGAATTTGTTTCTAGCTGTTGTTTCAACAGCTCTGCATAAGCATACAAATTATCATAATTATAACCCTCTATAACAATGTGATTATTTTTGTAGTCATTGCCTAATGCATTAGAAAATCCTCTTCCTACACCGCTAACCGTCCAGTCCAACCCACCTAAGCTTATAGATTTGGATTCCAGCATACTTTTTAAAGTAAATGGAAAGCTACCATATTCATATGCGTCTTTAAAATAGATGGTTATATTTGAACTTTTGGGGCTACTTATTCGGGTTTCATATAACGAAACTTCTTCAAACTGCCCAATATAGTTTTCCATTTTTGTAATGACTTCGTTAAGCTGTTCAGTGGTACAGCCATCGGGCATACTTCCAGTAACGCGCAGGCTGGTTCGTTCTGGTTCACTATAGTATGAGTTCTCAAAAACATTCTCTGTAAACAATCTTAAAGATCCTCCTAATACTTTTTCTAAAATGGGTCGTAACTCCGTATTATACCATTCTGACCCTAATGTATCATTATACAATTTAGCTCCAAAATTTTCAGTTTTAAGTTCTTTGGGAAGTAAATGCAAAGGTAAGCCAAAGCCTAAAATAAATAAAACAATAAATGCCCATTTAAATTTTGGCTTAGTTCCCCACAAAATAATTCGGGCATAAACATTTGTGAATTTAACAATACGTCGTTTACGCTTCACAGATAAGCGGGTGTATGTTTTATCTAATTTAATTTTTTCTAGTAATGCAGGAACAAAATACAAAGATACGAAAAGGGAAACACCTATGTTGACGGCAATAACTACTGCAAAATCCCATAAATTTAATCGTTGACTTTCTTCTAAAAAGAGAATTACCACAAGTGCACCGATAGTTGTTAGAGTTGCTGCCAAAATAGCCAAAAATGACTTTTTATTTCCTTTATTCCTAAGGTGATCAATCATGACAATGCTATTATCAATAATAATCCCAAAGGAAATTGTAATGCCTGCAAAAGAATACAATTGCAATTGAACCTCAAGAGCATAATAAAAAATAACGGCTATCAACAAATTGGCTATGATGCTTAGAAACAATATCATCAAGTACTTAAGGCTTCTATTAATAAACAGAATTAAAAGTAAAAGTATTAATAATGAAAACAAAGTCCTTTTTTGGATTTTATTAAGTTCAGACACTATAAATTCTGTGGTATCTTGAGTCATTTTAATAGAATACCCAGGAGATAATTGCCTTCTAAAACCATCTACTGCTTGTCTTACTGTTTTTGCCAAACTAATGGTATTTATGCCCTTTTCAGCATATACCACCATATTAACCGTATTAAGTCCATTAATCCGGTAATAAGAGCTCACCTTGCCTTCTTTATAACGTACGGTAGCAATATCCTTTAAATAGAGTGTTCGATTATTTATTTTTTTTATTGGAATATGGTTCCAATCAACATTTCCATGTGGTCTATAGGCTAAAACCAATGAAATTTCATTATCCGAAGATTGATTTTCAGAACGTATAAAGGCATTCCCTAATTCTCTTTTCTGCAAGTAAGAATTGATTGCTCCTTGAAGTTCTGATACCGATATTTGTAGTTGAAATAGTTTATCGCTGCTATAGTTTATAACCCATTCATACGGAGCCGCACCATAAACACCAACTTTATTAACTCCTTTTATAACAGATAGTTTTGGGAGCAATTGACTTTCTACATACTTTTTTATAAAATATGGACTTTCATTGGCGTTAATACTGTAAGACATCATTGGAGAGCTATTTTCATTCGCACCTCCTCTTGACAACGAGGGGTAGCTAACTCCCTCGGGGAGACTGGGGTAGCACTGCCGGATTAAATTAGCCACTTCAAAACGAACAAGGTCCATATCCACATTCTTTTTGAAATGAATTGAAACAGAGCCACCTCCTTTATAGGATGTTGAACTTATCCCTTGCACACCTCTGACCAAATTAAAAAGACCTTCTAATTTCGATGTCGCTTCTTGCTCTACAACTCTTGCGGAAGCTTCTGTCCAATTAAAATTAACAGTTAACGATTTATTCGCTAATGTTGGTTTTAACTGGATATTTAACAACGGAATTAAACTTGTCCCAATAATTGATAAGCATATAAATATGGTGAGAATGGTAAATGGAGATGTTTTTTGCTTCATGTGCTACTTTGTTATTCTTAGGAGTCTCCTTAATTTAGGTTTAGTCTTTGGTTTTTCATTATAATTTATTTAACTTTTGCAAGTAAATTAACTTGCTGATTAAAAGCAATATGCATTTTTTGCAAATAAACTGAAAATCAGCACCCTAACGCGATCGAGCTAAAGCAAAAGAATACGCTACAACACAAAGGTACGACAATACTTTCAGTAATAAAAGACCTTTTCATCTCAAGTAAAAAGGTAATTGTATACTATTTAGGACTTACGCATTGGTCGAAGTTCTCCGATAAGCGTTGAGGCTTCCATTTAGCCTCCAATTTAAAATACAGCAATCACAATAAACTATTGCGACTTTTCCATTTTTCGAGATTAAGAACAGTTGCTCCTATGCAGACTCTCCTTTGTATAAGCTTTTGTCTTGCGGCAAAGATGTTTTTCATCGACTCTTAAACGACAGCAAAGTAGACATGGCGTGATATTACATACAGTCTAAATAATGTCTGTCCATAAAGTCGGGAGTCTGGACTATAAATATGCAAACTATTCCGACGGGTTGAGAAAGCCTGCGATTCGGGTGCTGAAAAACCGAAATGAGTGGCATCATTCGAACCGAAATAGTCAGGTGGCATTATTCTAAGCGAAATGGCCAGTAGCTATTCATTCTAAGAAAGCACTTTCAATTTGTTTCATCTTTTTTAAAAAGTGGACCTCATATTCAGTAATGGGGAATGTTAAATCTAAACGACTTCCAGAGTTTTTTATGTATTGAGTTTCTAAGGTAGTATTTGGAGCTAAGTCTTTTTTTATAACTTCAATTTCTATATCATCTTCAATTTTTAAATTTTGCCATTCTTTAGGATCGTAAAAAATTGTTGGGTTATAAGCGTTTTGAACAGCACCCCAGTATTCGGCTCGATCCGTTTTAAATCCACTAAATTTTTGCGATAGTATTTCGAATGAATTAAAATGAGTATTATCCTCAAAAATGTAAGAAGATGTCATTTTTGATAAGAATACATTGTTATTGAAATAATGAAATTGAATAGCAATATTGGCCGTTAAATATTTATTAAATGGATTTGTTGGGAAATTAGAAGTGTCGTAATTCATTTGAAAAATTCTAAGATTATCAGCGTAGAAATCCACACAACCTGTTTCTTTGCCTTTAAAATTAATACGATATATTTTTCTTCCATGCTTGTAATATACAGAATCTAGCTCATATTCGTAATTATTCCATTTGTTAGATAAAACACCATATTTAGTAAGTCGCAAATATTGATTTACATTTGCAGATCCACTCAAGAAACAATCAGATATCCGATCGTATTTTTTTTTTATGCTTTCTCTCCAAAGCGTATCAATATTTGCCAGTTTAGTGTTTTTATATATGAATTTATATTTTGTCATATACGCGGTATTAGGCCGAAGATGCATGTTTAGAGCATATCCAATGCTTTGGGCAAACAGCACGTATTTATTGTTGTACTTTATTTTTTCTTTATAGTAGGCTTTAGCGATATAATTGTAAGGAGGAAGATTTTTGTCAAAAGTTTTCCTTGCTTTTTTAAATAAACTTTTGGCAGATAATTTTTTTTCTAAATTAAGTTCTCCTGCGATAACTTCGTCTAAAATAAATACATCAGGGCTTAGGCAAATGGTTCCATTGGGCAAATTTAAAAAATCGCGTATTGAAACCTGTTTATTCTTATAGCCAAGAAATGAGACGATTAGCACGTCTTCTGGATTTGCATTTATACTTAACCTAAATATACCTTTTTCATTGGTTGTAGCCCCAACTTTTCCTTCTCTAAATACAACCGTAGCAAACTCTAAAGGTTTTTTGTTTTCATCATATATTTTTCCATAAATATTATATGCAGCATTTTGTGCATACACTGAGTTCGCAAAAAAAGTAATTGTTAAAAATAAAAGACTATTTTTTAGGGATAACATTGCCATAAATGAGGAATTTATAAAATTTCTGTTTGGTATTTGCTTCAATGATAGTATAAACTTTGGATTCGCCAACTTTGTTTTTTGTATCAAACTGCATTAACAGTTCTCCTTCTTCGCCAGGCATTAGCTTCTTTTTGTTGAGTTCAGTTTTTGTACAAGTACACGATGCACTTGATATACTTAAAGTAATATCTTTTTTTGAAATATTTTTAAAAACAAAAGTTTTTGAAATTAAAGTATCTTGTTTTGCATCTACAAAATTGAAATTTCTGTTGTTTATTTCCAGTTCTACTGCTTCTTTTTTACCCTTGTGGTTTGCTTGCCCTAAAATTATCATAGGCAGACATAAAAATAGAAAAATCTTCATCAGTATTCTAATTTAAATTTAAATAAAACGAATTCTTCATTTAAATCATCTGGCTGAATTTGAGCGTAATAATAGGGTTTTATATACCCAATTACTTGAAAATTTTTAGGAACACTAACATCACCTATTAGCACATTGTTTCTATAAACTTGTAATCCATCCTCTTTTGCAAGGCTGTCCTTTTGGTATCCTCTAAATAAGATTCCTGTTTCTGAAATTTGCTTCAGATATTTATAGTAACCATGTTTAATCCTGCCTATTTTATAATCATTAACATAGTTTTCTGTACTGTTTATTTCAGGATATTTAGAACTGACTTTTTTACCTTTAATACCAAATTTATTTGAAATGGAATGTTTTTTATTTGTATTATAAATTAGGCTGTCTGCTTCAAAACTAAAAAGCAACTTTCCTTTGTGTTCTGTAAACAATACATTGCTAAACTGGGGGATATATTCATATTCTTTGTATATAGGAGAATAGTTAGCTAGCATATCTGTTATTTTATTTTCTTTTAAATTCAATACAGCTATGCTTTTTGATTCATCATAAAACAGTCTTGAGGTATAAGCGTTAATTTTTGGATGACTTGTGCTTATTGAAAACACTATTTCCTCAGCATTTAAAAAACCTAAATTTAATCCAGGATAATTAACTTCATAGATAGCTAAATTATCAGGCTTAGGATTGTTTATCAGGTCTTTAATATTTGTTTCTTCAGTGCTGAAATTTAATCTTGATGAGTTTAATTTTTTCCATGTTTTACTGTTTATCAGATGGTAACCATAAGAACTTCCTAGGATAAAAATTTTATCTTTTAAAACAGTGTAATCTACCCATTTTTTCGAGGGAATTTCATTGGGTCCTTTCCCTTGACTTAAAACCTTTTTTTCAAAATTAAAATTAGTATCATAAATATAGAAGGAACCATAAAAAAAGTCTCCCCAAACTAGCTTATCTTCTATGCATGACCATTTCCCTACTAAAGATGTGTTACTGCCATCTATAGCGATAGAATCAAAAGAGATACTAGTAAATAGAATGTCTGTAGTTCCAGTATATGGAATATTCTGATATGAATCATTATTTTTTGACACACAGCCTAATAAGAATACAAGAGAAATTATTATCAGAATCAGTTTATATCTTATTTGTTTCATATTGTTTCGCTTTAGTAAAAAAACAAAGTGTAAGGCTACTAATATATAGCATTCTTATGGAAAAGAATTATTCTGGGCAATGTACTGAAAAGTCAGAGCAAAATCTCGTATCATTTGGGTATAAGTCTTTACATTTTTTCCTAAACGAGATGTAATTGCCCCCATAACAATTACCATCATTATGGCATCTGCATTTTAAAATATCGCTAGGAGGCCAATACCCCGGATCTTCAGCATTAGCAATATTTGCAATTCGCAGGCTAGCTAAATCCAAATTTCCGTTTGAACCATTTAATGCATTAACACTAAAAAACATAGTTACTGCCAGAACAGTAATACCTGAAAACACCATTAATTTTTTCTTTAAATTCATCGTATTAAATTTTAGTTTATACTTAAATATTTTCTATCATGCTGCTAAGTTACAAAGTATATTTTAATTTACACTATATATAATATATATATTTCGTTATTTTAGTACCCTACTTCCGCAAGCTTTTTTACTTAACTGTTGATAAGTTATTGAAAATAAGCCCCGCAAAAATTTGCAGGGCTCGAGATTTTTCACCTATTTAGGTGCATGTTAAAAAAACTCGATTCAAAAGTAACACCTTTTGGTGGAATAAGCTTAATTCATGGGCAAGTATCTTCAAGCAAAGTAGCTCAATTTATTGACAGAGAGCTTGGTAGTCTCGGCGCGCATGCAGGGTATAAACATTCGGACATTACACAATATTAATGGTAATAACATAGCGAAACGAATGTTTTCCGATAAATTCAATTACTCCATGTTTTGTAACACGCTGAATATCAAGGCTAAATAATTTGAGAATTCGCTGAATAGTTACAAAATTCACTTACAGCCAGACGACAGATAATCCATTTTGTCTCTGCGAATAATCGGCTGATAGAGTTAATTTGCAAATTCATCTTAGCAGATTGGTTTTCCTGATTGTTTGGCTTCCCCACAACAGCCTTGATAAAATTAATAAGGGGAGGTCTGCTCAAAAATAAGGATTTTGCTACTTTATCAACCCTTTTTCCGAAGAATGTTAATACCGATCTTTTTTTAGATTCCAAAATAGGGCTTGCGGATTTTGGGCAGTAAACAAGTTTTTTTTTACAGGAAGTACATTTGTTAATCAACAGCTTTAAATAAACGCTCCCATTGAAATTTATCTTGGTAATTAGACCATAATACGCATTGTACCTTCCCTATGATATTTTCTTCGGGTAAAAAACCCCAAGAACGAGAATCAATAGTTTTCTTTCTATTATCGCCCATCATAAAATAGTAGTTCTGCTTAAAGGTATAAGATGATTTTTCCTGTCCATAAATATAACATCTATCATCTTTTATTTCTACAGGATTTTTTTCGTGCAATTTCATAATTTCCCCATAAAGCAATGCCACACTTGGCTTTAGCGCAATTGTCATTCCTTTTTTAGGAATAACAATTGGTCCCATGTTATCATAAGTCCATTTATTATGCTCAGAGGCTCTTAGAACTGTTTTTTTTACGTCAAACGTATCTATTTTAAGTTGAAAATCGCTTATACTTGTAAATCCTTGAAACAAGTTGGCTTCTTTTTTGGACAATATTGCAGTTCCTGTTTTAGGTTGGCTGTAATTTATATAAGTACTAATACTCAATGAATCCAATTGCTTATGTAGTAATTGACGATTTTCAATTCTAAATTCAAAAGAGTTCATTATATTATCCGTTTCATTATATAAATTGCCATTTGTATATACCTTCCCATTTTTTATTTGCAGCGTGTCTCCCGGTAAGCCCGAGCACCGCTTTACCACAAAGAAGTTTCGACTTAAGCCTAAACTAAAAACAAAAATATCTCCTTGTTTGACTTGAGAGAGTCCTGACAACCTTTTATAAGCCCACCAGTTCTCTTTGATACGCTCTTTTGCCTTCTTATTAAAATATAGGGAAATATTAACTAAGGGGATTTCAAAAGGGGAACGCGGTAACTTGGGGCCATATTTTAGTTTGTTGACTAGAATAACATCACCTGAGTACAAAGTGCTATTCATAGAGGAACTGGGGATTTTGTAAATATCCCCTACAAAGAGTTTGGTACTTATGGCTATGGTAAAAATGAAAAAGAATAAGCATAAAACTTTTAATGTCGTCTTAAATCCTTTATTTTCAACTCCTTCCAAAAGACTCCTAATCAAAGTATATATAATCAGAATCAATAAACCACACAGAGACAAGTAATAGGGGTATCTTATAAAAAGAAAAATGAAAACTGACATCCAAATTATAAGTTTAAATAGCTTTTTGCTTTTAAGCTTTTGAATAGCAAGTGTAATCCGTGTCATTCTAACATAATTGAAAATTAAAATTTCTATCCGAACAATAGAGTAATCAAACTCGGCTTTATTTCGCTGTAAAACAATTATTTAGTCATAGGCAATTGCATCAAAATCTTCAACGATAGGCTTGTCTTTTATAAAGTTATAAAGAGTTAACTGTTGCACTTCATAATATAGTCTCCAATAATTAAACAAACTCTGTATATATTGTTCGGTAGCCTGTTGCCATACTTTTCTAGAACTGGTAAGATTGAGTAAATCTATCTTACCAGATAGAAACCTTTTTTCTGTTATGTTGTATGATTCTTTTGCTATCTCACTTGTTTTAAGTGTCCCTTGCACCAGCTCTTTCTGCAGGTTGAAATCAATAACTTTTTGGGCAATGTCTTGATCTAGCTTATCTGCATCCTGTTGCAATTCTATATCAATAACATCTTTATTCATCTGAGCTGTTTTAATCTTTCCTTTACGCTCGCCCCAGTCTAAAATAGGTAAACTAAAATTTACAGAAACCATTTGTTGGTCCAAAAGGTTTCCATAGGCATCTATAAGCGTATTGCCCTGCTGATTAAGACCATAACTAGCCGTGACAGACAAGTCGAACCTATTGTCTTTTATGGTTTTATCCAAATCTCGTGAGGCTTCTATTTTTCTTAACTTTAAATCTAAAATATCGGGATTATTAGCTTGTGCCAATGCTTTTGCTTTTTCAATATTTATTTGCAAATCGCTTATAAGCTCTGGTAGTTCTGGCTGAATATCTCCAGGAATTTGGTCTCTTAAAAACAAGCGAAGCGCAGTCTCTGCCTTTTGCAAACTTTGAAGATTTTGGGTCTGGTTGGTATTAGCATTATACACGTCCAATTCTAAATTTAAAAGGTCATCTCGCTCAATGGCACCTAAGTCGTAACGTTTTTTTCCTATTTTTAGTAACCTAGCTGTTGATAATTTTTTCTCTTCTGCGATTTCGACTCTTTTATAAGCCAAGGCCCAACTAAAAAAATAGTCTATGGTCTTTATATTAATAGCTTGTTGTTCATGGATAAACTCCTGCTTTGCTATTTGATATTCTAAGGGTTCCGTTTCTTTTTCCCATTTAAAACGGTTGTATGCCATTAATGGCTGGATTAGCCCTATGCGAATTGGGGTTGCACTATAACTTTTAACATCCGATAGCCCTGAATTTATAATTCTATCGAAATTTGAATTAATAAACAGACTGGTTCCTGTAGCTCGAATATTTTGCGTCATCGAAACATTGGCATACGAACTTAAACTTTGTTGCTGGCGGAATACATCTATATTCACTTCGGAATCGTATCGCTTTACCAATGACCTGTTAAAGGTTAATGGTCGAGTTTCAAAACTGATCTTAGGCAATAAGCTCGATTGAAACGATTTAAACTGCCAATAGTTTACTCCATATTTCCGCTTAGATTTAAAAGCATCCAAAGAATGTTTTCCTGCTAAACTCAATACATACTGCAAGCCTATGCTTTGACGCATTGTTAACTCCTCTATTTTATCTTGAGATTTTATGTGATATACATTGCAAAAGGCTAGCAAAACAGTTATTACAGCTGTTTTTTTTACCTTTTGAAAACAGAACAAAGAAAGCCCTTTAATCCTCTTTAATATGCCGAGTGATTTATTTTTTAACATAAGGTTGAAGTTTTGAAAGATATAAATAACACAGAGGAATAAAATAAATACTAACAAAGGCACCCAGCAACATACCCCCTATAAGTGCCACAGCTAAAGGCGCTTGAAGCTCGGCGCCCAAGCCGTTTGAAAATAGCAGTGGTAATAATGCTAAAATGGTCGTTAAACTGGTCATTAAAATGGGCTTTAACCGACGCCGTCCTGCCACCAACAAAGCTTTCATTAACGAACAGCCTTGTTTTTGTAATTGTATAATGGCATCGATCTTTAATATGGAATCATTTATAACTATACCAACCATGACCACAATGCCAATCATAGACATCAAATTAATGCTCATGCCAAACAGTTTTAAAAACAAGAAAGTTCCTGCTAAATCTATAGGAACTTCAAGCAAAATAATTAACGGTAGCGTAAAGGATTCGAACTGCGAGGTTAAAATAAAATAAAGTAACACAAGGGACAAAAGAAGAACCCATTTTAACTCTCCTAAAAGTTCTTGGTTACTAAAATAGCTCCCTGAAAAACTAACATCATAGCATGAATTAGCCTGGACTATGTTTTCAATTTTATCCATCGCCTCATCAACAAGCTTATCATCAATATTTAGTGATAATGGATAGTATTCTCCTTCTACACCTCCAGTAAGCGTTTTTAAATCGCTTGCTGTTACTACTTTTACAAAGTCTTTCACATGGAATACAGCATTATCGTCAGACACTACCGTTGTTTCATTTAAGATATTATCCACATAACTTTTTTCACCACCTAGAATAACGGGAATAAAACTCTGGTTATCTGCAATGGTTAATATTTCGTGTTCGTTAAAGGCTCTTTTTAGCGCATTGAATATACTATTGGCACTTACCCCGTATGTCAACAGTTTCTCTTGATTGGCCACTACGGTCATGTAATTCTGCCACGCAATAGGTTTTAATGCCAGTTCGTTAAATTGTCCTTGCAATTGAAACCAAAGGTTTTTTATGGTTTCGTTTTGCTTGTCTCCCATATCTTTTACAGGACGTATCCGAGCTGTTAACTTTGCCTTGTTGTCTGAAAAAATAAGATTGAAAATATTATCAACACCCTTAAATGCTATCAAAGCTGACGGATAATTGTCTTGAATTTCTTTTTCTATAATATCAATTGTCTCCGTTAGCTCTACAGGGTTACTACATTGCAAATACAATGTAGTTTCAGAAGTCCTGGCCGGGGTACTTTTATCCAAAAGAAATTGCTGGTGCCCTATAAGTGCTGTTTGATTAACCAGTTTCCCTTGTACCAAGCCCAAAAGTTCTAAAACTCTTTTTTTGTTTTCTTCAACATGAATAGGGCTGTTCCAATCAATTTTTAAAAGCGTTTCGGTAGTTGTAAAATTTGGCATTTGTTTTTTAGGGATTAGATTATATAATCCAAAGGTTAAAACCAATAATAAAGCACATAGCAGACATGTTGTTCTGTGATGTCTCATTACCCATTTGAAGCCTCTTTCGTAAAGCGTTACATAATTTAAGATATTTGTTCTTGTTAGGAATTTGGTAATAACACCTTGCTTGTTTGTGTCTTTTAAATGAAACAAACGATATAAAACAGGCAATAAAGTAATCGAAACAATAAAAGATGCAAATAACCCTATGGTTATGGCCATAGCTTGATCATAGAACAGGGCACCACTTATTCCACTTAAAAATATCAAGGGTAAAAATACTGCACAAGTAGTAAGAGCAGAGCTCAGTAATGGTTTTATAACCTCATTAGTGCCCTCTACACAAGCTTTTGATAAATTACAACCTTGCTCCCGGAACTGAATGATGTTATCTATTACAATAATAGAATTGTCAATCATAAGTCCAATTCCGAGAACCAAGCCAGATAAGGAAATAATGTTTATAGAGATTTGAAGCGATTGGAAACACAGCAAACAAATAATTAACGAAATAGGAACCACAATACCTATAAGTAACGGTGATTTTACATTCTTAAAAAATAGAAACATAATGCAAAAGGCCAGCAACATGCCCCAGAACAAACTTTGAAGTAGGTTGTTTATGGAATAATCTAATAGCTTAGTTTGATCTCTGGTTATCAAAAAATCTATATCTGGATAATCCTTTTTTAAATTGTCCATTAATGTATTTAGCGAGGCTTTTAGATTGCCCATGCGAGCATCGTTTTGCTTTATTATGGCCATAGTAATGGCTTCCTTTGTGCCAGACAACACCAATCCTGTTCGTTTTTGCGGATGTTCCAACACCTCTGCCAGTTCTTTTAGTTGGTATAATCGGTTATTTTTACGAATGTAAATATTCTTAAGTTCTTGTATATTACTAAGGGTATTTCCTAAGCGCACATCGTATTGGTATTGACTGTCTTTGATGAGTAAACTGCCTATTTCTATATCATGCTTTTTTATGCTTGATTCCAGTTCATTTAAATCAATATCCAGTCCATCCAGCTTTTTTTGATTGGGAATAATTAGTATTTCAGAAGACACCAAACCTGAAATATCGACCATAGCCACTTCACTAACTTGTTCGATGCGTTTACGGACTACCTGATTGGCAAAACGGTTAAAGTCTACAAACTTTTGGGATACGGGATGAAGATCGGAATTTATGGCGTTAGCTGAAATGCTATCTTTGAGCGTCATACTTAAATAAAATACAGGAATATCTGTAGCACTGGATTTTAAAACTTTGGGGCGCGACATGGACTTTGGAAAATTTACCATAGCCCGATCTATCTTTTCATTAACCTCTATAAACGAATAATCTATTTTAGTGCCATGATTAAATTCTAAATATAAAACCCCTAATCCGTTACTGGATTCACTAGTAATATCTTTGAGGTGGCTTAATTGCATTAAATTACGGCGCAGGGGTTTTACTACGGCATCTTCAATTTGCCTGGCCGACATATTATCTGCAGAAATCTGAACTGTAATTTCTGGAATATCAATATTAGGCATTAAGGAAACAGGGATAAGGCCTATGGCATAAATACCTAAAATCAATACCCCTAAAGAGGTCATTAAAACAGCTATCGGTTTATGAATGAGAAATTTTACCATATCTATTTACCACCAAATTTGTTTACCATCTTCATAGGTGAAAATGCGTTCTTCTTTACCCTCTGTATAATTTCTAAGCCAAAAGAGAGTGTTTTTTGGCAAATTAGCATAGCTCAAATACCCTCGATTGGTATTAATTATACCTGTGGGCATCCATTTATTATCCCAATAAAGTAATTCATAATCCATATCAGGATAAATACCGTTTTTATCAGTTCTAGGACAGAGGTAAAGTTGAGAAATGCTCCGTGGACTACCATAATCAACACCAATCCAAACCTCTTTATCAATATTGGCACAAACTTCTTTTGAGCTCGGTGCGTATGCTTTTACTTCCCCTTTTCTTCTATAAATAGTTGAATAGCTTAATAAGTTATCATCAAAAAAGCTATGTAGAATAGTTTTACTTATGCCATTTGAACTTATATGTCTACCTTTTTCTTTACGAAAAGAATTGGAAGTTAAATTGCCAAAACCAAGCTCCGAAATGTCGTAATATAAGCTGTCTTTTATCTTTGGAAATACAAAACGATAATATTGATAATTTTCAGGGGAAATTTCTACTAAATTACGATTAATATCCGTAATATTTTTAAAGGTATATAGAATATCACTATTTTTAAAATCTGGAAAATTAGAACCTTCAAATCGTCCCCCATTTAAATTCATTGCTATTTTATTTAAATGTTGCTTAGGAGAAAATTTTCTATGAATTGTAAGCTCTTGTTCATCTCCTTTTTTCATATTAAGAAACTCTACAACTCCATTATTTTTTAAAATAAAAGGAGGGCTAAGCGGTTTTAAGTTATTAAATTCATCATAGGCAATGACTAAATAAACAACCTCTCTACCTCCAATATCTTTAAAAGTAATTCTGCTTTGTGTTTTATCAATCTCTCCCCAATCTACAGGAGTCCATCCTGAGTGACTAAGATTATCAAAAATACACAAATATGCCAACTGGAAATTTTGACAATCCGAGTTTTTTAAGTTAAAAGATAAATTAGAACTTTCAGTCAATTCTTTTGTGATATCTTCCCAGCCAAAAAGTTTGAGATGATTTAACGCTTCTACTTTAGTTTGAGTTAGTTCACTTCTATCGATGGATTTTTTCCTGTAGTATTTTGTCACTAATTTATTAATTTTCAAACTGCCAGGAGCGTTAGAAATACCATCATAATAATGCCAGTTGCCATTAGCATCTAAAACCCCATTAGAAATATGATTATTTCCTGTATTTCCAAATTTATTTGCTAAAATTTCTGTCGAAGCAATACCAGAAGCTCTTAAAACCTCCTGCAAAAATGTTGATACACTAACACAATTACCTGTAATTTTATATTTGTACATAGTCTCTCCTAAAAGAGCTTCGGGAACATCATAAAGACCACATGGTATGAATTTCATCTTAGCTAAATACTCCTTGATTTTAGTTGCAACCAAAATTGGATTTTTCTCTTCTCCAATAGAATCTCTAAATGTTTCAAACTCATTAAAAAAGTACTTCCGCCAATTACTTGGATACTGTTTATTAATTCTGTATGGGAGAATATATTCACAAAATTCTTCAAAACTATATTGCTTGGCCCAAGGCAAGTCCCATGCCTTGAATGCATAATTTATGTTTTCCACTAAAAAATCTGCAGTAATATGATGTATATCCCTTTTTATAGGCCATCTATCTCTAAAAACTTTACCGTGATTGAGTTGGTACTTATTAATTATAGCATTTGTTATTGCCCTCCTTTTTCCTACATTAACGCTGCTCTCCCTGCCAAAAAAAACACTTAATGAATCTTCAAGTGCGTTAAAATACTCATCTAGCAATTTATCATCCCTACTGTCTATAAATATACCATAAGGCATTTCTTTTGAAATTAGAAAATAAGCTGCTTTCAATTTTAGGCTATCTTCGGGTTTCTGGTAATGGTTTAATACTTTTTGCAGTTCAGCCCTATTGTTACCTGCCAACGCTAAACTTTCCTCTACTTCATCAGGTAATTGACGACATGAAAATAGGGAAACAAACAAAATTGACATTATAAAGTAAGCTTGTGAATTCTTTAATGTTACTATTGAATATACCTTTCCACTAAGATTCATAAGCAAAAAATTAATGACTAATGTTTCTTATCAAGACTTCTACATCATGAGCCAAATTAAGATTACCCGAAACCACAATAGTGTCTCCTTCCTCTAACAATGCACCACTTTTATCTGGATGTGGAATGACACTATATTGTTTGCTATTTTCGTTTATTGTTTGCACATAGGTCCAGTGTGTCTTTCCTGATTTCACCTTAAATAAAACTTCTTGGTTTTGACGTAAAATAACAGCCGATTTAGGAACTACAAATTGGTCACATACATCCCTCTTCATGAAAACCTTAACATTCATTCCTTCCATTAACGTTCCATTATTATTAATTTTAGCCGTTACCAAAATAGTCCCATCTTTTTCTACCTGAGGGTTAATTGCTGTTATAACTCCTTTAATAACGTCCTTATTGGAGGCAAAGGTTTCTACTTCTACTTCTCTGCCTAATTGTATTTGAAAAATTTCAGATTCTATTAAGTGAAATTCTACCTCAAAAACAGAATCGTCTATTAAGGTCATAACATCAGAGCCTGCATTAATTTGTTCGTATTGTTTATATTTTATATTTGCTATTTTTCCACTGAAAGGACTGATAAGCTTTGTAGATTTTAAATTGAATTCTGCGTTTTGTAAATCAAGCCATGCATGTTTGTATCCTGAACGAATAGACAACATTTCATATTCCGTTGAAGGTATGCTGTCTTTATTAAAGGTATCGTATCCTCTCCCCACCAATTTATCGTGAAATTCCAACTCTGCTTTTTTAAGGTTCATTTTAGCTTTGTCATACGCCTGCTTATAGGTGAAATCTTTTAAAACGGCTAATGTTTGGCCTTTCTTTACATTATCGCCATTTTTAACAAAAAGTTTGTCTAAATACTCGCTTACATCAAACTTGAGTTGGTTTTTTTGTAGGGCTATTAGCTTGCCATTGCTTACGATTTCTTTTTGAAAAGTTCCTCGCTTTAAAATCATTGCATCTACCTCGTTTTTTTCTGGAAGGTATTGTTGCTTGGTTATGGTTTCTTCTTGTGTTTTGGCTTGTTCTTTTTTACAACTTAACACTAAAGCTGTAAAAAGAAGAAAGACTGCTAAGTATAATAACTGCTTTAATTTTAAACTCATTTTTTATTATGCTATTTCAGTTGGCAATACAATATTACTCATTTCTTTTGGATAAAACAACTTTTACTTTATATATTTTCTCACTTTTGCAAGATTTTATGTAAAAAACAAATGTGGCTAGTCCTAAATATTTTAAAATACAAGTTTATTTCATGTGTTTAAAATTCTGCAATAAGCTGTAAGCCTTAGACTTTAAGCTTTTGCTGGTTTATTAATCATCCTCCTGTGTGTAGTTAGGCTTACAGTCTATAGCTTACTGCCTGACGGTTTGATGTTATTTAATTTCAGCTTTTTACTGAGTTTTCGTCCCAATCATACACATAAACACATTTGCAATAATTAGAGCCTGTCTATAAAGTCCAATATCTGCGTTATGCTCACTTTGCGAATTAGTCATTTACACAAGTAAACTCCCAATTCCAAACTCTCACAAACAGAACGGCAAGCCTTGATATTTAACTTTACAGTTTAGACTCCCGACTTTATGGGCAGGCACTAGTTAAATCGTAAATGCTAATTAACTCAGAGAAACCTCCTCCAAAATAAAAACAAACCATATTTTTAACTCCTCTAAAGTCATTAATAGTTACTTTAAAATCTGTATGTTTTCTAATAGGTCTTCCTTCTTTGTTGCAAACGACTAATTTTAATTGACCTGCATACCAAGCGAATATGCACTCTTGTTATTTTTAGATTTTGTACTCAAACAGTCCTCTTCCTTTATTTCCTATTTTTTTTACTTGCTCACCATTTTTTGTTAAAAATAATCACACAACTAGAAGGTTTTGCTGTTGACACTGCAATATGACTATCATTAATAACATCAAAATACTCAATATTTCCAAAAAGGAATAGCTTGTTTTTTGAAGTTGTTAGTTTCTCAGATTTAAGCTTCTGGGTTTCTTTTCCCACTTTTAAACCAGAATCTGTTTCTTTAGAACAGGAAGCACTGAATACTAGCACTATACATGGATAACAAGCTTTTAATTTCACAATTAATTCTTTATACAGCGAACGCAATACCCTGAAGAACGTGTTCCTGGATAACGATCAATACCATTATTATTAGCATTAAAATGACGTCTAAAAGCTGTCGTCTTTTTATATTTGGTAGAACTCCAGAAGAATGCTTCTTCATTGAGAAAAGAGAAACCTCCATTGTTTTTAGGATCATTGTGGTCTCCATCATGCCTAAAGCCTCCAGGAAGAACGGAAAACCCAAACCTATCCAAACCATTGCCTTCTTTTGACCATTCAAACTTACTTTTTAGAACCAAACCAATATTTCCACCTGCTCTATAAAACCATTCATCAATTTGGTCTTTTGGCATACCTAATTTATTTTCTAAAATTTTCCATTCAGAATCTGAAGGCAAGTGCCAACCTTCTGGACAGGCGTCTTTTGCTGCGAGCCAATTGTATAATACTCCATATTTAATGTAATTCTCATGTTTTTTTGCTTTAATGACATCTTTGCCTTGATATGCATAAACAAAATATTTTGGAATTGTCTGAGCTATTTCGAAGGGCAAACTAACGTTCGATACTTCTGGTAAATAAGCTAAATTCTCAGCCATCCAAATTTGTGATCCTATTTTTACCCATTTATAAACGTGTCCATCTCTTGCATCTGTAAAGCTGCCTTTTTCCTGCCCAAAACAACTTAAATGTATAGTTGTTAATATCAACATATATGTATATAATCTCATTTTTCTAAAGTGTATTTTTTAATTTTTTCCTTAAATCTCTTGGTAATTATCTTGTTTAATTCAAATTCGGCAGAGTCAACAACTTTATTTTCATGATCCACCAATAAAAGCTTGTTGTTTTTCAAAATATCCTTATTTGATTTATAAAAATTAGACAGTGAATCTATAACTAGGACTCCTTTAAAATTTATTTGATTCATGTGATGACTTATTAAAACCGTATCTGTACATTCTGTTATACAAACAAGAGGTATTTTTGGAAATTCTTTAGATATATTCATGATGTTTCCATAACAAAAAGAACATTCTGCTTTAAAATAACAAAAGAGGTTCAACTTGTTTTTAGGTAACATTAGTTGTCCCATTTGATTAGAAACAACAAGTTTTTTAGCTTCTTTTGGTTTGCTATTACATGCTAAAAAAAGAATTACAATAAAAATAAAATATTGATGACCTTTCATAATTTTCCATTTAAATCGAACATGGTTATTTTGGGTTCAGGAGTCATGGTTATAGCGTATAGCTTTTTGTTGTCTTTATCTAAATCAAATGAAAACAGGGGGTTGTTAAAAACATATTTTGTTTTTGGTATTCCATCCCACGAAAAAGAAAAAACGTTTCTAGGAAACGACTCTTCGAGTGCACGCCGTCCATTTTTTATTGGTTTAAAACCTGTATAGCCTACAAAAAACCCTTGGTCGTGGGTTATTATGTCCCCATATGCCAAAAATCTTGGCTCTGTTCTTATCATAGTACCCATTCCAACATCTACCTTTTTTGCTCTAATTTTTATTCCTTCCGGCCCGTGTATTCGCTTAAAACTATTTTTTGTGATATCATATACTTCCAAGATGTCCACATCGCTACATGCAACGACCACCGTGTTTGTTTTAGAATTTCCAGCTATTTTTGAAGTAAATATGTTATTGTCAGCTTCTATTTTACCACTGTTTTCTATAGGTGGAAACTCTCCAAAAACTTTGGTACGCTTTCCTTCCTTATTATAAAGAGACAATCTCTTTTTTGAAGGCAAGTCCAATCCTACAAATACACTATCGTTTAAAGCCAATCCATTGAGACATTTTTTATCTTCCAACATGACTTCATCCGATATGTGGAATTTACGAGTTTCATCATGAGACAGTTTTATAAATTTCTTTATCTGACCTCCAAAAACCCAAATATCTTTCCCTATTATACTAATTCCCCATGCATTTATCATTTCATTGGGGCCTCTTCCCTTTTGGATTATTTCTTGAACTTTTTTTGTTTTTAAATCAATGATTTTAATCATTTTATCAGTACCCAACTCTTGTAAAACAAGAAAAGAATCAGGATGGTATCTAATCCATCTTGGATTTATTAAATTAACGCTGTCCGTTAAGAAATAATTACCATCCCCCAAGTTATGTTCTTTAGGAAAAGAATTAATGGAAAAGTCTTTAATCGAATTGTTTTCTGTTTCTCTACAAGAAAAACACAGTAATATTACTGAGCATAAAAAAGCTGTTTGTAATTTCATTTTTATAGTTTTAAATAATATATGTGGTTTTAAGTGGACTTAAAACCACATTTAAGTTAATTATGGTCTGTCCCAACCGTAACAATTAATATTAAACCCTGCGTTAGTGACTAAAATGCATAATGATCCAGTAGTACACCAGGAGTCACATGAAGTAATAGGGTCAAACTCCGCTTGAGCTTCATTTATGGCGACTAAACTATTTAGATCTAGGCTTCCATCAGTAGTCGCCTTGTTTGTATTGTTTATAAATAAAGCCATGGCAAAAATAGCTGTTCCTATAACTATAGCTCCAATTACTTTTTTTTCATAATGTTTATATTTTTCTTGATTTCAATTAATATTGAGTATAAACTCGTTTTGTTTCTTCATTTATACTTTGAAGCAAAGTTTTTCTAGGTTCTCCGTATGATTAGGAAATGACAAACCGTATTTAATCTTATATGCTCCCCTAAGGGAGCTACCAAAACTGAAATTTTATCGCGAGTAATCTTTTATATTTTGAACTCCCCCCCCTCAAAAAAGTCCTATTTTTATAATTAGTCAAAGGCGTTGCAATAAAAATAGCTGGTAGAGCTAATCCTGAACTCGTTTCAGGAACTAATTTCTTTAATGCCTTAAACAACACCAACATTCTTCCCCTCAACTCTAAAAGTTGGGTTGTAAGTAATTGGTATGTTGTTTTAATTTTCAATTTATTTTATATTACGTAACTTCAGATGGTAATACTTTTCTTTTGGATAAGACTCTTCTCACTTTATAGTCAATAATTTAGAGGAATCTTTACCTTTATAATACTGCAATTGTTTTTTTTTACGCCCTTATTTGGTATCATGAATTACTTTTATCTCACCCTGTCAAGTTTCACAACATTGTTGATGCGAGTTTACTTTATTTTGGTTCAAAGATAGTATTTTATTTTTAAATATTTCGGGC